>CBFHLC010000037.1:0-20824 GCA_965656605.1 Litorivicinus sp. | reverse complement strand
CGTGCCAGCTTGCGCTCAAGCTGAGCGATACGTTTACCTGCGTCGGTCATCAGGCCGCTTGTTGGGTTAAAACGAAATTTACACGTGTCGAACCGGGCTGGGATTGGTCGTCCATCTGGATGTCGATTGATTCACCAAAATAACCCGCACAACCCGCAATCAGACCGTAAGCCAGCGTAGATAGCGGCTTATCGGACTCGTACAGCAATTCCAAACAGTCATCTGAAATTCGCGACGGGGTAAAGCTGGGTAGCTCGGCCTCGGGATGCAGCTTCTTGACCTCGACATGGATGGTGCCGTCGAGTTTTTCTAGCATCTCGAACGTGCTCTGCACACCTTCAAAGTGAACCGGATAGTGATCCGCAAAACGCCCCAGCAGGTGTGTCCCGTAGACCTGAAGCAAGTCCGGCACGGCGATCTGCGTCAACCGACTGAGATGCGTGACCAGTTGCACCATCTCATCAAATTCATAGGTGCCCACCGAGGTGTAGGCCGCGCTGGATGCCAAATCCGAAGATTCGATCATCTCGTCCGCCACATCTAACCCGAACTTATCTTCCACGAGTTCTAAAAACTCTAAAAATATAATGCCTTTCATGGGCTCTATTTTAGTGGGCTATGGCTGGCAAGCTTGATTGCGAGGTACAAGACTAGCACCCTTGTACGCGAGGCCCTGAGACCAGATAACCAGATGCCTTTGGCCTCTTCGACCCACTCATGAAACTCGAGTGCGTAAGACAGGCCATAGCGCAGATAAACACGCCATACCCAAGCCTCAATTTCGGCCCAGTCATACCCGGCGAGTCGCTTCGCCATACAGAAGTTCACCACGTCCCTGTCGGCTTGGCCGATCTCGGGTCTCATGCCCTTCGCGGCAGGCCGGCCTCCTGCCGGCCAATTTAACGCCTTCGCTGGGCGCAGGCTCGTTCAATTCCCAGTGATTTCGCCACACACAAACAAAAAAGGGCGACCCGCAGGATCGCTTCACTCAACGACGGCTTGGCCGCTCTCGGGCGTCGTGCCCTTCGCGGCAGGCCGACCTCCTGCCGGCCAATTTAACGCCTGCGCTAGGCGCAGGCTCGTTCAATTCCCAGTAATTTCCCCACACCCAAACAAAAAAGGGCGACCCTGCGGGTCGCCCTTTTTTGTTTGGTATTGGTGGAGACGGCGTCCACAAACTTAGAGCCGCAACCTGTTGTTTATGATGAATTAAAGCAGATTACACCAACTAGAACCCCACCATAAACACCACCACAGTGCTACCGCGATTGATAGCACTACAGCCGAACAATCCCCCCGAAGAGGTACGCACTAAGCAGTATCACGACTGAAGCAAACACGACGATCTTGGCCAGACGCACGCCAACTACCTATTCAACTTGATGAGCTTGGGGGTGCGCCCCAAAGTGATAAACACGTCTTCCCCCACCTCATATGAAGAATCTGTCATCACGATAGTAAGTAGACCAGCGACGCTGCTTTCAACCACGTACTCGTATCCATCAGCAGCAAAAGCCTCGGACTCAGCAATTGCGCCAACTGTCCCGCCCACGACCGCCCCAAGTATAGCTCCAACCGCAGAATCACTAGCATTCTCGCCAAGACTCGCACCACCGATTGCACCAACACCCGTTCCGGCAGCTGCACCGAGGCCAGTACCCCCTTTTATCGTCACCGCACGCTTGGATATTACTTGCCCGCGAATTGTACGGATTGCTCCGCTCATCGATGACCTATCGTAGACATTGCTTTGATTACTTGGGGTCGAACAGCCGGCTAGGAGCAGGCCGGACAGAACGAAGGCTGACACGACCGCTGAACTAATGATTTTTGAGGCGATCACGTCTTACAGCTCGGACAGCGAATCTAAAAACAGCATAATATTTTCACGAACCGCGACGTTACGCGCTTCGGTGTACCGAGCCGCACCGAGGAAAGCGTAGTCTGCAGATACTGATCCCACTGAAGCGATGTCACGCGTGAACAGCAGTTCGCCGGTCGAAGTACTCAGCAATTGATATCGAACAGTAAAGTCGGTCTCGAAGCTGATACCCATCTCTGGTGAATCCAACTCCAATACTTTTGCAACCAGCAAAGCCCTATTCTCTGCCAGATCATTGAAGATCGCGCTCTTAATCAAGGCTTCTTGCAGGGCATCCTCAAACGATTGCTTGAACGACGACTCGTATTGATTTCCGCCAAAACCGACTTCGATATTGCCTAGTCGCTCTTCTTTTTTTCCGAAGGCAATACTGATGTCTTTAATGCCCAGATCGACTTTGTGACCGGTAGGCAACACGTCAGCCGGCGCAAAATCCATTGGCGGCACCTGTGTGCATCCAGTTACAAGGGCAACCAAACCGATCAATAACACTCCGCGAAACATCGCATTACATCCTTATACATCTCAAGTTGAACCGAGAATGTACTTGGAACAGAGCGGCGCGGCAACGAAAAGCGATGCCAGAAACCTACAAAAGCCGACGCACGGACTAGCCTCGTGGCGGCTGGATTCCCACGAGCTCGATTTTAACTGGCGGGAGATCAACCAATTGGGACTCCTGTTCAGGTAGCACCTTCGGCACGGCCCGCTCAAGCAGTAGCCGCATCGCAGCCATGTCGCCTTCTAGCGCCTTCTTAATGAGCACCTCGACCAAACCCTCGATGGAATCGTCCACGCGCTCCCTGAACGCTGTATAACGCCCACACGCCCCCTTTGGCCTGCCAGCAGGGTTACCAGATTGTCCTTTTTTGAACTTTGCCACTCGCGCTCCTGTAAATTCCCTGTTTATTCAGGCTTTCACAGCCAACTGACTGAAGCCACATGATCGAGCACCTGAATCAAGCCCCTTCGATCTAGACTTACAGAAATATGAAATCCAATACATCGCTTCGCAGATTGACTGCTGACGGCCTCTCAAGACCACTCTTCCAGTCGAATACCCAATCGAGTAATCCGAGTCCTTAACTGACTCACCATTGAATCGACGCGCTAGCGAGTAATGACTCTTGTATCTAGATCCATCGACGGCGACCACGAGATGGTAGTGCGGCTTCGTCGATTGAGCCCTCTCCCGGAACCAACCGTAGATGATCCTTCTTAGCCCTAACTGACGCTTTATTCGCCGGCGTGTTCGCTTCAGCCATTCACTAAATCTTTGGTTGTTTTGCGGAGCTCCGTCAAATCGCTGCGTTACAGTCATCGCAACGACTAGTGCTTTGTTGTGGAAAGACAAAAACGCGTCCAATTGCTCGGCGAAGTTCAACACTTGATGTTCAAGTACGCCATATCGCCCACCGCCGGTATTTAGAGGAACAAGCCCTAGACGTGTCTGGAGATATGGAGCATGAGTCGGAGCACTCATACCCAATGCTCCTTAGTATTCAGCACCGCAGACTGGAATACAGAGAAATCTAATAACCCAGTTAAGCCGCCCCACCTGACCAGGCGGGTTACCGCAGAAACAGTAAGCTTAGCCGGAATCCAGGCATTGAAATCCATGGTCCAATTAGGGTTCATCACGAAGCCCCTTCTGGCAAAGATCAGCAATGTCTTTGTAACGCCAAGCAACTGTTCGAGGACCGAGTGGTACAGGTGCAGGGTAGCGCCCAGCCCGAACACCGTTTAGCCAAGCTGACCGGCTAACGGGCACAACTGCCAGCACATCCCAAATCCGCAGTAAACGGCATGAATTCAGTTCAATATCTTGCATGTCAGTACCCTTCGTTGGACATCTGACACTCAATTATTCACACGGAATTGACACCGAAAAGGAGATTACCCTCGGGAATTTTCCGCTATTAAATCCTTCAACCCGCTGTAAACCTGCCTGCCTGATTCAGATTTTCTAGCCCAAAGCCGCAGGCCGCGCTCAAATGTATCTGGATCTTCATCACGCTTTGTCTCCGACAGAAACTTCGAAATGCACCCTTTTAGTGTTGATTCGTCGCTGAAGCCGAACTCAGCGTCAAATTTTGCGAACAGGCAAAACTCCTCGTAAACATGATCTAGGGATCGAAGATGGCCGATAACAGTCTTGCCCTTTGGAACGTCATCAAACAGAAAAGCTTCAAGACGCCTTATTTGAGATGGATCAACACGGCTGCCCGCCCCATCCTCGCCTTCCAAATTGACCGCCATCAATACGTAGCTTTGGATGGTTTCAACCAGAGCCTGAACAGCCCATGGCGGTGGATAGCAACCTAACTTTAAGGCATCGGCGCAAACCTGAAGTGGCGCGCCTTTTCGGTCCTCAAGTAAGGCGGTAATCATTTCGTCGCGACCCGAACATAAAGCGCACCATTCTTCGAACAAGTCCAAAGCAGCTTGGTCGCCAACTGTGTTGATCGGCTGAACACCCTTACTCAGTGCCTGCATATGCGCTCGAAGAGCACGCGACAGCTCGGAGCTACTCTGTTCTAGTTCACCTTTCGGCATTTTCAAGCTCATCCAAATAGTCTGACCAAACCTGCATCATCTTTCGTCGCTGATCCAGAAACGAAGCCCGATGGTAGGCTCTGCCATGGATATCTTTAACCGAATGAGCTAGCTGCATCTCGATCAAATGCTCTGAGTACTCGAGCCGTTCAAGCAACAGAGTTTTGAATGTCGCCCTCAATCCATGAACTGACATCTCTTCGTTCGAAATCCCAAGCGCACGCAAAGCGGTCAAAAGGGCATTGTTACTCATTGGCCGCTGTGGGCGAGTTCGACGATAGCTAGGGAAGACAAACACGCCGTCACCCGTCAGCGAATATTGTCGCTTCAGCACATTGAGGACTTGGCGTGACAATGGAACCACAACCTCACTTTCAGTCTTGCTTGCCAAATACGTCCAAGACGCCTCACTGAACGAGATGTCGCTCCACTTTGCCTGTCTTAGCTCGCCCGGCCGCACCGCAAGCCTTGGAGCCAGAAACAGAGCATTCTTGACCGTCTCAGAGCCCCAATAAGTACTAATCAACCGCAGCACCTCACCCAATCGGTCAGGGACGATGACAGCTGGCCTGTGCTTGGGACGAGAAGACGGAAGAGACCTCGCCAATGCAGTAACAGGATTGACTGACGCAACCTCGATTTGGATAGCGTAGTCATAAATCTGTCGAACCAAACCACGAGTCTTTGCAGCAGTATCTAGCCGCGCCTCACCATCGATAATTGAGGTCAGCACAGATAACCACTGCGCCGGACCAATATCCTGGACTGGCGTTTTTCCAACATGAGGGAAGATGAAAGACTCTAGCCGAGCCAGATTACGGCCTGACGTTTGTGGCTTAGTATTCTTCTGGTGAATCTCAAACCATTTCATGGCCACAGCTTTAAACGAGTTCAGCTCATTCGCTCGCTGTGCTGAGACGCGACCTCTTCGAACCGCTGAGGGATCCATCCCCGCCTCGATTTGTGACTCTACCTCGTTACGGCGTCGGCGAGCTTCCGCAAGAGTCACACTTGGGTACTTTCCGAGGCGAAGTTCACGCTGCTTACCATGATAGCGGTATCTAAATAGCCAACTTTTCGTCCCCTTATCTGAAATCCGGAGATATAGGTTGCCCCCGTCAGCATGCCGAACAGCCTTACCCTCAGGATCCGCCTTGACGCTGGCAACGAAAGCCGTAGTCAGCTTGCTCCGACTCATGGTGGTGTTTTATCCCAAAATCATTAAACCCCACCAGAAATACCATCAAATGAAGCACATCTCCATACACTTCGCTGGACTCGAATAGACAACGGACTTCCTGAAAGCCAATAAAAAAGGGGCATAAAGCCCCTTGTTAAATCTCGTTGGATTCCAATTTGGTGGAGACGGCGGGAATTGAACCCGCGTCCGTCGGCACTCTGCCTACCGGTCTACATGCTTAGGCCATTCTTTGAAGTTAACCCGTCCGCTGTCCGAAGGCCAGGAAGCATGGGGCGAGTCCATTTCGTTTTAACGCTTTGTCCCCGGACCAGGTACTCCACGCGAGGCTCTGTAATTTACTGCGCCACCCACCCAGAGCCGAGCAAGCTTTGCAGTCTAACCTTTAAGCGGCTAGAGCGTAGTTTTCGTCGTTGGCAGTTATGCTAACAAAGCCCATCAGTTGGATTTACGAACGCTGTTGGAACCGCTCGGCATGCACGAAAGGTTTTGTCACCGGCGTCGAAACCAGTGCGTCCCCATGGGGTAAGTATGAGCCCGATCTAGGCAAACGCCAAGGACTATCGTTCAACACGTTCCATATACAAGGTGACCTCGGCCAGACGCAGCCCAAACTTGGACAGACTCGAGCGGTTGATTAGGCGCCGCTCGTCCAGCGCCCAAAACCAATCATCAAATTTCACCTTGAAACTCCGATCGCCCACCGGTAGGTCCATCACATAGGCCCAATTCAAAGCATTTCCGAAACTCTGCCCGATCGCAGGCCCCGGAATATCAGTCGCCGACCCCACATACCCCCTATCGGTGCGGTCGATAGTCCACACACGGCTTGTCGGCCCCTCACCCTGCAGATAGGTAAAGGTCTCGTCCAGCACCAATCGATCGCCCTGCACTGTGCCTTCAATCGCCACATCGAAACGTTGAATCACATTGCCGCCGCGATCCTGAACAATCCCCGTCGCCTGAACTGTGCCATCAAAAAAGCTGAATAAATCTAAGGCTGGCGATTGATCCAAGGCCCGTGCCCCATCAATACCGGCACACCCACCAAGCACCAAGCTCAGCACCACTAAAAGTATTTTCATAGGTTGTCAGTGCCGCCACACGCGCAAAAGTTCAATATATTGAGTATCGTACCCGCCGCACACAGGAGAGCCCCATGCAAGTAAACACCTATTTCAACGATCACGTGATGTCGATTGGCTTTGAAAACAGCGCAGGCACACAGTCAGCCGGCGTGATGCAGCCAGGCACCTACGTGTTTGACACCAGCAAACACGAAACCATGACCGTCATTTCGGGCGCATTGACGATCAAGCGAGAGTCCGACGAAGCTTTCATCACCTTTGAAGCGGGCCAATCCTTTGAAGTCCCTGCGAATCAAGACTTCGATGTTCAGGTCAGCGAGCCCACCGCATACCTTTGCCACTACGCCTAATCCAGCGTCACCGCCGCTAGACGCGTTAACCACTTAGCGTGATCCAGCGGCACGCCCTGCTCTGCGCACAAGCGCAGGCCGGTGTAAGTCAGCCCCCTTTGATGGGCCTTAAGGCGCCGACCAAAGGCCTTCTGAAGCTGCCAAGAGCGGCGTAGATCGGGGCCACCTGGAGACAAACCGGGCACCCAAAAAGGATCCTCTTCTTGCCAGGCACTGCGTACCTGCAACCACTCACCATTCAGCTTGGTAAAGGACTGGCCTAATTTGGCCTCGCAGATGTCGTGCAAAGTCTCGCCGCTTAGATGACCTAGCAATACGACCCACGCGAGTCGCCAGGCGTTATCCCGTGCCAGCACATTGGAGGGTGTCTCGACTTCACTTACTAGGCTTTCTAATACCCGATCCAAGTCAGCCTCGGTCCACGCCTTGCGCGATACGGTCACGGACTTGACCGGTTTGATTCGGAAACCAGCAAAAGGATTCGGCGGCGGCAAATACCCACTGCCTACAATCCACTCAAAAAAGGCAATCAATACATTTAAAGAGCGTCGACCGGCATCGGTATGGCCGTATTTCGGCAGTAGCCATTGTTCGACGGTGTGCTTGGATCGCGCCACCAATTGAGGCGCCGGCAGATCCAATCCCACGAATTGGCCGTAACCCTCTAACACACGGATGTGACGGCGCTGTGCCGCATTCGACAGCACCGACAATACTTGAGATTGGTACTTGGCCATCATTTGGGCCAGATTGAGTTGCTCATCGGCGGTATCGAACAAATCGCCATCATCGCGACCCCGCCTGACCGATTGAACCAACTGATCGAACTCTAACAAGCGCGCAGGCAAACGCTGCTGTGCTTCGACAGGATCAGCCGTCCCTAAGGATTTTCGAAAGAAAACCCCTAACTCGTCTTTGACATCAACTGGAAACTTGCGTTGAACCCACCAAAGTTTCCCGCGCTTTAACAGATAATTAGCCATTGCCGCTCAATTTGTGTTACCTGTAGCGTATCACAGACACTTATTTGAATATGTTGAAGTTTTCCGCTCTAACCGCCGCACTGCTTTTCAGCGCCCAAACTGCGATTGCGCAGCCTTGGGTCGTACTGGATGTGCGCAGTCATGGGTACGAGGATCGCCTGCGAGTTGTGTTGGATTTAGACCGTAACTTGGCGGTCACCCAAACACTGGAATACCGCTCAATTCAGCTGCAGTTTGATGGCGAATTACGTCGAGTCAGTTGCAGCACGCCGCTGCCGGATGGAGTATCCCTGGGGTATACCGCGCAAGGTGTGATGCTAACCTGGGATTCGCAGCGCTTGGTGAACAGTTTCCAGCTAACCCAGCCGCCACGACAGGTCATTGATTTACATCAGCGCGTGGGGGGTGAGCGAGTGCCCGAGGCGGCGACTCGTTTTGCGGAAGGCCAGCCGTGCCAACACCCCTAGCGGTTGTGGCGTAGGATCCGACCCTTTTCACGATTCCAATCGCGCTCTTTCTCGGTATCGCGCTTGTCGTGTTGCTTTTTACCCGTCGCCAAAGCCACTTCGACTTTGATGTTCTTGCCTTTCCAATACATGCTGGTAGCAACGCAGGCACGGCCTTTGTTGCCCAAAGCTGCATGAATCTTGCCTAATTCTTTGCGATGCAGCAGCAGCTTACGTGTGCGCTCGGGATCGGCGACGACGTGGGTCGATGCGGTAGTGAGAGGCTGGATATGGGCGTTCAGCAAAAAGGCCTCACCGTCGCGCATGATGACGTAGGTATCGGTCAGCTGCACTTTACCGGCCCGGGCGCTTTTAACTTCCCAGCCTTGCAGGACCAAGCCTGCCTCGAATTTCTCATCTAAATGATATTCGAAGCTTGCACGTTTGTTGCGAGCGATAGCGGGCATGCCGCCTTTTTGAGATTTTTTTACCATTGGACGCAGAATACCCCAAATACAACCGATTGGGGCTTTGAGGTACACTCGCGCCATGAAAAATATTGCCAAAACGGCGCTGGTCTTCCACAGCGCCGAGAAGATGTTTGACCTGGTGGATCAGGTCGAGAATTACCCTGATTTTCTACCCTGGTGCGCCGACGCGACGATCAAAGAGCAAAGCGATGAGGTAATGGTGGCCGAGTTGTCGCTGGCCAAAGGACGGCTGCGCCACGCGTTCACTACCCGAAACCAGCGCAAACGCCCCGAGCGAATCGAGCTAGGACTGGTTGAAGGCCCATTCCGGCATTTCCATGGTGAATGGTTGTTTCAAGCCAAGGGCGACGATGCCTGCCAGGTATCGCTAAATCTAAGCTTTGACATGGGCGGTAAACTGACCGCGATGGCGCTGGGTCCGATCTTTACCCAGGTAGCCAACACCATGGTTCAGGCGTTCTGCGACCGCGCAGACGAGGTGTACGGATGATCCGAATTGAAGTGGCCTACGCCACGCCTGAAAAGCAGAAAATTCTGGCGATGGATGTGGCCGAGGGCACCACCCTGGATCAAGCCGTTCAGCAATCAGGAATCGAGCAACACTTTCCCGACATTGATCTGGCCGATTACAAGGCTGGGGTTTGGAGCAAAGCCGAAAAAAAACCGACTGAGCGTGAGCTTAAGGACGGCGATAGGGTTGAGATCTATCGCCCACTGCTGATCGATCCCAAAGAGGCTCGACGTAATCGAGCAGCCAAGACCGACACAAAAAAGCCCGCATAGAGCGGGCTTTTTCATCTCAAAACCGAATTACGATTCGGCTTCGATGTCCTTCATGGACAGCTTGATGCGACCACGCGCGTCAACGTCCAGCACCTTGACCTTGATGGTCTGGCCTTCAGACAGGTAGTCCGTGACTTTCTCGACACGCTCTTCGCTGATCTGACTGATGTGAACCAATCCGTCCTTGCCGGGCAGAATGGTGACGAAAGCACCGAAGTCCACAATACGCGCAACCGTGCCTTCGTAGATGGTGCCGACTTCTGCTTCTGCAGTGATCGCCAGGATCATCTGCTTGGCTAGGTCTGCACTGTCTTGGCTGGCGGCGTAGATGCGAACCGTGCCGTCGTCGTCCAGATCGATCGATGCGCCTGACTTTTCAGTCAAGTCACGGATGACTGCGCCACCCTTACCGATCACGTCACGAATCTTGTCAGAGTCGATCTTCATGGTGCTCATACGAGGAGCTGTAGCAGCCAACTCGGTGCGCGACTCGCTGATGACCTTGTTCATCTCGTCCAGGATATGCAAACGGGCAGTCATGGCCTGCTCAAGGGCAGTTTCCATGATCTCTTCATTGATACCTTCGATTTTGATGTCCATCTGCAAAGCGGTTACGCCCTCGGCAGTACCGGCCACTTTGAAGTCCATGTCACCCAGATGGTCTTCGTCACCCAAGATATCGGTCAATACCGCGAAACGCTCGCCGTCTTTGACCAAGCCCATGGCGATACCGGCCACCGGCGCACGCAAGGGAACACCCGCGTCCATCAGAGCCAATGACGATCCACACACCGATGCCATTGAAGATGAGCCGTTGGACTCGGTGATCTCGCTGACCACACGCAATGCGTATGGGAAATCTTCTTCGCTAGGCAGTACGGCTTGGATGCCGCGACGTGCTAGGCGGCCGTGGCCGATTTCGCGACGCTTAGGTCCGCCCATAAAACCAGCTTCACCGACCGAGAAGGGAGGGAAGTTGTAGTGGAGCATGAAACGATCGGTGTAAGTGCCCGACAGCGAATCAATCATCTGCGAGTCTTTCAGCGTACCCAAGGTCGCCGCGACGATCGCCTGAGTTTCACCACGGGTAAACAGTGATGAGCCGTGTGTCTGATCCAACACGCCCACTTCAACGTTGATCGGACGAACTGTCGTGTGGTCACGACCGTCGATACGTGGCTGACCGCTTAGGACCGCTTCACGAACCGCTGTTTTTTCCAGCTTGGCAATGCCTGAGCCGATTGCGTCTGCATCGTAGGTGTCGTTAACCAGCTGAGCGACCGCTTCGGCGCGGATTGCGCTCAATGCGCTGTAACGCTCCATCTTGTCAGTCACACGGTAAGCCGCAGCGACTTTCTCGGCGAACGGAGCTACCAATTCCGCCAAGGTGGTGTCTACCGCAGGGGCAGTCCACTCGAACGGCTTGATGTCAGCTTCAGAGGCAAACGCCTTGATGACGTCGATGGTTTCTTGCATCTCTTCGTGAGCAAACAAGACCGCACCCAACATCTGGTCTTCGGTCAGCTCTTCCGCTTCCGACTCGACCATCAAGACCGCGTCAGAGGTACCCGCAACGACCATCTCTAGGCGGCTCGTTTCTAACTGAGCCTTTGAGGGGTTCAGGATGTATTCGCCGTTATCGCTAAAGCCAACTTTGGCAGCACCGATCGGACCATTGAAGGGAATGCCTGATACAGCTAGTGCAGCAGACTGACCGATCATCGCAGCGGTGTCCGCGTCACGACCTGGCTCCAAGCTCATGACCGTCAGGATAACCTGCACTTCATTCATGAAACCTTTGGGGAACAGGGGACGAATCGGACGGTCGCACAAACGCGAGATCAGTGTTTCGTTTTCTGTAGGACGACCTTCACGCTTAAAGAAACCACCGGGGATACGGCCGGCTGCGTAGGTCTTCTCTTGGTAGTGAACTGATAGCGGGAAGAAGTCCTGACCGGGACGCATGCTCTTGGCAGCAACCACAGTGGCTAGCAGTTGGGTTTTGCCCATAGTGACCATGACGGCACCATCGGCCTGGCGCGCGATGCGGCCAGTTTCGAGCGTGACGGTTTGGCCGCCGAACTCGAACGATTTTTTTACAATACTCAATTTTCCATTCCTTCCTGACGAAAACGGCCCGCACATGCGGGCCGTTTTTTTAAAGAGCTATTTAGCGGCGTAGGCCTAGCTCTTTGATTAGGGCTGAGTAGCGATCAACGCTCTTGCCCTTTAGGTAATCCAGCAACTTACGACGCTGGTTAACCATACGGATCAAACCGCGACGACTGTGGTGATCATGGATGTTGCTCTTGAAGTGACCCTGCAGACCCTGAATGTTAGCGGTTAACAGTGCGACCTGAACTTCCGGTGAACCTGTGTCGTTTTCACCGCGACCGAATTTTTCAACGATTGCAGCTTTTGCTTCGGCTGTTAGTGCCATGGCGATTTCCTCCTGTGGAATATGCCTAGAGGGCGTTATTGCCCCGGCGACCGCGCATATTTGCAGTCACCTATGGGTCATTACTGACCCGTACTTACTAGCAGTCGGGTAGGACCTACTCGTCCGTCGTCTGCCATTGCTCCCAAGGCCACTAGGTGCCCTTCGGAATCAACCAGTGCCAGATCACCTGTGGTCGGTGCGCCAGGGATAATCAATGACTGCCCCTGAACGATCCAGCTGACTTCTTCGGCGGTAAGTTCAAACCGCGGAAGGTGATCCGCCAGTGACTCGATGGGGCCGCAAAGCTGGTCCATCGCCTCAAACTCGCGCTCATCGCGTAATGCGTTGAGATGATCCATTGTCACCATGCGGCTAGCATCAAAACCCGCCACATCGGTGCGGCGCAATTCAACCACATGTGCGCCACAATCTAAAGCCTGCCCAATGTCCTCGACCAAGGTTCGCACGTAAGTGCCCTTGGAGCAGTGGACTTTAAGCGCCAACCAATCGTCTCCACGATCGGTCAGGGTCAGCTCGAAAATATTGACCGGGCGGGGCTCACGCTCCACCTCGATTCCTTCGCGCGCCAACTCATATAACTTCTTGCCGTCCTTTTTGAGCGCCGAGAACATGCTCGGAATCTGCTCGCCTTCACCGCGAAATCTCGCCAGGACCGCTTCGATTTGCTCATCACTAAAGCTGGGAACTGCTTTAGTTTCGAGCACTTCACCGTCGCTATCGCCTGAGTCAGTAGTGACTCCTAGCTTGGCTACAGTCGTGTAGATCTTGTCGGCCTCAAGCAGCAGGCGTGACAGCTTCGTGCCCTCGCCAAACAGAATCGGCAACATGCCGGTCGCCAAGGGATCCAACGATCCGGTGTGACCCGCTTTGTCTGCGTTATAAATACGTTTTACGGTCTGCAACGCGGCGTTAGACGTAATGCCCTGAGGCTTATCTAACAGCAACACACCATCGAACCGCCGTCCGCGCGGTTTTCTGCGACGTCCCATGATTCAGTCCTCTTGATCGGGCGATTGCTGATCGCTGTCGGTGGCGCGCGCTTTATTGATCAACTCGCGCATGTGCGCCCCTTTTTCTTGGGTTTGATCAGAATGAAAGCGCAATTCGGGAACTCGGCGTACGTGCAAACGACGACCCAGCTCCATACGGAAATAACCCTTTTGGGCCTCAATCCGCTCCATCACAAGCGACAAAGCATCGTCCCCGCCGCCTAGCACCGAGATATGAATCTCGGCGTAACCCATGTCACGGGTCAGGCTGACACCACTGACGGTGACCAGCCCTGGCAGGGTTTCGCGAGAGTGGAACTGCAGCAGCTCCGCCATCTCGCGCTGGATTTGCTCGCCTAAGCGATCGGCACGTTTAAATTCGCGAGCCACTTATAGTGTCCGCGCGAATTCTTTGGTGTCGAAGACTTCGATCTTGTCGCCGGGTTTCACGTCGTTGTATGCCTTAACCGCGATACCACATTCCATGTTGTTACGAACTTCCTGGACGTCGTCCTTGAAGCGGCGTAACGATTCCAGCTCACCTTCGTAGATCACGATGTCAGAGCGTAGAACACGGATGCGTTTCTGGCGGTAAACCGTACCTTCAACCACCATGCAGCCGGCCACTTGACCGAACTTGGGTGAGTTGAAGACGTCACGAACCTCAGCCACACCGACGATCTCTTCACGCAGCTCGGGGCTAAGCATGCCCGACATAGCTGACTTGACGTCATCAATGATGTCGTAGATCACGCTGTAGTAGCGCAAATCAATGTTGTCGCGTTCGATGATCTTGCGCGAGGCACTATCAGCACGAACGTTAAAGCCCAAGATGACTGCATCAGCAGACAAGGCCAAGTTAGCGTCAGAGCCGGTGATACCACCGACACCTGAACTGATCACGTTGACCTTCACTTCTTCGGTCGACAGCTTTTGTAGCTGAGCGGTCAACGCTTCTAGCGTGCCTCGAACGTCGGTCTTCAGAACGATGTTCAGCACCTGGACTTCGTCTGCACCCATGTTGGCGAACATCTGGTCCAGCTTGGCCGCCTGCTGGCGACGCTGCTCTTGCTCTTTGGCCTTGTTGCGGCGGAATTCAGCCACTTCGCGGGCTTTACGCTCGCTTTCAACCACCAAGAAGTTGTCACCTGCGTTCGGCGTACCGGCCAAACCCAGTACCTCGACCGGAATAGAAGGACCGGCTGAAGTGGTCTGCGTACCGTTCTCGTCGATCAAAGTACGCACCTTGCCCACTTGATCGCCAGCCAACACCACGTCGCCTTTTTTCAGGGTGCCGTTTTGTACCAACACGGTCGCCACCGGGCCGCGGCCCTTGTCCAAGCGAGACTCAACAACCGTACCGGTGGCAGGGCCATCCGCAACGGCGGTCAATTCGAGCAACTCAGACTGCAGCAGTACAGCTTCTAGCAAGGCCTCGATGCCGTCGCCGGTCATGGCAGAAACTGGCACGAACATCGTGTCGCCGCCCCACTCTTCTGGAATCACATCGCGCTGGGCCAGCTCGTTTTTGACACGATCCGGATCGGCTTGTTCTTTGTCCATCTTGTTGACAGCGACGACCACCGGGACACCACCAGCACGAGCGTGCTGAACGGCTTCTTCGGTTTGCGGCATGACGCCGTCATCCGCTGCGACCACCAAGATCACGATATCGGTGACTTCAGCACCACGGGCACGCATGGCGGTAAAGGCAGCGTGACCGGGGGTGTCAATGAAGGTGACCATGCCGTTGGGCGTGTTCACGTGATACGCACCGATATGTTGGGTAATACCGCCAGCCTCGCCTGCGGTAACACGAGTCTCACGAATACGGTCCAACAGCGAGGTCTTGCCGTGGTCAACGTGACCCATGACGGTGACAACTGGCGCACGGTGAGCGGCTTTCTCTTCGTCGTACTGCACGTCCGCAACGATGGCTTCTTCAGCGGCGTTTTCAGCAACGCGCTTAGAGGTATGGCCCATCTCTTCGATTACGATCTCGGCCGTGTCTTCATCGATCGCCTGGTTGATCGTCGCCATGGTGCCCATCTTCATCAGGGTCTTGATGACCTCGCCTGATTTGACGGCCATTTGCTGGGCAATCTCGCCGGGCGTAATCGGACCTGACATCACGATTTCACGAACAATCGGTGCAGTCGGCGCCTGGAATTGGTTTGACTGCTGCAGCTCGGCTACAGCCTCGCCACCACGCAATTTTTTACCCTTGGGTTTGCGATCGTCACGTCCGTTACCACGCCCACCGCCGCGCTTTTTAGCGAAACGATCATTTGAGTTGTTATTGCCGCCATCACGACCCGCGCCGCGACCACGACGGTCTGCACGACCACTATCGGGGGCTGGCGCTGCCGCAGGGGGTGCTGCTTTGGCTTGCGCATCAGCGATGGCCTTTGCTTCGGCAGCGGCTTTCGCGCGCGCCTCGTCGTCAGCCTTCTTTTTCTTGCGCAGCTCAGACTCGACCGCTTCAGCTTCGCGACGCTCGCGCGAGGCACGGCGGGCAGCTGCCAGACGATCTAAATCGTCCATCGGAATTTCGGTGCGCTTCAACTGAACCTTGGGTTTTTCAGGTGCTGCTGGCTTCTCTTCAGCGACCGGCTCAGGTGCCTTCTCTTCGACCACAGGCTCGGGGGCTTTCTCTACCACCGGCTCGGGAGCTTTCGCTACCACCGGCTCGGGCGTCTTTTCAACGACCGGCTCCGGCGCTTTCTCTACCACCGGCTCGACAATCGGAGTGTCTTCGACCTTAGGTGCTTCGGCCTCAACCGCTTCTGCGTCGCGGCGAACGTAAGTCCGCTTTTTGCGAACTTCAACCGCCACGGTTTTGCCGCCACGTCCACCGCCCAATTTCAGGGTGGTATTGGTCTTGCGTTTCAGCGTGACACGCGAAGGTTCAGCCGAGCCATCTTGGCCATGAGCTTTCTTCAAATGAGCCAACAGAGTCGCTTTTTCAGTGTCGCTGACGCTGTCGGTCGGGGCTTTTTGCGGCAGTCCCGCATCGGCCATTTGCTTCAGCAGCTTGTCGGCCGGCGTACCGACGACCTCTGCTAGTTTTGCAACGGTATTTTCAGACAAAATTCTCTCCTACCTTACTCGGCGAACCAGGGCTCACGCGCTTTCATAATCAGCGCGGCCGCTTGTTCTTCATCCATGCCTTCGATCACCATCAATTCGTCGACGGCTTGCTCGGCCAAGTCTTCCATGGTGCGAATGTCAATTTCGGCCATCTTGAACGCCAAGGCACGATCCATGCCTTCCATGTTCAATAGGTCTTCGGCGGGCTCACGGCCCTCTAAGCGTTCTTCACGAGCCAACTCAAGATTCAGCATCGCGTCTTTCGCACGCTCACGCAGTGCATCGACCAGATCTGCTTCAAATCCTTCGATTTCCAGCATTTCTTCCCGCGGCACGTAAACGATTTCTTCGAGTGTGCTGAAACCTTCTTCGACCAAAGCCAGAGCCAGGTCCTCGTCGATTTCAAGCTGCTCTACAAACTTGGCAACAAACACCTGAGCTTCCGCTTCACGACGCGCATCTGCGTCCTCTAGCGTCATGATGTTGATGTTCCACTCAGTCAATTCAGACGCCAGGCGAACGTTTTGACCACCGCGGCCAATCGCTTGAGCCAAGTTGTCTTCGGCGACAGCGACGTCCATCGTGTCGGTTTCTTCGTCAACAACGATCGAGGCGACTTCTGCCGGGCTGAGTGCGTTGATCACCAACTGAGCGGGATTGTCATCCCACAACACGATGTCGACGCGCTCGTTGTTCAACTCGTTCGAAACGGCCTGAACACGACTACCGCGCATACCGACACAAGCACCGACGGGATCAATTCGACCGTCGTTGGTTTTCACTGCGATCTTGGCACGGCTACCCGGATCACGGGCAGCACCACGAATCTCGATGACTTCTTCGCTGATCTCGGGCACTTCTAGGCGGAATAGCTCGATGATCATTTCCGGCGCGGTACGTGACAGCAGCAACTGAGGACCACGGCCTTCGGGGCGCACTTCAACCAACAGCGCGCGGATGCGATCGTTGATACGGAAGATCTCACGTCCGACCAGGTTCTCGCGGGGCAACAGACCTTCGGCGTTGTTGCCCAGATCGATGATGATATTGTCACGAGTGGTCTTTTTAACGGTGCCGTTGATCAGGGTGCCGATACGATCTTCGTATTCAGCGACCACTTTCTCACGCTCGGCCTCGCGAACTTTCTGCACGATGACCTGCTTGGCCGCCTGCGCTTCAATTCGGCCAAAGCCGGTGTTCTCGACCTGCTCGCGGTGGGTATCGCCCACTTGCAAGCTAGGATCTAATTCGTGGGCTTCTTCGGTGGTCAGCTCACTACCCAGAATGGCCATCTCGTCATCCGGACGAACCAACCAGGTGCGGAAGCTTTCATAATCACCGGTTTCGCGGTCAATGATGACCTCAATTTCAGGCTCTTCTTCCTCGTAACGCTTCTTTGTCGCGCTGGCCAGGGCCTGCTCCATCGCCTGGAAGACGATTTCTTTTTCGATACCTTTCTCGTTGGCGAAAAGCTCAACGACGGCTAATAGTTCTTTACCTTGCATCCCTTTATCCTTTCGGGGGCACGACGCGCCCTTGCTCAATTGCCTCGAACGGCAACACAAATTCTTCTTGATCCACACGAATGACCACTTCGTCCTGCTCGATCGCAGTCAACGGGCCTTTGAAATTGCGGCGCCCTTCAAAAGGGAACTGCAGTTTAATCTTCACTTCGCTACCCACCACTGACTGATAGTGCGCCAGGGTGTACAACGGTCGATCCCAACCGGGCGACGATACTTCGAGCTGATAGGGCTCGGTGATGGGATCTTCGACATCCAAAATGCCGCTAACCTGGCGACTGACGTCGGCGCAATGATCGACATTGACGCCCTCTTCGCGCTCGATATAGATGATCAGCTTTAGATCCTTTCCGGAGCCAGCTAATTCGACACCCCACAGCTCGACGTCGAGGGCCTCGACGCCGGCGCGGATCATGTCTGCAATTTGAAGTGCTTTACCTTGCATAGATTCCCATAACAAAAAAGGGCCACAACGGCCCAAATAAAAAAGGCCCCTGTAACGGGGCCTAATTCTAAGTAGTGGGGTCAACCGTCTTTCAGGGACACCATGACCACACCCGTTGATGCTGGTCATCTCCATCTACTGGGGCGCATACTAGTGGCCGACGAGTCACAAATCAACCTAAATACGAGGATTCACACCATGTCCGACCCAAAACTTGACGCCATCCAAGCCGCCACTTTTCGCCATCTGGTAGCCCACCTGCAAGAGCGCACCGACGTGCAAAACATCGATTTGATGGATCTGGCGGGCTTTTGCCGCAACTGCCTGAGCAAATGGATGCGCGCAGAAGCTGAAAAGCAGGGTGTTGAGATCAGCGACCCTGATGCACGTGAGGCGGTTTACGGCATGCCCTATGACGAATGGAAAGCCAAATACCAGAAGTAACTATTGCGCGGCGGGCGAGATGCGCGAGTTTCGCCCGCTGCCGATCAGCTTGACCCGCTGCCCCGGCACAAACTCATCAATACTGGCCACCTCTTGAACAACGGATACCACACGACCGCTGTCCAAGGTCAGAATCATTTCCAACCCTTGCGCCTTGGTCAGCGCCTCTTCGGTTTTATTGCCCACCACCGCACCGGCCGCACCGACCAATACCGCACCAATCCGAGACTCTCTGGATCCACTGCTTACACCCGAGCCGGCAATCGCGCCGATGGCCGCACCCGCTGCCGACCCAGCGCCGCTTTGCGTGCCTTCGATAATGACCGGTCGGACCTCATTCAAAACACCGTATTCGACGTTTTGAGTTTGGCGAGCCTCATCTCGGCTATACACATCGCCGGACAAGCTGGTGGCACAACCGCTGACTAGCACCGCCAAACCGATTAAAAGCATTCGCATAGGGTCACTCCCGTGGATTAGATCGATATACTGGGAGTATACCGACACAGGACCCCCTTCGAATGAACCTTGATCCACATTTAGCCAAAATTCAGGACTTCCCCAAACCTGGCATCACGTTTTACGACATCAGCCCGATCCTTGAAGCGCCTGACACGCTAAAAAGTTGCGTGGCCGCGCTGACTGACCAAGCAGCCCAGTATCAACCGGACGTGATTGTAGGATTGGACGCACGGGGATTCTTGTTTAGCGTGCCTGTCGCCATGCAGCTGGATTTGGGCACCGTCATGGTCCGCAAAGCAGGCAAGCTGCCGGGCGAGGTCAAAGAAGAGTCCTACGCATTGGAATACGGCAAGGCCACCCTTGCGGTTCAAACTGCACGCAAACTGGCTGGCAAGCGAGTGGTCATTGTTGATGATTTGCTGGCGACTGGCGGCACCGTGGCCGCCGCGCAAAGCCTGCTAAGCCAAGTGGGCGCCGATGTCGTGGCCAGCTTGTTTTTGGTTGAGCTGAGCGGACTGAGCGGACGCACGCGCCTGAGTGGCGATGTTCACGCCTTGCAGACCTACGAGTTCTGAGGCAATTCAATCCGCTTAAAAGCGCGGTAAGACAGCCACAGGAATCCAATCAGCAGCACCACACTAAGAGCACCCCAGCCGCCCTCGATGGCCGACATGATGGCAGCCCCAAAGATAAAGCCAACTCCCACCATGAGGTTGGTCCAGGTCAAAGCCGAGGCGAAGTTAAGCACGGTGAAACGCGACCAGGGCATATCACTCAGTCCAACTGGCAGCGCGCCGATGGTGCGCATGCCCTTGGGGTAGCGATACAAAAAGATATACAAAGGTCCGTAGTGATCCATCAGCAGTCGGGCTTTGTTAAACCAGCGACTCAGGCGTGGCCGCCCAAACATCCACCCTTCACCGTAGATGCGAGTGGTCCAAAATCGTAACTCGTCACCCAGATAGCCGCCGGCTAATACGGCCGCCACAACCCACTCGATCTGCAGCGATTGTTGTTGCGCGGCAAAGCCTGCAAACAACGGCAGGCTTCCGCTTTTCAACGCGCAGTACGCAAACAGCAACCAGTAAATTTGCGTGCCGTATTCGGCAATCAGGGCAAGGATTTGTTCCATGCCCGCCAGCTTACCTAGCGACCACTAAATAACACCAGCTCCGACGAGGCAATCCAGCATCATCATGCGGAGCCGGTTTAAAGATCATTCAATATCCACGGATACGATTTGGTCCCGCCCATTGTCTTTTGCCTGACGCAACCTTCGGTTTGAATCGGCAATGCAACCTACCAAGCTAGTCTCAAACTGCCCCTCAGAGATTTCTAGCACCGTCGCCACTCCAATCGAGACGCCCATGGGGCATCTTGGGGTGGCCGCTTCACGAGTTTTATTCAAAATTCGCTGCGCTACTTTCACGGCTCCAACAGAATCAGTGCTGGGCAGGACGGCCACAAATTCGTCCCCACCGAAACGAAATAAGCTATCCAATGAGCGGTGCAACTGGCGTCCTACGAGCTCTGCGAACGCCTGCAGCAATCGGTCCCCCACGTAATGACCCAATCGACCATTTATTTCTTTTAAACCATCCAAATCCATGAAAAGAACCGACAAGGGTGCAAC
>CBFHLC010000036.1:0-21191 GCA_965656605.1 Litorivicinus sp. | reverse complement strand
ATGCGAGCTTGCCTGACTTGAGTTTTGGTCTTCCGGACTTAAACGCGCCGAACTTTAACTACGCGTTTGACATGCCAAACCTGCCAAGTTTGCCGGACCTGCCGACGCTGCCATCCTTCCCAGATTTGCCGGACTTTAACGTCAACATTCCTGACTTGGATATTGGCTCGCTGCTGGGCGATTTGAGCTTTGACGGTTCGCTGTCGCTGACCGAATTGCTCGACATGATCGATGCGGTGGCAACGGAAGTCGTGACGCCGGGTCGCATTGGTAACGTTGCGCTGACCACAGATCTGCCGGTGTTGGGCTTCTCGCTTGACAGTAAGCTGGGCATTGTTGGCGTGTTCGAAGCCATTAAAGGTGCCGTCGGTAGCTTGGACTCCAGCTTCTTGGAGCTGGAAACTCTGCTCGACAAGGCCTTTGCAGATCTTGGGTTTGAAGCGGCAATCGAGGGTGAGCCTCGTGTTTCGGTTAAGCGGACGGCCTACGCCGGTGCCGCTGACGCGGACCGGAACGACCTAGTCATCGGATTAAATATTAAGAAATCAGTGACTGAACGGTTAAACGCCAGCATTGAATTGCAAAACCTGCTCGATAGTGCAGGTCTTGATGCCGATTTGACACCTTTCCTAAGTGCCGGTGGCAACATCAAGGCCGATTTAGGTATGTCGGCTGAGCTGGTCTTTGATATCGGTATTGATCTGGCTGATTTGGCCAACCCTTCGGTGTTCTTGGGCTCCAACGCTTACATGGGCGTCGATCTAGACTTTGATCTGATTGAAGGCGAAGTCAGCGCGTCGATGTTCAATAACACAGTCAGCGCAATTGCTAGTTCGGACCGGGGTGAGCCGCTCAAGTTGGGTACCGCGCTTAAGACAGGCGTTAGTTTAGCCGACGGCGTAGAGTCTCAATTCTTGCGCGGCAGTTTGTTCAATGGCAGCGATGCGCTGTTCGACAACACACTCTCGAAAATTACCTCGACACAGCTAAATTCCCTGACGTTCGGGATTGCCAACGAAGAAGTCTTTGAGTTCGAGTTGCCGGTGTACGGTGAGCTCGCATTGGTCAGCGGTGTTGACCCGTTCACGACGAAGCTGTTCGACCTAAAGGCCACCTTTAACGCGATGCCAACGGGCGGAGTGTCGGCCAATTCGTATGCCAATGTTACGTTGGGCAACTACGCAACGAGTACGGCCGACAACTTCGTGACCGTGGCGTACGGTCTTGCGGACGGTATAACTGCACTGACGTCTGATTTCTTGGAAGGCATTCAGAACTTGGGCTCTCAGCAGCTATCTGTGACGGCGATCGCCAACGCCATCAAGTTCGTCGCAGGCATGGCAAAAGATCCGATTCAGGTCGAATTGCCGTTTGTTGAGGAATCCCTCGACAGCATGACCGGCCTTGGTGATGTGTTAGACGGTTTGGATGCGGCAGCTGACCTCATTTTGGCCGCCGACGATAGCGGCACCGACGACGACAGCGGTACCGTTTCTGAGCTGAACGACCTGCTCATGGCCGAGTTGTATCCGGGCTTGAGTGACGCTGAGAAAGTAACCTTCAAGAACAATCCGCCGATTTCAGTGCGTTTGGTCTTTGGTGAGCAAAGCGGAAGTAGCGTCGTGACCGGCATGGCGCTGGATTTCAACATCGGAATCTTGCAATTTGCTGCGGCTAACAGCTCGTTGAATTTCAACGGGCAATACACCACGCGCCTGCGTCCGTCGGATTATTTGCCACGTAACGAGCTGTCAATGCTGCGTTCGGCAGGTCTGGACATTGACATTGACCTGCCGCCGATTGATTTGGATCTGGAATTCGACTTTGGCCTGAAGGGAAGTGTCGAAGTTGCGCTTGGAGGAACGGTCGCCGATGCAGGTGCTGCGTTTACCGTCAAAAAAGGCACGGGTCTGTTTGTCGAGTACGCCACTCGCGTCACCAACCTTAACCCGTCGCTGACAGCCGGGCTGACCTTTGTGCCCGGCGCCGAAGTAACCGCGGCGATTAAAGATGGCTTCATCGCCATTGATCGTGACGGTAATGCGGAGGCGAATGCGAGCGGTGACAACCAAGCTGCGATTATCGAATACAGTTTGTCGCAGGACTTTGTGACAACAGTGGGGAATATAGAAACGCAGAGCAGCTCCGCAGCGAGCATTGAGTTCAGCTCTGACGGTTTTGCGGCGATTATTTTGCCGACTTACTTCCCAGCCGAAACCATGCCACTGGGCGGCAGTTCAGCCACTTACAGTGCGGCCTATGCGACTGCAAACGACGCGTTGGTCAGCAGTAACCTGAATAACTCGACCGCACCGGATTTCTTGAATAACCATGAAATCTATTTGGGCTTTGACCTGGGTAACATAGAAGGGTTGTTTGCGGACACAACGACCGCCGCAGATCAGTTCTACTATCACATTCCCAACCCCATCCCGCAGTTGGGTATGGCGATGTTCATCAACGACCCGCAGTTGTTGGTCGACGGTTTAATCGGAATTTTGGAGCAGTTGGATCGTCAGTTGGCGTCCTCGCCCATGTTCCAACTCGAGATGCCCTTTATTGGAGATAACCTGCGCAAAGGCGCGCGCTTCGTCTCTAACACCTTGATCGATCCCGTTGAGGGTGCACTAGGGGATCTGTCTGCCTTTATTTCGGTTGAGAAAGCTAAGAATGGCGGCGAATTCACCTCTGTTAACCTGATTCAAAAAGCACTGTTCGAAGTCTTTGAGTTCGTCCGCAAGGAATCAGGGATTCAGTTTGTCGGTGCCGATGGACGCCGCCTGACGGATTATCGTCAGGTCGATGTCGCTCTGACTGACGACTATAAGGATCTGTCGGTCAATCTGCGTGCCAAGGGCGATGTGTTCACACCGCTGCAGGTCGATTTGTCATTGGATGCGGCGGTCCCAGGCTTGCCGATCGACTTTGATTCCAATGCCACATTAACACTGGGCATGGAATACGATTTCGCGTTCGGGTTCGGTGTCTCGTACATCGATGATCAGCTCGATTTCTACATCAATTCCAACGCGAATCCCTACCGTGAAGAAGAACTAATCCTTGAGTTCTATGGCGACATTTCTGATGACGCCAGCTTAAAAGCAGCGATTGGTTTCCTAGACTTTGAATTGACCAACAACAAGAAGGGGGGGCATCGCGAGCTGTACGCCACCCTGGCGGGTGACATTCTTGATCCGGGCACCAATGCAGCGGATGGCAAGTTAAGCCTGTCCAAAGAATTCCGTGGCGCGTCCTTCGGCGACATTTTTAGTGCCACCTTCGACGCCGGTGTCGATGTTGATTTGGCCGCCGTTACCAGCTTTGGCGGCAACACGGACTTCCCGCGTTTCTTGGTTGATTTCTATTATCAGCAAGACTTCATCAGTGTCGATTTGTCAGACCCAACAGCGCAGGCCAGCTTTGGTTCAGCGCCAGACGTGGGTTTCCGCGATATTAGTCTGGATTTAGGCAGCTTTATTTCGAACTTCGCCGGGCCGGTATTGGGCGAGATCCAAAAGGTCACGCAACCGATCTACGACGCGATTAAACCGCTGTTGGATCCGTTGCCAGTCGTATCGGATTTGTTGGGGTCGCCGACCAGTACGCTGGACATGATCCTCATGTTTGGTGGTAGCGGTACGGTCAAGTACGCCCAGTTCATTAAGACCGTGATTGGCATCGTTGAAATCATCAACGCTATACCGCCAGCCAAGGAGGCGGGCGGTATCTTGATTAACTTTGGTGATTACAGCTTCACTGACGCCGGTGATGTGCGTGGCAACGTGGTCTACGACAACGATCTGCAGCGCCAGCAAACCAGCGCCAGCAAGGTCGACATGAAGAAGCAGTTGGCCAACCCGCAGACGGCCAACGGAAAGGGCAAGAAGGCGAGTAAAAAGACCTCGAGCTTCTTGGATAAGATCGGAAACGTAGAAGGTTTGTCCTTCCCGATCTTGAGCGATCCTATGACCGCGATTGGCTTGTTGACCGGTGCTGAAAACGTCGACTTTGTTATTTTCGACTTGCCAGTGCTTGAGATTCGAGCCGACGTTAGTAAAGACATTTGGATTTGGGCTCCTTTCTTGAGTGCAAACTTCAGTGCCTTTATTCAGGCTCGAGTCGACTTGAGCTTCGGCTTTGATAGCCGTGGTTTGAACCTGTTCCGTGAAACCGGTTGGCAGCGACCTGAGTACCTGTTCCTTGGCTTCTACGCCGGGGACTGGGTCAATGGCCGTGAACGCGTCGAGTTACAGATCAACATGGGCGTGTCGGCTGCTGCACAGTTGGGCGGCGACTTCTTTATCATGAGTTTCAAAGTCGGTGTAGCGGGCGGCTTGTTCGGTCAGATCAACTTTGATTTGAACGATGTCGCCAGTCGTGAGGGTACTTACGACGGTAAGGTCTACGTTGATGAGCTCTATTACATCTTGAAAACCGATCCGCTGGGGCTGTTTGATATCAGTGCCGAGATCCGGTTCAAAGTCTGGGCTTATGTCGAGATCAAGCTGAAGCTGTTGTTCGTCACGATCAACATCTTTAGCAAGAAGGCGACCTTGGTCGACATCTTGATTTGGAGCTTTGATTATCACCGCCACTTCCAGCTGCAACCGCTGGGCGAGGTCAACAATGGCGTACTAACGGTTTACACAACGGCAGGTGACGACCGTATTGATATTCACGAAACCAACGACGGTAAGGTCTTGATCGACGTCGGTGGCGACACACAGCGCTTCGAGAACGTTAAAGAAGTCTATGTCGCCGGCGGTGGCGGTAACGACCGCATCTTCGTGGCTGAATCAGTCAACCGTCGCGTCCGTGTATTGGGTGGCAGCGGTAACGACTACCTGGTCAGCGAGTCAGACGGCAACGTCTACTTCGACGGTGGTTCGGGTAACGATGAGCTGATCCAGTTGGGCAACTCAGGTGTCGAATTCCACGGTGGTGACGGCGATGACGTTCTGATCGGCGGTATTGGCGACGACAAGATCTTCGGTGGTTCGGGCAATGACCAAATCTTTGGTGACGAGGCCGAAAAACTGTTTGGCAGCCGAGATGCGAGTGGCTTTGGCGGCGACGATATTATTCGTGGCGGCACCGGCGATGACCTTATTTATGGCCAGTACGGTGACGATGACTTGGGCGGCGACGCCGGCGGCGACTCACTGTTCGGTCAGATGGGTAACGACATCTTGCGTGGCGGTTCAGATTCTGACGAGCTGTACGGCGACGAGGGCGATGACGAACTGCGGGGTGAAGGCGGCAACGACAGCCTATACGGACAAGCGGGCAACGACCGCGTCCTAGGCGGTTCGGGTGCTGACCAGCTCTACTGGGCGGTCGGCGAAGGTGAGGACACCTTTGACGGCAACTCGGGCCGTGACCAGTTGAACTTGTCTGCGGCGGAGTTCGCGTCAGGCTCGTTGGCGCGTGATTTTGTCGAAATTGCTCGAGTCTCGAACACTCAAGCAAGCCGTGTTTACTGGCAGGCCGCACGTCAAGAGCAGATGACACTTGAAGACATTGAAGTGTTGGATCTATCACTCGGTGGCGGGCAGGACGAAGTCACGGTTCACGAGACCGCGGCGGGTGTCGACCTTGAGGCTATTAGCGCCAATTTGGGTGCCGATAGCGTTGACGACTTGGTTCGCATTATTGGTTCAGACGGCAACGACGGTATTTCGGGTCGTGCTAGCCAAGGCAGCGACTCAACTTACTTTGTCCACGCCAACTCCGACGTGTTGCGCCAAGACACCGTGCGCCAAAGCATTCGTGTATCACAGTCCAAAGGCGATGACACCGTTCAGATCCTGACCGGTAAGGGCGACGATCATATCGATCTGAGTCAGATTCGTTTCACCGCGACGTCCAGCAGTAACCTGGTGCGTCACCTTGATGCGGGCTTAGGCAATGACCGAATTGTTGGTTCGGCCAACAACGACTTCATCCAGGCCGGTGGTGGCGATGACTGGATCAGTGCCGGCGAAGGCAACGACATCGTGCTGGACCAAGGCGGCCGAGACACCTTTGTTTATGACGCGGATTTCTTGGACTTCCGTCGCCAAAGTGTCGACTTCGATCTTGATTCAAATCAACTGGTTACAAAGCATATCCAGAATGGTTCTGCGGTTTCGATTGAAACTGAAGAGCTGCACAACATTGAAGTCTTGCAGCTACTGGGTACTCAGTTAGACGATCGATTCAACATTCGTGAGTACACCGGAAACGCCAGCATTGATGGCCGTGAAGGTAGTGACACCTACATGAACCGCGCCAATGCAGGCGTGGTTCGCATGGGCGTTGAGAACGATTCGAGCAACCTCATTACGCTCAACGATGACGTGAGTACGCCGAACGATGGCGACTGGTTGGTCGGCTTGGATTTGATGACATTGAAGTTGTCTGCAGGTTTGGCGGTGGCCGGTCTAAAGCCGGGTTATTCCGTGGTGCGTGGTACCCAATCGGGTGTCTATGCCACCGTTCAGTCTTACTCAACAGGTACGGCTGAGCTGGTGCTGTCGTCGCTGACGGGCGTTCCTGTCCACGGCGAGCAGTTCGAAGTCGTCGGTGTGGGCCAGGCGCGTCCGGTCGAGATCAACTTAGCGGTCGAGCGCCAGCGTGCTAACTCGTCCGCAACAGCGACCGATTGGGCTACCAACGACACGCTACCGGCAGTGGGTGAGTTGCTTGGCAACGCCACAGGACTGGTCCGTGTTATTTCGGTTGACGCGCCTCTGGGTACGGTTCGTGTTCAGGTGCTAGAGGGCTCTGTAACCGAAGCGCCAAGCTGGTTGACCGGTGTAGCCGGCGACTACGGTGTAACGACAAAAGTGACTCAATCAGCACTGCCATCAACTGAACTGGCGCTTGATGCGACAGGTCTGGTTGACGGTGCGCTCTACACCAACGCAGACAAGACCATGTACGCACGCGTCGCCGGCATCAGTGCCGGTCAAGCTGCAATCGATCTGTTAGTGGGTCAGTGGTACGAGGGCTTAGTGCTGGTGCCTGTCGACGGCGGCGCCAGTGTGACGTCTAAACAGGCACCGGTGGTGGCTGAAGCGGTGCAGGTGAGCATCACAGCCGAGGGTTCGGACACCCTTAGCGTGGGCGACATTGTTGTGTCGACCACATCAACCTTGATGGCTCAGGTCAGCTCAATTTCTGGCACCACAGTGGGCTTGAAGTTACTGCGCGGTTCGGCGGTTGTCGGTGATGGACCGGTAGCGTTGAAGAAAGCGAGCGACGCGGGTACCGCGGCTACCTTTACTGCGACCTTGAGCGAAAATATTGCGACGGCGCAGAGCTACCAGGATCTGTATGTCGCGCTGCCGCAAGATACCGATGGCAACGACATAGCCTTAGTGGATGGCATTTACGCCAACGCGGGCAACGTGGTCCGTGTGCTTAACGGTAATGTGCAGCTGATGTTGGGCACAGCCGTCGCCGATCAAGTGCTAACCGCCATTGACGGTTCAGCGACTAGCTTGACGCTGACCTTGCGCGCCGGTACACAAACACTGACGGGCGACACAACGACTGAGTTGCGCAGTAGCTACAGCTTCCAAGTGGGGGTCGAGAGTGACTTCTTGGCGACCGCCGAGTCGGGCGGCTCGACCACGCTTGAAACCTTGCTCGAGACAGGTAATCAGACCCTGTACGTGGTCCGCTCAGGTGCGGCCACGGCAGTGACTGTGACTGACATCGATTTGAATCAAGGTCAGTTCACGCTCAGCTCATCCTCTACTTCGTTACGTGCCGGCGATCGCTTGTTCGATTTGGCGATTGAAAACGGCAATCCCGTGGTAGATCTGACTCAGCTCGACACACCGGTGTTGGTTGTGGGCCGTACCATGGGTACTTCGGGCAACACTTACGAGTTTGCCGATGCGGGTCTGCTGGACCAAAGTGCGTTTAATCGAGTCTTCACCGAAGCGGCGGCACGCCTAGCCGATCCGGATGAAGAATTACTGCTGTACACAGCCGATGGTCGTGCGGTGAAAGTCGTAGCGGTCGATGCCACCACGCGCACCTTCCAATTCGAATTGGACATCGACAACGCGGCTCTGCTTTTGACCACTGACGTCGCGCTATACGAGCGCCAGAACGCACGGGGTATTAACGATCGTCCGTTGGTGCGTCTGCTGGGGCAGCCGGAAGATGCCGGTATTACTTTGACCGCGCAGCGTCTGATGGACTACGACTTGAACGCGACGGAGTTGGATCTTGGCACCCGTGCTAATGATCAAGTACGTGTCGCGGGACTAGCGCAGCCGTTCTATGTGGGTCAGAGCGTAGCCATCGTAAACAGTGGCAGCACAACAGCGACCAGCATTAAGAGTGCTGAGCTAGATGCGAGTCGCGTGCACATTAAGCTGGCTGACTCGGGTTCAGCGGCTACCACCCAACTTGAGTCGATTACCGATGCAAGCGGTGCTCAGCTCACCTCTATTCCGGCTAATGCCATGGTCTTGGGTACTTCAATCGCCGTGGTCAAAATGCCACCAGGCTTTGAAGGCACCTTCATTGACGGTGAAAACGTCACACGGGTATTAAGCAACGGCTCGGAAGAAGTTGTAGGTACGGTGCGTATTTACAAAGCGGGTGCGGGTGAGCTGCACATTGATCTGCTGCCTGGTAAGTCGATTGACTTTGGCGACAAGCTATATGGTCAATACGTGGCGCAGGGCAGTGATGCCCACACGGGTACCGTCGTGGTGGATCTGGCAAACCCCATCCAGTTGATGAACAAGCGGATGTTGATTGACGATCAACCGGCGTCTGACTTGGGTCAGATGGGGTTTGTCACAGGCGACAGCTTAATTTCCGAGACTGGACGTGAATTTGCCGACGTCGCATACGTGGGTGAAGCGCTGGACGAAAACGGAAATGCGGTCGGTAGCAGCCTGTACGACCTTATTTTGAATCGTGTGCGTTTGTCCTCACAGCCCTTCAATCCCGACCAGATTTTGTATTTGGTTAATATTGACGCCAATGGCAATGCCACCACGGTGACTAACTCGGCCAGCAATCCCGTCAGCGTGTTGGTCGGCAATGGTGCGCTGGATGTCGACTTTGGCCCCTTGGGCTGGGAAGTCATTCTAAGCTCACAAGACACCGTCAATGGTGTCAGTGCCAACTTGGACATGCTGGAGCCGTTCCTTGGTGTCGGTACGTCATGGACGCGATCTCTGACCGATCGTTCAGGTTACTACCTGACCTCGGAACCCCTGAGTGGCCAGGTGACCGGTCTGGATTCGGGTCGCATCGTGGGCTGGAACCGCGCCGAAGGTAAGGTCTATGTCGAAGTAATCGACGCCGACCGTGAAGAAGCGACTCTGGCACCGGGTACCGAGTTGTTCCTGCGTGAAGCGCCGGTGTCTCGCATGCCCGACATCCGGGTAGGCGGCACGGTATCCAAGAGCGGTACCACGATTACTGTCGATTTAAGCGCGAGTGGATTGGGTTACAGCCGTGATGTGGCGGATTTGACGCACTTGATGATCATGGACTCGGACAACGTTCGTTTGTCGGCCACCATTGATCATGCTGCGACTGAAGCTGCGTTTAACACGTCAAACAAGCGAATTATTGCCAAGATTTCCTCTGGCGATAACAACGTGTCATTGCCGTCTGGCACGGTGTCGGCTGACACCGGTACTGTTAAGCTGTTGTTGACCGAAGGTTTTGAGACCCGCGCCACCGTGAAAAGTGTGGTCGCTGGCAGTGAAGCGGGTACCGCGGTGCTGACGCTGAGCAATGAAAGCGGCGCTTACTTCATTGAACACGATGCCAACGATCAGGCTAAGTTTGCTCAAGTTGTGGCAGGCCTGACTGACTCGGTGGCTCGTGCCAAAGTGGTCAGCGTCAAGCTAGTGAGTGGCGTATACAAAGTGACGGTGGCTTACGGCCAAAACCAGTCTGTGTCGAGCCTAAACAGTGCGTGGGACGAAAAAATTGTACGCATCGCAACGGCCGATCGTATCCCTGTGTATGTCATGCCTAGTGCAAGCAACAACCCGGTCACCGTCGATTACGCCTTGAAGGTGAAGTTGACCGACTTGGATTGGACGCTGACCACCTATACCCAGCAGATCCAGCTGGAGTCAGGTCATGGTTTGGCGGTCAACGACACCATTGCCCTGACCAGTGACGACGCAGCCTTTGCCGAAATTAATGGCAGTGTGGTGGCTGAGGTGACTGCTGTGGATGGCAATTGGGTCACCGTGGAGTTGCGTCGCGGACACAACCCATTTGAGGGCGTGACTGAGGCTGAGATTGTTCGCCAAGGTGATCAAGTAGGCCAAAACAGCTGGGATGTGTCAGCTGCCTCGCGCATTGCAGATGAAGCTCAGGCTGAAACCGAGGGCGTGCAGGTCTACAGCGACGAGAACGCAGACATCTGGAAAATTCGTCTGGATTACACGCCCACGGCGGCTGAACAGGCAATCTTCGACAGTGAAGCGGATGGGCTTGACCCAGCCGAGACGCTGTTGGCAGAGAGCTTCAACCGTCCGTACCGTCCGTTGGTTGACGACCGTTTGGACTTCCGTTTGTTCCAGAACGGAACCGACGGTGCCACGTTTAATCGCTCGGCAGACAATGCGTCGGTGGTTGATGTTCAGGAAATCTTGGATGCTAACGGTGACATTGTTGGATACCACGCCTTTGTCGAGGTGCGTTACTCCGATCTAATGGATCCGGCCATGATCGCCGGCCTGCAAGTACAGACGATTACCGGCAGTGGCAGCACAGTGGCCTTTGCGGGTTCCACCAAGATTGACATCGTTCGGGTACGTGACGTCGAAACCGATGAATCCACGGTTACCGCTTCTGAGTTTGCAGCGCGACGCGCCGAAGGCTTGGAGCAGATTACGCCGCGTCCGTTCTATGCAGATCAACCGTTCGAGATTGTTCAGGGTGGCAAGACCATCTCCGGCAAGGTGTCGGATTGGAACGCCGAGACGACCGAGATCACGATTGCCAACGTTCGAGAAATCGACAGCGATGCGGCAGCGGCTACGATTGAGTGGAATCGCACTAGTCAGATTCAGGAAATCTCCTTTACTTCTGTTTCAGCCAACACAACAGCGAGCGAATATCCTGAGTCAAATACGGTTCACGGACTGAATGTTGGTGACTGGTTGGATGTTGTGATCAATCCGTCGACCGGGTCTGCGTATCGTGAACCGGTCGGCCAAGTGATCGAAATTGTTAACAACACCACGGTCAAGGTGCTGCTCTTGCCTGAGCGCAATGGCGATTCAGGGGCTTACCAAGGCGCCGGTGTCGACGTGCGTTACAAACGGCATGTGTTACAGAGCGACGGCTCGTACGACTTAGACAACCCCTGGACCCGTTATGTTAGCGACTACAGTGCCGTGACCTCGATGAGCCTGAGCAATCACGCCACCACGGCGGCGGATCTGCTTCAGGATGGCGGTTCACTGACCAGTGATATCGACGTCTCAGGCGCAGTCATGGTCGGCGATTACGTGCGGGTTGAACTCAACATGTCTGGCAAGACAGCGCCGAAGATTGGCTCCATGTTGCGTACCAGTACAGGCGTCGAGTTAGGTCGTATCGTAAGTTACGCCAACGACATCGCCGAAGTGGTCATTAACCTAGAGGCCGTTAAGAGCAACACGCTCGAGTCCGGCTTGAGCGTTAAATGGTCACCTGCTACCGGCACCACGGAGCAGTCCAGCACTGTTAGCTCGGTAGTGACGAACATGATCGTTGCGACCAAGCTGAGCCAGCACGCCAGTGACTTCGAGAAAATCGGCTTTACGCCGGAGTCCGGTGACGTCGTGAAGGTCGGCAGCACAGTCGTCGGTGAAGTCGTGGCCTACGATCCAGACAAGGGCGAAGTCACGCTCATCGTGCTGGATTCGCAGAAGTCCAAAGTCTGGTTCGACGCAGACCTGACCATTGATGGCAACACGGCACGAATCCATGACTTGCGTCTGGGTAGCTTGCGCTACTTGGCCGTGGGCAGCACCGATTCGAATGCCTTCAACGCCAGCACTGACGTGTTGTCGCTGCAGGGCTTGGCACTTGACTTCGAAGGCCAGACTGAAGCCTTGGTGGTCACCTCGCTTGATTTGAGTGCGGGTGATCAGATTAAGTACGGCAACGTCTCATTTAAGAACCGTGACCAGTTGGTGACGGGTATTGATCACCTCGACGAAGTCAGCCAGACCTGGCAGGCACATCGTGAGTTTGCGCCCAGTGAAGTCGACACGCGTAAGCACAATGTCGTCATCGAGAAAGCGCAAATTCAGACCTCGCTGAGTGCCGGCGACATACAGTTGTTGCAAAACGGCGAGCTGGTCAGTGTTGAGCAGCTAGTGAATCAAGGCTTCTTGGGTTACAGCGAAATCGAACAGCTGTTCGCCCATGGTACGCAAGGTGAAGACACCTTTACCTTGAACAACACCGCGGCATTGACGCACATCTACGCGCACGGCGGTAAAGACAATATCTTTATCGGTACCGTCATTGAGGCTCGTCAGGTGCCTAATCCTGATGGAGCGGGTGGCACAGTAACGGTTGTTGAAACCACAGCCGGTACCAGCGATGACACGCGTCTGTTTGGCGGCACGGGCAACGACTACTTCCAGGTCTACCGAAACAAAGGCGAGACGTGGCTGTATGGCGATGCGGGTGACGATACGTTCTTCATTAAAGCGACCCTGGGTCTGAACAACTTAGGTTCAGGTAAAGGCAAGAACAAAGTCGGCTACAACAAGAACGCGCCGTTGCACATCGATGGCGGTTCTGGCTTTGACACGGTCATCTTGGAAGGTACCGAGATTGGCGATCGGTTCGTTATCTTTGTTGACGATGAGGGTGTCCAGCAAATCAAGGGTGCCGGCATCGATCTGTCGTCAATCAAGAACGTTGAGAAGATTCAAATCAACGCGATTGATGGCGACGACACGGTATACGTCTACGGTATTGCCAGTGATACGCAACTGACGGTCAACACAGGCCGCGGTTCTGACACCATTCAGGTGGGCGGCCAGGCATTGGTCTTTGACCCGATTTCCCAAGGCATTCAGCTCGACACCACTGCGCCTGCAGCGTTGGTGCCGAAGATTGTCTACAAAGAAGTTGAAGAGGTCGTGCCGGGCTACACCCGAATCGAGCAGACGCCGCAGGCGGACGGCACGATTAAATTCAAGTCGGTGGTGGTGCCTAGTTACACCATTACTAAGCGCGTCGCGACTGTCTCGCTGGTGCCTGCAACAGCCTCAACGCAGACTGAACGTAAGGCCTTGTCGATTGATGCGGTCAAGATTGGTCGCCAAGACGATTTGTCAGCCTTTGACAACATCGTCATTTTGGATGGTTCGACCGGCTCTGACCAAGTGAACTTTGACTTGTACGGCAGCAAGGACGGCACACGCGCCAACGGCACGTTCTCGACCACCACTGACCGCGACATCTTGGTTCGCACGCTCAAGCGCATTTACGGCGAGAGCTACCAGCCGACTGACGCTCAATTGATTCCCGAAGACAGTGCAGACAACGCAACCTACGGTTGGGTGGTTGGCTTTGGCTCGTCGAATCAAGGTGTGGTTCTAGACAACAACGAGCTGGTTAAAATCCAGCTAGGTAACGCCAATAACAAGGTCATTGTTGACGGCGTTGACGAGGACATCACCAACGCCGTGATCTCCCTCGCCGGCGGTGATGACACGGTCGTGTTGGGTACGACGCGCGAACTGGACGGCATGGATCCTTTGGCAGCCTTTAGTGATGCCAATGCAGACCGCACCATTCAGGGTACGGTCGGTACTATCGAAAACATCAAGAGCCGCGTTTTGTTGGTCGCAGGTACGGGTAACGACGACGTAACTTTGTACAACAACGACCGCAGTGACGACCTCTACACGCGTGTTGAGATGGTTAACCTCAAGCCATTCAACCCGGCGGATCCGACCGACGTGGCACCTGAAGACGCCGGCGATGATCCATCGAAGGTCAAGATCGACTTTATTCAGCTCAGCATGCGGGACCGTCATGACGTGGATGCAGTCCAGTCGGTGGTCGGCCTCAACGGCTTTGGCTCGAACTCGGTCTATCTGGGTGCGGGTGATGACCGTGTTGATGTCGTGTCGGCCAGCTTGGAGTTCTACCTCCACGCGGGTGCCGGTAACGACGATTTCTTCGTCGGATCCAACCCAGCCGATGCGTTGCTCAGTGATCTGGACTTGATTACGACCACGGTCACTTTGGACACGGGTTCTGGCTCGGGTCGCATGGTCGTCAGTCGAGCGGCAGATACTGACAAGTCGGAAGACATTGAAGTCGGCCACAACTACATGCGTGTGCAGCATCGCGTCGGTGAGACGGTGGACAACATTGTTTCGACCGTGGTTTATCGTGCTAACGCGATGGCCGGTGAAAAGCGCAACGCAGTAGAGGGTTACAACCGCGGTTTGACGCTCTATACCGGAGCGGGTGACGATAAGAACGTCAAGCTACAGAGCATGCGTAATGATTCGATTTACCGCATGTATCTGGGTGACGGCGACGACAAGATGCTGGCGTTCCAGCGCATGACGGTACCCAGCGGCGACTTGCCTAACGATCTGTTGCGCGTCTACGGCGGTAACGGTGATGACTTGATCGATATGTCAGCGACCGAAGTCAACGTGCGTCTGTTTGGTGGTAACGGCGACGACGTACTGCGTGGATCGTCCGGCTACGACATCATTTTGGGTGAGGCCGGTGATGACTTCATTGAAGGCTACGGTGCAACACGCAAAGTCAACAGCGTACCGGTGGTTGAAACGGGCTTGTGGGGCGAGCAGCTCGAAGTGTTGGCTGGCGACTTTGTCGGTACCTTCGTCAACCGTGAATCATCTGAGTTCGATGAGCGGTACGTGGAAGCCTACGGTCAGTACTTCTTCGATCGTTCAGACGAGGCCGGATCAGGTGGCGTGTCATTGGCGAACTCAGTCGATGCCAACGGGGTGTTGCTAGAGCAGTACCGTAATCCTAAAGCGGATGCGATCTGGTACTCGATTGACACCACCGAAGCCTTACTCAACGTCGGTGGCCGTGACCGTATCTTTGCCGGTAGCGCCAACGCCGACTGGAACGGTTTGGGCTATGACCCAACGGGCGGCACGATCGACTTCACCGGTTTGTCGGTCTACCAGCAAGCACTGGCCGCGATTGCGATTGGTCAGACCTACGAAGCGACGTGGTTCGCGACGTTTGTAGAAGAGTACGGCGTGATTGCTGACGACTCAGCAAGCGGTACTTTGGGCACAAACGCAGCAGACAAGCAGAAGATTCGCACGGCGTTGCAGCAAGATGCGATTGATCGCAACAAGGCACGTCTGTTCGGCACCACGGTTGCCGTGGGCGGCGCGGAGTCGGACTTCATCTACATGGGCAACGAATCGCCGCAGCACTCAGGCGGGCACGGCAACATTGTCATTGGCGATGAAGGTACGCTGCGCTTGCACGCCAACGACGGCACGCAAATGCTCTCGTTGACTGACCAGTTCGCTCAAGTGGAACGCGACGATTTGCTGCGCTATGGCCACGACATGATTCAGTACGGTGAAGGCAACGCCACCGTGCTGGCCGGTTATGGCAATGACGCCGTCTTGGGCGGCGTGAATTGGCTGGGTAGCGACAACGTTGACGACGTTTACACCCATCGCGTCATGCTTGACCCCAGTATGCTGGTCTTGAGCGCAGACTTGTCTCGCATTCAAGAGATGGAGACGTCGCAGGGTCGCGCCGGTGGCGACGACACCTTCGTGGTCGACGTCGCTCATGCCGATGTTTTGGGTGGCGCCGGCGATGACAGAATCTGGATCGGCTACAAAGGCGACTTTGACGCCTTGCAGCTGCCTGGTGTCAGCGCGGTTCCGTCTGATTCGCCATACACGCAGGCCGATGGTTTGAGTGGGTATAAGTTCTACGCGGCAATTGATCAGCTGTTGAAAGTGGGCAGTGGTAATTCGACCGCAGCGGGCTGGCAGTGGACGCCGACAGTCACCCTCGACACGGTTGATGCCGCGCTGATGGCGGCGGGTGGCCAGCAAGTCAACATTCTGGCCGACTACGGCGAGATTGTTCTGCCGGCTAATTCACGCGACTTCGCATCAGCGATTTGGAGTGATGCCGAGCGGCCCACGAACGTTGATGATTTCAACAACATCGACATTCAGCGTGTTCAGAACTTGATTCCGAACTCGGATTATTCGGCGCTGGATTGGTCGTTCGGTGCTGACGGTGGCAGTGACTCTGTCCATTTGGCGGCCTCAACTGGTGACGTCATCTTGGGCGAGGGTGATGACACCTTGACCCAGACTGATTTGACTAATGCATATGGCAACGCCGGGCAAGGCTTGGTAGTGCTGGCTGATACGGGTTACGTCGATCGTCGTCAGGATAACGACCAGGTCATTCGGGTGAAGTTCAACGAAGAGTTGGGCACCCCAGTGGGCGCTTCTGGCAGCGTAATCATTGATCCCCAGCTATACCGAGGTGGTGATGACAACGTCCAGTTGGGCCTGGGTAACCACGTCGTAATGGGTGGCGCAGGTAGCGATACGCTATCGATCGCCGCCACGGCCGATAATCTGACCGATCCGCTGAAGATATTCGCCATCGGCGATACGGCTGAAATTCTGTTCGATCCCAGAACCACAACGGCTCAGCGCACGCTGATGTCACTGGTGTCGGGCGAGGCCGAAGATCCCTCGGTATTGGTCACACAGACCAAACTGAGCGATCCGACGCAGCCCAAGCTGATTGCTGTCGCCAGCTATGACGACCTGCTGACGGTGGGCGATGCGCATTCGGTCACAGTCGGTGGTTATGGCTCAGATGAGCTAGTCACCGGTGCTGGCCGTCATTACCTGTTTGGCGATTTGGTGGGTGAGTTGTCGGCGGTGGCCGATGTCAGCGCCAACGCTAAGATGCGGATGGACGCGGCGCACATTGAAGCGGCTAACCTCGCGGGCGGTGTGACGAACTCAACCTCGACTCTGGACCTTGACGTTCAGCGTTATCTAACCGCGCAGGGCACCTTGTTGCTGCCCGGTGGCGATGACGTGATTCGCTCGGGTACCAACGATTCGATTGTCTTCGGTGGCGGCGGTGACGACATTCTGAACGTGCAGGGTGAAGACCCCGCGGGCAGTGTTGCCGGCCAGGCAGTCGTGATGGGTGACTCCGGTGAGCTGTGGTACAAGCTTGATTGGAGCGGCGACAGCCTTGATTCGAAGGTGGTCGACATCTTTGGTGAGTTCGAACTGCACTACGCAGCGTCGGCGGACACTGAAGACTATGCGCCAGACACACGCCCAACACAGGCGTGGGGTGACGACCAAATCATCGCCAACAATGGCCGCAAGCTGCTGTTTGGTGGTGCGGGTAACGATACTATCTTGTCAGGAGACGGCGATGAGTTGATCTTCGGCGACGGTGGTCATGTGTTGCTCGATCCCACGGCGGCCAACGTTGATTGGCAGGTTGAGTGGTTTGCGACAGCAGACAAGACGCTGGGCGACGGTAATCGCGCCGTGCGCTTGGCGGGTGGTAACGATACGGTCTATACCGGACAAGGTGACAAGGTCCTGGTCGGCGGTATCGGCAACGATGACTTGCGTGTGGACCAGAGCATTTCGAATCTGGTGCTAAGCAGTAACGGTGAAATCGCGTCTTACGACAATGTCACAAACCTGTTCACAGGCGATGCGGACGAAGTGATTCTGGCAGGCGATAATGTTGAAGCCTATGCAGACGCCTTTGCCAGCAGCGGCAACCCCTTGTTGCGTCTGTACAGCTTGGACGAGATCGCAGCGGATGCGGGCGAGGATCGCCTGTTAGCTGGTAACTACGCGACGTTGTTCGCGCTGGCGGGTGCCGGTGATGACAGCGTTCGTGGCTACGACGGTAACGCGTGGGTTCTGGCCGATTTGGGTCGTTTCGACTTCGACGCAGGCAACGCCTACCGTCTCGATACCTTGACCTCAACCACAGGCGATGACGTTGATGCCAACGTCTGGATGACCCTAGGTGGTGATGACCAAGTCTGGCTGGGCCACGGTGCTCAGCTGGCGATGTTGGGCGGCGCTGGGGACGACGTCATGCAAAGCACGGTCGCGGCGGATCAAGGTGATGCACCGACGGTTCGTGGCAGCCATGCGCAAGATTTGTCGTTGACCAGCCAAGTGTTTGCCATGGGTGACTTTGGTGTCTTTGACTTCGACACCACTCAGACCAGCTTGTCGTTAGACGAAGCGCGCACGGTTAGCGGCACGGTCTTGGGCGGTGGCGACGACGAGATTCGAGTCGGCTCGGGTAGCGTCTACGCCTTCGGTGGTGTCGGTAGCGACATTATTACCAGCGGTTCAGGCCGGGCTGTGGTGTTTGGCGACGAGGGCCGTGTGGTTCTAGACAATGTCTCTCAACGAGTTGACAGCCTGGTCTCGCAAGACTCATTCGTCGCAGGTATGGCTCAGTCCGCTCAAGACGTTGTTCTGACCCGGGACGGCGAGCAGTTTGTCGCCCTGGGCGGCGGCAATGACAGCTTCGCCAACGGCGCAACCTTGCTGGACCGTAACACCCGTCGCGAATTGGATCTGTCCGAGCAGACGCTGGACTACAGCAACGACGACGCACAGCAGCGTCTGATTCTGCTGGGTGACGATGGTGTGATTGATATTGATGAGACGTCCTCAGACAGCATCATCGTTTCGATCACTGACGATACGGATGACAACAGCGGCGACGACCACGTATTCAACGTGTCCGTCGATGCTTACGCCATGCTGGGTCAAGGCAATGACGTCTTGCATAGTGGAGCAGGCCGCGTTGTGGCAGGCGGTGATCAGGGTCAAATGTTGTTCGGTCAAAGCGGCAAGCTGCGCTCGTTCATCGTTGACGGTGACGTCCCTGCAGGTGACGACACCATCTATCTAACCAACGGCGAGTCTGTGGTGATAGCGGGCGCGGGTAATGACACGGTGGATACCTCAATTACGGGTATCGATACCGGCCGTGATGTGGTGATCGGTGATAACGGTCGCGTGCTTTTGGATCCGGCGTTAACTGGCTTCTTTAATCCGACTTGGATTGAATCGCTAGCCAGCGTCGGTGCAGGCCGCGATACGATCAGCGGTGGTGCCGGCGAAGACTTGTTGTTAGGTGGTGCAGACAGTGACCGAATTACGGGTCGTGACGGACGCGACACCATCGCAGGTGACTTCGTGCAGATCATCATGGATGGTCAGCTGATCAAGCAGGTAGAGACCACTGAAACCATGCAAAACATGGGTGCCGGTGACTACCTCGATTCTGGCTATGATCGTGACGTTGTTCTCGGTGGTGGGGGTAATAACACCTTCGACGTGGCAGCGGGACTAGACTTGGTCTTTGAAACCTTCGGATTCATTGAGCTGGTTGACGGTCAAGGCTTGGACAAACTGGCATTGTTCCGCGACTACGGGGTCCAAGGCGGTGTATTGACTGAACGAGTCAAGAGCACGGCAACGGGCGACGCTCAAGATTCAGCAGCAACCGACGCCAATGCGGCACCGGATGCCCTTGAGGCAACAGCCGTGTTGGATGCGGGTGTGCAGGGTATTGACGGTAACGATCTGCGCGGCACTAATGGCCTAAACAGCGGTGACGATAACGATCAAGTCGGCCGCCGTGAGTCAGCCACTGGGGTCGCAGCTGATACAAGCGTTGCGGTACCGCCAGTTCGCGAGATCGTTCCGCCAAGTCAACGTGTGCCTGTGCAGCAGCCTGTTGCACCGTCAGATGCTGACGAATTAGGTCTGCTGGACATCTTGCGCCCGACTGAAGAGACCACAGCGAGCTTCTCGCTGGCGTTGACGCAGTCACAACGTCAGGAAATTGAATTGAAACGAGCCGTATTTGCGGCGAAAACAAAAGAGTGGGATGGGCGTGAGTTCACCCAGCTCTCTTAACAGTGAATAAGGAAAAATCAGTGTCAGATGAATCATTAGAACAGGCCGCCAATAAGGCGGTCGTCTTCCACGATGCCGAAATGGAAACATCGTTCTGCAATGTGGCTAACGTTGCGGCCGGCTACGAAGAGTTCGCACTTCTGTTCGGGATCAGCCGCTCGTGGCACGGTAAAGGGGATAAATTCGATGTTGATCTAGGCCATCGGATTATTATGTCGCCACGCACGGCAAAGCGCTTGGCGGCGATGATGGTCAACGCGCTGTCACAGCACGAAGCGCGTTTTGGAAAGATTGACGCGTTGCCTGATGACAGCGACGTACCGACGGCTCAGTAACGGTAGTAGTGATCACGCAGCTCTTTAATAAGGGTCTGCTGATCCTCGATCTTGAGTTCTAAATCGACGGCCTGCTTTTGCAGGTCGTTTTGTATTTGAGCAAGCGTGTCGTTGACCTCGGCGTCTGGCTCATTCGCACGGATCTGGTCGCTAAGCGCTGAGATTTGCGTGCGGATTTGATTTTGCTCGCTGGTCAATTGGTCCAGCACTTTCTGCTTTTCCATAACCATTTGTCCCTTCGCAAACGCTGCACGCATTTCACGGTAAGAGGCTGTGGCCGCACACTGCTGCGGTAAGTTGTCACCGCGCGCTCCTGCTTCAAATCCAGTATCTGTGGTGCAGAAGCGCGGCAAACCTAGATCGTATCCGTTGCGGTATTGTCCTAGATCTATTGTGATGCCATGTTTGGCGCAGGCCCTGGCGTGACTATTTGCCCGTGTTAACGATTGGCCGCTTGCTCCATCTTGCTGGCCTAACTCGAACCAATCCAAGGTGTTGCACTCGTCCTGGGATAGGGTTGCGCATCCGCTAAGAGTCAGCGCGGCTATGGTGCCAAAAAGTATCTTCATCTTCGATCCTTTGGAAACTGATCCTAGTTTATTCAGCTTCCGGATAGAGCGTAACGGTACTTTAAGGTGCCAGGGTTCCTGTTATTTGGCAGATTTTTCCGATGTTGGGTGGGACTATTTCGTCCAGCTAATCTTTTTTGCGTGCTGTGCTAAAAAGCCCTTGCCAAGTAGGCAAAACCTCCCTAATATTCGCGCCCACAACGACGCGCTCGTAGCTCAGCTGGATAGAGTACCTGGCTACGAACCAGGCGGTCGGAGGTTCGAATCCTCCCGAGCGCGCCATACAAACAAAAAAGGCTCCAACCTCAGGTTGGGGC
>CBFHLC010000035.1:0-21341 GCA_965656605.1 Litorivicinus sp. | reverse complement strand
AAGGGGCCAGCAACATCCAATACCGCCGTGTAGGTAAAGGCCAAAATGTAAGCCGGACAGGCCAGGGGTAATAGCAGTGCCAGTGACAGGGCGCGACGGCCTGGGAATTCAAACAACGCCACCATTGCAGCCGCAGGCACGCCTAACAAGAGCACGCCCACTCCGACACCCAGTACCAACAAACCCGAATTGCTGAGGTAGTCCAGCAACACGGTGTCCACCAAATGGCCCCACAAATCCGTGGGCGCGACAAAGGACTGATAAAGGATCGATAGAATCGGCAGACACACCAAAGCACCGACCGCAAAAGCGGTCAGTGCAATGAGTTGTTCAGATGACTTGTAGCTTATTGCCAACCGGCCCTATCCATTAATTTAACAGCGGCTGCATTATTGACGCCCAGCACTTCTAACGGCAAGGGATCGCGCTTGAATTCGCCAAAGGTCTGCATGGTTTTCGACGCTGCGACTCCATCGATGACCGGGAATTCGTGGTTAATCTCGGCATAGAAGGTCTGCGCATCGTTGGACAGCAAGAATTCAATCAACTTTTCTGCGTTGTCGCGGTTAGGTGAGTATTTTGTGATACCCGCCATGCTGCCGTTGATGTGGGTGCCACGCCCCTCCTGGTCAGGCCAAACCAGGGTGACATTTTCGACCACTTCTTTGTCAGCGGCTTTGTCGCTGGCCAGCAGACGGCCAAAGTAGTAAGTATTGGCCACGGCAAAGTCGCACACACCCGCAGCCACTGCACGGATCTGATCGGTATCCCCACCCGCTGGCTGACGGGCCATGTTGGCCACTACACCACGAGCCCAAGCTTCAGTGGCCTCGGCACCTTCGTTTTCAATCATCGAGCCAACCAAGGATTGGTTGTAGATATTGCTGGACGAACGAATGCACAGCTTGCCCTGGTTTTTCGAGTCGGCTACTTCGGCGTAGGTGTCAATGTCGCTAGGGTCAATCTTGCCCTTGGCGTAAAACATCACACGGGCACGCATGCTCAATGCGACCCAATTACGGTCCGCATCAAGGTATTGCGCAGGCACCCGGTCCAAGAAGTCTGCTTGGGGCAGCTCACCCAATACGCCAGCGTTTTTAGCGCGAACCGCACGACCGGCGTCTACCGTGATAAAGACATCTGCAGGACTGGCGACGCCTTCACTCTTCAAGCGAGTGACTAGCTCATCTGCACTGCCGGTGATCAAGCGGACGTCGATGCCGGTTTGATCGGTGAACTGATCCAGCAAAGGCAGGATCAACGCTTCTTTTCGAGCGGAATACACGTTCACCACGTCAGCGGCTTGGGCCACGCTGGCGGCGCTCAAAGATAAGGCGATTAACAGCTTTTTCACTTCGTCGTTACCCTTTCGTTGTTGAGAATGATTCGCAGTATACCCACCAGCACAACTAATGCAAACCATTCTCATTAACTTTTATTGATCTGGGGCAAAAAAAAGCCGAACCCCTAAAGGCTCGGCTTCATGACAGCGATGGCCTCGCTTAGTTAGGCGTCGCGTCTTTCAAGAATCGGAAGAAATCCGAATCAGGCTCGATCACCAAGAAATCATCTTTATTGGCAAACGAGGCGCGATACGCGCTCATTGAGCGATAAAAGCTATAGAACTCCGAGTCTAGATTAAATGCATCAGCGTAAATGCGAGCCGCTTCTGCGTCACCTTCACCACGGATAGCCTGTGCTTGACGATACGCACCGGCCTCGATGATGGTCTTCTGACGATCTGCATCCGCTTCGATACCTTCAGCCAGCTCTCGACCCCGTGAACGCAGCTCACGCGCTTCACGTTCACGCTCTGATGCCATCCGCGAGTAAACCGCGTTTGAAACTTCAGGCGGCAGATCTACAGCCTTGACGCGAACATCAACGATTTCGATGCCCAGCTCGGTCCGAGTGATCTTGTCCAGCTCTGACGTGATTTCGGCCATTAACTGATCACGCTCACCGCTGACAACTTCATAAACGGTACGCTCACCAAACTTGTTACGCAGACCGTTATCAACCCGCGAGGTCAACAGACGGTTCGCTTCCAACTCATCACCACCGGTTGCGGTGTAGTAGCTATCCACGTTCGCCACACGCCACTTCACGTAGCTGTCGACGATCAGACCCTTCTTTTCAGCGGTCAGATAACGCTGTGGACGGCTATCCAAGGTCATCAGACGAGCTTCAAATCGCTTCACATCGTTCACGATGGGTAGCTTGAAGTGCAGACCGGGCTGCACGTCGGTCTGAACGACCTCACCAAACTTCAGCAAGACCGCACGTTCGCGTTCACTGACGATGTACAAAGAGTTACTAATCACGGCAATCACGATGACCGCGACGGCAACAATGATATTTAGACGAGCACCAGTCATTAGCGGTCTCCTCGAGTCGTTGTGGTGTTTTGACGGGCACGGATCTCAGAGATCACAGAGTCGGTCAGTGAGCGGATGTCACGTTGGGTCAAGTCATTACCACCCCGAGCAGAACCCGAGCTGGTGACGCGGTCAGCCAAGGCTGAGCCTGCAGCGCCTTGGGCCAGACGATCCAGCGGCAGCATCATCATGTTGTTACCGCTCTCGGTGTCGACCAACACCTTGGAGGAGTTGCTCATCACTTGCTCGACCGTCTCGATATACAGACGCTGACGAGTGACTTCGGGGGCCAACTCGTACTGTGCCAATACCGCACGGAAACGATCTGCCTCACCCTGTGCTCGGGCGATCACTTCTTCTTTGTAGGCGTTTGCCTCTTCGATCACACGCTGCGCACGACCACGGGCTTCAGGCACGATACCGTTCGCGTAAGTTTCCGCCTGGTTCTTAACGCGCTGTTCGTCCTCACGGGCCTTGATCACGTCGTCGAACGCTTCCTGAACCTGCTGAGGGGGCTGTGTGCTTTCAAGGTTCAACTGAACCACCTGCAGGCCTGACTGGTATGAGTCGAGATAGTTTTGCAGACGCACTCGAATGTCGGCACCCAGCGCTTCACGACCCTCTGACAGGATCGGGCCTAACTCAACGCTACCCACAACGTGGCGCAGGGCCGAATCGGTGGCATGGGTCAGACTGATCTCGGGGTCACGAACTTCTAGCGTGAATTTCTGTGGGTCGCTGATGACGTACTGTACTGCCAGATTCACATCCACGATGTTCTCATCTTCGGTCAGCATCAAACCCTGAGTGGTGTGGGTTCGGACTCGCGTCACGTTGACCTTATTCACCTCATCGATCAGGCGAGGGTTCCAACGCAAACCAGGCCCCTTGGTTTCATGAAACTCACCCAGACGCAGAATCACGGCGCGTTCTTGCTGATCGACTTCGTATAAGCCCAACGAGAACCAAGCACCCAGCAAAATGATGACCAGCAAGCCAACCAACGACGAAGACATCTTCACGCTAGGCATCCCGGGCCCACCATTAGAGCCACCACCTGACCCACCTTTGCCGCCAAAAATCTTGTTCAGACTTTCTTGGACTTTCTTTGCAACCTCATCCAGATCCGGTGGACCTTGGTTGTTGCCGTTATTGTTACTGCCTTTATTACCCCAGGGATCTTTATCCCCGCCAGGTTCATTCCACGCCATGTTGGTTTTCCTAACTGACTACTTTGATTACATCTGAACATGGAGACGCGCCACTGCGCTTCAAGCCTGCGGCACGACCCATTGCTCCAATTCGTGTTGTCGAGCTAAACGCTCCCATTCTTTCTTGCCTAACTCAAGCTGGATCTGGGACTCACCACGCTCGGTAAATTCCTCGGAAATTACACCGCCGGAGTTATGTAATGCAGCTCGGGTCTTGGATTCACTGGGCGGCAGACACAGCACCGGCGACATCAAGCCGGTGTCTAGGCGCAGTGCGATCGCTTGTAGCAGCGCGTCGATGCCTTGGTGTTCCAGCGCAGAGATCCACACGCGATCCGGATGGCCATCGGCATCCAAATCGATCCGGCCCATCTGAGCACGCGGCCGCATGTCCGCTTTGTTATAAACCCGCAGACGCGGAATATGACCGGCGCCGATCTCGTCCAGCACCGCCTGCACATGGATTCGCCGGTCTTCTCGCTCGGGATCCGCGCAATCCTCGACCACTAACAGTAAATCTGCCAGCGAGGCCTCTTCTAACGTGGCGTGAAACGCCTGAACCAATGAGTGAGGCAGGTCGCGAATAAAGCCCACCGTATCAGCAAGCACCGCATGACTGCCACCGCCCAGCTCAAGCCGGCGCAGCGTAGGATCCAGGGTCGCGAACAACTGATCCGCCGCATACACGATGCCCCGGGTCATCTGGTTGAACAGCGTGCTTTTACCGGCATTGGTGTAGCCCACCAAGGCTACCGTCGGCGTCTCGGAGCGTTCGCGCATCCGACGGCCCTGAGCTCGAGAGGACTGCACTTTTTTGAGTCGCTTTTTAATCGTATCGACGCGCACGTTGAGCAATCGGCGGTCCGTTTCCAGCTGAGTCTCACCCGGCCCACGCAGGCCAATACCCCCTTTTTGACGCTCAAGGTGGGTCCAGCCGCGGATCAGTCGAGTTCGGACAAACTCGAGCTGCGCCAATTCGACCTGCAATTTGCCCTCGTGAGTCGCGGCACGCGATGCAAAGATATCCAAAATCAGACCCGTGCGATCTAAAACGCGAGCCTTGAGGTTGGCTTCTAAGTTCTTTTCTTGGGTCGGACTCAAGGAGCGGTCGAAGATCACCAAGTCGGCTTCTTCGCTCTCGACCAGCTCGGCCAAGTTTTCTACCTGCCCTTTGCCAAGGTATGTCGAGGGCTTGGGCATGTCCCGTCGCAGGCTGACAATTTCAAGCAAGGTTCCGCCGGCCGACAGGATCAGCTCTTTAAATTCAGATAAGTCATCGGCCGCGTCGCGGCTGGGATCGACAATCTGAACGCCAATGATGCGTTCACCGCCGGATTCTCGCTCAAAGAACATGAATTAAGCGCGTACCCCGCGGTGTTTACTCGTCAATGGATTATTCAGCGTCGTCGCGAGCTTTTAAGCTATCAACACCAAATTTGCGGCTCGGCTTTTCTTCTGCCTCGTCCTCGCCCGACCCGGGCAATTTGACGTTGCGAGCCGGCACAACGGTCGAGATCGCGTGCTTGTATACCATTTGGCTGACGGTGTTTTTTAACAACACAACAAATTGGTCGAAGGACTCAATCTGGCCCTGCAACTTGATGCCGTTTACTAAGAAAATAGAAACCGGAACTCGCTCTTTGCGGAGTACGTTTAGGTAAGGGTCTTGTAGTGAGTGCCCTTTCGACATGAGATTGCCCTCTGATTAAGTGTTATTGGGCGAGTTGGGACTAAAAAACTGACCATTCAGTAACCGTCCCTAATTCGTTTTGTCAGGATACGTTTTTTTGCTCGGCAGGTAAATTCGTATCTAGCCCCTCTGATCGAATCGCCAGCTGGACCACGACCCAAGACAACAAAATCATCAAGCCCACACCGAATGACCACACATCGATCGAGCCGTCGTACAGGTTACCCACGTAGCTTCCCGCAACCACCGACACCAACGAGCTGAGCGTTCCAATGATGGCAGAGGCCGTGCCGGCCAAGTGGCCCATTGGCTCCATCGCCAGCGCGTTTAGGTTGCCAAAACACAGCCCCATGGCAAAAAACAACGGCACTAGCATAATCACGAAGCCCGCCAGACTCAGCGGCATCCATAAATTGATCGCGGCAAAGGTCAGTGTCCAAACGCCGCCCAGCAGGCTGGCAGTGCTGACCATCGCGCGCATGCCAAATCGCTGAACCAATCGGTTATTAGCAAACGAGGCAATCCCGACCGCAAAGGCGCTGGCGCCGAAATACAGCGCGAACGCATCGCCGACTTGGTAGTAGTCCTGATAGATCTGCTGCGATGCCAACAGAAACCCGACCAGCCCACCAAAACAGGAGCCAACCGCCAGGGTGTAAAGCATAGCCGGGCGATTTTTAAGCACTTCGATGGCGGTCGCTGCGATCGCAGCGGGATTGAGCGGGCGTACGTTGGGCAGGGATTCGGGTTGACGTAGTCCAACCCACAGCACCATCGCGGCACCCCACAATATGTAACCCAAGAACAAATCACGCCAGTCACCAAACCACAGCACGACCTGACCAATCGCCGGAGCCAAGACCGGCACCGCAATAAAGACGGTCATAATCAGGCTCGACACCTGAGCCATCTCGACCCCTTTGAAGCGATCTCGGATCATCGCCGTCGAGACAATGCGCGGTCCGGCCACGCCGGCTCCTTGCAGCAGCCGGCCCAGCAATAAGGCTTCAAAGTCTTGGGCCGACCAGCACAACAGCGACCCGGCCAAGAACAAACCGATACCGCCAAACAGGGTTCGCCTGCGGCCGTAGCGATCCGCCAGCGGGCCATAAAAGAACTGCCCCAAGGTCAGCCCCAGGAACATGACGCCGATCACCCACTGACGATCGTTGGGATTGCTCACCGAGAAATCGGCACTGATCATTCCCAGTGCAGGCAACACCGCATCGATGCACATCGCCACCATGGATATCAGGCAGGCATTCAGGAAAATAAACTCGACTCGACCCGGTGGGCGCGTTGGTGTCAGCATAGCGGTCTCAGTTATCGGAGCAGCCTGTGTCGACCACTCACTCATTTATCGGTGTTTTTAAATATTCCAAGCACGCCATCGAGCTGGTCTGGCAGACCTCACGCTCGCTGGCATTGTGGATGGCCGTGCTGACGCTAATTGCAGGCATCTTGCCCGCGGCCGTGGCCTACGTTGGAAAACTCATTGTGGACGCAGTGGTCGCCGCAATGGAAGCCCCGGATCATGACTTGACACAGGTTTACACCTACGTGGCCTACGAAGCAGGCTTGGTGGTCGCCTTGGCTGCCACCCAGCGAGGCATTGCGGCCGCCAGCAGCCTGCTGCGCGCTCGCTTAGGCCAGCGTGTCAACGAGATGATTTTGGACAAGGCGCAAACCTTGTCCATGGCCCAGTTTGAGGACAGCGAGTTTTACGACAAGCTGACCCGAGCCAGACGCGAAGCCAGCCAACGGCCTATGGCGCTGGTAACTAAAACCTTTGGTCTGATTCAAAACTCAATATCGATAGCCAGTTTTGCTGCATTACTGGTGCAGTTCAGCCCTTGGGCGATCGCCATTTTGGTGATCGGGGCATTGCCTGTGTTCATTGCCGAGGCGAAGTTCTCCGGCCAAGCCTTTCAGATGTTTCGCTGGCGCTCACCGGATCGACGTATGCAGATGTACCTAGAAACGGTGCTGGCGCGCGAGGACAGCATCAAAGAAGTCCAACTGTTCAACCTAGGACCCACCTTTTTAGGCCGCTATCGCAGCATTTTCACAAAGTTATTTAAAGAAGAACGGCTGCTGACCCTGCGTCGCGAGGGCTGGGGATTCGCCCTTGGAATTCTGGGGTCGATTGCGTTTTACGGCGCCTACGCCTGGGTCGTATTCGAAACCGCCACCGGCGCTTTAACGCTGGGTGAGATGACCATGTACCTGCTGGTATTCAAGCAGGGCCAATCAGCCGTCAGTGCGATGCTGACGTCGATCTCGGGCATGTACGAGGACAACCTGTATCTATCCAATCTGTACGAGTATCTAGACCAACCCACCACTCGCGAAACGGGACACCTAACCCAAGGCGTCAAACCCGGCGACGGAATCCGCTTCGAGAATGTCAGCTTTGCCTACCCTGGAGCGACCCGACCGGCGCTGAGCCACATCAACCTGCACGTTAAACCCAGCGAATCGCTGGCGCTGGTTGGCGAGAACGGCTCCGGCAAAACCACCTTGATCAAACTGATGACACGCCTGTACGCGCCGACCCAAGGGCGCGTTTTGCTGGATGGTAGCGATTTACAAGACTGGTCAGTTGAGGCCTTGCGCGAACGAGTGGGTGTCATATTTCAAGACTTTGTTCGCTACCAATTGCTGGTCGGTGAGAACATCGGAGCAGGCGATGTCGAGCACTTTGGAGACCACGCACGCTGGGCTGAATCCGCGGACAAAGGCCAAGCAGCCCCCTTTATCGAAACTATGCCCAACGGTTACAACACCCAGCTGGGTCGCTGGTTCAAGGATGGCCAAGAACTTTCCGGCGGCCAGTGGCAAAAAATCGCCTTGAGCCGCGCTTTTATGCGCCAGGGTGCTGATCTGCTGGTACTGGACGAGCCCACCGCGGCGATGGACGCACAGGCTGAGGCGGATATTTTCGCGCAGTTCCAGGAATACGCAGCCAACAAAATGGCCATCGTTATTAGCCACCGATTTTCGACCGTGCGCTACGCCGATCAAATCGTCGTGATCAACAGCGGAGAGATTTTAGAGCGGGGTGATCATGACGAGTTGCTCGCACAAAATGGCCGCTACGCGCATCTATTTAATCTACAGGCAGCCGGTTACCGCTAGACAATCTTTCAATTTGCGACGACACTTTAGGCCTGTGCGGGAGAGTCGACACATAAACGTCGCGCCGAAGGAGCAACTGCCCCGGAATCTCTCAGGCCAAAGGACCGCATAGACTCATAAACATCTGGAGAGCGACGCCTAGCGTCCACCGAAGGAGCAACCCCCTCAACGGGGCAACACTCTCAGGTACCCGTGACAGATGGGGTTTGCACACAACATAGGTGTGCGACTAACTCGTGGAGAGTATTTATGAGAATTGCCGTTCTAGGTGCCGGAATCAGCGGCGCAACCACCGCCTACGCCCTGCTAGACAAGGGCCACGACGTCACCTTAATCGATAAAGAACGCTACGCCGGCATGGAAACCAGCTTTGCCAACGGTGGCCAGCTGTCCGCCTGCAATGCAGAGACCTGGCACCACCCCAGCACTATTATCAAAGGGGTTAAATGGCTGTTCGACAAGAACGCACCGCTGAAATTGGACCTGACGCCTAGCTGGCACAAATACAGCTGGTTTGCGGAGTTCCTGTGGGCGATGCGTAAGTACGAGACGAACACCGTACACACCACTCAGCTAGCCATCGCAGCACGCGAGCACCTAACTCGCATGGCTGAGGAAGGCGGCATCGAGTTTGATCGCGTCAACAAAGGCATGATGCATGTCTGCGCCACACAAAAAGGCTACGACCACGGTTTGATGGTCAATGAGCTGCTGCGCAAAGGCGGGCTTGAGCGTCGCGCCATCACCGCGCAAGAAATTAAAGAGATCGAGCCGACTATCCACGGTGAATTCGTAGGCGGGTTCTTTACTGAAAGCGACTTTAACGGCGACATCCACAAGTACTGCCGCGGCATCACCGCAGCTTGCGAAAAACGCGGCATGCACACCGAGTTCGGACGCAGCATTATTGATGTCGTATCCACGCAGCAAGGTATGTATGTCACCTACGAGGACGGCGATCAGGACAACTTTGATGCCGTCGTCGTCTGTGCCGGCGTCGGCAGCCGCGCGATTGCCAGCAAGCTAGGGGATCGGGTCAACGTCTACCCCGTCAAGGGCTACAGCATCACTGTCAATCTGGACGAGGCAGGCCAGGCGGCAGCGCCCTGGGTTAGCTTGAACGACGACGATGCGAAAATTGTGACCAGCCGCCTGGGGACTGATCGCTACCGCGTAGCAGGTACTGCAGAATTCTCTGGTGCTAACAAAGACATCCGCGCGGATCGAATCAAGCCACTAGTCGACTGGACTCGTCGATTCTTTCCCGACATCAACACCGATGAGGTCATTCCATGGGCCGGCCTGCGTCCCATGATGCCTGACATGATGCCGCGCGTGATGAAGGGTAAAAAGCCCGGCGTCTATTACAACACCGGCCATGGACACCTAGGTTGGACCATGTCCGCGGCAACCGCTTACATGGTGGCCGATCTGATCGACTAAGGTCGAAAAAAACCGGCGGGATTGCTTCAAAAGCCTTCCCGCTCGGTGTAACTTCGTGAAGCGAAAATAACAGGAGCTCCACGATGTTGCGTAAAGCACTTTCCCTAGCCCTTGGCGCGGCGATATCCGTCAGCGCGATGGCTGCAGACCTAAAGCCCGCGGTTGTTTACGACCTGGGTGGCAAAAACGACGGTTCATTTAACTTCGCCGCTTTCACCGGTGCCGAGCAGTTCAAATCTGAGACCGGCGTTGATTACCGCGATTTCGAAATCCAAAACGACGCTCAGCGCGAGCAGGCCCTGCGTAACTTTGCCCGCAAAGGCTTTAACCCCGTTGTTGCAATTGGTTTTAGCCACGGCGCTGCCATGGAAAAAGTTGCAGCAGAATTCCCCGACACTCAGTTCGGCATCGTTGACATGGTGGTTGACCTACCTAACGTGCGCTCCATTCTGTTCAAAGAACATGAAGGCAGCTACTTGGTCGGTTTGATGGCAGGCATGGCCAGCGACAGCAAAAAAGTCGGCTTTGTCGGCGGCATGGACATTCCTCTGATTCGTCGTTTTGAGTGTGGCTACAAGCAGGGCGCGATCGCTGCTGGTGCTTCAGACGTCCTGGGTAACATGACCGGCAATACCGGTGCGGCGTGGAACGACCCCGTTAAAGGTGGCGAGTTGACCAAATCACAGATCGACCGCGGCGTCGATGTTGTATTCCAAGCAGCAGGCGGTACCGGCTTTGGTGTTCTGCAAGCCGCAGCAGATGCAGACATTCTGAGCATCGGCGTGGATTCAAACCAAAACGGCCTGCACCCCGGTAAAGTGCTGACATCGATGCTTAAGCGTGTCGACATCGCCGTTTACAACGCATTCAAAGACTACCAAGACGGCAACTGGAGCACAGGCTTCAGCGTGTTGGGCGTGGCTGAAGGCGGTGTTGATTGGGCACTGGATGACAACAACGCCAGCTTGGTCAGCGCAGACATGAAGGCTGCGGTTGAGCAGGCCAAGAACAACATGGTTAACGGCAACTTGGTCGTACACGACTACATGAGCGACAACAGCTGCCCGCTGTAAGCTCGAACAGGTAGCATCCGAGATGCGTCAATCCACTCAAGGGTTGGCGCATTTTTTATGAGGACTCTCATGCACGCACTTGAACTGATTGGTATTAGCAAAGCCTTCGGCCCGGTTCAGGCCAACCAAGACATTCACTTGGCGGTCAAACAGGGCACGATTCATGGCATTGTCGGCGAAAACGGCGCGGGCAAAAGCACCCTGATGTCAATCATTTACGGCTTCTACGAGGCCGATAGCGGGCAAATCCGAGTCGGCGAGCGTGACGTCACTATTCGCTCCTCAGCGCAGGCCATCGCCTTGGGCATTGGCATGGTCCATCAGCACTTCATGCTGGTAGAGCCACTCAGCGCATTAGAAAACATCGTGTTAGGTCTGGAGGGCGGGCTGACACTAGGGCGCGGTCTAAAACAAGCGCGCACTAAACTGACCCAGCTGCAACACGAATACGGACTGATGGTCGATTTGGACGTACCGGTAGGCGAGTTGCCAATCGGTGCCCAGCAACGGGTCGAGATCCTAAAAGCCCTGTATCGCGATGCCGATACCCTGATTCTGGACGAGCCCACTGGGGTTCTGACGCCCGAGGAAGCCGACCAGCTATTTCGCGTGCTGGGTCGACTCAAAGAGCAAGGCAAAACCGTGGTTTTGATCACGCACAAGCTGCGCGAAATCATGGCCATTACCGATCGGGTCTCGGTCATGCGCCGGGGCACGATGGTCGACACGCTGGATACTGCGGACACCAGCACCGACCAGCTGGCCGAGCTGATGGTTGGCCGGGACGTCAGTTTCCAGCTGGACAAAGCCGCCCACACACCCGGTGCGGTCAAACTCAGCGTTGAAGGCTTGAATTTCATCGACGAGACCGGCGTCGCGCGCCTAAAGGACATCGGGTTTCAGCTGCATGCCGGCGAGATTTTGGGCATCGCCGGTGTCAGCGGCAACGGCCAGTCTGAGCTACTCGAGATCCTTGGTGGAATGTATACCGCAGCCAGCGGCACCCTAACCTTGGATGGTAAAACCGTAGATCTGAGCGCTCGCTCTGATCCGACCCGACGCCGCGAAAAAGGTCTTGGACACGTGCCCGAGGACCGCCACCGCATGGGTTTGGTCACCCGTTTCGAGGCGAATGAGAACACCATCTTGGGCTATCACCATCGCGTTGAGGGCGGATCCTTTATGCGCCGCTCAAAGCTGATTCAGATGTCCCAGCAACAGATGGAGCGCTACGACGTTCGGCCACCGAATCCGCGCTTGAAAACCGCGAACTTCTCGGGCGGCAACCAGCAAAAGCTGGTGATCGCACGGGAAATAGAACAAAACCCGGACGTTTTGATGATTGGCCAGCCCACCCGAGGCGTCGATATCGGCGCCATCGAAGCCATTCACACCCGTCTGCTAGAGCTGCGCGCGCAAGGCAAAGCGATCCTGCTGGTGTCGGTCGAGCTGGATGAAATTCGCGCCCTGGCCGACCGGGTTTTAGTGATGTACGACGGCCAGATCATGGGCGAGGTGGCACCCAGTGCCAGCGACGCTGACATGGGGCAATTAATGGCTGGGGTTGGCCTAGCTGGGGTCTAGGTCAAACGCTGCGGGCAACAGCTGACCTAGGGTAAAGCGTTGCTCGTCACCGGCCAGGTTGGCGCAGATAACTTGAGTGTCCGCCGATCCGAATTCGGCCAAACGCTGACGACAGCCACCACAGGGCGTCAGGATTCCATCACCCTGACCCAACACGTATACCTGCGCCAAGCGTGCCCCAGGCGATGCCATTTGCATGTGCGCCAGCGCGCTGGTCTCAGCACACCACCCCTCGGGATAGCTGGCGTTTTCCATGTTGGCCCCGGTAAACGTCTGTCCATCTTGGGTCTGCAGTGCCACCCCCACGTGGAACTTTGAATACGGCGCGTGGGCGCATGTGCGAGCCTGCTCGGCCAATGATCGTAAGGGGTTCATTATCGTTCCTTCACGTAGGGGACACCGCCGGCCCTGGGCGGAGTGGCACGTCCCACAAACCCTGCTAGCAGCACCACGGTCAAAATGTACGGCAGGGCCTGGATAAAGGTCACCGGCACTTCAAAGCCGCCGACCTCGACCCCTTGCAGGCGAATCGCAACCGCATCCAAAAAGCCGAACAGCAGACAGGCGAACATCGCCTGAACGGGACGCCATTTGGCGAAGACCAGGGCGGCCAGCGCTATGAAGCCCTTACCCGCGGTCATGTCCTGAACAAACCCGGCGGTCTGAGCAATCGACAAATAAGTGCCGGCCAAGCCACACAGAAATCCACAGCAAATAACTGCCAAGTATCGAATTTGAGTGACCGAAATGCCGGCGGTATCGACCGCGGCCGGGTTTTCGCCGGTGGCTCGCAAGCGCAGACCAAAGCGCGTCTTCATCAAGACCCATGCCGTCACCGGCACCATCAAAAATGCCACGTAGACCAAGCCTTTGTGACCGCTGAAGAGCTCGCTGTACAGATCACCGATGATCGGCACATCCACGACCCTCTCGGCCAGCGGCCAGCTCAGATCGCCAAAGCGAGATTCGCTATTCAGGGGAGGCGTGCGCCCACCCCGGTTGAACCAGGCCTGCCCCAGCAGGGCCGTCATCCCCAGCGCAATAAAATTAATCGCAACACCCGAGACAATCTGATTGCCACGATGAGTGATACACGCGAACCCATGCACCAAGGCCAGCGCCACCGAGGTGGCAATAGCCGCAAGAAGGCCGATCCAAGCACTGCCCCAGACGGCGGCTGCGGCTGCGGCCGCAAACGCCGCCGCTAGCATCTTGCCTTCCAGACCAATGTCGAACACGCCGGCACGCTCGGAATACAATCCTGCCAAACAAGCCAACAGCAAAGGGGTTGATAGGCGCACCGTACTGTCGAGGATCAGAATGAGGGTGTGAAAAAACTCCATCTCAAGCCCCCGCCACGCGCAAATACAGACGCTCGATACTGGGGCGTGTCAGATGCTCCAGCGCGCCCACAAACAAAATCACCAAACCTTGGATTGCAATGATCAAATCCCGGGTAATCGAGGGCTTCTCGAAGGCCAATTCGGCACCGCCTTGGTACAGCATACCGAACAAAATAGAGGCCAAGACAATGCCGACGGGATGCGCACGCCCCATCAAGGCCACCGCGATGCCAACAAATCCAAAGCCGCCGACAAAACCCACATTCAGCCGTGCCTGATCGCCCATCACCGGATTCAGCGCCATCAAACCCGCCAAGGCGCCCGAGATCATCATCGTAATCAGAGTAATTCGCACGGGGTTGATGCCAGCGTAGGCGGCTGCGCTGGGACTGGCACCAAAGGTGCGAATCTCGTACCCCAGCCGCGACTTCCAGACCAACAGATAGACCAACACGCAGGCAATCAGCGCAATAAAGAAGCTGACGTTTAGCGGCGCAGATCCGATGTCGACCCCGAACAGCTGCATAAAGCCATCTAATTTAGGCAAGCGCCCGTCCACTTCGAAAGTTCGCGTCTCCGGGGCCATCGATCCGGCAGGGCTGAGTACATTGACCAGCAAATAAACCATCAGTGAGCTGGCAATGAAGTTGAACATGATCGTGGTGATCACGATGTGACTGCCGCGACGGGCCTGCAACCAGGCCGGCACCAAGGCCCACAAACCGCCAAACAATGCGGCCGCGACGGTAGCCATCAGCATGACCAAGGACCAGTGCCATCCAGTATCAAAAGACAGAGCCACCAGGGCGACCCCAAGGCCCGCGACGTAGGCTTGACCTTCACCGCCGATATTGAACAGCCCGCCGTGAAACGCCACCGCCACCGCAAGCCCTGTCAGGATAAAACTGGTTGCATAGAACAGGGTAAAACCGATGCCCTCACCGAAACCCAGCGAGCCCTCGATCATTAACTGCACAGCCTCAATCGGGCTTTCGCCAATCAAAAGCACCAACGATGCCGCCACGAGTAACGCCAGAAAGAGGTTAGTTAGCGGGATAATGCCGAAATCGATCCAACCGGGAAGGGGCTTTGCAGGGGCGCTCATAGGATTTTGGGCCGGTGATTATTTAACCCAAAGTATACCTACTCGTCCGTCGAATCATCCACGCCTAATTCAGGCAAAGACTGCTTAAATCGAACGCCTTTTTTCTCGAAGCTGGTGACGACACTGGTCAAGCCACCCCGCCCGCCCAGCGTTCGGGTCGCGTCGTCGTAGCTTTTGCGCATGGTGTCCATTTGCGCACCGACCTTCTCGAACTTTTCCATGAAGATTCGCAGCTTGTCCTGCAACTTGCTGGCCTGCTCGGCGATATCCGCGGCGCTATCGCCTTGTTTCTGCAACGACCAAAGATTGGCTACGGTTCGCAGGGTGCCCAGCAAGGTTGATGGAACCACGACGATGATGCCCTTCTCGAACGCGGTCGCGTACAGCTCAGGGTTGGCCTGGAATGCCGCTAAAAAAGCGGGTTCGATCGGCATGAACATCAACACGAAATCTGGTGTATTTAAGCCTTTCAGCTTGGGGTAATTCTTGGATGACAGCTGGTCAATATGCTTTGAAATACTGGCCACGTGACGCTTCATGGCCGCATCGCGGGCCTCGTCCGTATCAGCCTCTACAAACTCGGTCCAGGCCACCAGGCTGACCTTGGAGTCAATCACAAGATGCCGGCCCTCGGGCAAATTCACCACGAAATCTGGGCGGAAATTGCTGCCATCCTCATCGACTAGGTGCTGCTCGCGGTGATACTCCTGTCCTTTGATCAAACCCGAGCGATCCAGAATCATCTCGACCTGCATCTCGCCCCAATTGCCCTGGGTCTTGCTGTCGCCCTTCAGTGCCAGGGTCAGATTGGTCGCCTCGTCGGTGATTCGCTGATTCAGGTTCTTAAGGTTTTCCAGCTCGTTTTTCAGTGCCGAGTTCGCGTTTGAAGAGTCTTGATGAACCTCATTCACACGCTTTTGAAACGCGCTGATTTGATCTTTCAGGGGTGATAGCAAATGACCCAGCGATTCCTGAGAGTCTTTCTTAAACTCCTCGGTCCGGGTCTTTAAAATGCTTTGCGACAGGTTTTGAAATTCATCTTTCAAGGCGGTTTTTTGCACCTCAAAGCCTCGTTCTAGCTCGTCGCGCCGTGCTTGCAGCTCTGCTTCACGTTGCTGCAATTGCGAGATCTGCCCGCGGGCATCACGCAGCTCGTGATCACGCTGCTGCAGATCTGATTCCAGGCGATTCAGGAGTGCCTCTCGGCCGCGCTGCTCGGCCAGTTGCTGAGACTGGTCGGCTAAATCCTGGCGCATTTGTTCAACCTGAGCCGCCAGCGCTTGACGCTCTCGTCCGGATTCATCTAGCTGGCTCTCAAGCTCCTGAATCTGGCGCTGTTGAAGCTGAGTCAGGGTCACTTGACGGGTGTAACGCAGCATTAAATAGCCCAGGCCGATCAACAGGCCCAGGAATAACGCGATGGCTAAATTAGATAATGGGAACAAAAGGTACGCATCCACTGATCAAAGCACACAGCACTAGAAGTCTCATTTCGAGTCCTCGATAAAAAAGTCCGCCACGGCGCGCGTATCACGCAATGGGCGAACAATATTGATGGATTCTTGGTACAGCGGATGGGCTTTGTAAGCCGCCAGTTGCTGCTCGTCTTTGAACAAGCCAAACACCACTACATCGATGTCACCGCTGATTTGATCTTTCTTGATGTTGCGCGAAATGCTCAGATGCTCGACATCCGGGATCTGCTCAAGCAACTTCAGACCCTGATACACCGGCTCCACCAGTTCGGGTGACTTAGCAGAAAATAAAACGACGTGATGTAGCATTGATACCTCATTTTGGGGCGCTAAATATGCGCGATGGTGAGCAAATTGTCGACCGCGAAGCAGTCCTCAGTTTGTCATTCGCAGGCCCCATCGCACCGACGCGCGATCGAAACCTGTGCTAACTTTGACGGTATGTCGAAACGTTTTTTGCTCGCTATGATCTCAGGTGTTCTGTGCCTGACGGCGCAAGCTCAGTCACTGAGCGATTCGAACACGTTTACCCAAAACGCAGCCACTCAGGGCGAGGCGGTCATCGCAGACAGCCCGACCGGTCCACTAGGCCTGCGATTCTCGGGCGGCATGATTATCGACAGTGAAAACACGGCCGGGCAATTCGGCCAGCACTCGCTGGATAATGCTTCACCCTATTTGGGTATCGGCGTTGTTCAAAGTCGCGGCAACATCGACATGTCAGCCGATTTGGGCTGGATCGAACGCGACGCCACTGATGCTGAGCAGGTCAAAACCGATTTAGAACCGGTTTTGAACCTACAGGTCCGACTGCGCTTTTAACCTTTCTTTTGAACCTTGGCCCAGCCGTCTTTTAATGTGACTGCACGGTTAAATACCGGTGACTCGGTCGAGTCTTCGTCCTTGCGGAAAAAGCCGACACGCTCGAACTGGACTATTTCGCCCACCTCAACCTGAGCCAGTGCCGGCTCAACCATGCCGTGCTTGATGACTAGCGACTCCGGATTGATCTCTTCGGATAAGTTGTCACCGACCGGCTTGGGGTCGCTGAATAGACGGTCGTACAGACGCATCTCAGCGCTAACTCCGTTGCTGGGCACCCACTGAATCGTGCCTTTGACTTTGCGACCCGATTCGTCCTGACCGCTACGGGTTGTCGGATCATACGTGCAAAGGATCTCGGTGATGTTGCCATCGGCATCCTTGATCAGCTCTTGGAAGTCGATAATGAACGCGTACTTCAGACGGACACTGCCACCGGGCTTCAATCGGAAATACTTTGGCGGTGGAACCTCTTCAAAATCAGCACGATCGATGTATAGCGAGCCATCAAAGTTCAAGGTACGACTGCCCAGCTCTGGCGCTCTCTGATGCCAAGCGCCCGTTAGCTCCAACACCTCGCCCTCAGGCCAGTTGGTAATGGTCAGCTTGATCGGGTCTTGAACGGCAAACCCGCGACGGGCGGTATTCTCAAGGTCATTACGCAAACAGGTCTCGAGCAACGACATCTCGATGGTGTTGGCTTTCTTGGTGACACCAATCAGCGAGCAGAAATTGCGAATAGACGCTGGCGTATATCCGCGACGGCGCATTCCACTGATCGTGGGCATACGAGGATCATCCCAACCGCTGACGTGGTTCTCGGTGACCAGGGCCAGCAGCTTACGCTTACTGGTAAGGCAATGTTCTAGCTGCAGGCGACTGAACTCAATCTGTTGCGGAGCGGCCGGCACCGGCAGATTCTCGATAAACCACTCGTACAACGGACGGTGATCTTCAAACTCCAGGGTGCACAAGCTGTGCGTGATGTGTTCAATCGCATCGGACTGGCCATGGGCAAAATCGTAGGTCGGATAGATATTCCAGGCATCCCCGGTGCGCGGGTGATGCGCCTTGCGAATCCGATACAACGCAGGATCGCGCATATTGATGTTGGGGTGAGCCATATCAATTTTGGCCCGCAAAATGTAACGCCCCTCGTCAAACTCGCCCGCACGCATGCCGGCGAACAGATCCAGTGACTCTTGAATGGGTCGATCGCGATACGGCGAGTTCTGTCCAGGTTGCTTTAGCGTGCCACGGTATTCACGCATCTGCTCGGCGTTCAACTCGTCGACATAGGCCAAGTCACGCTGGATTAAGTCTTGCGCCCAAGCATACAGCTGCTCGAAATAGTCACTGGCGTAACACTCACGCGCCGCCTCGAAACCCAACCAGCTGACATCACGACGAATCGCATCGATGTATTCCTGGTCTTCTTTCTCGGGGTTGGTGTCGTCAAAACGCAGGTTCGTTTCACCGCCGAATTCAGCTGCGATGCCAAAGTTCAGGCAGATCGATTTGGCATGCCCGATATGCAAATAGCCGTTGGGCTCAGGCGGAAACCGAGTAACGATGCTAGTGTGTTTTTTGTTGGCCAGATCGGTTTGGATGGCTTCGGCAATGAAGTGCTGGGGAGTTTCGCTCATGGTCACGCATTCAAAAATAAAGCGCGAGTGTAACGGAAGTATGAAGCCGGTGGGACTGCTAGGTGGCACCTCTTGGGTGAGCACCACACACTATTACGAAAAATTAAATCGAGCCTATCAAGCTAAAATTGGCGGACTGGCCAGTGCGCCAATGCTGATCCACTCCGTGGACTTTGCGCCAATCGCCGAGGCTCAAGCCCGTGGCGACTGGGATTATTTAGGCCAGGTGCTAGCCAAAAACGCCCAAGGGTTGGAGCAAGCCGGAGCCGGTGCCATTGCGATCGGCGCAAACACCATGCACCTGTGCTTTGATGCCGTACAGAACGCCATCGACATTCCCGTGCTGCACATTGCCGATGGCATCGCGCAAAGGATTGGCGACACGCCTACCTTATTATTGGGTACCGCCTACACCATGCAGTCGGATTTTCTGAGTGCCCGTTTAGCGCAACACGGGTGTGAAATTCACGTCCCCGACCCCAGAGACCAGTCGCGGGTGCACCAAATTATTTTCAATGAGTTGTGCCAAGATGTGGTCGAGCCGGCCAGTTGCGATTACTTTACAACCTTAGCCGATGAGTTCGACGGCAATGTTTTATTGGCCTGCACGGAATTAGGCCTAGTTCTGGATGCGACATCGGACGATAGGATCGTCGATTCGCTTGAATGTCACGTCGCGATGATGCTGGACGTCATCACGTGATCCTAAAAAGAGGCAAGACTATGAAGAAGTTATTAATGAGTGCCGCGATTGCATTGTCACCGATGGCCGCAATGGCTGCCGGTGACGCAGCAGCAGGTCAGAGCAAAGCCATGGTGTGCGCCGCATGCCACGGCCAAGACGGCAAAGCCATGATTCCGACCTACCCCAACTTGGCCGGTCAGAATGCACCGTATCTCGAGATGGCCCTGAAGGGTTACCGCTCGCAAGAGAGAACCGGATTACAAGCCACCCTCATGTATGGCATGGCGGCCAACCTGTCCGATCAGGACATAGCGGATTTGGCTGCTTACTACAGCAGCAAGTAATCAGCCCTCTCGTACCGTTTGGATTTCAGCGATCTCCAGACGGTACGAGGCATACCCTTCCAAGCGGCCAAACGCTTGAGCGTCCAGATGCTCAACATCACGCCCCCATGCCGCACTCGCCTCCCGCGGCGACTGCCAATAATTCAGCGTTACCTCCAAACCCTTGAGGTCACGAAAGCGATGGCTGTACATAAACCCCAGCGGGTTTTGCACTCGTTCTGACAGTTTCTGGGCCCAAAACGAATACGCCTGCGCATCCAGATTGCGCTGAGAGTAAAAGATCTCAACGTAACTCACTTGAATTCCTCCAGAGCGACGGCATCACTGGCGCATGGACGACAAATCACGATTTCGCGGAATCAAAGGGCTGATGTCCCGCGTACTGCGGCGCAATCTGCACACCAGTCTGACTGGTCAGGCGGCCGAGCGGGCAGCCGGTGCGCGTGTGCGCAAGCCCAAATCGATGACCCCGCATGATCATGCGGAATTCGAGGCATGGCAAAAAGAGCTGGATCGATTGGATCGAGAAGGCCCTGCGAAATCAAAATCTGACAATTGAAAACTGACCCACAAGGCTCGACACTGCGCGCATGAATTTAGACGAACGACAGCAAGAAATTATCGATGAGTTTTCCATGGTCGGCGACTGGATGGAGCGCTATCAATACCTAGTCCAGTTAGGCCGCATGATGGATCCGCTGGATGATGCAGACAAAACCGACGCCAACTTGATTCGCGGCTGCCAGTCACAGGTATGGGTCGCGGTTGACGATTCGGGCGACACGCTGAAGTTTCGCGGCGGCTCTGACGCCGCCATTGTAAATGGTTTAGTGGCACTGACTCTGCGGGTCTATTCGGACGCCCCAGCGGCCGAGATCGCAGCAACCGAGCCGCGATTTGTGGAGGGAATTGGATTGGCCGAGCACCTAAGCCCCACCCGGTCCAACGGCCTGCATGCCATGCTGGGACGCATCCGCGACGAAGCCGCCCGCCGCGCCTGAGAACGATTCTCAAATCCAGCAGTGGCAAGGGTTTCAGCAAATAAACCGTTGTAATAGGACTTCTGCGGTCCTATTATTTATTAATGATTCGTTTGAGCAAGCTATGCGACTACGCATCGGTAGTGTTGACCGAGCTGGCACGCTACCCAGACGAATTGCAGAGCAGTCAGGCGTTGGCCGAGTCGACCCGCATTCCGCGGCCGACCGTCACCAAAGTACTGAAAGCCCTTACTCGAGCAGGACTAACCCGCTCGATCCAAGGGCCCCGCGGGGGTTACACCTTGGCGCGGGACGCTCGACAGATTGACCTGGCAGATATTATTGCTGCCATCGAAGGACCCAGTGGCGTGACCGAATGCGCCACTGACCATGATGAGTGCGATCTAACCGCGCACTGTCATGT
>CBFHLC010000034.1:0-23885 GCA_965656605.1 Litorivicinus sp. | reverse complement strand
TGGATGCCACCGACCAAGGCGTAGGGCGTTGGTTGAATCATACTCGCTCCAGCTGACCACGCAGGTCGGTCACAATCAAATCCGGTTTCGGCCAGACGCTCGGGCGGGCCAGCTCGACCATGTCGATACAATCCACCGGGCAGGGTTCCAGACACAGGTCGCACCCAGTGCACTCGCTCTCGATCACGGTATGCATTTGTTTAGCCGCGCCCAAGATCGCATCAACCGGGCAGGCTTGAATGCACTTGGTACAACCGATGCACTCGTCTTCGCGAATTACCGCGACCATAGGAGGTTTTTCCTCGCCATGTTCAGCATCCAAACTGGGTGCCTCGACATCGAGTAGCTCAGCTAGGGTGTTGATCGTATCCTGCCCCCCCGGCGGACATTTATTGATTTCGTCGCCTGCCGCGATGGCCTCGGCGTAGGGTCGGCATCCAGGGTAACCACATTGGCCGCACTGGGTTTGTGGCAAGACCTCGTCGATGGTGTCGACTAAGGGATTGCCTTCAACGCGAAATCGTTCAACGGCCCAGGCTAACAACGCGCCGCCCAGTGCGGTGAGTAAAACCCCCGCAAGAATGGAATACAGCAGAATCATGGGGCGCCGATACCGCCAAAGCCCATAAAGGCCAGTGCCATGATGCCTGCGCTAATCATGCCGATGGCCGGTCCCTGGAAGGGTTCGGGAACGTCGGCTCGAGCCAGTCGCTCGCGCAGGGCGGCGAACAGAATGAGTACCAGACTGAATCCTAGGGCGGCTGCAAAGCCATATAACAGTGACTCAAAGAAGTTGTGGGCTTTGCCTAAATTCAGCAGGGCTACACCCAAGACCGCACAGTTGGTGGTGATCAGCGGTAGGAAAATACCGAGTACCTTGTACAGCAGTGGGCTGGTTTTTCGCACCAGCATTTCGGTGAACTGCACGGCCACCGCGATACCTAAAATGAAGGCGATGGTGCGCAGGAATTCGACCTCGAGTGGTACGAGTAAAAACGTGTAGATCAGATAAGCCACCGCACTGGAGAGTGTCAGCACAAAGGTGGTGGCCAAGCTCATGCCGATGGCCGAGTCAATTTTGGTCGAGACACCCATAAAGGGGCACAGGCCCAAGAATTGGACCAGCACGAAATTGTTGACCAATACGGTCCCGACTAAGATCCAGATCCACTCTGTCAAAGTAATTGCATCCTACGCAAACACGTCTGATTGGATGACACCGACCGCCAGCGTTTGAGTCGTCGTTGGGCATCATGTGTTCAGGGGGTGTGATGGTACCACAACGGGGTTAAATCAAGGGCTGGCATGCCTGTTGTGTTTGTGTCCGAGGTTTGCGGATTCGCTCAGAGTGGCTGGTTAGCCTGGAAGGGAAATTCCACCTCAACCAAACCCTCTAGATGTCGAACGGTGTCATCGTGACTGACGATGACCCATGATCGAGCGGCGCTGATTTGTTTCAAAACGCATTGTTTTGAAACGTCATCTAGCCCAGCCAACGGCTCATCCAGAATCCAGGTATCGATCTGCGAGAGCATCAGTCTGATTATCCCAATCCGTCGAATTTCTCCTCCGCTTAGCTGATCTGGATTCAGTTCTTGATCCAGCTGTTGCAAACGGTTCTGCAGACCCATGGCGGCGATCGCAGCGTGCAGCTCGGCATCCGTTGCAGCGGTGTTGTATAGGCTTAAGTTTTCGCGCACCGTTTGGGTGAAGATGTGGGGAGTCTGGGGAAGATATCCCAGTTTTTGTGGCCGCTCGATGTGGCCAGAAAGGGCGGGGCGTAAGCCAACCAAGGCATTCAAAAACAAGGACTTGCCGACCCCAGAGGGTCCAGTCAGCCAGACCCGTGGGGTCTGGCTTAAATCCAAGTCTATCGCGCGTGAGTTTAATGCGACGTCGACTCCGACCCAAACGTTATGGGCCTTTACAGTCGTCGATAACTGATCAGTCGCCGGCGCCGCGGGCTCGATCGTCACTGCTGGGGCTTGAGTTAAGCCCTGTGCCCATTTTTCTAGCGGCTCATGTAGGGCAAATAGCCCTAGCGCGCAGGCGGACCTCCAAACCCAGTCATCCAACGACAGCAACCCAATCATAATAGCCACTGCAATCACGATATCCACCAAGACGCCCAAGCCCAATAGCCGCCGGGTGAGCAGGGCTTGTAGCGTCGTCAGCTCGGTATCGTCTATCTGAGCCAAGGCGGGATCGATGGTTTGATAAGCCAAAATTTCTCGGCTGCCGGCCAATAAATTGACTTGTTGTTGAGTGACCCGTTCTTGCGCCGCTAATAACTTTCCCTGGATGTCTCGAATGCCGATCGCGATAAATCTAATCGGCACCAGCATCAGCGCGACCCAGCCGAAACTGATCAGCAATAAAGGTTGCACGATGCTGGCCAACAGGGCGGTACCCAACAGGGCCAAACCGGCCCAGTTCGCCGCATCTACACTCATCAGACGCAAACCGCTTTGATCCAGCGTGTTAAGCAAGCGGTCTAGCTGCCAGCCCTGTTGTGTCAGGGATTTCCAGGGCTGGCTTATCCAGCTCGACAGCAACGCTACTCTGGATTGATGAATTCGTTCCAGCATGACGTCGTGCAACACGAGCCTAGAGGCGTAGGTCGCTGCAACGCGGCTCAATGCCGATAAACGAACCAATGCCGAGGGAATCATCAGGTTAAATGCAATGGCACCTGCTCCACCGGCCGCAATACCCGCCAGCCCAGATGCCATGATGAAACCACCGCTGAGCCAAATCAGCACAGCACCGGCTATGGCTGCGGTTGCCGCCAACATAAGCCCTAGTCGCGCACTCATAAGCAGATCCGGTCGGTGTGTTGGATAGGCGTATGACTGGCGGCAATCACGGTGAGCGGGTGTGTATTTAGCCATCTCCATAGATGCGAGGCGTTATCAGCGTCTAGAGCAGCGGTGACCTCGTCCAATAGCAATACATCGGGCTGGCGTGACATCGCCCGCAAGACAGCCAATCTTTGTTGCTCGCCTCCGGACAACGATTCCGGCGGGATCGGCTGATCCAGTGAAGTAATGCGTTGATCCAGCCGTAATTCGTGAATCCAGTTGAGCAGGGTTTTGTCGTCAACCGTCCCTTGGACAACGGTTAGCATTTGTCGAATGGATGCGCTGAATAACCAAGGTTGCTGATCCACCCAGCTGACTCGGCCGCCGGCAGTCATTTGGTTTAGCCCCAGACCTAGGATGCTCTCTAATAGCTGGCTTTTGCCCTGACCGCTTGGGCCGCTGATCCATATTTTAGATCCTGCCGGGTAGGTCTTTTGTAAAATTTGAACTTGCCCTGGTAGAAGGTCCGATTCATCAGGTCGAGTTGCGACCGACCATTCAGCTAACTTTTCTTTGGCCAGCTTTGCTTGGGTTCGGTCGTGCCAAGAACCGGCCAGTTTGCGCCAAGGCAAATACACCTCGGGGGCCAGTATCAGTAGGAACAGACCCTGTTGAAGTTGTAATTGGTCGATTGATTGAAATGACAGTAGATCCAGCAGGCCAACACCGACGTGAACGGCAATCAATGCGATTGCCAAGCTGGCAATAAAATCAATCGCGGCCGATGACAAAAATGCAATCTTCAACACCGCAAAGGTGCCTTGGCGGTGGACTGTACTGGCTTGTTCGGATTGCTCAGCGGCCCGGGCGCCAGCGCGGGCGGCGTAAAGGTCGGGTAGACCTTTGAGTTGGTCGCTAACAAATGAGCCCAACCGCTCTAGACCGGCGAGTTGAGTCTTGGCGCGACCGGCAGTTTGCGAGCCAATTACGATCAAAAACAGAGGGATGATGGGCAGTGTGATCAGCACAAGAAGTGCGATGTACAGATGCGTCCACACCATGGCGGCCCAAATAATTATAACGCTGGGGATTAATGTTTGAATTTGAAATTCTGAGCTTCGTCGGGCCAGCTGTTCCCGTTGCAGCGACTCCTCTGCAATGAATCCGCGAATAGAGTGACGCCAAGGGCGGTCGCTAAATAAAGCCTGTTTAAGGTGGGTGCGCCTGCGATGAGGTTCTAACTGCAAGGTAGACGAATCAACCACGAACTGAGCCAAGCGAGGGAGTAGCAAGCGAAGTACCAAGACCACGGGCGTCTGGATACTCAAAGCTCCCGAACTTAGATCGCGACTGAGCAAATAGGCAAACAACACCACGCAACACTGACCCAGGATCGCCAAGCCGATGCTGATGAATTTCTGAGTTTTAAGGGTCAATCTTTCTGATGTTTGATTTAGATCATGTTCAATCAAGGTGTTCCGTCGATACCGTACGTCTGCGTTTGACTCTACGTTACCTCAGTAATAAGATGTATTTCAAATATATCTTTAACGATAGGTGATCAAGATGATTGACCAAACGCTGGTAGAGCTCTCTAGGCTGCAGTTCGCAGCAACAGCGATGTACCACTTTTTATTTGTTCCTCTCACGCTTGGCTTGTCCTTCATGCTTGTCATCATGGAGAGCGTGTATGTCATGAGTGGCAAAACGGTATGGCGTGACATGACTCAGTTCTGGGGCAAGCTGTTCGGAATCAACTTTGCGATGGGAGTGGCCACCGGCATCGTGATGGAATTCCAGTTCGGCATGAATTGGAGCTATTACAGCCATTACGTCGGGGACGTATTCGGTGCGCCCCTGGCGATTGAAGGGCTGATGGCGTTCTTCCTTGAAGCCACTTTTGTAGGTCTGTTCTTTTTTGGTTGGGAAAAGCTGTCCAAGGTTAAGCATTTGATGGTGACTTTCTTGGTGGCCATTGGATCCAACTTTTCGGCGCTTTGGATTTTGGTAGCCAACGGGTGGATGCAGCACCCCGTAGGATCTGAGTTCAATCTTGACACCATGCGTATGGAGGTGGTCGACTTTGGCGCGGTCCTCTCGAACTCAGTCGCCCAAGCGAAATTTGTCCACACCGTATCTGCGGGTTACGTCACTGGGGCCATCTTTGTTCTGGCCATCAGTTCGTACTTCTTGTTGAAAAATCGCCACGTTGAATTAGCGAAACGCTCATTTGTGGTGGCCAGCGCTTTTGGTCTGGCGTCAGCCTTGTCCGTCGTTGTGTTGGGTGACGAGTCAGGCTACACCTTGACCGAGAACCAAAAAATGAAGCTGGCAGCGATCGAAGGCATGTGGGAGACCGAAGAGGCACCAGCCGGGTTCACGTTGGTGGGCATTCCCGATCGCGAAGCACGTGAAACGCACTACGAATTGAAAATTCCTTATGCACTAGGGCTGATCGCGACTCGATCCTTGGATACCGAGGTGGAAGGCATTAACGATATCGTGGCCGAGGGCCGTGAACGGATCGAGTTGGGTGTTGAAGCGCGCAAAGCACTGCGACTCTTTCAGCAAGACCGCTCCAACGACTTGGCTCGGGCAACCTTTGAAGCCTTAAAGCAAGATCTAGGCTACGCCATGTTGCTGGATCCGATTGCGGTCGACCCGTTGGCGCCCACTCCAGCAGAGTTAGACGCGGCCGCAGACACGCTAATTCCAAATATCGCTCCCTTGTTTTGGTCGTTCCGCTTAATGGTCGCTCTGGGCTTCTTCTTTATCTTAGCCACAGGGTATGCGTTTTATCTGTCTTCACGGCGTCGTATTACCCAGCACCGCTGGTTCCTAAAAGTACTGATGTTTAGCTGGCCCTTGCCTTGGGTGGCCTGCGAGTTGGGCTGGTTCGTGGCGGAGTATGGACGTCAGCCCTGGATTATCGATGGCGTCCTGCCGACTGCTAACGGGGTCAGTGGTTTACAGGTCTGGCAGCTGGTTGCCACCTTGGGGGGATTCACCGCGCTGTATGCCGTGCTGATCTATATCGAGGTGCGTTTGATGCTGAAAACAATTGGAGTGGGGCCAGAGCAAACCGCACCTGGCGTAACGCTGTCTGGATCGACTCAACCGGCGATGGGGAAATAACTCATGATGGATTTCTTTGATTACACAACCCTTCGCCTGATCTGGTGGGGTCTATTGGGCGCTTTGTTAATCGGATTCGCCTTGGCTGATGGATTTGATTTGGGCGTGGCCACGTTGCTGACGACGATTGGCAAGACCGATAGCGAACGCCGAGTCGTTATCAATACGGTCGGCCCGGTTTGGGAGGGCAATCAGGTATGGCTGATCCTAGGTGGCGGCGCCATTTTCGCCGCGTGGCCTGCGCTTTACGCCCTTAGCTTTTCGGGTTTTTATTTGGCGATGTTCCTGACGCTGACGGCGTTAATTGTTCGCCCGGTTGCGTTTAAGTTTCGCTCAAAGCGACCAGAGGCCAGCTGGCGGAACCGCTGGGATTACGTTTTGGTCTATAGCGGGCTGATTCCAGCGCTGATTTTTGGTGTTGCGATGGGCAACGTGCTGCAAGGCGTACCCTTTTACTTTGATGACAACCTGCGTCCGTTTTACACCGGTAACCTGCTGGGCCTGTTGAACCCATTTGCACTATTAGCAGGGTTGGTCAGCGTAGCGCTGCTTGTCACTCATGGGGCTTTGTATCTGACTTTGAAAACGGATGGAGTCATTCAGCAGCGTGCTCAGCGTATCGCCGGCTTGTCGGGAGTGGTGGCGGGGTTGTTGTATGCCGGCGCTGGGGTGTGGCTCTCGCAGGGTCTTGTGGGTTATCAGGTCACTCATGCTCAAACGGATGGCCCATCCAATCCCTTATACAAGACGGTTGAGCTAGTGCAGTCCGGATTGATCGATAACTATGCCAACCATCCTGTGCTGTGGTTGGTCCCGATCCTTGGCATAGGTGCGTCGCTGGTCGCGTCATTGTTAGCTCGTTGGAGCTGGCATGGATGGGCTTTTGTTAGCAACAAACTGGCGATCACCTCCGTTATTACTAGTGTCGGCATCAGTTTGTTCCCTATTTTGCTGCCCAGCAGTACTCATCCATCTCACAGCTTGAGCGTGTTTGACTCCAGCTCGAGTGAAACTACGTTATTTATCATGCTGATTTGTACGGTGGTTTTTCTACCGCTGATCCTGATGTACACAGCATGGGTTTACAAAGTTTTGTGGGGCCGTGTTCGAGAGACGGACCTGAAAACCAACTCCAACCAGTGGTATTGAGGAGAGTAACATGTGGTATTTCGCTTGGATGTTAGGCTTGGGGCTTGCGGTTAGCTTCGGTGTGTTAAACGGTCTTTGGTATGAGATTAACGCGTCTGATTCGGATGCGCCTGACTGATGTCCACTGACAAAGGTGATGTGATTGAAGCTTACTAGCTATACCAATTACGCCATGCGCTGCTTGCAACTTGCAGCGCTGAATACGCCGCAACTGGTTCGCATTGATCAGGTGGTTGATGTTCACAAAGTAGGCCGGCCGCAAATTGTAAAGGTGGTCCATCATCTCGGCCGCTGCGGCTTTCTAGAGACCGTCCGCGGGCGCAATGGCGGATTTCGGTTGGCCAAACCTGCTGAGGACATCAGTGTCGGCGAAGTGGTTCGACTGACCGAGGGTGATCTGGATTTGGTGGAGTGCTTCAACCCAGAAACGAATCGGTGTGTCTTGCTGGGTGTTTGCCAACTATCCAGCACACTAAAAGAGGCAACGGCTGCTTTTATGCGGGTGTTAGATCAAACCAGCGTTGCAGATATTGCTAGAAATAAAGATCAATTATTGGAGCGCATCTCATGGGTGGATCGGTCCAAGGATACAGAGGATATGAAATGAAACAGAATGTTGGAAATTTAGATCGCACCATCCGACTAGCTATCGCGTTGGTATTTATCATTGCAGGTCCCGTGTTGTTCACGAACCCGACCTGGGTTTGGTTGTCATTCGGGGTAGGTTTAGTGGTTGCTGCGACTGCTTTTATGCGTTTTTGCGGCCTTTACGCAGTGTTAGGACTGAACACAAAGACAGACTAGGCCAACTGAGTCACTATTTTGTTGGCCCGCTCAAGGGTTTGGTGAACAGGGCAGCGGTCTGCGATTTTAAGCAGAGCGTTGACTTGATCCGTGCTAAGTGATCCGGTCAGTTGGATGTGGCGAGTGAACTCGTCAATCCGCTGGCCTCTTTGTTCGCACCCGTCGCAGTCCTGGATATGAACTTTCTTGTGACTGACTTCGACGCGAATGTTTTCCAGCGGGATCTTTTTACGCTCGGCGTACATGCGAATTGTCATTGAGGTGCAGGCGCCCAAAGCAGCACCGAGTAATCCATATGGACTGGCCCCAGTATCGTCACCGCCTACTTTTAACGGCTCGTCGGCAATCAGGCGATGACCCTCGGCATGAATCAGCTGCTGGAACTTGCCGGTGTTGGTTTCGGTCACAATAACCCGATCGGCCGGGAATTGATCGGCCGGGGCAGGTGGCATGTATCGGGACGCCCACGCGCTGATAACCTCGGCGGCATACAATGCATCCTCACGCCGCGAGACCATGTGATCTGCGCTATCCAGTGAGACGAACGATTTTGGGTGTTTGGCGGCGTTGTAGATTCTGGCCGCGTTTTCTAGCTCGACCAACTCATCGTTAGGTGCGTGCATGACCAGCAAGGGCTTGCGTAAACGGCCGATGTCACGCTCGGCATCTTGGTTTTTGATCGAGGTCAGAAACGAGTCACGCACCTTGATATCGCGTTGCCCCAATCGAACATCACTGTAGCCCACGGCTTCGATTTGGGAGATCGCTTCGTCGGGAATTAAGTGGCTAACATGTTCGGGGTCGAAGGGCGCACCAATGGTTACGACACCCATCAGATCCGGCAAGTGGTGGGCCGCGGCCAGCACCGCTGCGCCGCCTAGGCTATGGCCGATCAACAACGCAGGGGCGTCATAGTCCCTAGCCAGATGGCGGTAGACCGCAATCAGATCGTCAACGTCATGGGAAAACCCCGCCAGTTCAGGAGATTCTTCGCTGCGGCCGACGCCAGTGAAGTCAAATCGAACGCAGGCGATGCCCTTACCGGCCAAGGACCGCGCAATCTGACGGGCTGCGAATAAGTCCTTGCCGCAGGTAAAGCAGTGCGCGAACAAGGCATATCCGCGTATAGGCTCAGCGGGCCAATCAATAAGCGCTTCTAGCGATTGATCCTGACTTCCGATGACTGTTAGCTTGTCAGCCTGCATGTAAAGCACCCTGTTGAGTTGAGTAGCGACGATAGCACGTTCACTTCAACAGGATTGAACTAGCTGACGCGCATGCCCGGCTGTGCTTGCGAGTCGACATCCAGTAGAAATACTTCCTTCCCTTCGCCTGCTGCCAACACCATGCCCTCGGATAGGCCAAATTTCATTTTGCGAGGTTTTAGGTTTACCAGTGCAATGCACAAGCGGCCCACCAGTGCATCCGGCTCGTACAGGCCGCGGATTCCGCTAAACACAACGCGAGGTTTAGCGCTGCCATCGTTCAACGTCAGCTTTAGCAGCTTCTTGGCGCCTTCGACAAATTCGCATTGCTCGATACGCGCCACCCGCATGTCGACCTTGCTGAAATCGTCAATCGTGCACTCAGGAGTCGCATCTTCGGCTGGCTCAACCTCGGGCTCGGGTTGTTTGCCTTCCTCGATCATCGCTGTGACCGAGTCCATTTCAACCCGCTGCAATAGCGGCTTGAACGGGCCAATCTCGTGCCCAGCCAGACGCTGCTGCGATTGCTCCCAGTTCAGGGAGTCAATCTGCAAAAACTCAGCAGATCGCGCAGCCAAGTCGGGTACAACCGGCTGCAGATAGACCATCAAGGTTTTAAACAGGTTCAGCGCAGTTGAGCAGGTCGCCTGCAACAGCGCGTCTTGACCTTCTTGTTTGGCAATCACCCAAGGCTGTACCTCGGCGATCCACGCATTCGCGGCATCGGCCAGCGCCATGATCTCGCGTTGTGCGGCGCTAAATTCGCGCTTTTCATACAGATCGGCAATGGACTCAGCGGCCTGTTCAAACTGCTGAGTCAAGGCTGGGTTGGCATCTTCGCTGCCGAGCATTCCATCGAAGCGCTTGTTGATGAATCCGGCGCTGCGGCTGGCAATGTTGACCACCTTGCCGACCAAATCGCTATTCACTTTTTGCACGAAATCTTCAAGGTTCAGGTCGGCATCTTCGACTCGGCTGTTGAGTTTGCTGGCGTAGTAATAGCGCAAGTATTCGGGGTTCAAATGGTTCAGGTAGGTCGAGCCTTGAATAAAGGTGCCGCGGCTTTTCGACATTTTTGCGCCGTTGACGGTGACAAAACCATGCACGTTGACGCCGCTGGGGGTGCGCATATCAGCACAGCTCAGCATGCTGGGCCAGAACAAGCAGTGGAAGTTGACGATGTCTTTGCCGATAAAGTGGTAGACCTCGGCGGTGCTGTCAGGCTTCCAGTAATGATCGAAGTCCATGCCGGTCTTATCGCAGTAGGCCCGGAAGCTGGCTAAATAGCCGATCGGTGCGTCCAGCCACACATAGAAAAACTTGCCCGGCGCATCAGGAATCTCAAAACCAAAGTAAGGCGCATCGCGACTGATATCCCATGGCATCAATCCGGACTCTAGCCACTCCGCCAACTTGTTGGCTACCTGCGGCTGCAAGCGGCCTGAGGTGGTCCATTCCTGCAAGAACGATTGGAACTGGGGTAGATCGAAAAACAGGTGTTCGCTGTCCTTCAAGACTGGTGCGGTTCCGCTGAGCGTGCTGATCGGGTTTTTTAGCTCGTACGCTTCATACGTGGCAGAGCAGCCCTCGCAGTTGTCGCCGTACTGGTCCTGAACGCCGCATTTGGGACACTCGCCTTTGACGTATCGGTCGGCTAAAAACAGCTGTTTTTCGGTGTCGAATAATTGTTGGATTGTCTTGCGCGTAATAGCGCCGTTATCGCGACAACGCTCGTAAATGAGCTCACTCAATACCCGGTTCTCCTCGGAGTGGGTTGAGTGGAAGTGATCAAAGTTCACGCCGAAGGCTGCGAAATCCCGTTCGTGCTCGGCCTTGACCTGCTCGATCAGAGCCTCGGGTGTGACGCCTTCGTTTTGTGCCTTCAGCATAATCGCAGTGCCGTGGGCATCCGATGCGCAGACGTAGGTGCAGTTATGACCTCGACTTTTCTGGAATCGAACCCAGATATCCGTCTGGATATATTCCAGCAGATGACCCAGGTGGATCTGCCCGTTGGCATAGGGTAGGGCGCTGGTAACCAGAATGTCGCGGGACATGCATTTTCCTTTTTGGATAAAAAACTAACCGACACGAGATATCGCGGGTCATTCCGCTACATGATAATCTGCCGCGCCACGAGGAGGGAAGGCATGAACGACGATCTGCTAGGTGCAGTGAAACGGATATTGGCGGAATACAACGATCCGTATCTGGAAACCCCAATCAGCGAATACCTGCAGGCGGTCGATTTAAGCGACCGTGCGTTGACGGTGCGCCTGACCTTTCCCTATCCCCTGTACGGCATGATGGCTGGGCTGGCGAATAACCTAGAACCCGAACTATCCAAACTTCCCGGTGTCGGTAAGGCACGTATTCGAGTCAAACATGACGTCAAAGCGCCGGTGTTACCGGACGATAAGTCTGCGATCCCGGGCGTGAAACACGTGATTGCGGTAGCCAGCGGCAAGGGTGGCGTTGGAAAAAGCACCACCTGCGCGAACCTGGCGTTGGCATTGGCTGCCGAAGGTGCCCGAGTGGGCGTGATGGATGCGGATATTTACGGACCCTCGCAGCCCATGATGCTGGGTGTGCCTGCAGGCACGCGGCCCAAGTCAATCGACGGAAAATTGTTCGAGCCCGTCATTGTACAGGGCTTGCAGCTGAATTCGATGGGGTTGCTGGCCGACGAGAATACGCCCATGGCGTGGCGTGGTCCGATGGTGGCCGGCGCGGTTCAGCAGCTGCTGATGCAGACCCGTTGGGACGAATTGGATTATCTGCTGGTCGACATGCCACCAGGCACCGGTGACGCACAGCTGACGCTATCGCAGCGAGCACCTTTGTCGGGTGCAGTGATTGTGACTACCCCTCAGGACATCGCGCTGTTGGATGCACGAAAGGGCATCGAGATGTTCCGAAAGGTCGAAGTGCCCGTGCTCGGTGTGGTTGAAAATATGTCGATTCATGTGTGCTCAAAGTGCGGACATGCCGAGGCCCTGTTCGGTACCGGCGGTGGCGAGTCGATTGCGGACGAATACAAAACCCAGCTGTTGGGTCAAATGCCGCTGTCGTTGGCGATCCGTGAGCGTGCTGACGGCGGTAAACCGACGGTGGTCAGTGAGCCTGACGGCGAACATGCCTGGTTATACAGAGATATTGCGCGCCAGGTCGGTGCACTGCTGGCCAAGGCCAGTGAGATGGGCGCACGCGGCCCGAAACTTGTAGTAACGGATGATTAATTCATGAGTATTAAATCGGATCGCTGGATCCGCGAAATGTCTGAAAACCACGGCATGATCGAGCCATTTGAGCCCGGTCAGGTTCGTTACGACGGGGATAAAAAGCTGATCAGCTACGGCACGTCAAGCTACGGCTACGATGTGCGTTGTGCTGACGAGTTCAAAGTGTTTACTAACATCCACAGTGCAACGGTCGACCCTAAGGCATTCGACGAGAATAGCTTTGTCGATGTGAAAGGCGAGTACTGCATCATCCCCCCCAACAGTTTTGCGCTGGCTCGGACCGTGGAGTACTTCCGAATCCCTGAAGACGTGCTGACGGTCTGTCTGGGCAAGAGCACCTATGCCCGTTGCGGCATCATCGTCAACGTGACGCCGCTGGAGCCTGAATGGGAAGGCCATGTGACCTTGGAGTTCAGTAACACGACGACACTGCCGGCCAAGATCTACGCCGGTGAAGGCGTCGCGCAAATGCTGTTTTTCCAGTCAGACGAGCGATGCGAGACCACTTACAAAGACCGTGGTGGTAAATACCAAGGCCAGACCGGCGTCACACTGCCGCGTACCTGATGAACGACGTGGCACTGATTGATCGGCTGCTGCAGCCGGGCACTCATGTGGCGGTGCTGGGTGTTTCTTGGAAGCCCCACCGGGCCAGTTACCGGGTTGCCCAGCGGCTGATCGATGCGGATTTACGAGTAACACTGGTAAATCCAAGCGTTGCGCCAGATGAGCTGTTCGGGCGGCCGGTCTACGCCACCCTAGCCGACGCAGTCCTAGCGCAGGGTCCCATTGATTGGGTCGATGTGTTCCGCGCAGTTGAGCACTTGCCTGACACCTTGGATCAGTGCCTTGCCATCAAGGCAGGAGGGATCTGGGGTCAACTAGAAATTATTGACGAGGCCGTTGCAAAACGAGCGGAGTCGGCTGGGCTTGATGTGGTGATGGACCGCTGCCCGGCCATCGAATTGAATCGACTAGGACGATAAAACATGTCTGCAAAGACCATTGACGGTAAAGCTTTTGCGCAGGGAATGCGTGATTCCCTAAAAACTGAAGTCACAGAATTTGTGGCCAAGACTTCGATCACGCCCGGATTGGCGGTTGTTTTGGTGGGCGAAGATCCCGCCAGTCAGGTGTATGTAGGCAGCAAGGTGCGACAAACCAAAGAAGCGGGAATGAACAGCTTTGAGTATCGCCTGCCCGACACCACGTCCCAAAGCGAGCTGGAAGCGCTGATCGATAAGCTAAACGCGGACTCCAATGTCCACGGAATATTGGTTCAGCTGCCCTTGCCGGCCGGTATGGACAGCGATGCTATTTTGGATCGCATTGATCCGGCCAAAGACGTTGATGGATTTCACCCGGTTAACGTGGGCGCCTTGTGGACCGGTGCCGAAGCCTTGGTTCCCTGTACGCCCTTGGGCTGTAGTTACTTAGTGGCTGATGTTTTAGGTGACGACCTAAGCGGTCTCACGGCAGTGGTCTTGGGCCGCTCTAACATTGTCGGCAAGCCGATCAGTGCGTTGCTGCAAAAAATGAACGCCACGGTGGTCATGGCGCACTCGCGCACCGCGAACCTGAAAGAAGTCTGCCAAAGCGCTGATATTCTGGTTGCTGCGGTTGGCCGTCCGTTTATGGTTGAAAAGGACTGGATCAAGCCCGGCGCGACCGTGATTGATGTCGGCATCAACCGTTTAGATGACGGCAAGCTGGGCGGCGACGTGGCTCGCGATGTGGTTGAAGTGGCAGGCGCAGTGACGCCTGTTCCCGGCGGTGTCGGGCCCATGACCATCGCCTGCTTGCTGACCAATACGCTGCGTGCTGCGCAGCTGGCGCAGGGCTAACTCCCCGTGCGCTTATGGGCAACCCTGCTGGCGCTGATGCTGGCAGGGTTTGCTGTATCAATTTTTAATCTTCATTGGCCAACCCAAGATCTGGATTGGCGCATTATTGAATCCCTCCGTATTCCCCGCGCGATGGCTGCCGCTTTGGTGGGCTCGATGCTGGCGGTTTGTGGCCTGTTACTTCAAGTGCTGTTGCGAAATCCGCTGGCTGAGCCCTACATCCTAGGGCTATCCGGTGGCGCGTCTGTGGCTGTCATGGGCGGCGCCGCCGTCGGGCTGGCCAGTCATTTGCGCTCGCCTTTGGCCCTTATGGGGGCGTTGATTAGTCTAGGTTTGTTGCTGTTGCTGACCCGAGCGGGGCGGGCAGATCCGATTCGGCTGTTATTGACCGGAGTCTTGATCAGTGCCGCGGCGGGTGCCATGGGCAGTCTGATTTTGACGCTGGCTGATCCGCTGCGCAGTCAGGCCTCGTTGGTGTGGTTGATGGGAGACTTTGCAGGTGCTCGCATCTCGCCCCTGTGGCTAGTGGTCTGGGGGGTAGCCGTGCTTGGTGCGGCGCGGCTGGCTCGAGTGTTGGATACGCTAAACCGGGGTGCTGACGTAGCTGCAACCCTGGGTTTGAATCTGGCGTGGTTGCGTCCGGGCTTATTGCTATTGGCCAGTGTGTTAGCGGCGGTGGCGGTGTCGATTGCTGGCCCCATTGGTTTTGTGGGTTTGGTCGTGCCCCATGCCATTCGAATGCTAGCGCCGTCGGCTTCGCATCGCGCATGGCTGCCGCTGTGTGCCATCGCCGGTGCTGGCTTGCTGTTATGGGCTGACTGGCTGGGTCGCTGGGTCTTTGATCCGATTCAGTTGCCGGCCGGGGTTGTCATGGCCGTCATCGGCATCCCGGCGTTGTTGGTGTTGTTAGGGCGAACCTATGCTGCACGTTGATTCGTTACTGACCCAATGTATCGGTCAACCCAATTCAATCTCGGGCGTTCTGCAACCTGGGCAAGTTGGTGTGGTGTTGGGTCGTAACGGCGCAGGCAAAAGCTGGCTTCTTAAAACCTTGGCGGGACTGAATCCAAAGCAAAGCGGCTCGGCAAGTTTTGAGGATCATCCGTTGAGGCTGGATCGACGCTCGGCGTTGATTCGTGGTTACTTGGCGCAGGAAGAATCCCGGGTGTTCCCCATGACCTGCCAACAATATGTGTTGTCCGCACGCAACCCATGGTTGAGTTGGTACGAAGACTTCGGCCCGGCTGATCGCGAAATGGCGGATCAGGCGATTGCAAAACTAGCTCTGTCGCACAAAACCAATCAATCCATCCAGTCGCTGTCTGGCGGGGAATGGCAGCGTTTACGACTGGCTGCTTTGTATTGTCAGCAAGCCACGCTGTGGCTGATGGATGAGCCCTGCGAGCACCTAGATCCCGGTCATATTTGGGACACACTACCGCAGCTGATTCGCCAGCATTGCCAGCAGGGCGGGAGCGTCTTGATGGTGGCGCACGATCCTGATTGGGCGGCTCAATTAGCTGATCAGGTGTTGGTGCTGGGGGATTCTGAATGGAGCTGGGACAGTGCCCAAGAACAATTGACTCAGGAGACCCTGAGCCAGCTGTATGCCCATCCTTATCGAAAGGTGGATGGGCGGTGGTTGGCGGTTTAGAAGGTGTGAGTTAGCGTCGCGCGCATGTCTCGGCCTTCGTTGGGTACGTAAGCAGGAGCTCCAGCTTCGCCGGCTACTCCATATGAATAGCGCTCATTATCAAAAACGTTTCTAGCCGATAGCCGTAGAGATGTCGCGTCGGTCAGGGCGTATGCTCCGCCGATGTCAACTTCAACAAACTCATCTATTGGCGCGTTCAGATTCCCATAGTCATCGTACAGCGACTTTTCTGACTCATAACGAACACGTACATTCATGCTCACAGCGTCGGAAAGCTGTCGTGTTATGCCAAAAGCTAAAGTGGACTCAGGTGACATCGGAATGTTATTTCCATCTACCTCGCCATCACTGAATTTGGTTTCTAGTAAATTGACGCTTACATCGTAGCTAAGCCCGGCATGAGGAGTGTGTCTGAGCGAAGCTTGAGCGCCTGCTCTGTCACTGGTATCAATATTTACAACATCCCAAAATCTCGATCCGGGGTTATAGGTGTATGAGATTTCATCTTTCAACTCAATTCGAAAAGCCGAAAGATCCACCAGCCATTTCTGAGACTTAAAAACGGCGCCTAGTTCGAAGCTTGCACCTGTTTGGTCCGTTACGGCGGTTCGTTCGTACTCGTCTAAGGTCGGTGTTCGAAACTGCGTATCGATTCGGGCCTTTACGGTCCAGTGCTCAGAAAGATCGTTGACTACACCCAATTCATAGGCCGAATTTGAAAAAGTTCGGTCGCCATTTTTCTTCATTTTGGTTTGCTCGGATCTTGCTCCAGCAGTAAAGCGCGAGTTTTCCAAGAAATATGTGCCGCGAAGAAAACCAGCCTTTGTGTCAGAACGTTTTTCTCCGTAATACTCGTAAACACTGCGGCTTTTTTCAGCTCCAATTAACAAGTCGTAGTCCGCACTGGTTATCTGATGACTCAATTTCAGATCGTCACGTTCTGTGTCGTTTGTACTAGTGTAAGTTTCAGCTTTGGTAAATTGGTCACTCGTTTGATGGGCCAAAACCAATGAGCTGACTCCGTATCCTGAATCCAAGGCAAACGTTTGGGTTAGACCCAGCCGATCGTAGACATAAATGTCCTTGGCCCCTCCACTCCGACGGTCCGCGAGAATATTCGAAAGCTCAGTTGCTCCCTGAGTATTTCGTCTTTCTTTACTGCCATTTAATCGAGTGGTCGATGATAGGCTGCCGATACCGGTTTCAAATGAAAGATTGGCTTTATCTCGTTTAGTCTCGGTGAAATAACGATATCCATCCCGAGTAAGAGTGCTGATGGAATAGTTCAAAACCCGAGCTTCGCTGTCGACGACAGCTCCGGTTAATTCAATTTGCCCTAGGCCAAAGCTACCGGCTGTTGCTCTCACAGTGTTGTGCGATTGGGTACCTTTGCGGGTCACTACGTTGATCGTGCCGGCTGTTGCTCCGTTGCCATAAAGAACGCCGCCACTGCCGTTCATAACCTCAATTCGTTCAACCTGGCCGATGTTGATCAGGTCGAGCCGTCCACCTTCTTTGGTAAGGAAGTCGACCGCAACACCGTCAATCAGGATCGCAACATTTTGGGAACTGTCGTTGGAAAAGCCACGAATTGCTGCCTGTGTGTTATTCCCGTTTCCTTGCGTGTCTGAAATGCTAACCGAGGCAATCGAAGATAATGCTTCGGCAACCGATTGATAACCGTACTGATCTATTTGTTCTCGAGTGACTACTTGAATGGATTGGACGGCTTTGGAGGCGATGACCTCGTTGCGGTCTCCAACAATCACAATCGGATCAATTTCGGCAAACGCGGGCATGCTTACCAAGGCCAATGCGGCCGCGATAACAGATTTGTTCATTGTGAACTCCGTTGACTGAACCACCCGTTCAGTTGAGTAAATTTACGCTTGGGGTAGGTCTCCGGGCTCGTTTTCATCCGTCCTTTGGAGGTCGCGGCGCCTTCCCATCAAAATGACAGTGGCCTAGCCGGTCGCGCAAAATTGTGCAGAAAACTTACCGTTGCGGGGGCAGCCTCGGACTTAAACCGAGTTCCCTGTTACACCGACGCCAGTCGGTCACCACAAGCGGGGTGGAGAATAGAAGGATTGCAGGACAGAATCAAAGCGACTTTCGAGTGATGTCTACGCGCTGGCACAGCTGCTCTAGCCCATCGATCAGGCTCGGGCCCGGCCGGGCCAGGCCGTTGCCCTCGGGCTGCCAAATTTGTTGATTGGCAATGGCTGGAATCTCTGTGTATTCAGCGAACAAAGATGCCCACTCTGGATTGCCGATAATCAGCTCCACGTTGCTACGGATGACAGATTCAGGATCAATGGTGGGGCCAATCAGCGCTAGATCGCCATAGGGGTTTTGACCGCCACATAGCTGGATCGCTTCGTTTAAATAGCCGAGGCCTCCCACAGCCATCAAAGGGCGATCCCACAACAGCCACAGGGTGTTGACTGGGGGGCTGTCGGCATATTCATGGCGTAGTTGCTGGAACGCTAAACGCCATGAATCAGAGTGCTCACTCACACCGGTTAGCGCTATTTCTAAATCCCGGCTGCTGTTTAGCCAGTCCTGCAACGTGCGGGTTTTAGAGACCAGCACGGGGATGTCAAATGCGGCCAGCTGCTGGCTAAGGTGCGCAGGCAATGAGTCTTGCCAAGCGATCACATGGGTGGGGTTGAGTGCCAATACCGCTTCAATATTGACCTGGCGATAATCGGCCACGATCGGGGCATTCACGCCCTCGCTGGCTTGATCACGCCCGACTATCTGCTCACCCAGGTCAAACGCCATCAAGGTTTCGGTGATGGCTGGTGTCAGGCTGATCAATCTCAGCTCAGCTGTGGCTGAGCCGCTAAGGCTGAGTAGAAGTAGGGCTTTTAACGCTATGAATAACCTTGTCATACTCAAAGTAGACTCGGAATTGCGGGTAATGCCAAGTGGCAATCGGCGGATCACCGACCGCCGGGGCAATCTTTGTGGGCGTACCAAAGTGCTTGGCCACGGTCGACATCGTCGCACCACGTGCAGGCGTCTGGATGCTCGGATCGCCTTGCTGGCCCAGCGGTATTTGCAACGTATCCGCCATGGCAATGGCGCTTGTCGACAACGCAGCGGTTAGCAATAGCGCTTTCATTTTTCTAACTCCACGGCGCGTTTGCGCTGCTCGACCTGCATCAGATGTCGGGTAATCACCGCTCGATCCGGCTCTGATATGTGTAAAAACTCGCACTGGATCAGCCAATGACCGTCTTTTTGAGTGGACCGGATCACGCGACTTTTCAGCAGCAGCCCGGCGCGCTCAGGTAATAGCAACAAGCGAACGGACAGGTATGAACCCGATTCCAGCTTGTTAGGGCTGCCAAAGGACAATCCGCCGGCACTCAGATTCACCTCGGTTTCTTGATCCGGCAGGGGAACTTCATCGTTGTCGACGCAGGCCTCAGCGACCAGACGAATCTTACGATCCATCAGGCGCAGGAATCGGCTGAGCTCCGGATCCCGGCGAGTCAGGCTGGCCAGCATTGATTGGCTTTCGGCATGCATGGCCTCCAGCTCGCTCAGCAGGCGAAACCTTTGGGTGCCATCGTCAGCCAAGGGGGCGGCGGGATCGGTGGCTCGCGCGGGATCCAGCGGTTTGATTTCCATGGCGACCCGTTGCGCCATCCGGAAGTAGTTTCTGCGTTCTTGTGTCATCCCTTAAACATAGCAGTCACTGGCTAGCTTGCCCTTGTTCCTTGGGGGATGACTGGGACTGTGGTTGAATGCGCCCATGCAATTACCACTCCCTTTGGCTATCGGCCTTCGTTACACCCGCGCTCGCAAGGGCGAGTCCTTCGTCAGTTTTATATCGGCCGTCTCGATGATTGGGCTGGTGTTGGGTGTGGCGGTATTGATTGTCGTGTTAAGCGTCATGAACGGGTTTGATAAGGAATTGCGGACTCGAATTCTGGGCATGGTGCCGCATGGCGTGCTGTATTCCGACGTGCCGCTGAGTGATTGGGAGAGCCTGTTGCCGTCGTTACGCGCGACTCCCGGCGTTGCAGGGGTGGCCCCTTGGACCGAGGGGCAGGGGATGTTGACCCAATCGGGTCAGGTTAATCCGCTGGTCTACTACGGAATTGATCCGACTCACGAGGTCGACGTGTCGATTTTGCCGCAGCATATGGTGCGCGGCGAGCTGGCCAACTTGGCCCCCGGCGAATTTGGCATCGTGATGGGCAGCTTGCTGGCCAGCCGTATGGGATTGTCATTAGGCGATCCGGTGACCTTGCTGATTCCTGAAGCCAACCTGACTCTGGCCGGCGTTCGGCCGCGCCTGAAGCGCCTAACACTCGTCGGCGTATTCGAGGTCGGTGCCGAGCTGGATGGCACACTGGCCTACATGCACTGGCAAGACGCGGCCAAGTTGAAACGACAAAAAGGGACCATCGACGGTATTCGGGTGAAGTTTGATGACCTGTTCATGGCGCCTGCGCAGTTGCGCGAGCTGGCGGGTGATCAATTCAGAGCCAGGGATTGGACGCGGACCCACGGCAACTTGTTTCAGGCAATCGCGCTTGAGAAAACCATGATTGGCCTGCTGTTGGCGATGATTGTCGCTGTCGCCGCCTTCAACATTGTCGCCACCTTGGTGATGACAGTGAATGCCAAGCGTCCAGACATTGCAGTATTACGCGTAATGGGAATGGGGCCGGGGCAGGTGTTGGCGACCTTTATTGTGCAAGGCGTTGCGATCGGTTTAGTGGGTGTTTTGCTAGGGTCTGGGCTGGGGTTGCTGGTTGCCTTCAATGTGCCTGAGATCTTGGATTTCATTGAATCGACCTTTGGCTTTGTTCTGTTCTCGGCTGATGCCTATTTCATCTCATATTTACCCAGCGAGCCTTTAGCCAGCGATGTGATCACCATTGTGCTGGGGTCCTTTGGTCTGTGCCTGTTATCTACCTTATACCCGGCATGGCGGGCCGCGCGAACTCAACCAGCCGAGGTACTCTCTAGTGGCCACTGAAGTCTTGCGTGCGCGCCAACTGGGCCAAGTCTTTGGCCATGGCGAGGGTCAGTTCGAGCTCTTTTCCGATCTGGATTTCGTCCTCAGTGCCGCCGAGCAAGTGGCAATTGTGGGGCGTTCGGGCAGCGGAAAAACCAGTCTATTGAACTTGTTGGCGGGGCTCAGTCTGCCCAGCGCTGGGCAGGTAGAGTTATGTGGCAAAGCCTATCCGCACGGGGCATCGGCGCGCGATCATTGGCGCGCAGGACGCTTGGGCATGGTGTTTCAATTCCATCATTTGTTGCCTGAATTCAGCGCCCAAGAGAACGTCGCTTTGGCACTACGCTTGGCCGGCCGCAGGCACACTGAGGCCATGGGGCAGGCCGCTGAATGGTTGGACCGGGTGGGTTTAGGGCATCGTCTGGCGCATGTGCCTGGACAGTTATCCGGTGGCGAGCGTCAGCGCGTGGCCATCGCACGCGCTTTGGCGCCCTCACCATCGGTGGTCTTGATGGACGAGCCGACCGGGAATCTAGATGGCGAGACCGCAGACCAGATCCAAGCGCTGTTGTCGCAACTGGTGCGAGAGTCCGAATTAGCGTTGGTGATCGTGACGCACGATTTGACGTTGGCGCGGGATACCGATCGTCAGTTGACCCTCAGCGGCGGTCAGCTCGCCTAGCTTTTCGCTTGCGCCAGCTTTGGCGCACTTGTGACTCCCACCATAGGCGCATGGCAGCATATCCCAGCGCGGCGCTGGCCGTGCTGATCACAAAGCAGCCCAACAACAGAGGGGCCCAGACGCTGGCCAGCTGCCCCCGAACCCACTCCCAACTCATTCCTTCGCTGGGCGGCAGAATCGGCATGCCTAATAGGCTGGCCCCTAGCGCATAGGCTGTTAACAAGATCGGTGGCATGGTTAGCGGGTTGCTAATCCAAACCAGAGCGACCGCGATGGGCAGATTGGCTCGAATGATCCAGGCGGTTAGTGCAGCGGGTATCATTTGTGCGGGCAGTGGTGTGAAAGCCCACCACAAGCCTACCAGCACACCCAATGACACCGAGCGCCGGTTTAAATGAAACAGGTAAGGATCTTCTAGAACTTTGCCCAAAAAGCCACCGACCCACGAGTTCTTCAAGCTTGTGGGGTGCGGAATCAGCTTTCGCATTATCTTCCTAGGCATGGCAATTCCGTGCGCGGTTCTGTGACGTCGTTGTCGGTGTTTGCAGGTCAATCTCGCTGCGGGTGGGCAGTCTACCCAGATGTTTTATCTAGGTCTTGTTTTTGCGCTCGCGCTGCCCGGTTTTTTGCCACCCCAGTTTAGCCTATCTCTGTTAGGTCTGATCTGCGTAGGCCTGCTAATAGGTCGTTTGGGCGTGGGTTCGGTCGCGTTTAGTGTCGTTTTTTGCATTCAACTGGGGCGTGTGACGTTTTTGGCTGCTGATCTGTGGCCGCAGGATTTTCGGGCGACGATTCGAGCACCGGTGCAGCTGCTCAGCGAGAGCTACTCACAGGGTCAAGGATACGGCGAGGCCCGAATTATCAACGGTCCGTACGCCGGCAGGATTCAGCTGGGCTGGTCAGTGATGGCGTGGCGTCCGATGCCTGGCGAGGTGTGGTCCTTGCCACTCAAGGTCAAAGGCATTGCGGTGACCCCCAGCGCGAGGGATATGGCATTTGCTCAAATGTCCAAGCAGATTCGCGGGCGCGCGCGAGTCCAACGAGGTGTGCATGAGCGCATGTCCGCCGCCCCTTTAAATTTCGTCGTGCGCAAACGTTGGCTGGATTCACTCAAAGGTGCGTCGCAAGCCGGTCAGTGGCTGGGTGCCGGCATGTTATTGGGGCAAAAACCGGACTGGGGCCAGTCTCGTCAGGCTGCGCTTGAGACCTCGGGCTTGGGGCATCTGTTTTCCCCTTCTGGCTTGCATCTGGCGATGGCGGTCGGGCTATTAAGCGCGCTGACACCTTCCTGGAGCCAGTTCGTCGGGGGAGCGATACGCCGCCGAGGCATGTTGCTAATGGGGGTGGCAGGAGTGGTGTGGGCGCTACCGACCAAGCTTCCGATTATCCGCTCGTTTATCGGTTTCTTGCTGTGGTGGTGTAACCAGAGTCCCCGCCGTTGGGACGTTTCAGCGTTGTGGGCCGTTTGTTTATCCATTTGCTTGGTGATTTGGCCGGCCGCGTCCGGATCTTCCGGAACCTGGTTGTCGTTTGGTGCGGTTGGCTGGATTCTGATGTGCGCACGAGCCGGGGTCAGTCGCGCCCGCAAGGTAGCTGGCATGCTGCTGGGGTTATCCAGTTTGTCGGTTTTGATGGGGATGGGAGCCGGATTATTCAGTGTGATCAGTAATGCCGTCTGGGTTCCGCTTGTCGGCGTGCTGGGTGCGCCGGCGCTGGTATTCGGACTGGCTACCGATCTTTGGTGGCCGTGGAGTGCTTTTAGCAATGGACTGCTGAGCTACTTGTCCTGGCTGCCTCACTACAGCCTGTCATGGGCACAAGGGTGTTTGATGGGGGTGTTAGCCCTGGCGATGGTCTGGCCAATCGCAAGCCTCGGCGGGTTGTTGTGTGTTCCGCTATTGATGCAAGCACCGGCGCAAGGATTGTGGTTGTACAGCGTCGGGGCGGGCCAAGCGGCTCGTTTAAGTGCGGGCGGTCAGCACTGGATGATTGATGCGGCCCCTGCGCAACCTGGCCGTTTGGGTGCCGTGGGCTGGGAGGCGATTCCAAGCTTTCGAAAGCAAGGCGTTCGTCATTTGGACCGTGTGCTTTTGAGCCATGGGGATGCCGACCATGCCGGTGGCTTTTCCGCACTGGATGCGCGCTTTGAGGTGGGGCAGCTATTGACCGGCGAGCCAAGCCGAACCGATGGAGCCGCGTGCTTTGCAGGCCAGCGTTGGCACTGGGACCAGATCGAGGTTCATGTTCACTGGGGTGGTCCGCCGAGTATTAAAAACTCGGCCAGTTGTGTGGTGGAAATCAAAGTGCCCGCCGGTTCGATCTGGATCCTAGGGGATGCCCCTCGCGAGGAGCAGTGGCGGCTAGCCCGTGCACAACGGCAGGTTGCGCCGA
>CBFHLC010000033.1:0-24172 GCA_965656605.1 Litorivicinus sp. | reverse complement strand
AAACCCCAGATAGCGACGATGATTTGAGTTCAGACACGTAGCGGAGAGTGCAAGTACACCCACAAAACAGGCGAGCCACCCCGTTAGGAGTATCGAGCGGATGTCCAGCTCGATCATAATTTATAGTCTCGGCCGAGCACCCTTAGCACTTCACTGGGACTGGTTAGCCCCTGTTGGAGAAAGCGTTCCGCCGTTGCCTTGGCGCTAACGTAGTGCGGGCCATCCAGCACAGAAAGCAATTCCGCCCTAGAGGCACCTCGATCAATGTAGATTCTAGAAGCAGACCTCTGCATCTTGCAGGGTCCTATTTGCGTCTTGATAGCCAAAACGAGTCTCGTACCCTTCTCCACAACCGCGGAGCATGCTAGCCCCTGCAGCAAACGTCGAATCATGCAAATTATGATTTTATAATTGACTGCTATTGCTGCCATTTATTTTACCCGTTAAGGCGATTAGCTATCGGTGGGTGCAATCCCTGTCGCCGCAGCATGCGTTGCATATGGAGTACGCCATTGTTTATAAAGCTGGTACCCATACCTTGGCAAGTCGTATTACCTTGCAAATCGCTGACCACACTGCCGGCCCCACGATGACAGTTAAAACCTAGGACATTGCTAACAGGCTAAAGGTTTTTTGCTTGGTTAATTTAACGCAGTCCTGACGCGACCTACCGGTTTCTGCACACCTAAGCGGATAATTCGAGTGCCTGCCGCAGCGTTTTCATGTTCAAAGCTTGGTGTAGTCACTGGGTGTTATACCAAGTCATCCATTGGCGGATGGTGATCTGTACCTCCTGGAAGTTTTGGAAATTGTGAAGTCAGATACGTTGCCCCTGCATGGTTCTAAATAATCGTTCAACCATGCCGTTCTGCCGAGGCGTATGCGGCAGATTAAACACTTTGACGCCTTAACTGCGCACTGTCACCGTGAACCTACGAGAGGTAAAAACAACCCATTGTCCGACTTCAATGTGAATGGCTCAGCCGCCAACTCAGTATCTTGCATATGTGGCAGTCGACCACAACTGATCGTGTCATCCAACGGTCCTCCTAGCCCCACCACACTCAGGTTAGGTCGGCTGCATAACGTTCATTAGGGCGTTGAGTAACCGACGGCATAGCCTGTGCGCGTGGCTGGAAGCCGATTAGGCGCTTACAGCACTGCCAGCCCTTGATTTGATTGATCCCCTGAGCAGTATTTTGATTCAGTCCAAGCAGAAACCCAATCGTTCGGCGAACGAAAGCTGATGGATTATCTCTTGAAACTTTTTTTGTAAGCATTGGATTAACCTTGGGTGCAGACCTCGTCGGCTTGTAATACAGGGTTCGGTGTAGAACGCCGAACCGCCGCGAAAACTGATTAAGACCCGTTGTAGCCTTCATCCGCCATCTCCGCCTGAACCAGGAACACTAGTCCTCGTCCTAGCCTAGATAACGAGAGAGCTTTTTTCTGACTTTGCGTCACGATCGTAACAGCATGGCTTCACCATACGCCGAGGTCAGCTCGTCGATTGACTTCTTGTACATTTAGGCACATTTCGCGGATTTGCGGGAAGGGCTCTATAGACTGTGCAGGAATCCTTAGACGTAAAAAAGGCGCCCAATGGACGCCTTTTTCGATAACCCCGGGGACTTAACGTCCGCGGCGCTTAAGCTGCTGCAGCACACGCAAGCGGCCGGCTGCTTCAGCCAACTCCATCTGCGCACGTCCGTAGTCGAACTCAGCTGATTGCTCAGCCATTTCCTTACGAACACGCTCTTGAGCTTCCAGAGCGGCTGCTTCGTCCAGATCGTGCGCGCGCAGTGCTGTGTCCGCCAGAACCGTTACGGTGCTGGGAACCACTTCTAGAAAACCGCCAGAGACGTAGAACACGTCTTCTTCGCCGTTTTCTAACACGACACGAACAGGACCGGGCTGAAGACCGGTAATCAGGGGCGCGTGGCCTGGGGTAATCCCCAGGTCACCTTCGGAACCTGCTGCGATCAGCATACTTACCGAGCCCTCGAAGATCGATTCCTCGGCGCTGACGACGTTGCATTGCATTGTCTTGGCCATGGTAGATCTCCTTTACATGCTCTTCGCTTTCTCAAGCGCTTCGTCGATCGGGCCAACCATGTAGAAGGCCTGCTCGGGTAGGTGGTCATACTCACCTGCCAAGATGCCTTTAAAGCCTGCAATGGTATCGGCCAGTGAGCAGTACTTACCGGGAGCGCCGGTGAAGACTTCTGCCACGAAGAAGGGCTGAGATAGGAAACGCTGGATCTTACGAGCGCGGTTTACGGTCTGCTTGTCTTCTTCAGACAGCTCGTCCATACCCAGAATCGCAATGATGTCCTTCAGCTCTTTGTAACGCTGCAGTACAGACTGCACGCCACGAGCAACTTCATAGTGCTCGGCACCAATGATCAAAGGATCCAGCTGACGCGAGGTAGAGTCCAAGGGATCTACCGCGGGGTAAATACCCAGCTCGGCGATTGAACGGCTCAATACAACGGTGGCGTCCAAGTGAGCGAACGTCGTTGCAGGTGAGGGGTCAGTCAAGTCATCCGCAGGTACATAGACCGCTTGGATCGAGGTGATCGAACCGGTCTTAGTTGACGTAATACGCTCCTGCAATACGCCCATCTCTTCAGCCAATGTAGGCTGGTAGCCTACCGCTGAAGGCATACGGCCTAGCAGTGCAGATACTTCGGTACCGGCCAAGGTGTAACGGTAGATGTTGTCAACGAACAACAAAACGTCACGACCTTCGTCACGGAACTGCTCAGCCATGGTCAGGCCAGTCAGCGCTACACGCAGACGGTTTCCAGGCGGCTCGTTCATCTGGCCATACACCAGCGATACTTTGTCGATTACGTTGGAATCGGTCATCTCGTGGTAGAAGTCGTTACCTTCACGAGTACGCTCACCTACACCGGCGAATACTGAGTAGCCGCTGTGCTCGATTGCGATGTTACGAATCAATTCCATCATGTTGACGGTTTTACCTACACCGGCACCACCGAACAGTCCGACCTTACCGCCTTTAGCGAAAGGAGCGACCAAGTCGATGACCTTAATGCCCGTTTCCAGAATCTCGGCACTGGCGGCCTGTTCTGCAAATGAAGGGGCTTTACGGTGAATGGGCATACGGCTTTCTTCGCCGATGTCACCTTTCTCGTCGATCGGTTCACCCAATACGTCCATGATGCGACCCAAGGTAGCAGTACCGACCGGTACGCTGATGGGTGCGCCTGTGTTGGATGCGTCAGCGCCACGAGTCAAACCTTCGGTTGAACCCATTGCAATAGCGCGAACGATACCGTCGCCTAGCTGCTGCTGAACTTCCAGTGTCAGACCCAGTGAGTCGACGTTTAGTGCGTCGTAAACCTTGGGCACAGCGCTGCGGGGGAACTCAACGTCCACAACCGCGCCGATGATCTGAACAATTTTACCACTGCTCATTGTTAGTCTCCTTTTCGAGGACCGGGCTTAAATAGCCGCGGCTCCACCGACAATTTCCGAAATCTCTTGTGTAATCGCCGCTTGGCGCGCCTTGTTGTAGACCAGGTTCAGGTCACGAATCAGGTCGCCCGCGTTATCGGTCGCAGCTTTCATTGCGATCATACGTGCGGCCTGCTCACAGGCGTTGTTCTCTACCACACCCTGATACACCTGAGACTCGAGGTAACGCATCATCAAGCCGTTTAGGACCTGTTCTGCATCGGGCTCGTAGAGGTAATCCCAGGATGTACCCAGGGCGGCCTCTTCCAATTCACCTTTAGCGACGGGCAGCAATTGGCGCACGTCAGGCTCTTGGGTCATGGTGTTAACAAAGCGGTTGTAAACAACATACAAACGGTCGATTTGGCCTTCTTCGTAAGCATCGATCATGGTTTTGACCGCGCCGATCAAGTCAGCCAACGCGGGCGCATCGCCCATGTGGGTGCTTGACGCTACGACGTTGCCGCCGAAGCTTTTGAAGAAAGACGCTGCCTTTTGGCCCAACACGGCGATGTCGATTTCGACATCTTTGCCGTGCCACGAACCCATGTCGCCGACCACTTTCTTGAACAAGTTAGCGTTCAAGCCGCCGCACAGACCACGGTCTGAGCTGACGACGATGTATCCGACACGCTTAACTTCGCGCTCTTTCAGATACAAATGGTCGTACTCGGGGTTTGCGTGTGCCAAATGGCCGATCACTTCGAAAATTCGGTCAGCGTAGGGGCGAGACGACGACATACGATCCTGCGCTTTACGCATTTTCGAGGCGGCGACCAGCTCCATAGCACTGGTGATTTTCTGTGTGTTCTGAATGCTCCCGATTTGGGTGCGAATCTCTTTTCCGACTGCCATTTTTACCAGCTCCCGAAGTGGGCCGAGCTAGACCCAACCCACTTGCGAATTACCAAGTCTGTGACGACTTGAAGTTGGTGACCACGCCTTCGAGTTCTTTGGCGATATCGTCGCCATAAGCACCCGCTTCGTCGATCTTGGCCTTTAGGTCGGCGGCGTTCGCGCGGAAGTACTCGATTAGAGCCTCTTCAAACGCTACAACCTTGTCCGCAGGAACGTCGTCTAGGTGACCTTCGTTCGCGACAAACAGAGTCATTGCCATATCACCAACACTCAAGGGTGAGTACTGCTTCTGCTTCATCAGTTCAGTAACACGCTGACCGTGCTCTAGCTGCTTACGCGTTGCATCATCAAGATCCGATGCGAACTGCGCGAACGCTGCCAATTCACGATACTGAGCCAAAGCCAGACGAACACCGCCGCCCAATTTCTTAACCGCTTTGGTCTGTGCCGCACCACCGACTCGAGAAACCGACAGACCCGCGTTAATCGCAGGACGGATACCTGAGTTAAACAGGTTGGTTTCCAAGAAGATCTGACCGTCAGTGATCGAAATCACGTTGGTCGGTACGAATGCAGATACGTCACCGGCTTGCGTCTCAATGATCGGCAAAGCAGTCAGCGAACCAGTCTGGCCTTTGACGGCTCCATCGGTCAGCTTTTCAACGTAGTCAGCGTTCACGCGTGCAGCGCGCTCTAGTAGGCGCGAGTGCAAATAGAAAACGTCACCGGGGTAGGCTTCACGTCCTGGGGGACGCTTCAGCAGCAGTGAGATCTGACGGTATGCAACAGCCTGCTTTGACAGGTCATCGTATACGATCAAAGCGTCTTCGCCTTTGTCACGGAAGTATTCACCCATCGAGCAGCCCGAGAAGGGTGCTAGGAACTGCATCGCAGCTGAGTCGGCAGCGCCGGCAGCAACAATGATGGTGTGATCCAGCGCACCGTGCTCTTCTAGCTTGCGAACTACCGCTGCAATCGAAGACTGCTTTTGGCCAATCGCAACGTAGATGCACTTAACGCCGGTGTCTTTTTGGTTGATGATCGCGTCCAGAGCAACGGCAGTTTTACCGGTCTGACGGTCACCAATGATCAACTCACGCTGGCCACGTCCGACCGGAACCATGGCGTCAATCGCCTTGATACCTGTCTGCAGAGGCTCATCGACTGACTGACGTGCAATAACGCCAGGTGCGACTTTCTCTACCGGTGCAGAGGCTTGAGCTTCGATCGGGCCTTTGCCGTCGATCGGTGCACCCAACGCGTCTACAACGCGACCCAACATGGCTTCGCCAGTGGGAACTTCTAGAATACGGCCGGTGCACTTCGCAGTCTGGCCTTCGGCCAAACTTTGGTAGTCACCCAGCACAACGGCGCCGACAGAGTCACGCTCAAGGTTCAAAGCCAGACCAAACTGTCCGCCTTCAAACTCGACCATCTCGCCGAACATCACGTCGTTCAGACCGTGAATACGCACAATACCGTCAGACACAGATACGATCGTGCCCTGGTTTTGCGCTTCGCTTTTTACATCGAGGTTTTCGATGCGCGATTTAATCAGATCACTGATTTCGCTTGGATTAAGTTGTTGCATGCTATTCCTCAGCCTCTCTTAGGGCTTCAGCTGCTCGGCCAGCTTCGCGAGCTTGCCGCTTACAGAGCCGTCAATTACTAGGTCGTCTGCGCGGATGACTACACCCCCCACCAAGTCAGCGTTAATGCTAACTTCCAGACTTACTTGTTTGTTCAGGTGGCGCGTTAGCGCCTCGCTCAAGGTCGCTTGTTGCGCCTCGGACAATTCCATTGCTGACTCAACATAAGCAACGGCTGCGCTTTCTAGCTGACGACGCAGTTCTTCGAACTGATCGTTAATCTCGGCTAGAAGCTCGAGTCGGCCATTATCAGCCAATACCTGAATGAACTGCTTACCTGCGTCAAACGCACGTTCGCCAGCCAAATCGTTTAACCAATCGGCTTTTTGTTCACTTGTCAGTGTGGGATGCGCAAGTGCGCGGCGGCCTTCCGAGTCGGTAGACACTGAAGCTGCAAAGCTAAGCATCTCACCCCATTCAGCCAGATTAGAGGCTGATTGAGCACTCGCAAACGCCGCTTTGGCGTAGGGACGAGCTAATGTGGATAGTTCCGCCATCTCGTCCTCTCCTTAAAGCTCTTTGGCCAGTTGATCAATCAACTCGGCATGAGCGTCCGCATCAACGGCCTTGCCCAGAATTTTAGACGCACCGGTGACGGCCAATGTGCTGACCTGGCCACGAAGGGCCTCACGTGCTGCGTTAACTTCCTGATCAATGTCCGCTTTAGCTTGTTCGATGAGCTTTTCGCCTTCCGCACGAGCTTTCGCCTGTGCATCTTCAACGGTTTGAGCGGCTTGCTTACGTGCCTGCTCAAGAATTCGTGAAGCCTCTTCTTTGGCTTCGCGAACTTGCTCTTCGATTTTGGCCTGAGCGACGTCGAGTTCTTTGGCCGCTTTATCCGCGTCCGCCAGACCCTGTGCAATTTTCTCCTGACGCTCGTTCAAAGCAGCCATAACTGGCGGCCAGACGAACTTCATGCAGAAGTACACAAAGATGGCGAAAGAGATCAGCTGACCTACTAGAGTCAAATTCAGATTCACAATCGCTTCCTCGCGTTAGTTGGTTTGAATAAATGAAGCAAAGCTTCGATTAGCCAACCAGCGCAACGAAGGGGTTTGCGAAGGTGAAGAACAGTGCGATACCAACACCGATCATTGTTACAGCGTCCAACAGACCCGCGACGATGAACATTTTCACCTGCAGCATCGGAACCATCTCGGGCTGACGAGCAGCGCCTTCTAGGAACTTACCGCCCAAGATACCGAAACCAATCGCGGTACCTAGTGCGCCGAAGCCGATCAATAGTGCAACTGCGATAGCAGTGAGGCCAACAACCATTTCCATGTGTTTTCTCCAGTTTTTAACGTTTCTAAAGGTTAAGGGTTACTTCGTTAATCAATGATGCTCGTGTGCCATCGCGAGGTACACGATAGTTAGCATCATGAAAATAAATGCCTGCAAGACGATGACCAGAATGTGGAAAATTGCCCACGGTACTGACAACGCGAATTGAATCCAGAAGGGCATCAGCGCAATCAGGATGAAGATCAATTCACCGGCATACAGGTTACCAAACAGTCGAAGAGCCAATGAGATCGGCTTGGCGATTAAGCCAACACCTTCGAGCAGCAGGTTAAAAGGTATCATCCACTTGCCGAAGGGCTGCAGCGTCAATTCGCCAACAAACCCGCCCAGGCCTTTTTGGCGGATGGAATAAAAGATAATCAACAGGAATACGCCGATCGCCATGCCCAATGTTGCATTCACGTCAGTGGTTGGAACGATCTTCATGTATTCAACGCCCAAGGCATAGAAAATGGTGGGAACCAAATCTACCGGCACCAAGTCCATCAAGTTCATCAGGAATACCCAGACAAAGATGGTCAGGGCCAACGGGCCAATCAGTGTGCTTTTGCCGCTGAAGGTGTCTTTGATGTTGGTATCAACAAACTCGACGATCAGCTCTACAAAGTTCTGCAAGCCACCGGGAACACCAGCTGTTGCGAATTTTGCTGCTTTGGCAAAGAAAAAGATGAATAGGCCACCCAAGAACAGTGACCACAACATGGTGTCGACGTGGATGGCCATAAAGCCCATCTCTGCGATCATGTCACGGGTGTAGCCGTACTGAAGGTCAGAATTAGCCGCGTGTGCTGCGACGTTCTCTGGATCAAACCCACGGGGGTAGGCAAAGGTCCATCCTTCAACGGGGTGCTTGCCGAACGTTAAGTTCGTCAGGTGGTGAACAATATACCCACCTGCAGTTTCTGCAGCCATTTAAGATCTCCGATTTGGTAAAAACTTTTTAATCCGGGTAGCAGCCATCGCACAGGCGATCTGCATGGAGACAAAGGCGAGAAAGATCGCCGCTGGCACCAAGGGCTGTACCCAAACAAACACACAGACCAACAGACCTGCGGTTAACAATAATTTCAGTGCTTCGCCTAAATAGAACGAGCGCACGATCCGTTGGGCTTGCCGAGCCCCCGCATGCCGAAACGCCAACAACGCAAATAGCGCATTCGGCATGACAACCGCCAGGCCGCCTGCCAATACGTTCAATGCGGTGGCTGTATCCCACACGCCTGCCGATACACCGGCCAAGACCATCAAAAGCAATATCGGTGGTGCTGTCACAGTGATCAAAGCAGACATGCACAACGCTCCATCGGTCTTTTAGCGCCCGGGATTATAAGAACATGCCTTTAATCTATCAATCAGTAATAAGAGAGACTTTTGTCGCGAGGGCTACTTCAGTCCAAATTTGGTCATCAGACCATCGAATTCGTCCAACGAATTGAAAGCGATCTGAACTTTGCCACGACCTTTTTTGCCGGTTTGAATCTGAACTTGTGCACCCAGATGCTCGCTCAGGCGTTGCGACAATGCCAGCACATCCTGATCAGGCTGAGCTTTTTCGGACTTGGGCTGCGTATCGTTAGCCACTAAGGATTCGGTCTGTCGAACATTTAACCCCAAAGCCACCACTTTAGACGCTAATGCACGTTGCCGAGGCATGGGGGCACCTAGCAAGGCGCGTGCATGGCCCATCTCTAGCGATCCATCGTGAACCAACGCTTTAACCTGATGATCCAGGGCATCCAGACGCATCAAATTAGCCACTTGTGAGCGGGACATTCCCACCAGCTCAGCCAGCTGCGCCTGATCCAGATCAAATTCGTTCTTTAACTTGGTTAAGGCTTGACCCTGTTCAATCGCGTTTAAATCTTGTCGTTGCAGATTTTCAACCAACGCCAAGGTTGCGGCGGTTTGATCCGATACCTCTTGAACCAGCGTAGGTACGTTGTCTAAACCGGCCTTTTGCGCGGCACGCCAGCGTCGCTCACCTGCAATCAGCTCAAAGCGCTGATTGATTTCACGCACAACTAGAGGCTGCATCAACCCGTGTTGACGGATCGAGCCAGCTAGCTCATCAAGGGCATCAGCATCAAACTGTGTTCTTGGTTGCCAAGGTGACCGATCAATCTTGTGAATCGGCACCAATCGAATCCCCTCACCGGGCTGATCGATTGGGGTCGGTGCTTCTTGGGCACCTAAGGTGTCGAGCAAAATATTACGGCCCAACGCGCCTTTTTTACGTTGAATCATGCAGCCACCTTTCTGAAGTACTCACCGGCAAAGGCCAAGTAGGATATTGCGCCACGACTTTTTCGATCGTATTGAATCACGGGTAAACCATGACTCGGGGCCTCAGCCAAGCGAACATTTCGAGGAATCACGGTCGAAAACATTTTAGACTTAAAGTACTCACGAATCTGACGGCTAACCTCACTGGTCAGCGAGCTGCGCGGGTCATACATCGTGCGCAGTACACCGTCGATCTCTAGTGTTGGGTTAAAGGCCTCGCGTACCGCCTCGATCGTTTCTAACAAATTAGCCAGACCTTCCAGTGCGTAGAACTCGCACTGCACCGGAATAACTACACCCTGCGCGGCCACTAACGCATTCACCGTCAGCATGTTCAGTGAAGGCGGACAGTCAATCACGATCATGTCGTAATCGTGTCCCACCAGGGCTTGCTGTAGATGCAGCTGGCGTTGATCGGCGTTTAACAACTCGATCTCGGCCGCGGTTAAGTCTCCATTGCCTGCGACCAAGTCATAACCGGCATCTGCAGGGCTGACGATGCAGGATCGCAGCGGTGCTCGATGAGTTAACAAATCATAGCTAGAGTAAGTCACCGATGTCTTGTCGATGCCCGAACCGGTCGTCGCGTTGCCCTGCGGGTCCAAATCAATTAGCAGCGTGCGTCTGCGTGTTGCCGCAAAAGCCGAGGCCATATTGACCGCCGTTGTGGTTTTACCCACACCGCCTTTTTGATTGGTTACCGCTACAACTCTCAAGAATTATCCTTCGCAACGTACTTCAATAAGGTGACGCTCTGCATCCAGACCCGGCACCTCTAATTCAAGCGATTCTACCTGAGCGTTAGGAAAGAGTTCATAGGTTTTCTGAATCTCATCGTGAGGGTACTGACCCTTCATCGCCAAAATGCGACCACCAGGACTCACCAATCCCTGAACCCAGCTCACCAAGTCTTGTAATGGTGCGAAGGCCCGAGCCGTTATTTGATCAAAGGTGTATCCCGGGCGATATGACTCGACCCGTTGCGTCACTACGCTAAGGTTCTCGAGCAGCAACTCGCCTTTCATTTGCACGGTAAACCGAGTGCGCTTTTGAGCGGCATCGAGTAACACGATGTCCTGATAAGGACGTGCAATAGCCAACGGCAAACCGGGGAATCCAGCCCCTGATCCAACGTCGAGTAGGGCACTGTCATCTAAGTGCTCGGCCAGTGCCAGCGAATCCAGCAAATGCATCACCACCATTTGTTGACGCTGCGTAATACGGGTCAAGTTGTACACCCGATTCCACTTTTGAATGCCGTCCAACAAGGACTCAAGCTGAGTGATCTGATGGGGATCTAAACTGAGCGACAGCTGATCTAAACCTTGCTGTAATTGCATCAACTGGCTGCCTTGACGGCTAAACCCAGCTTTTTCAGATGCACCAGCAGCAAGCTGACCGCGGCCGGAGTAACCCCTTGGATACGTCCGGCCTGAGCGATGGTTGCAGGTTTAACGTCACCCAACTTCTGACACACCTCGTGGCTGAGTCCTTTGATTTGGGTGTAGTCAATATCCTGAGGCAGTGGCACGTTCTCGTTGCGCTTAAGCTTTTCAATCTCAGCGCTTTGGCGCTCGATGTAACCTGCGTACTTCAACTCGATCTCAGCTTGTAATGACACAATCGGATCGACTTCCGGAGTATTGGGTAAGGTCTGCAAGATGGTCCGGTCAATCTCGGGCCGGCGCATTAAATCAGCCAGCGACGCCTCTTTGGATAACGGCGTTTTTAAATAAGATGCCAGATGATCTGCCTCGGGTGACTTTGCCTGAACCCAGGTGCTGCGGAGTCGAGACAGCTCCGTTTCCACAGCCTCTTGTTTTTCATTAAAGGCACGCCAGCGTTTCTCGCCGACCAGACCCAGCTGATAGGCTGTCTCGGTCAAACGGGTATCTGCATTGTCCTCACGCAACAACAAGCGATGTTCGGCACGGGACGTAAACATCCGATAAGGCTCTTTGGTCCCCATGGTGACCAGATCGTCGATCAATACACCTAAGTAGGCCGTCGCACGATCCAAGATCCAAGGTGCTTTGCCTTGTGATTCAAGCGCTGCATTGGTTCCCGCCAACAGGCCTTGGGCCGAGGCTTCTTCATAACCTGTCGTACCATTGATTTGGCCGGCTAAGTACAGGCCATCCAAATGCTTAGAGGCTAACGAATGATGCAAATCCCTAGGATCTAAGTAGTCATATTCGATGGCATAGCCGGGTCGAGTGATGTGAGCGTTCTCGAAACCGACCATCGATCGAATCATCTCGACCTGTGTATCGAAGGGCAGCGAGGTTGAGATACCGTTGGGATATAGCTCATGCGTGGTAAGCCCCTCGGGTTCAACGAATACTTGATGTGAGGTTTTATCAGCAAAGCGTGTGATTTTGTCTTCGATTGAGGGGCAATAGCGTGGCCCAATCCCTTCGATAACACCGGCAAACATCGGCGAGCGATCCAGATTGGCGCGAATAATGTCGTGGGTTTTCTCATTAGTGTGAGTGACCCAGCAGCTGACCTGCCGTGGATGATCCTGAATACTGCCCATGAAGGACATCACGGGTAACGGCGTATCCCCTGGCTGCTCGGTCATCACGCTGAAATTAACGCTGCGTGCATCGATGCGAGCCGGTGTACCGGTTTTTAATCGATCAACGCGAAATCCTTTGTCGCGAATGGACTTGGCCAAGGCGTTTGCTGGCATGTCGCCGGCTCGGCCTGCCTCAGAGTTTTGCATCCCGACGTGAATCACACCGGCTAAAAATGTACCGGTAGTGAGGACCACCGTTTTGCTTTTGATCGTCAATCCCATCGAAGTTTTGATCCCGACAACTCGATCGTTTTCGATGATCAGATCATCAACAGCTTGCTGAAAAATGCTCAGGTGGGGCTGGTTTTCTAATCCGTATCGAACGTAATTTCGATACAAGACTCGATCTGCTTGGGCTCGAGTGGCGCGAACTGCTGGGCCTTTGCGCGAATTTAAAACCCGAAACTGGATGCCAGCATGATCAGCGGCATGAGCCATGATCCCGTCGCAGGCGTCGACTTCGCGAACTAAATGGCTTTTGCCGATTCCACCGATTGCTGGATTACATGACATTTGACCCAAGGTTTCGATGCTGTGAGTGACCAGCAAGGTGTTTGCGCCGCATCGTGCAGCAGCGAGTGCCGCTTCCGTTCCGGCATGGCCACCACCGACGACGATGACATCGAAGATTTGTCGAAGATCCATGGAATGTGCTCGTCAAAGTTTTCAGTGGCCGAAGTTTACACGACTGCGAAATTCAGACGAAGGTTTGTGTCGATAGTGCATGAGGGCGGGAGTAAGTATAGAGAAAGGATATGTATATAAAGAGATTGAGTATTATTGTTTATTAAGCAGGCACTTTTTTAGTGAACAACTTGAAATTCAGTATCGATTTCAACGAGTTGTGCCTCAGTATGGGTGTTGATAAGCCAATCGTCTACGCCGGTAACGAGTGCGTATGAGATATGTGTGAACAGTGGATAACTGTATCCACCTAACTATGCACAGTGTTTGAGGTTGGGTTGTTCTGGTATTCATTCTACTATCTGTTCACAGCCAAGGTGGGCTGTGAGTAACTCAAGGATAATTTTCACGGGACCGTCGCAATAGTAGGAATGGCGGGGCTTTGGGGCATTGTACTGTACTGTGGATAAAAAAATTGAGGAACCCGAGCTATCACGCGTCATAGAGATGGCTTGGGAAGACAGAACGCCCTTTGAGGCGATCGAGGAAGATTACGGGCTGAACGAGTCTGCGGTCATTCGTCTGATGCGCAGCTCTTTAAAACCCTCGTCGTTTCGTTTGTGGCGGGCTCGAGTGTCGGGCCGAGTCACTAAACATCGAGAAATTCGGGATCCGGCTGTTAGTCGAGGTTATTGCAAGACGCAGTACAGCCGAGTTAAAGGACGTCGTTAGGTCACTTTCCGATGCAAAAGCTGGAAAATATCTCGCCTAGCAACTCATCAGCCGACATTTTTCCGGTGATTTCACCGAGTTCATCATGTGCCACGCGCAGGTCTTCAGCGAGCAACTCGCCTGCCCCGGCCCCTTCGAGTTGGGCGCGGCCCTGAAGTAACGCGTCAGCGCAGCGCGCCAGTGCGTCTAGGTGACGCGTACGAGCTAAAAACCGAGCCTCATTGGTATTGACACCTAAGTGCTCAGCAATGGCTGTTTCTAAGTCGGCTAGGCCCAATCCCGTCTTGGCAGAAATCTGCAAAGATTTTGGGTATGCGGGGGCATCGGACAAATCGCACTTGTTCCAGATAATGAAATCCGGTGTAACGTGATCGGGTAGCAACGCCTGCAAATCAGACTCTAAGGCTGAGATGCCTTGGGCAGGATCGGCTAAAAATAAAATCAGGTCTGCAGTTTCAACGGCCTTGAGTGCGCGCTTGACCCCTTCGGCTTCGATCAGATCTTGCGTTTCTCGAAGCCCCGCAGTGTCTAAAATCTCGCAGGGAATCCCTGCGATCACCAGATGCTCTTTTAATACGTCTCGGGTGGTGCCGGCCTGCTCAGTCACAATGGCGCTGTCTTGACCCGATAACGCATTGAGTAAGCTGGATTTACCGGCGTTGGGTTTTCCAATTAAGACAATTTGGACGCCTTCATTGAAGCGTTGTCCTGCACGTGCTTGTTGGCGCAGCAAATCCAGCTCTTGTTCAATCTGGGTGAGCAATCCTGCGACGTGACCATCGGCAAGGAAGTCGATTTCTTCTTCGGGGAAATCAATGGCGGCCTCGACGTATACCCGCAGGTGCACGATTTTATCGTAGACCGAATTTACGGCCGTCGAGAAATCACCCTGCAAGGATTGAACGGCCCGAATAGCCGCTTCTTCGCTAGAGGCACTGATTAGATCCGCAACCGCCTCGGCCTGAGCCAAATCAAGCTTATCGTTTAGAAAAGCGCGTTCACTAAATTCACCAGGACGTGCCAGGCGTGCGCCACATTGAATAAATCGTTTGAGCAGACGATTGAGCACCACCGGGCCGCCATGTCCTTGGAATTCCAAGGTGCTGTCGCCGGTGTAGCTATAAGGGCCGGGGAAATACAAAGCCAGTCCAGAATCAATCAGGGCATCGTTTTCATCGGTGATTTTGCATAGCTGTGCGGTGCGCGGCCGGGCTTGGATACCCAGCTGTTGCATAATGCTTTCCACCTGTGGACCTGCCAGTTTGACGACACCCACAGCACCCAGACCCGGCGCTGTGGCAATGGCAGCAATGGTGTCGCTCATTAGCTGGTGCTGGCGGTGTCGCCTTGTTCAATACGTTTGGTGATGACGTATTGCTGGGCAATAGACAGAACGTTGTTGGTGACCCAGTACAGGACCAGTCCAGCCGGGAACCACAGGAAGAAGAAGGTAAATGCAATGGGCATAATCTTCATGATCTTGGCCTGCATAGGATCCGGAGGTGTGGGGTTCAGCATCTGCTGAATAAACATGCTGGCGCCCATCAACAGCGGTAAGACAAAGTAAGGATCTTTGACTGATAGATCCGCAATCCACAAGAAGAATGGCGCTTGGCGCAGCTCAACTGATTCAAGCAATACCCAATACAAGGCCAAGAACACTGGCATCTGAACCAAGATTGGCAGGCAGCCCCCCAAAGGATTGATCTTCTCTTTTTTGTACAGATCCATCATTTCTTTGGAGAGGCGTTGCTTGTCATCACCGTATAGCTCGCGCAGGCGGGTCATTTCCGGTGTGAATTTGCGCATGCGCGCCATCGAAGCGTAAGCCGTAGCGGACAGCTTGAAGAACAGCAGCTTAACCAACAGGGTGACGGCCATAATCGACAGACCCCAGTTACCGATGTACTCCTGCAAGAAGCTAAGTACCATGAAGATGGGCTGGGAGATAAACCACAACCATCCGTAATCCACAGTCAACTCAAGACCATCGGACAGGCTCTCTAGAACGTCTTGGTCCTTGGGTCCGGTGTATAGGGTGGCGCTGAACTGCGTGCTAGCGCCAGCTGATAGATCTCGAGCGCTGCCAATGATACGACCTACATGATCGCCCGTGGCGGTTTGAGTAAAGCTGTAGCGCGGTAAGTCAGCGGCATCCGGCACCCAGGCCGATACGAAGTAGTGCTGAACCAATGCCAGGTAAGAACCCGCAGTTGAGGTATTTTGCAGATCGTTGTTGATCTCTACCACTGAGGTGCGATCGGCGACCTCGTCCAAGTCAACTTTGTAGTAGCGCTCTTCAGTGGTCTTCAGGGCATAGCCCAAAAAGGCCTGCACACCCATGCTGGTTTGAGTGCTGGGGTCGCTCGAGTTATCACGCTTTAACTGATGGAAGGGAGCCACGCGCAATACGTCTGAGGACTTGTTTAGTACATCGTGAGTGACTTCAACGGTGTGCGAGCCGCGCTTTAATGTGAAGGTCTTGGTGACCTTGACCGAATCATCTTCAAATACCAATGGTACAACGAGGGTGTCGCCGACCATTTGAGTCTGATCGCTGACTGGCTGATAGGTTGGGCGGCCTTCGGCGGTATCAATATTGGTCAGTCCGGATTGAGCTAGGTAGGTTCGATCACGGTTGTCTAGCAGGGCAAAAGAGATATCGGGTTGTTCTAATACAACGGGATAGTTCTTTAACTCGGAGCGAACGATGTCGCCGCCTACTAGATCGATGAATAGACGCAGGGTATCGCTTTCAATGATCCACTCACGGTTATTGGTTTGCCTATCAATGGTGACGGCAGCGACTTCAGTGTTGGTGCTGGGCAGTGCATCGCTAGAGACAGGGGCTTGATCGATCGTGGCCAGATCACCTGATTGAATTTGAGCCGGAGCACTGGTGGTCGTAGTGGGTACGACGGGCTGTCCGTAATCCTGGTTCCACTGCAAGATCAGCAGATAAGACGTGACGGCAAGGGCGCCACCTAACAGGATGCGTTGAATGTCCATATTTTTACTCGTCTGTTTTTGGTGGGACAGGGTCGTATCCACTGCGCCCGCCGGGTCGGCATCGGCCAATTCGTTTAGCACTTAAAATTACGCCACGCAGTATGCCGTGAATCTCAATTGCTTCAAGGGTGTATTCACTGCAAGTCGGCATGTACCGGCATCGGGGGCCGATGATTGGTGAGATACACCACTGATAGAAGCGGATCAGAATTCGTGCCAACGTTTTCATGCCAGTTTGGTGTGCAGCTTCTTTAATTGTTGGCTAAGTTGCTCAAGCAGGGCGGCGTCGTGCAGTTTTTCAGGCGCTGACTTGACCATAAAGATCACGTCTGTGGGCGTGTCGATACTTGAGTGGCGCAAGGCCTCGCGAGCAACCCGGCGAAAGCGGTTACGGTCGACCGCCCGACGTAACTTTTTCTTTGACGTGATGAGGCCAATTCGGTGGTAGTCCAACGAATTTTTTTGAGCCAGCACAAAAACGTCTTTGGCATGCTGACGTGCATCAGGATGCGAAAAGACGTTTTGGAATTGGCTGGCCCCGCACAGTGGCTGCAGCGGGAAGCTCAATTTTAAGCGCTGAGAACCTTGCGGCCTTTAGCGCGACGGCGCTTAAGAACCAGACGACCGTTCTTGGTAGCCATGCGAGCACGGAAACCGTGGGTGCGCTTGCGCTTGATTACGCTGGGTTGGAAAGTACGTTTCACAGGTTAATCCTCGTTGTGCGTCAGTACGCAAAAGTGGGCGCGAAATATACAGCCACGTGGAATGGGTTGCAAGCTTTTTCAGCACAGGGGACAGAATCTAAAGTTATCCACAGCCGCGGATCCCGGTGAGTCACTAAGTTTCGCCATTTATTGGCAGGTTATCCACAGATTTATCACGCTGTGGAAAAATAAAATAAGCAAAAACAACTACTTAGCGTTTACTGCGTAAATTATCCAGAAATACCTTTCTGTGCTGGGGATAAGTTTGGCACACTGCTTCCGCCCCTACTACCGCGCCGAAGTCTATTGCCACCGAGCGCGTGCTAACGATAACGATATGATACCTACGAGGCAGATGAGTGGCTTGGACTGATTGTTTAACATCGCTGGAGCAAGAACTGCCGGCAGATCAATTTAATACGTGGATCCGTCCGTTGCAGGTTGAGTCTGACGCAAGTGCAGTAAAAATTTTGGCACCCAACCGGTTTGTAAAAGATTGGGTGGCAGACCGCTATTTGAGTCGAATTAAAGAGTTGGTCGGTGCGTCCGGTGACATGCGCGTGACCATCGAGGTAGGCAGCGCAGCTAAGCCGGGTGCACAAATTCCGGTAAAGGCGGCGCCCCAGCCGGCTACCACCGTATCCGCTCAGCAATCACGAGAGAGACAGCCGGTCGAAGGCTCGTTAAAGCACACCAGCCGGCTGAACCGCAGTCACACCTTTGATAACTTTGTTGAGGGTAAATCCAACCAATTGGCTCGCGCGGCTGCGCAACGGGTCTCGGAAAATCCCGGCGGTGAGTACAACCCTTTATTTTTGTATGGCGATACCGGACTGGGTAAGACTCACCTGATGCACGCCGTGGGTAACGAGATTTTGGCCAAGAACCCCAACGCAAAGGTCATCTACGTTCACTCCGAGCGCTTTGTTGCTGATATGGTCAAGGCCCTTCAGCTGAACGCGATCAATGACTTCAAACGGGTTTATCGAAATGTCGATGCGCTGTTAATCGACGATATTCAGTTCTTTGCGGGTAAAGATAAGAGCCAAGAAGAATTCTTCCATACGTTTAATACGCTCTTGGAGGGCGGTCAGCAGATCATTCTGACGTCGGATCGTTACCCAAAAGAAATCGACAAAATGGAAGATCGCCTGAAGAGTCGCTTCGGCTGGGGTCTGACGGTTCGTCTTGAGCCGCCAGAGCTGGAGACGCGAGTGGCGATTCTGATCAACAAAGCTGAAGAATCCGGAGCTGATCTTCCTCGCGAGTGTGCATTTTTCATCGCACAGAAAGTGCGCGGTAATGTGCGCGATCTGGAGGGCTCGTTGAAACGGGTCATTGCTAATTCCAAGTTCCTAAGCCAGCCGATCACCTTGGATTTCATTGCCGAGACGCTGCGCGATATGATTGCGGTGCATGATCGTCAAGTGAGCCTGGATAACATCCAACGGGTCGTGGCGGATTATTACAAAATGAAACTGAGCGACTTGTTGAGTAAGCGACGCAACCGCTCGATCGCCAGGCCGCGACAAATCGCGATGTCATTGGCGAAAGAACTAACCAGTCACAGCTTGCCTGAGATTGGTGAGGCCTTTGGGGGCCGAGACCACACAACAGTCTTGCACGCCTGCAGAAAGGTTAAAGAACTGCTTAACACAGACACTGTGATCAAGGCAGACTATGACAACATTTATAAATCGCTAGCCGGATAACGCCAGATGGACTTTACGATCTCTAGAGAACACTTTTTGGAACGCGCTAACATTGCTGCCGCAGTGGTTGAGCGCAAGCAAACCTTGCCTATTTTGGCGAACGTTCTGCTGGTGGTTGATGTGGCCGGTAGTGCGTTGACCGGTACTGACTTGGACACCGAGATCAGTATCGATATCGAAGTGGACCAAGTCCGCGAGGGCGGTGAGATCACGCTGCCAGGACGCAAGCTAGTCGATATCCTAAAGGCCTTGCCTCAGGATGCGCTGATTGAGTGCCGTCTAGATGGCAGCCATATTTTGCTGAAAAGTGGGCGCTCGCGTTTCAAGCTGGCGACCTTGCCGGCTAGTGATTTCCCCCGGGTCGAGATGCAAGGTGATACTACTGCGGTCGCGGTACCGGCAGCGCCATTATCCCGTGCGGTTTCCAAGGTTCAATTCGCTATGGCCCAGCAGGACGTGCGTTACTACCTAAACGGTATGCACCTGTCAGTGGCTGAGGGGCGTCTGCGCTGTGTCGCAACGGACGGCCATCGTTTGGCACTCAGTGATGTCAGTATTGAGGATGCAGCGGCAACGGCGTCATTGATTCTGCCGCGAAAAGCCGTGCTCGAGCTGGCAAAGTTGCTGTCTAGCGCAGGCGAGAAGCCGGTTGCGTTGCGCTTTTCGTCTTCGCATTTGCAAGTAGAAATTGCGGGTTTGTCGTTCACCAGTGTCCTGATTGAGGGTCGTTTCCCGGATTACGAGCGGGTCATGCCCAAGGGTCGGCAAAACACATTGGGCGTGGATCGTAAGCTGTTTAAAGAAGTGCTTGGGCGCGCCGCGATTCTGTCGAATGAGCAGTTCCGGGGCGTGCGAATGGTATTGGATGATGGCGCGTTGACCGTCGCGACCCAGAATACCGAGCAAGAAGAGGCGGAAGAGACCATCGAGGCGGTATTTGACGGCGCCAGCAGCTACGAGATCGGCTTTAACGTAGGCTATCTGCAGGATGTGCTGGGCGTGATCGAAAACGAGCAGGTTGAGTTTCAGCTGGGCGATCCTAACGGGAGTGCATTGATGGTCGGTAAAGGCGATCTGCAATCGCAGTACGTCGTTATGCCAATGCGCCTGTGATGTGCGTCTAGAGTCACTTCAGATCGAGCGCTTTAGGGCGCTCGATGTCGTTAAGATACAGCCCAAAGCGGACTTTGTACTCTTTCATGGAGACAACGGTGCGGGTAAAACTTCGATTCTCGAAGCCATCAGTTTCTTGGCCAGCGGTAAGAGCTTTCTAGGTACCCGCCTGCCAAACATTATTCAAACCGACCAGCGCGATGTGCTGGTGTCTGGCAGAGTCAGTGAGGGCGGAAGCTCGCACCAGCTGGGGCTGCAGCGTTTTCTAAATTCTCCAACCGATGCCCGGATTGACGGCGAGAAAGTAGCGACATTATCTGCCCTGGCGCACCGAGTACCGTTCTTGGTCGTGGGGGCCGAAGGGTTGAATTGGTTAGCCGGTACACCGGCCCGCCGGCGCTCCATTTTGGACTGGGGTGTGTTCCATGTCGAACAGCTAGAATTGGCGCACTACTCACGCTATCGAAAGGCGCTTGAACAGCGCAATAAAGCCTTAAAGAATGATACACTTAGCCCTGCTGAGGTGCAGGTCTGGGACGGTGTTCTGGCGGACTCTGGCGAGGCAATTATCGCTGGTCGAGAGGCTTATCTGACGCGACTGCTGGAGGTGTTTCATCATCTGGCAGCCAGCACTGAGGGCTTGCCTGAAATTACCCTGACGCATAACCCAGGTTATTCGCGACACAAAGGGGATTTGAGGCAAGCGCTGATTCGTGGTTGGGCCCGGGATCGGGTGATGGGGTCAACCTACAGTGGCCCTCACCGAGGCGATCTGGTGCTGAGTTGCCGGGGCGCGCCAGCCCTTGAGAGCCTTAGCCGAGGCCAGCAAAAGGTGTTGGTCGCGCTATTGGTCTTGGCGCAGCAACAACTGCTGTGGCAGGTCAGGCAGCGCCGAGTACTGCTGTTGGTAGACGATTTGGCGGCAGAGCTGGACGATCAGAGACAAGCGCGGTTATGGCAGTTAATGACCCAGACCGGCGCACAAGTATTTTTAACCGCGGTGGATGCGCAGCGTGTGCAGCCCATCATGGATAGCGATAGACCCCTACAAGTGTTTCACGTGGAAAATGGGTCAGTAACGGAAGTGGAGGCAAAATGAGCGAATCGGAATACGGCAGTGATTCCATTAAGGTCCTGAAGGGACTGGAGGCCGTACAGAAGCGCCCAGGGATGTACATCGGAAACACAGATGACGGCACGGGTCTGCACCACATGGTGTTTGAGGTGGTCGACAACTCTGTGGACGAAGCGTTGGCGGGACACTGCTCTAGTATTGATGTCACCATTCACAGCGACGAATCCATTTCCGTGGCAGACGATGGCCGTGGCATCCCGGTTGATATGCACGCCGAAGAACAGCGCTCAACCGCCGAGGTCATCATGACTGTGTTGCATGCGGGCGGTAAGTTCGACGATAACAGCTACAAGGTATCCGGTGGCCTGCACGGTGTCGGTGTATCAGTGGTTAACGCTCTATCCAAGAAATTGGTGTTAACGATCAAGCGTGACGGTGCAGTGTGGGAGCAGACCTACGAGCACGGCGCGCCAGTGGCTCCCATCGAAAAGATAGGCAGCACGACCGAGAGCGGCACTGCGGTGCGATTCCATGCCAGTGAAGGCACCTTTGGGGTGGTCGAGTACCACTACGACATTTTAGCCAAGCGCCTGCGTGAGCTGAGCTTTTTGAACAGCGGCATCCGCGTAACCTTGAGTGATGAGCGTTCGGGCAAGTCTGAAGTATTCGAATATGAAGGCGGTTTGCGCTCATTCGTGGAATATCTGAATCGCAACAAGAACAGCATCTGCGACGTTTTCCACTTTACCAAGCAGCGTGAGGACGGCATCGGCGTCGAAGTCAGCCTGCAGTGGAATGACAGCTACCAAGAAAGCGTGTTCTGTTTCACGAACAACATTCCACAGCGTGATGGCGGCACCCACTTGTCGGGTTTCCGGCGTGCCTTGACCGCGGTCTTGAATAAGTACATTGAAAGCGAGCAGCTACAAAAGAAATCCAAAGTCGCGACCAGCGGTGATGACGCTCGGGAAGGGTTGACTGCGATCGTATCCGTGAAAGTGCCCGATCCTAAGTTCTCGAGTCAGACCAAAGACAAGCTAGTGTCACAGGAAGTGCAGACGGCAGTCGAGCAAGACATGCGCGACTATCTGAACCAGTTCCTCGAAGAAAATCCCGGTGCCGGCAAGGTGATTGCGGGCAAGATGATCGATGCTGCGCGGGCCCGTGATGCAGCTCGAAAAGCTCGCGAGATGACGCGTCGTAAAGGCGCGTTGGATATTGCAGGGTTACCTGGCAAGTTGGCTGACTGCCAAGAGAAGGATCCGGCGCTGTCTGAATTGTTCCTGGTGGAGGGTGACTCTGCGGGTGGCAGTGCTAAGCAGGGCCGTGATCGTCGCGGTCAGGCGATCTTGCCGTTGCGCGGTAAGATCCTGAACGTCGAGAAAGCACGTTTTGACAAGATGCTGAGCTCACAGGAAGTGGGAACCCTGATTACCGCTTTAGGTACGGGGATTGGCCGGGATGATTTCGATCTGGCTAAGCTGCGTTATCACAAGATCATTATCATGACCGATGCGGACGTCGATGGCTCGCACATTCGTACCCTGCTGTTGACCTTCTTCTATCGTCAAATGGCCGACGTGGTCGCCGCAGGTCACGTGTATATTGCGCAACCGCCGCTGTACAAGGTCAAGAAGGGTAAGAACGAGCAATACCTAAAGGATGAGGGTGCGTTGCAGGATTGGTTGGTTCAGGTCGCCTTGGAAGGCGCAGAGCTGATTCCGGGGCCTGATGCTCCGCCGGTGACGGGTGCGAACCTAGAGACATTAATTCGTAGCTACCTGGAAGTGAACACACGGGTAGAGCGACTCGGAAGGCGCTTCCCCGATGTGATCGCCAAGGCCCTGCCGTACCTGCCTAAGGTTTCACGAGAAAACTTGGACGATGAGGCTTTTTTGAAGAGCTGGGCTGAAGACTTGAGTAAGTGGCTCCCTGACGATCCGAGTAGTGGGTTTATTGTGAACGTTGTAGTTGAGCGGGATGAAGAGCGTTCGGTGTATCGCCCTGTAGTCCGCCTGACTTGGCGTGGTACGACCAGCGAGCACCCATTGGGATTGGAGTTGGTAGAGAACGTCGATTATCAGCGCATGATCGATGTAGGTAATAAGATGAGTGACTCAATCGAGGTGGGTGCTGAGATTCGTCGTGGCGAGAAAGGTCGGCCGGTTCGAACCATGGGCGAAGTGTTTGATTTCTTGATGGGCGAGGCTCGCAAGGGGCCAATGATTCAGCGATACAAGGGATTGGGCGAGATGAACCCCGAGCAGCTGTGGGAAACCACCATGGACAGTCAGAACCGTCGTATGCTGCAGGTCACCATCGAAGACGCCATTAAGGCGGATGAAATGTTTACAACGCTGATGGGCGACGAGGTTGAGCCACGCCGTGAATTCATCGAGAGAAATGCGTTGAACGTGGCGAACCTAGACGTCTAGTCCTTTAGATATCCGTTCGATCGAGCCCAGTCTACGAGAGAATCGTACACTGGGCTTTTTATTGCCTGATGCTTTTCGGTATCAGTGCCTTTGCCTGTACGCACCAGTGCTGAGGCGATTCCGCGGTGCTGAGCGGCTTGAAGGTCTTTTAACGAATCGCCGATCATGATGGTTTCATGTGAAACATATTCAGCGCCACGAAGGGCAATCAGCTGATCGAGCAAGCCTGGTTTTGGCTTTCGGCAGTCACACTGATCATCAGGTAAGTGAAAGCAGTGAGCGATCGCCTGAATCTGTCCACCGAGGGATGCTACCCCTTGTCGAAGCTTCTGATGCATTTGGTCCAGGTCAACCGAGGTGAAGTGCCCACGAGCCAGACCGCTTTGGTTGGTCGCAATTCCTACCCAAATCCCCGCCTTCGACAGCGCCGCGATTGCCTCTAGCGAACCCGGAATGGGTTCCCACTGTGTAGCGGATCGAATGTAGTCGGGGCTGTCGTGGTTGATCACCCCATCTCGATCCAGCAGAACAGTGGTGAGCTTCATGAGCCTGACAGCACTGACAGATCAGCGACCTGTCCAAATAGTCCGTTTAGAGTGGCTAGAATCG
>CBFHLC010000032.1:0-24440 GCA_965656605.1 Litorivicinus sp. | reverse complement strand
CGGCTTGCCGGTCAATGAAGACACCATCACGCTGGAAAAGCGTCAGTGGAAAATGGGCGGCGACATTGGAGACGGTGACGAGGCCATTCGTCCCTATCGCATGGGTGAGTCACTGGCCTGGGCGATTGTATAGGGCTGCAACGTCAGCCCTTTGGGCAGATACAGCGGATGCGCCGGTGCTCCGCTGGCGTTGACGCGCAAAGCATGCAACTTTAGATCGGCAATCGCCGCCAGGCGCTCGGACTTGTGGCCGTGATTGCCCCAGCCGCCGACCAAGGTAAATTGCGAGAGCTGGCGCAGATAGGCATCGTTGTCCGGCCCAACCGGGTCGACCGCTTTGAATAAGTCTTTGGGCTGCGTGGCTTTGAAGGCGTACAGATTCGCCATCACCATCCCACCAAAACCCAGATCACGTGCAAATCCGATGGTTCTGCGATTAGTGGGGTCGTTGTTTTGAGCATCCGCGGTTGAGGGGTTCAGGCAAATGAATACCAGGGGAGGGCGCTCGTCCCAGCGCCGCCACAGCAGATAGCGATAGCGCTGGCATTCAGAAAATGTCGCGCCGCTGCCTCTAAGCTCGGGTAACACGGGGCCATCCCAAGGCAGCTAGGGTCGAGCCAGCCACAATCAGGCCGCAGGCCCACCACAGCGCAGGACTGGGCTGTGTTAGCCCAAATAACACCAGTAACAGCACCGAGATCAGCGGTGTCGAATAACTCAGCACCCCCAGCAGGGGTAAGTTGCCGTGTTTAACCCCGTAGTCCCAGGTGAAAAACGCGATGCCTACCGGCCCTAGTCCCAATCCAATTAAGCCGACCCAAACCAAAAGATCGCTGGGCCAAACGGTTTGCTCTAACGCCAAGTGGGCCAATGACGCCAGCAGGGCTACCACCAGACAAAACCATCCCACCGCATCGGTTGGGACTGCGGGCAGTAGACGATTCAGAACGGAATACCCCGACCATAGCAGGGCGCACGATAGGGCTAGGGCGTAGCCGGCGGTGTATTGCGCCTGGAAATTCGCCCCACCAATCAGCAGATAACAGCCGATCAGGGCCAGTACAGCCCCACCCAAATGCTGACTACGCAGGCGCCCGCCAGGTAGAAAGCTTGCGAAAATCACGATCAGCAGCGGCCACAAATAGGCCAGTAAGCTGACGTCGGCCACTGGCGCGCGGCGCATCGCGGCAAAGTAGACCAGATGGTAGCCAAACAGCCCGCCAACCCCCAGCAGCCATGCTGGAATGGGCTGGCGCATGTGCTGCAGTCCCAGTGATCCCTGGCGCAGCCAGTTCAGCATCATCAACGCCCAGGCAATCACAAAGGTGATCGCCATCATTTGGAAGGGCGGTACGGCACCACCGGTTAATTCGGTAAACAGAGCCAGACAACCCCACAGCCAGATCGAAATCGAACCGATCGCGGTCGCTCTACCAGTCACCGGTATTTTCCATGCTGGCCCAGGGCTCGGCCGGATCCAGTGATTCGCCTGCCTGTAACAGCTCAATGCTGATGCCATCGGGCGAGCGCACAAAGGCCATGTGACCGTCGCGGGGTGGACGCAAAATCGTCACGCCACCATCCTGCAGTCGTTGGCACGACTCATAAATGTTATCGACGCGGTAGGCTAGGTGGCCAAAGGATCGAGTCGGTTTGGGGTATTCCTCAGGATCCCAGTTGTGGGTCAGCTCGATCATCGGGGCACGAGTGTCGCGCGCTTGGGCCTCGTCCCCCGGGGCGGCCAAAAAGATCAGGCTGAAACGCCCTTTTTCGCTGTCATAACGGCTGATCTCAATCAGCCCCAGCAAATCGCAGTAAAAATGCAGTGAGGCGTCCAGGTCACTGACGCGAACCATGGTGTGTAAATAATTCATCGTGTTGTCCTTGTGTGTCTGCGTAACCCGTCTAAAAGGTCTCGCTGCTAAGTTGGGTTTGATGCGCTTTCAACCAATCACGGTGGGCCCGCCACTGAGGATCGAACTGTTCGACCAGGCCCCAAAACGCGGCTGAGTGGTTGTGATGGACTCGGTGGCACAGTTCGTGGATGACCACGTAGTCAACCACAGCAGGCGGCGCTTGGATCAGTCGCCAATTAAACGACAGCACACCTGCGACTGAGCAGCTGCCCCAACGGGCCCGGTACGTGCGCACTCGAATCTCGCTCCAGTCTACGCCAATCTGCGCGCCCCAGTACTCACAACGGCTTTGAATATAGTCTTGGGCGTAGTCTCGATACCACCGGTGCAAGCCGCGAAGGCTGTGGGCGCGAGGCGTTACCAAATGGCCGTTGATCAATGCGGTTTCAGTGCCCCAGGCCAGCGGGTAGGACGCTCCCAGGATCTCAAAGAGCTCCCCTGCACCCAGCTCTTTGGGGGCTGTCGGGGTAAAACCGGTCAGCTTGTCGCGAATCCATACCTGCTTCTGCTCGATCAGCTCCTGTATATACCCTTGCGAGGTCGTGGCAGGGGCTTGAATCTCGACGCCTGCGGCGGTGACTCGCAGCCCGATCGATTTGCGTCGGCGCGCCGAGCGTCGGATCAGCACCGCGAATCCAAAATCCTTCACACGCTGCGCAATACCTCGTAGCAGGCGCCCATGGTGTGATAGTCGGTTTTACCCGCGGGGGATTTCAAATTATCGATTGCGCTGTTGTCGGGATTGCGTATTCGAAACCAGGCGCCGTGCTGATGATCGATCATGTGATCCCAGCTGTATTGCCAGATACGTTCATACCAATCCAGATAGACAGATTTGTCGGTCTCTTTATACAACAGCCAGGCTGCGGCAAAGGATTCGGCCTGCACCCAAAAGTATTTATCCCTGTCGCAAATCTGACCTTGGGGATCAAAACCATAAGCCAGCCCCCCATATTTCGCATCCCAGCTGGTCTCGACGGCATCCAAAAACAAGCGTTCTGCGGTTTGCACCCATAACGTGCTGGGGCGGTGACGATTCAGGATCAATAACAGTTTGGCCCATTCGGTTTGGTGGCCGGGCTGAAATCCCCAGGGCCGGAACAGGTGTTTAGGGTCGTCGCGGTTGTAGTCCCAATCCACACTCCAATCGCGGCGGTAATGCTCCCAGATTCGACCGCCGGCCAAAGCGGCTTGGCGCACGGTAATCGAGTGCGCCAGCGTTTCTGCACGATCCAAATAGTGGGCCTCGCCGGTTGCCTCATAGGCCCACAGCATGGCTTCGCAGCTATGCATGTTGGCGTTTTGACCGCGATAGTCATCCAGCGCTTGGAATCCGGCGCTGGCCTCGTCGGCATACAATCCGTGTTCGGGCTCCCAAAAGTGCTGCTCCAGACAGTCAAACGCGTATTCCAGGGTGTCACGCCCTTGCTCAACACCCGCCATCAAGGCGGTCGCGCCAGCCACTATCACAAAGGCCAAGCCGTAGGCATGACAGGTGTCATCAACGACTTGGTCGCCGTTAATGATCCACGCGTATCCGCCCGCGGGCATTTTATGTGCGCGATTTAGGTGATCCAGTCCATGTTTTACCCAGTCTAGATAACGAGGCTCATCGCGCACTCGGGCGGCCATGGCGTAGTTAAAAACAAACCGAGTGCTCGATACTAAGTGACGGGTTTGGCGGTCATAAATACTGCCGTCGTCGCGAAAGTGCTGGAAAAATCCGCCATCGGGGTCAAACACCGAGCTTTCGTAAAACGCTAGGGTCTGGCCAATATGGTCGCTTAAAAAAGAAGGATCGTTAAAGGTCGGCATCGATCTGGGTATCACTGGTCATGATTTTACAAAGTTTACCGGTCATGGCGCGCCCTTGTATTCCATTTTTTCAAAGGCATTGTGGTGGCATGAAATTAATCTATGTGTACGACCCAATGTGTTCGTGGTGCTACGGCTTTCGCCCCACATGGCAGGCCATCCGAGCTGGGCTGCCCGAGGTGATTTCTGTAGAAACCCGCTTAGGCGGGTTGGCGCCAGACGACGATAAGCCGATGAACAGTTTCCTGCGCGATCAGCTGGCTGGAACCTGGAAACGGATCGAGAAACAGTGCGGTGTACCCTTTGATCACAGCTACTGGAATCAAGAACCCAATCCTCCGCGTACCACTTACATTGCCGGTCGGGCCGTGCGAGCAGCCGAGCAGATGGGTGTGGACGAGTGGCAGATGGTCAATGCGATTCAGGGTGCCTATTACACACAGGCGCGTAATGTCTGGATGGCCGACGTCTTGGCACAGATTGCGGCCGAAATGGGATTAGATGCTGAGGCTTTTACAACGTTGCTGGGTAGTGATGAGCTACACGCCAGTCACGATGAAGAGGTGAACGCGACCTATCAGATGGGCGTGCAAGGCTACCCCAGCTTAGTCTTTGATGATGGCGAGCAGTTGGGTTTGTTGCCGCTGGATTACGGCAACCCGGATTACACGCTCGAGGTACTGCGAGCCCTCAGTACTTCACCTCAAACCTAACCCAATCGGTCTGGGTCGCGACCTTGCGATACAGGCTTTGGGCGGTTTCGTTGTCAGCCGCCGTGTTCCAATACAGCTTGCGCCAGCCCTCTTCGTGGCCGGTGTTGATGACTTCTTGAATCAGGGCTCGTCCAACACCGTGCTTGCGGTAATCCGTATCGGTGTACAAGTCCTCTAGATAGGCGTCAGGCATCAAGCTCCAGGTGTTCGCATGCAAAATTACATGGGTCAGTCCGACCACACGTCCGTTGATATCGGCCACCCAGCAACGCATGGCCAGATCTGCGCTCAGCATTCCGTGAAAGGCTGCTTCCATCGCCGCCGGATCGGGCTTGGATTGGTAGAAATGGATGTAGTCCGTGAACAGGCGTTGCCAATCGGCTTCGTCTGCGGCGCGTAGGGGGCGGATTTTCAAGTTTGAGGCCATCGTGGCAAAGCTCCTGTTCAGCTGGGATTCAACATAAACCAGTTGATCAATCCCGTCACCTGCACCCCAGAATGTGCTACCCTCCGCGCCTTCATTTTTGACCGAAAAACACGATGGAAATCGCACCGATTTTAAATCTGCTCAAGGACTTGGACGAGCGCCGTTTAGTGCTGCACGACTACCTTGACTACCCCGTTAAAAAAGACCGGCTAGAGGAAGTCAGCCGCGAACTGGAGGATCCCAAGGTATGGGATAATCCCGATCACGCGCAGGCATTGGGCAAAGAGCGCTCAAACCTCGAGGCGGTCGTGGAAACGCTAGATACTCTTGAGTCAGGCATTTCAGACAATCGTGAATTGCTAGAAATGGCCGTTGAGGAAGGCGATCAGGACACCGCGGATGCGGTGGCTGCTGAATGCGACGCGTTGGACGCTCATTTGGCCAAGCTTGAATTTCGCCGCATGTTCAGTGGCGAGCAAGATCCCAGCAACGCTTATTTGGAAGTGCAGGCCGGTGCCGGCGGCACAGAGGCTCAGGACTGGGCCAACATGGTGCTGCGCATGTACCTGCGCTGGGCCGAGGACAAAGGATTCAAGGCGGTCATTACCGAGCTGTCCGAGGGTGAAGTGGCCGGCATTAAATCCGCCACCGTCCACGTTCAGGGCGAATACGCCTTTGGTTGGTTGCGCACCGAGACTGGTGTTCACCGTCTGGTTCGAAAATCGCCCTTTGACTCGGGCGCCCGTCGCCACACTAGCTTTGTCAGCGTGTTTATCTCACCCGAGATTGACGACAACGTCGAGATCGACATCAACCCGGCGGATTTGCGCATCGATACGTACCGCTCATCCGGTGCCGGTGGTCAGCACGTCAACACCACTGACTCGGCGGTGCGGATTACCCACCTGCCGACCAATACGGTTGCGCAGTGCCAGTCCGAACGCTCGCAACACCAGAACAAAGACCACGCGATGAAGATGCTAAAAGCCAAACTCTACGAGTTGGAAATGCAAAAGCGTCGTGATGCATCGCAAGCGGTTGAGGCGACCAAATCCGATATCGGATGGGGCAGCCAAATCCGCAGCTATGTGTTGGATCAAAGCCGTATCAAAGACCTCCGCACGGGTGTCGAATCCTCCAACACCGGCGTCGTGTTAGACGGCGCGTTGGATAACTTTATTGAAGCCAGCTTAAAGAAAGGCCTGTAGATGACTGATCAAAATCAGACTCCTGAAGTCGACGAAAACCAACTGATCGCCGAGCGCCGTGCCAAGCTGGCCAGCCTGCGCGAATCCGGTGTGGCATTTCCTAACAGCTACCGCCGCGAAGCGTTGGCGAGCGAATTGATCGAGCAGTTCGATGAGTTCGACAAGCCTACGCTGGAAGAGAAAAAAGCCACCACCAAAATTGCCGGGCGTATCGTATTGCGCCGGATTATGGGCAAGGCGAGCTTTATTACTATTCAGGACAGCAGCGGCCGTATTCAGGCCTACCTGCGCAAGGCCGATCTGTCCGAGGGTCTGTACGATCAATTCAAGACCTGGGATTTGGGTGACATTGTGGGTATCGAAGGGCACCTATTCAAAACCAATACTGGCGAGCTGAGTGTTCACGCCACCGATGCGGTGTTGCTGACCAAATCGCTGCGCCCCCTGCCCGACAAGCACAAGGGTCTGACTGACACCGAGCAGCGTTATCGCCAACGCTACCTAGATCTGATTGCCAACCCCGAGGTCAAAGAGACCTTTGTTAAACGCTCGGCGATCGTAAGCGGTCTGCGCAGCTATTTGCTGGATCACGACTATCTAGAAGTCGAAACCCCCATGCTGCAAGTCATTCCCGGCGGCGCTACCGCACGTCCGTTCATCACGCACCACAACGCTTTGGACATCGACATGTACATGCGTATTGCCCCCGAGCTGTATCTAAAGCGCTTGGTGGTGGGTGGGTTCGAGCGTGTGTTCGAGGTCAACCGCAACTTCCGTAACGAAGGGCTGTCGACGCGTCACAACCCCGAGTTCACCATGCTCGAGTTCTACGAGGCGTACACCGACGTCAACGGCATGATCGACCACACCGAAAACTTGATTCGTAAAGTCTGCCAAAAGGCACACGGATCGCTGCAGTTCTCATCCGGTGGACACGACTATGATCTGACCGAGCCGTTCCGCAGGGTCACGGTGTTCGACTCGATCCTCGAGAAAAACCCCGAGCTGACTGCCGAGGCCCTGGGCGATTACGATCAGGCGGTGGCCTACGCCAAGAAAATCGGCGTTCAGATCAACGATAGCTACGGCCTGGGCAAAGTCCAGATCGAGATCTTTGAGAAAACCGTTGAGGACCAGCTGTTCCAGCCGACCTTCATCACCATGTATCCCGCTGAAGTCAGTCCCTTGGCTCGTCGTAACAACGACAATCCATTCCTGACGGATCGTTTCGAGTTCTTTGTCGGGGGGCGCGAGTTGGCCAACGGCTTTAGCGAGTTGAACGACGCCGAGGACCAAGCCAATCGCTTCAAAGAGCAGGTTGAGCAAAAAGACGGTGGCGACGACGAGGCGATGTTCTACGACGAAGACTACGTCACTGCGTTAGAAGTCGGCCTGCCTCCGACCGGCGGTTGTGGTATCGGAATTGATCGCCTGGTCATGTGGTTGTTGGATCAGGACAGCATCCGCGATGTCATCCTGTTCCCAGCGATGCGCCCTCAGGCCTGACGCCACTTGCGCGCGCGTCTGAGGATCTCAGGCGCGTGTCGCGCACTGCGCCAGCTACGGCGCATATCCTGACCAATCGCCATCATAGCGGGGGTCATCAGCAACACCAGCACCATGCCCAAACCCAGCCCGTACACCAGCGTAATGACCGTGGGTTTCAGGAATTGTGCCTGCCGGCTGGCCTCGAACAGCAGCGGCAGCAATCCGCCCACGGTGGTGACGGTGGTCAAAAAGACCGCACGCAGTCGATCCGCCGACCCATCAATCAGGGCATCTAACAGCGGCTGTGTCTGCATGCGCTCTTGAATGCGCACAATCAGCACGATCGTGTCGTTCAAGATAATGCCGGCCATCCCGATGAATCCCACCACACTAAACATCGACAGGGGTACGCCATGGAAGAAATGGCCCCACACGATGCCGACAATGCCAAAGGGAATAGTCAGGATCGGCACCCATGGCTTTGAGAAGGATCCAAAGATCCAGGTCAGGGTCAGGTAGATGGCCAGTAGGCAGACCAAGAAACTAATCGCCGCGTCGGTTAAAAATTCTCGCTCACTCTCGGCCAGCCCGCTCATCTCCCAATCCACGCCGTAGCGCTGGGCGATCTCGGGCAGCCATTGTTGCTCTAGCTGATCCTGCATGGCACGAGCTGCATCGCCATCCTCGGGCGCCTCGCCTGTTACGGTGACCACGCGCTGACCGTTTTGCACCTGCAGGCTGGCAAAACCGCGCTCGCTGGACCAATCAGCCACCTGCGCGACATCGGTAAAGGTGCCATCGGGCAGCTGAATCCGTGCGCGCGTTAAATAGTCCGCATCGGTGGTTTGCGTATCCAGCCCGACTCGAATCTCGACGCTTTGGCCGCCTTGGGGCAGCGTGAGCGCCTCAATTCCATCCAACTGGCCACGCAGCTGGCTGGCCAGATCAGTGCTGCTCAGCCCCAGCGCCTGTCCTTCAGGGGTCAGTCGCAGTCGCTGTTCGGTTTTGTCGTAGGCCAGATCGTCCTCGACCGCGCCGACGCCAGCCACGGCATTGAGTCGACGTTGTAGCTCTAACGAGGCGGCTTTCAGGGTTCGGAAGTCATCGCCGCTGAATTGCACGGCAATGCTGTCCTGCGCAGGCCCTTGGCGATCGCCACGCAGCTGCACCACATCAACTTTGTCAGATTTGGGGATGGCTTTGCGCCATTTGCGGATGAACTCAAAGGCGCTGTAAGGACGCAAGTCCGGATCGATCAGCTCAATGTTAAAGCCCGCCAGACGATCCGAATCGACTCGGTCAGCGCCGCTGATCGGACGTCCCGAGTTACCGCCCACTTGGGTGAACCAGGCCTTGACCGGGCCCTCGCCATATTCTTCGGCATATTGCGCGTTGACTTTGTTCATGGCGATGGCCATGGCGTCCAGCTGGGTCAGTGTATCGGCCCGTGTGGTGCCTTCCGTCATCATCACGTTCGCGGTCAAAGTGCCGCGCTCGGGTGCGTTGAAAAAGCGCCAACCCACGCTGCGATCCACGATCATGGCGGCCGAGAACATGATGAGCGACAGGGCCGCCGCCAGGGCGGGGTAGCGCCAGCGAATGACCTGCTCGACCACGCGGCGGTAGATGCCGTAACGGAAGCGATCAAAGTGCCGATTGACCCACAGGCTGGGTAGATCGAACCATGCCGGCTTGCCGGGCTTAACCGCCCGCAGGGCGTGATACATGTGCGCAGGCAACAACAAAAAGACTTCGACCAAGCTGGCCGCGATTACCAGACTGACGGTGACGGGAATATCGGCGATCAAGCTGCCAAAGCGCCCGCCGATCAGCAACATTCCGCCAAAGGCGATGATCGTGGTCAGACTCGAGGACAGCACCGGTAGGAACATGCGCTGGGCTGCCAGCATGGCCGCCTCGGCCGGGGCATGGCCCTGACGATGCAAGTGATCTGCGTGCTCGCCGATTACAATCGCGTCATCGACCACGATGCCCAAACAAATAATCAGGGCGAATAGCGATACCATGTTCAGCGACAAGCCCATGGCAAACATCAGCGCAATGGCCGCCAGCATGGCGGTGGGGATCCCGATGGTGACCCAAAACGCGGTGCGCACCGACAGGAATAAAAACAACAGGACAATGACAATGGCCAGGCCCGTGATGCCATTTTCAACCAGAATGTTCAGACGATCTTTGATGGCTTGGGCGCGCGGGCGGGACAGGTTGGCCTGCACGCCATCGACCGCATGCAGATTGAATTCATCCACAGCCCGTTGCACCGCGTCTTGGATGGCAATCGCATCGCCATCCGGACCTCGGTCAACCTGAATTCGAATGGCAGGCTGTCCTTGGTAGTACAGGGCAATGCCGCGATCCAAGCCCTCGTATTCGATCCGCCCCAGCTCGGACACACTCAGCCGGGTGCCGTCTGGCTGCGCGATCAAGGGATACTCTGCCAGGCTTTCCAGGTCAGCACCGGCGGTGCGCAGGCGGACCCGATCACCGCTTAGGGTGCCGGCGGGGTTGTCGCCAAAGGCGCCGCGCAGCTCCGATGCCGCATCACTTAGGGTGACACCGTATTTTTCGAGGGTTTGCGGTGCAAATCGGATCGATACCCGCGGATCACTGATGCCGCTGACACGGGTTTTGGTGACGCCTTCCTTGAATAGCAGGTACTCCAGATCACCTGCGCGGCGCTCCAGCCCCTCTAGCGACAAATCGCCGTACACCAAAATGTCCGTGACGCGATCCCTAAACCAGCCCTGGGTTAGCACGGGCTCTTCGGATTCGCTGGGCAGATCGGCGTTACGCAATACGCCTTCGACCTCGTTGACCGCGGTGGCCATGTCATAGCCTTCGGCAAATTCTAGGCGAAAGCGCGCGCTGCCTTCACTGGCTGAGGCGCTAGAGGACTCGACTCCCTCAACCGCGCGTAGGCTAGGTTCCAGCTCGCGCAGCACGCGTAAATCAATGTCCTCGGGACCGGCGCCGGGCCACGCCACGCCTACCGAAATACTCTCGATGACAAAGTCCGGAAAAAACTGCGCTCGGATACGATCGGTCGAGATCACACCGATGACCAGCAGCATCAACAGCAGCAGATTGGCCAGGGTGCGGTGGTGGATGATGTAGCGAACCAAGCCCATCAGTTGTTGCTCACTTCAACGGGCAGTCCATCGGCAAAACGCGGGGCCACGGTGGCAACAATTTGGCCACCCTTAGGAATATCAATCAGAACTTGGGTGCTAGTGCGCTGCATGACCTCGATTGCCTGGCTGCGCAGTCGGCCGTCCTCGACCACAAAGACTCGGTCGTCATCGGTTAACGCCGAGCTGGGCACCCACGCTAGGCCGTCGCGAGCAGGCTCAGTCACGGTGACCTGCACCCAATCCCCAGGACGCAGCAAGGTTTGTGGATTGGGTTGCAAGGTGGCAAATAGCTGCCGCCCACCACTGGCCAGCTCGCCGTTGCTGGCGACTCGGGACAGGGTGCCTTGTTGTTGCCAGACCAAGGATCCGGTCGACAGCTCGACTCGGGTGTCCAGCGGCAGGGGCGCCTGCGCATCGGGCTGCAAGAAGCGAATCACTCGCGGATTTTGGGTCGAGAACGAGACTTCCAGCGCCGATAAATCGGTCAGCACTGCCAGGCTTTGCCCGGCGCTGATCTGATCACCGGGTTTGACCGATACCTCGGTTAGAACCCCGCTAAACGGAGCGCGCAGTTCGGTATCACTCAAATCCTGTTTGGCTTGCTCCAGCGCTAGTTGCAGGCGCTCAACCTCTAATTGGCCGCGGGCTTGGGCGGCTTGTGCATTAATCACCGCGATGCGTTTTGATGACAGGCTTTGTTGGGCGGTATTCAGTGCCAATTCGGCAGTTTCAATCTCGGACTGCGAGGCCAATTTTTGGCGCTGCAAGTCTTTCAATCGGTCCAGTTGCGCCTGACGCAGTCGCACTTGCGTCTGGCTTTGATTGGCATCGATCTGTGCGGCCTCAGCTCGGGCGATCAGCTCTTCAAGATTGGATTGGGCCCCAGATAGGTTCAATTCCTGGGTCCGCAGGGCCCGCTCGAACTCGCGGATGTCCAGTTGTGCAATCGGCTGGCCCTGGGTGACACGCAAGCCGGTCTTCAATTGATCAGACAGTGAATCCAGACGTCCGCTAACCGCAAAGGACAGACGGGTCTCGCGCGCCCCCTCGATGCGACCTTGTAGGCTAAGTTGGGGTTGTGCCTGAATGGGTTGCAGCTGAATCAGCTCGACCTGGGGCAGGGAGGCTGTCTGCGCACCGCCACGGCCTGCCTCGGGGGCGGCGGTGGTTAAGCGCCACACGCCCGCACCAATTAACGAGACGCTAATCAGCATCATGGCAGCGCCGGTTAGGGCCCGGGGAATAAAACGCATTGGCTTTCCTATTGTCGCGGTAAACGGCACTCTATCAGCGCATCCCATTCACCGCTGTAACTCTTAACAAGGCTTCACAATGCCCACGATTGTCTCGCACCCATTGCAATTGACCGCGCCAGGTCAGCAACTGACTTTAAACCAGCTGGTCTATAACCAAGGTGGGTCGCCGGTGGTTTATCTTCAAGCCGGTATCCACGCCGACGAGTACCCTGCCATGGCCGCACTCGAGGTGCTTCGAACGCGCTTGGATGCACTGGAGGCCGCCAGTCAGATCACCGGTGAGATTCGACTGGTACCCATCGCGAATCCCGGCGGATTGCAGCAATTCGTTCAAAGCCACCATCAGGGCCGATACGAGGCTGATTCAGGCGAGAATTTTAACCGCGGCTACCCTGTGCTGGTCGAGGCCTTGGCGCGTCACATCAAAGCCGATTTATCAGGCTCGCAAGCCGACAACGACGCTCTGATTCGTCGCAGCATCGCCGCCTTGGCCGAACAGGTCGTGCCGACCAGCTTAAATGCTGAGCACAAAACACAGCTGTTTCGTTGGGCCTGTGATGCGGACTATTTATTGGATGTGCATTGCGATGATGAGGCGATGCCGCACCTGTACGCCTCAAAACGCGCACAAAAAGATCTGCAGCCATTGGCGGACGCACTAAAGATTGATGTGGTCATGCTGGCGGATGATTCGGGTGGGGCCAGTTTTGACGAGGCGGCACCCGGATTATGGGCGGCCATGGCTGAGCGCTTTCCCCATCATCCGATCGGTGTTGGCTGTCGCGGGTGCACCATTGAGCTTCGCGGTCAGCGGGACGTGACGCTGGATTTGGCCACGCAGGATGCCGAGGGTTTGGTGCGTTACCTGGGGCACATTGGCGCGCTGGGGCAGAGCGATGCAATCCAATCCTACCCGCATCTAACCTGCGATTTAGAGGCGGTTGATCTGCTGCCGGCGCCGGTTGCAGGTCTGATTGTCTGGCATGCCAGCCTAGGACAGTCAGTCAAACAGGGCGACCCTATCGCCGAGATTTGGCCCTTGGGGCAAACCACCGGTGTAACCGATGCAGTCAAGGTGCTAGCCCGCAACAGCGGTGTGGTGATGACTCGGGTCAGCCGACCCTATGCCCGGGCGGGCCAAACCTTGGTCAAGATCGCAGGCACCGAGCGGCTTAACTGGCGTTCGGGTTTTCTGCTGGGCGACTAGGCCAGACCGCGATGATGATGCCGACTAGGATCATCATTGCCCCCGAACTTTCGGCCACGCTCAAGCGCTCACCCAACAGCACATAAGCCATCACGATGGTAAACAGCGGAATCAAGTTAATCGCGACTCCGGCAATTTGCGCCGACACCAAGCTGATGCCTAAGTTGTAAAACCCATAGGCGCCGATGCTGACCACCAGGCCCAACCACGCCAATGCTTGTAAGCTAACCGTGCTGGCCTGCTCTAAGTTAGGCGGGGACAGCAGCAGCCACGGCAGAAAGAAAACCGCGCCGACCCATATTTGCAAAATGGTGACTAACCACGAATTCAGATCATCCGTCAGGCGCTTGGCGATTAGCACGTAGCCGGTCGCCATTAGGGTTGCGATCAGCATCAACGAATTACCCAACAACGGATTCGGAGCATCCTCGGATGAATGTCCCATCAGTGTCATCACCACGCCGCCCCCTAGTGCCAAGCCCAATCCGCCCCAGACCGGGCGACTGACTCTCTCGCCCAACCAATACCAGGCGCCAAGCGCAATCCAAATAGGCAGGGTCGAGGTCACCAAGCCAGCAGCACTGGCGCTGGTGTAAAGCAGGCCATTCATCTCGGCTAAAAAGTACAAACAGGGTTCGAACAGTGACATCAACAGCAGCCACCTCCAATGCTCAGCTCGCATTTGGCGCAGATGCTGGCGGCCCCAGATTAACAACCAAGGCAGGCTGATCGCCGCGGCCAAAATCAGACGAATCCCCACCGCGTGTTCGGGCGAAAAGCTTTGCAGGGCAAACTTGGCGGCAATAAACGAGCTGCTCCACAGCAGCATGGCAATAATCAGTGCGCCCCAGGCCATGTCGACTCCGTTTTAGGTGCGGATTTATCAAGCCCGCGAGCGTACACTAGCCACCCCCGCATTCAAGCCAAGATAAATGAAGCAACCTGCGAATCTTTTACTGCTGATTACCGTGCTGGTGTTCTCTGTCATGTACGTGCCGCAACCCTTGGCGCCGGTCCTGACGCAAACACTGGGTGTTGACGCCGTGGCGGTGGGTTTGCTCGTGTCGATTACTCTGATTCCGCTGGGCATTGCGCCCCTGACCTATGGGGTGTTCCTGCGCCGTCTGCCGGCTTTGATGGTACTGCGCTGGGCCTTGGTGGCGCTCAGTTTGAGTTGTATCGCGCTAGGTCTGATTCAAAGTTACACGCCGTTTTTGGTGTTGCGCGGCATCCAAGGGCTGATCATGCCGGCGATTTTGACCGCGCTGATGGCCTATCTGGCGGCAGGGCAGACGCCGGAGCAGCTCAAACACACCATGGCGCGTTATGTCTCGGCCACCATTGTCGGCGGACTGTCTGGCCGTTTGGTGAGCGGGTCAGTGGCTGAGTTATTTGACTACCACGCGGTCTACTGGGGCTTGTCGGTCTGCTTGATGGTGGCGGCTTGGATTCCCTGGGGCCGTGCGCCAGCCCAGCCGATGAACGCCGTGATCCCCAGCTGGGCCGGGGTTAAACGAGCCTGGTCGATCGAGGGCAACCTGTGGCGTTTTTTGTCTGTGTCCTGCTTGTTTGCGGTATTTGCAGGCTTTCTGAATTTTCTGCCGCTGCGTCTGGCCGAGCTTGATCCCAGCATTGGGCCTGCATTGATCGGTTTTGTGTATCTGGGTTATTTGGGTGGCATTGCCACCAGCCTAAATGCCCGTCGAATCGCGCAGTGGATGGGCGGGGCCAATCGCACCTTGAAGGTCGCGATGGGCGTGATGGTGCTCAGTGTGGTGGGCTCGTTACCCGTGGGTGTCTGGGGCATGTTCGCCATGATGTGGGTGTTCTGTCTGAGCATGTTTTTGTTCCACACCCTGGCGGTGGCCGAGGTCAATCAGGCCGAGGGCGAGCTGCGTGGAGTGGTCAATGGGTTATATGTCGCGCATTACTACGGCGGGGGAGTGCTAGGAATTTGGCTGCCGGGCTATGTCTATGACGCGGCGGGCTGGGTGCCGACTATTTGGGTACTGATTGCGGTCGGCGTGGTGGGTTTTGCCTGCCTGTTCAAACTTCAGGGGCGATAGATACCCGAGTTCTTCTCGTTCTCTTTGACCTCGACGCTGATCAACCAAGCTCGACCCTCGGTCTGCTGGCGGATCCACGGCGAGACGTGATCGAACACAAACTTGGCGGTGTTCTCCATGCTGACATTGGGCAACACGCGCAGTTTGATGATCTCTAACTCGTGCATTTCCTGAAAGCGGGGCAGCTCAGGATCGTCCGCGTTGATCAGGCAGGTGTGATCGAACTGGTCGGCAAACCAGTCTTTGATGTCTTTGAATCCGCCGAAATCTACGCCGAATCCTTCGGGCGAGAGTGACTCGCATCCGAACTCCAAAATAAAGCTGCGGCTGTAGCCATGGATAAATTTGCAATGGCCAGCATGTCGCCATTGACGGTGCGCGCAGGGGAAATCAGCAAAGACTTTTCGGGTCACAAATACACTCATGGCGGCGAGTATACGCATTGCGCGCTTGCCTTTGCACGACAAAACACCATGATCACAGCATGCTTAAACACTTCTCAATTTCAGTCGATGGCCGTGATGCCATCACCGGCGACTCGGTCGATACCGTGTTGCGCTCTTTACTCAGTGCTGGCGAGCCGGTCACCTACGGTTGTGGGGCAGGTAACTGCGGATCCTGCCGTTATATCCTTAGCGAAGGGCAGGTTAAACAGCCCGAGGACTCAATCCTAAGCCCCCAGCAACGGGCGCGAGGCGAGATCCTGACCTGTCAGTGCAAGCCGCTCAGCGACTTGGTCTTGCAGTCACCCCAGCGCAGCCAGTCCGATCCCGTCACCCTAAATGGCGTGATAACCCGGGCAGAGCGGCCGACTGCGGATTTGATCAAACTGCGAATCAAGCTGGATTCAATCTTGGATTTTGAGCCGGGCCAGTACGGGTTATTAAAGACGCCCTACGGTCCAGCCCGGCCTTATTCCTTTGCCAGCCCGGGCGGCCAGCCGGTGGTCGAATTTCATATTCGCGCCGTGCCCGGCGGCAAGGCCGGCGAGCCCTTGTATGGGCACGCCAAGCGGGGTGATCCGATTGAGTTGACCGGCCCGATGGGTAACGCCTACGCCAAGGATTTAAACCGTCCGATCTGTCTGATTGCCACGGGTACTGGCATGGCCCCGATGAAGGCGGTCCTCGCGCGCTTGCAGCAGATTCAGCATCCCGGTCCTGTTCGGGTGCTGTGGGGTAACCGCGGGCAAGAGGACGTGTATGACGAGAAAACCATCCGCGCCTTGTTGGACGGCATAGATGACAGCGAACTGAGGATGGTGTTTAGTCGAGAGCAGACGCACCAGCGAGTCACGGATATTTTGCAGGATTGCATCCCCAGCCTAATGGGCTGGACCGTATTCTGCGCGGGACATCCGCAGATGGTGTCAGATATTGAGCAAAAAGTAGCCGTGATGGGGCTGCAGCCAGACAACTGGCATGCCGATCCATTTACGCCTGCAGAGGGATAACGATGTACCTATTTGAACCGGCCGCCCGGCCTGCATTAAACATTGTCGATGACGAGCGCTTGTTTCCCATCCGTCAGGTCTACTGCATCGGTCGCAATTACGCGGACCATGCCGCCGAGATGGGCTTTGAAGCCACGCCCGAGGCCCCTTTTTACTTCTGCAAGCCGGCCGAAGCCGTGACCCATGCCAGCACGATCCCGTTTCCATCGGGCACGCAAAAGCTACAACACGAGGTCGAACTGGTGGTGGCGTTGCGTTCTGGCGGTGCTGGACTGACCCAGCAACAAGCCCGCGAGGCGATCGCAGGCTACGCCTTGGGCTTGGATTTAACCCGTCGTGATTTGCAGATCGCCAATCGTGAGCAGGGCCGCCCGTGGGAGATCGGTAAGGTATTCGACTTCGCCGCGCCCTGTGGGCCGCTGCACTTGATAGAGCAGACCGGCGAGCTAAACGCCGGCTTGATTGAGTTGGATGTGAACGGCGAGACGCGCCAGTCTGGCAATCTGGATCAAATGATTCATAACGTCACGGCGCTGATTCAATTCCTCTCGACCTTGCAAACCCTACACGCTGGGGACTTAATCTTTACTGGAACGCCCGCCGGCGTATCGGACCTGCAGCCGGGTGATCAGCTGACGGCCCGCTGCGAGGGTCTGGCTGATTTACAGGTCAGCTTGGCGATCGCAACCGCCGCGCCTTAGCCCTCAAACTCGTCGAGCTGAACGTGTTTCAGCTCGCACACCAGCGCTCGAACTTCTTGGGCGCCTTGCCAGTGCAGCTCGGGGAACTCGCCGGCCGCTTTGGCGACCAGCTCGTCAAAGGCTTGGCCGCGCTCGGTGCTAATGGCGATCCGTGCGCTGCCTTTGCCCTCTTGGTTGATGACCACCAACGCATCCAAAATGTCTGCCAGTTTTAGAATCCGGTACAGATAGCCTTGCTCGGGCTGTTTGGCCTGGTCTTCTAGGCGTGCCGCATCGGGGCAGATCGAGCGCTCCAGCGAATCAATCGGACTTTCGCTGCCTTTGAAGTGTTCACGCAGGGCGCGTTTGATCGGCGAGGGCATATCCCCGGTAACGATCTCGGACAGATCGTGGGTTAGCGCCAACTCATATAACAGGACCTGTTGCTCGGCACTTAGCTCTGGGTGCACCCGCGCTGCGATTTCACGGGCGTACAACGCCACCAAGGCACTGTGTTCAGCAATGGAGGGGTAGCGGTGGCAGTTGACGCTGTGCCAGCGCGTCACGGTGCCTGCGAATGGCAGATTTCGGATGTCAAAGTCTAAGGGACGCATGGGGAAGTTCCGCGGTTAGTTTTAGTTTGTGAACGATGCCATAGCCGCGCCATAAAATCCTGAGCCTCCGCCAAATCCCACTACACTAAAAGCTATGAACCGCAGACAACTGCTTATCAGCGCCTGCGCGCTAAGTCTGCCCGAATGGGGCAGTGCCCTGGTCAAACCCGGCGTGCTGGACGACTTCTCCCGAACCTACGGGGATATGGCGGTGCGTCGCCTAAACGCATGGCAACGCCTGATGGACGACATCTCGGGCCAATCCGAGGCGGCGCGGCTGGCCCAAGCCAATACCTTCTTTAATCAGCTGCGGTTCTTGAACGATGACGAGCTGTGGAAGAGCCGCGACTACTGGGCCACCCCGCTGGAATTTCTGGGTCGTGGGGCTGGGGATTGCGAGGAATTCGCGATCGCCAAATACGTGACCTTGGTGAAAACCGGCACCCCCACCTCGAAATTACGCATCACCTACGTCAAGGCGTTGGAGCTGAACCAAGCCCACATGGTGCTGACCTGGGCCGAACGACCCGGGGATGTGCCCTTGGTGCTGGATAACTTAATTCCCCAGATCCGACCGGCCAGCGAGCGGCGCGATCTACTACCTGTCTACAGTTTTAACGCCGACAGCCTGTGGTTAACTCAGGGTGGCGACGAGAAATTGGTATCGGACTCGTCCCGGGTCGGTCGCTGGCAGGACCTGCGTCAACGGATGTCTAAGGAGATATCGCTGTGAGTTTACGAAAGCAGCTGGCGGGTGCCGTCAGTGTGTTGTTGCTGATCATTTTTATATTGCTGATGGCCTTTGACGGCCGGCAGTCGCGCAATTATTTAGACCAGCAATTGACCCGCACCGCGCAAGACGCGGCGACGTCCTTGGCGTTATCGATGCAGTCGGCCTGGCAGGTCGATCCCGATGTCGCGATTCTACGCTCCCTTGCCGACGCCCTGTTTGATCGGGGGCTATATCAGCGCCTTACGCTATCCCTGCCCGATGGGACGGTACTGGTTCAGCGCACCAATGACGCCCTGACGCCAAACGTTCCGGTGTGGTTTCAAAATCTGCATCCCTTGAACCCTGCGCCTGCCAGTGCCGAGTTGTCCGATGGCTGGCGCACGCTGGCCAGTCTGCAGCTGCAACCCCACCCGGGTCTGGCCTATGCCAATTTGTGGAGCCGCTTCCAGCAGGTTGCCCTGGCCCTGGGTCTGGGTGGAATCCTGGCCGTGATGCTGGTGTACGCCCTGATCGGACGGCTATTTGTGCCGCTGAATTGGATCCGTCAGCAAACGGAAGATTGGGCGGTGGGTAACTTCAAGGCGATACCGGCTTGCTCGGTATCCGAGGTCCAGCCCTTGGTCAGCTCACTCAATCAGACCAACTCAGCGCTGGCTAATTTGCTGACTGGGCTGCAAGGGGACCTAGAACGCTCGCGTCGTAAAAACGATTTGGATCCGGTCACGGACTTACTTAACCGCGAGGCCTACACCCGTCAGCTGCAAAGTATTCTAGATGATGCCGATGGCACCCTAGGCGCGGTCTTTATGATGCGCGTGTTGGGCATGAGCGAGATGAACGAGGCGCTAGGACACGCCGAAACCGATGCCCTTTTGCATCGGGTCGCACAGCGCCTGGATCAGGCACAGCCCTGTGCCGCCGCTAGTGGTCGGATGAACGGTTCAGACTGGTCGGCCTTGGTCATGGGCCTGGATGCCAGCGCGGCACGCGAGCACTGCGTGCGACTGGCCCAGTTGTGGGCCGAAGAGAGCCAAGACCAGGCCGTGGTGGTACAGGTCGTGGCCACGCCGCTGCGCGATGGCATGCAGTTGTCGGACATCTTTGGCCGACTGGATCGCGGGTTGATCGAAGGCCTGGATGATCCGTGGATTGATGAATCCCACGTGATGCCCGGCGGGCGTAAATCCTGGGCTCGCTATGTTGCCCAAGTGTGGGCGGCAGGCGAGGTCAGTTTTGACAGCATACCGGTGATCGATCAATCCAGTGATTCACGTTATGAATTGCTGCTGGCGTCCTTGGTTGATGATCAAGGCCAAACCATCGGTGCGCCCAGTTTTATGCCGGTGCTGGCCGAGTTAGGTCGTCTGTACGAGCTGGATCAGGCGGCAGTGTCTGCTGCGATTGAGCGCTCGCATCGAGCACCGCAGGGCGTGACCCTGTCGTTGGACAGTCTAATCAACGTGGATCGTCTGGCGCGTTACATCGAATTGATTGGCGCGCAGGCGACTCAGGTTCGTCTGGAATTCAGCGAGGCCGATCTGATCGCCAGCTGCGATCGGTGGAGCCAGATTGAGCCGCTGTTGCGCAGCTACCCCAATTGGGTGTTAAAGCACGCCGGTCTGCATGGCGGCACGGTGGATCTGGTGCGTCGTTTCCAGCCAGACTCGGTCAAATTGGCGAATGGCTTGATCCAAGGGGCGATGGACCAAGGGGATCCCGGCGGAATAGTGCGAACTACATCACATTTACTTCGGACATTGCGATGCAAAGTCTTGGCTGAGGGTGTGTCCGATCAGGCGACCTGGGACTGGGTGTTGGCTCAAGGCCTGGACGGCGGACAGGGGCGCTACGCATCTAGCTTGTAGTGCCGGCCCTCGTCCGAATGAATTGAAGGGGTAGTGTGGTATGAAAAAGTTAGTGTTGGTGTTGGCCTTAGCGCCGTTTATCTCGATCGCAGCCAGTGTTGATCGTGAGGACAGCTGGGTCATTCCGGATTTGTTGTTCCTGGATACGGACGGTGACGGTGTTGCCGATCAAAACGATGCTTGCGCCGGTACCACGGTCGGTAAAATTGTCGGTGGGGATGGCTGCCAGCTGCCGGTCGAGCGGGTCGGCGACAATCAGCTGAACATTAACTTTGATTTCAATAAAGCGGTGGTCAAAAGTCGGTACATGAATCAGCTGGCTGACTTCGCACAGGTCCTGAAAGAAAATGACGATGTTAGCGTCGAGCTGTCGGGCCACACCGATCTGGTGGGTGGTGATGATTACAACCAGAAACTGTCCGAGCGTCGTGCTCAGGCCGTCGCCCAAATTCTGATCAATGAGTTTGAAGTGCCCTCAAAACAGCTGGAGATCGTTGGCTATGCCAAAGCTCAGCCGTTAGTGGCGGGTGATACCGAAGCGCAGCGCGCTTTGAATCGCCGGGTTCAAGCCCAGCTGATTAATTACAACAACGCGGCTCAATTCCAGAAAACCTCTGGTTCAGAATAACGGCTCGTCAGCGTCGATCAGGTCCGGCAGCTCACTCAGCTGTTCTCGGGCCTGTTGTCGCGACATCAACTTCTTTTGCGCTGCCGCCGGCAAGTCGGTGTAGCGAATCGTGTTGCTCCTGACCAGAAGTGCTACCAAGTCATCAATAATTCGAATGGACTCCAAGTCACTGGCTGATAGTACGTGTATCAGCGTTTCGCGCTCGTCACCCGCTAATTCTGAACTAGGCTTGTCTTGCACGAATGCTTGTACCTGCGGGTCCACCTCGCGCAAGAATTCCTGTGCTGGATAGCAAGGCTCTGCAAACAATGCAGTGATCTTGTTTTGGCTGTTTCGTTGTACGTAAGGCATCAAATACTCGTGGTAGATCCGTCAAAGTTGAATGACAGTATAGGCACAGAATCCGTACGCGAGCGGCACAGCATTGGACGTGAGCTGTGGGCTGAAAAAGGGTACCTGCGCGAAGCTATCATTGCCGGGATCCTGTCCAATTTGATGGCCTTGGTGTTGCCGCTGTTTGTCATGACCTCGTATGACCGCGTGCTACCCAACGCCGCTTTCAGCTCGTTGTGGGCGCTGGCCTTGGGCATTCTTATTGCCGCGTTGATTGACGTGTTCGCCCGCAGTGCGCGCTCAAAGTTGTTAGAGCATCTGGGGCGACGGATCGACTTGCGCCTGGGCTCGCGCATGCTCAGTCAAATGTTGCGCGTCCCCTACATCAATCGCCCAAAACAGTTAGGCGAGATCAGTGCCGGTTTCCGCGAGATGGAATCCCTGCGGGCCTTGCTAAGCAACACCACCCTGACGGTACTGGTCGACTTGCCGTTTGCATTGCTGTTTATCGCCGTGGTGGCGTTTCTGTCCCCAGCGCTGGCCATTCCCGGGCTAGTGGCCTTGCCAGTGTTAGTCGTGATTGCGCTGATCGCTGGCCGATTAGGCGCCAAACACCAGCCCCCTGCGATGGAGGCCACCCGTGCGCAATCCGCCGCCTTGGTGGAGGGGTTTGGACAGTATGAGACCGTCAAAGCCATGGCCCTCGAGCGCACCATCCAAAATCGCTGGGACAAAGCGACCATCGAAAAGACCGATCATCAGGACGAGTCCCGCGCATGGAACGCGGTGCCCAGTCATTTAAGCGCCGCGGTCTCGATGCTGGCCAGTGCCGGTGTGGTGGTCATCGGTGCGTATTTGGTGGCCGATCAGCAGGCCTCGATGGGTGCGCTGATCGCAGCAATGATCCTGACGGGACGGGCGGTGGCCCCCGCGGCGGGTTTGGCTGGGTTGATGAATGCATGGACCCGCGCGCGTCAGGCCTTTGGTGGCGTAGACAAGCTGCTCAGTGCCAGTCATCCCGACGGCGCGCATCACGCGCAGGTTCGCGGCGAATGGCAGCTGGAAAGCGTCGAGGTCTCGTATCCTGACATGGCCAAGCCCGCGTTAGAGGGCGTGAGCTTAAGCATTCAACCCGGCGAGCGAATCGGTGTGTTGGGGCGCGGTGGCAGCGGCAAAACCACGCTGGCGCGTATCCTGGGCGGGGTGTTAGTGCCCGAGCGGGGGCTGGCCAAGCTGGATCAGGTCGATCTGGCCCAATGGAATTCAACCAGCCGTGCGGCCGGCATTGGCTATCTGGCGCAGCAACCAGGATTTTTCGCCGGCACCGTGCGTGAAAACCTGCTGTGGGGCATTGATCAGCCGGACGAGGAAGCTATTCAGGCGGCGGCCGAAATGACCGGTCTGGATCGCTACCTGGCGAATTGGGCAGCAGGGTGGGAGCACCCGGTCGGCGAGGGCGGTGGCATGCTGTCTGGCGGCCAACGATCGGTGTTGGCACTGACCCGCGTCATTCTGCACGACCCGGCCTGGATTGTGATGGACGAGCCCACGGCCCACTTGGACGCACGACATGAGCTGGCCCTGCGCGAGCGCCTGCAACCTTGGTTAGCCAAGCGCGGTGTGTTGCTGGTCACGCACCGCAGCAGCATGCTGAGTTGGGTCGATCGATTGCTGATCGTCGAGAACGGAAAAATCGTGGCCGACGGCCCTAAAGACGATGTGCTGCGCATGCTAAAGACCCAGAGGGATTCGAAATGAATAGTTTGATTCAGTCCCGTATTGATCGCCCCGGCAGTCCCAAAACGCGGGTCGGCTTGTGGCTGATCTTGATCAGTCTGGTCAGCCTGACGATTTGGGCGGCCAACACCGAATTGCCTCGGGTGGTCCGGGCCAACGTCATCGTGCAACCGACCGGCGAGGTCCAGCGTGTTCAGCACCCTGACGGCGGCACCTTGGCAGAGCTATTGGTTCAGACCGGCCAGCGGGTTGAAAAAGGGCAGGTGTTACTGCGCATTGACCGTACCCGAGCCGAATCTAATTTAGATGAAAACCTAGCCCGTCAGCGCAGCCTAAAGGGGCAGATTCAGCGCCTACGCGCTGAGGCAGTGGGCGAGGCATTTAATCCGACAGACCCTGCGCTGCGTGAGCAGCTGGCGGCCTACCAAGCGCGTATCAATGCCCTGCAGCAACAGCGTCAGGTGTTAACGGAGCGCATCGAGGCAGTCGTCGCCCAGATCGCCTCGAATCAGTCTGCCCAGCGCGCGGCCCAGGACGCGTTGTCCTCGGCCAGGGCCGAGCTAAAACAGTTCCAAGCATTGCTGGCCAGTGGTGCGGTGTCGGATGTTGAAGTCCTGCGTCTGCAACGTGAGGTGCGCGAGCGCCTGGCCAGTGTTCAGCAGCTAGAGGCCGAGGCACCCCGATTGACAGCAGATCGCCAAGCGCTGCTAGAGGAAAGCTCGACCCTGTTGGCCAACTTCCGTCAACAAGCCCAGGAAGAGCTGATTCAGGCCGAGGTCGAGCTGGAGTCCCTGCAAAACTTGGCAGATGGCATCAATGACCGAGTTCAAGCAACCCAAGTCGTGGCCCCCACCACCGGTGTGTTGGGCCAGGTGCTGGTCAACACGATCGGTCAGGTGATCCAGCCCGGTGATGTGCTGATGGAAATCGTGCCCGAGCAGGACACTCTGACCGCCAGCGTCGAGGTATCGCCCTCGGACATTGGCTTTGTCAGTATTGATCAGGCTGTCAATTTGCGACTGTCTACCTATGATTTCACCCGCTACGGCGTGCTCACTGGACGGGTTGTTCGAGTCGGTGCGAATACCGTCGAGGAGCGTGACAAAGAGCCCTACTACCCAACCCGTGTTGAGCTGGACGCCCAGTTTG
>CBFHLC010000031.1:0-24983 GCA_965656605.1 Litorivicinus sp. | reverse complement strand
TGGTGGTCTGGACTACCATCGCCATCTTGGTGCTCAAGGTGTTCGATATTGTACTGGCCATGACCAATGGTCAGTGGGACACCCAGGTGCTGGCCAACTTGATGTACGACTGGATGTTCCGGGGTGCCGGTGACTTCGGACGTGGCAGCGCCATCGCGATTATTTTGATGCTATCGGTGGTACCCATCATGATTTGGAACATTCGCCGATTCAGAAAAGAGGAGCTGGGACGATGAGCAAGCCCACCGATCGTACCCTACCCCGTCTGCTGGCCGGCGCCGGCCTAATTTGCCTAGTGATCCTGTGGCTAGTGCCAACACTGGGCTTGCTGGTCAGCTCAGTGCGTGACAAAGACGCCCTGGCTCAAAGTGGCTGGTGGACAGCCTTGAGCGACTCTGAACAAACGGTATTCGAGCGCACTGGACACCCGGACACACAGATCCAGACCGATGACGGCTGGATCTTGGAAGGACAGCTCGAGATTGCACTGACCGGCTACCAGATCCTGCGCTTTGGCGGAAGTCAGCGCGCGCCAACCGAGGCCGCCGTGGGCGAGACCGTTGAGCTACGTAACGGCACTTTGCTGACGGTAAACGCGGATGGCAGCTATCGGTTCGTCTCGCCAGAAAAGCCCTTCAGTGGCAGTCGCGGTAAACGGGTATTTTTCAGTTATGCCCAACCGCCCTCGTTCACTCTCGAGAACTACAGCGAAGTCTTGATCAACGGCAAGCTCGGCCAAGCCTTTATCAATACTCTAACCGTCACCATCCCGGCCACGGTGATCCCAGTGCTGATGGCAGCCTTTGCCGCCTACGCCTTTAGCTGGATGCCCTTCAAAGGGCGCGACTGGCTGTTCGCCGGCGTGATCGGATTGCTGGTGGTGCCGCTTCAGACTTCACTGGTGCCGTTGCTGCGTCTATACAGCGATGTCGGCAACTTCTTTGGATTCGAGGCCAAGGGTTATGTCGGGGTTTGGATGGCCCACACCGGATTCGGCCTGCCGCTGGCCATCTATTTGATGCGTAACTATATGAAGGGGCTGCCCAAGGATCTGATTGAGTGCGCTCGGGTCGACGGCGCCAGCCACTTTGAAGTGTTTACCAAAATCGTACTGCCGTTGTCGGTACCCGCGCTGGCCAGCTTTACGATCTTCCAATTCCTGTGGGTCTGGAACGATTTATTGGTCGCGCTGGTATTCCTGGGGCAGGCCGAGGATCAGATCGTGCTAACCGCCCAGCTACGAGCGCTGTTAGGCACGCGTGGCTCGAACTGGGAGATCCTGACCTCTGGGGCCTTCATTACGATTGTGCTGCCGCTGATTGTGTTCTTTAGCCTGCAGCGATTCTTTGTTCGCGGCCTGGTGGCCGGCTCGGTTAAGTAACTAGCCGCGCCGGGCCAAAAAGTCGGTCCAGCAATGCGCTGAGTGCTTAGGCACTCGGCGCTGAGTGCCATAGTCGACATAGACCAAACCAAACCGCTGGGTATAACCAAACGCCCACTCGAAATTATCCATCAACGACCAGGCGTAGTATCCGCGGATATCCACCCCGGCGTTGCAAGCCGCATCGACCGCCGCCAGATGGCCTTGGAAGTAGCGAACCCGCTGCTCATCATGGACTGCGCCGTCAATTAAATGATCATCACAGGCAGCACCGTTTTCAGTGATGTATAGCGGGGGCAGATCGTAGTCCTGGTGCAACTCGACCAGCACATCCGTCAAGCCTTGCGGATAGATATCCCAGCCAATATGGGTGCGCTCGGTTGAACCCTCAGGCTGACAGTCATAGCCGCGTTGATTGTCCTGCGCGGTCACCATGCTGCGGGTGTAGTAATTCACGCCCAGCCAATCCAGCGGCTCGGCCATGATGGCTCGGTCGCCGGCCTGCTCATCCTGTCCGCCCTGGGCCATTAAACCTGCGTGCGGTTCACGATTGTTCAAGCGATCCATCCAAAAACGAACGCGCTCGGCGTGGACCAAATCACGAGCAGCATCGTGTGACTCACCTGCGCTGTGAAGGGCTTCGAAATTCAATACCAATCCCAAAGACTGATCGCTACGCTCTGCCCGCATGGCTTGCAGGCCTAAACCGCTAGCCAGCATCAGATGGTGCGCGGCACGCAAGCCTTCGGCACGATCAGTATGACCCGGCGCATGTGCACCGATGTCATAACTCAGAATCGATGAGCACCAGGGCTCATTCAGCGTCGCCACGCGAGGCATCAAATCACCCAACGCACGAGTTGTCGCGGCGGCATAGTCGGCAAATCGATAAGCGGTATCGCGATTCAACCAGCCGCCCTGCAACGAGCTGGGCAAATCCCAGTGATACAGGGTCACATTGGGCGTGATTCCACGCGCGTGACAGGCCTCTAGCAGACGACGGTAAAAATCCACGCCCTTATCGTTTAGCTGCCCTGACTCGGTGATCAGTCGGGGCCAGGCGAGGGACATGCGATAGTGATCAAACCCCAACGCCTTGATCAGATCCAAGTCCGATTCAAAACGGTGATAGTGATCGCAGGCCACATCGCCATTGCTGCCATCCAGAATACGACCGGATTCACGGCAGAAGTCGTCCCAAATACTGGGCTGACGATTGTCCAACCGACTGGAGCCCTCAATCTGAAACGACGAGGTCGCCACGCCAAACTCAAAGTCCGGATGGCGTAGCTTGGAATCCTGTGGCAGCTGTTGATCGATCATGGGGTCTCTACCGCTCCGATATATTGCAGGTGTTCATTATCCACTGCGGCGGCCGCACCCAGCAATCCCGCGTGCGGTGCAGTCACCAGCGACACCGTCATCGACCGCATGTAACGCTCAAATCGGCCCTTGTGATGCAGGCGACTCAAAAATTCACTGCTTTGCAGAAACTCGACCATGCGCGGCAGGATCCCACCGCACAAATAAATGCCACCCAAAGATCCCAAGGTCACCGCCGCATTGCCAACGGTGGTGCCTAGCATCGCGCAAAAGGTTTCAAGCGACTTGACGCTGAGCTCATCCCGCCCTTCTTGAGCTCGGCGGCTGATAATGGCGGCCGTCCAGTCCTCGGGTTGAGCAACCCCAGCAAGGTGGCTGTAGGCCTCGTGTAGGTTTTCGATACCCTGGCCACTGATGACGCGTTCAGCACTGACATGGCCAAAGCGCTCACGCAAATAATCGATCACCTGTGATTCTTCAGCGGTGTTGGGCGTTGCCGCCACATGCCCACCCTCACAGACGATGGGTACCCAACTTTGAGCGGTCGGAACCAGGCCACCCACCCCGAGTCCTGTGCCCGGGCCGATCACCAATTTAGGACGACGTTCAGCACTGTCGCCCTGATGCAGTACGAGCTTTTCGGACTCGTCCAACAGGGGTACGGCCAACGACTGGGCGGTGAAGTCGTTGATAATGCGCAGCTCATCTAGGCCCAGTTGACTGAGCAGTTCTCGTTTAGAGAATTGCCAGTGATTGTTGGTCATTTTGATGAGGTCGCGCTCGACCGGGCAGGCCATGGCAACGCTTAAACAACCGGTGGTGACATTGGCGTCAGCCAAATATGCACCAAAGGCTTCGGCCAGCCCTTCAAAGTCCACGCAGGGATAGACCCGCACATCGCTTAGATCGTGCGGGTCCTCGCTGCGCAGGCAGGCGAAGCGGGCATTCGTCCCGCCGATGTCGCCGACGACTGCACGGACGCGATCAGACATCACTCAGATCGCCCAGAATACCGCCACCCAACTCAGCCGGCAGCGCCGTGGCGCGTTGTACCGTGAACAATTCGCGTCCCATACCAACCGTTGCCTGCAGTGCACACGAATTGACTCGACTCGCTGCGGTATCCTGGTCGACTAACCACGACAGCTCGCCGGTGGTCGCGTCTAGGCGCAACAGATCGCCGTTTTGAATCTTGCCAATATCGCCACCGGCTACCGCCTCGGGGGATAGGTGAATGGCGGCCGGAACTTTACCTGACGCACCGGACATCCGGCCGTCGGTAACCAGTGCCACTTTGTGTCCACGATCCTGCAGAACACCCAAGAACGGCGTCAGTTTGTGCAGCTCGGGCATGCCATTGGCCTGCGGGCCTTGATTGCGCACCACCGCGATGCAATCACGATCCATTGAGCCAGATTCAAACGCCGCTTTGACATCGTCCTGATGCTCGAATACCACCGCTGGGCCTTCGATCACGTGGTGGCTAGAGTCAACCGCACTGATTTTGATGATGGCCTTGCCCAAGTTGCCAGTTAATACCTTTAGGCCGCCATTGCTCTGGAACGGAGACAGCACGGTACGAATAACTTCTGCGTCATGGCTCTGCTTGGGGCCATCAATGTATGACAGCTGACCTGCGGTCAACTGCGCCTGCTGGGTGTAACTGCTGAGCCCTTTGCCGGCGACCGTGGTGACGTCGTCGTGTAGCAACCCGGATTGCAGCAATTCATGAATGACGTAGGCCATGCCGCCGGCGGCATGAAAGTGGTTAACGTCGGCTTGACCGTTGGGGTAGACCTTAGACAGCAGAGGAACCGCTTGGCTTAGCTCGTCAAAGTCCTCCCACGTAATTCGAATACCGGCCGCCTGCGCGATCGCTACCATGTGCAGGGTGTGGTTGGTGCTGCCGCCGGTCGCCAGCAAACCGACCAAACCGTTGACCATGGATTTTTCATCCACCACACGACCCATCGGCGTCCATTGGTCGGTCAGATGCGTAGTTTCCACCACCCGCTTAGCCGCAGCGGTCGTGAATGCGCTGCGCAACTCAGACTCGGGATTCTCGAAAGCGGCGCCAGGCAACATCAGACCCATGATTTCCAACATCATCTGGTTGGTGTTAGCGGTCCCGTAGAACGTGCAGGTGCCGGCGCTGTGATAACTGGCGGATTCCGCCTCTAGCAACTCATCACGGCCAATTTTTCCCTCGGCAAACAGCTGACGAATGCGCACCTTTTCTTTGTTAGGCAAGCCGCTGGGCATCGGGCCTGCGGGAACCAAGATCGCAGGCAGGTGACCAAAACGTAGGGCGCCGATCAACAGCCCAGGAACGATCTTGTCGCACACACCCAACAGCACCATGCCGTCAAACATGTCGTGGCTCATGGATACAGCGGTTGCCTGAGCAATCACATCACGTGACAACAACGACAACTCCATGCCATCACGACCCTGCGTGACACCGTCGCACATTGCAGGAACACCACCGGCGACCTGTGCTACCGCCCCCAGCTCGCTTAGGGCCTGTTTGATTTGATCGGGGTAGCCTTGGAACGGCTGGTGCGCGCTGAGCATGTCGTTATATGACGTAACAATCGCGATGTTGGCGGATTGATCGCCCTTTAGACGCTCTTTGTCGGTTTTGCCGCACGCCGCAAAGCCATGGGCCAAGTTGCCGCAGCTAAGGCCACTACGTAGCGGGCCGTCAGCTGCCGCCTGGTCAATCATCTGCAGGTAGCGCGCGCGGGAATCTCGGCTGCGCTCAATGATGCGTTGGGTGACCTTCTGAACAATCGGATGCATGACGAACCTCTACCTTATATAAACAATGTTGTAATTATACGGACTATTGGCCGGATAAATCCCGTGCATTTGCCAAAAATGTTAGTAAACTTACGAAAAAATCTAAAGAAACTTTCGAGGGCCCCGCCATGACAATCAAAGTAGCTATTAACGGTTACGGCCGTATTGGACGCAACATCATGCGAGCTCTGTACGAGCGCGAACTGCCTGACCAAATTCAGGTCGTGGCGATCAACGATCTGGGTGACGTCAACATCAATGCTCACCTGACCCAATTTGACACCACTCACGGTCGCTTCCACAAGAGCGTCAGCGTCCAAGGGTCCGACATGAAAGTCGGCGGTGACCTAATTAAAGTCTTTACCGAGCGCAACCCCGCCGCTCTGCCTTGGGGAGAGCTGGACGTTGACGTGGTGTACGAGTGCACTGGATTATTCACCGACCGCACCAAAGCCGCCATGCACATCGAAGCAGGCGCCAAAAAAGTTATCGTCAGTGCACCAGGCAAAGACATGGATGCCACCGTGGTTCATGGTGTTAACCACGATGTGCTGTCGAGCGAGCATCAGATCATCTCGAACGCCTCATGCACCACTAACTGCTTGGCACCCGTGGCCAAGGCATTGAACGATGCGTTTGGTATCGAGAACGGCCTGATGACCACTATCCACGCCTACACCAACGATCAAGTACTGACCGATGTGTATCACACCGATTTGTATCGTGCCCGTAGTGCGACCCAGTCAATGATCCCGACCAAAACCGGTGCAGCTGCGGCCGTCGGCTTGGTCTTGCCGGAATTGAATGGTGTTTTGGATGGCATGGCAGTTCGTGTGCCCACTATTAACGTCTCGTTGGTTGATTTAACAGCCACGCTAAAGGTCGAAGCCAGTGTAGAAGAGATCAACGGCGTACTGTCTAGCGCGGCAGATAAGTCAGACGGCGTATTCGTCGCCAACGCGCTGCCTCTGGTCAGCACTGACTTTAACCACCACCCTGCCAGCAGCATTGTTGATCTGGCTCAGACCCGTGCCAACGGCCGGCTGATCAAGATCATGAGCTGGTATGACAACGAGTGGGGCTTCAGCAACCGTATGCTGGACAACACACTTAGTTGGGCCGGTGCCTGTGGCGGTCAGTTCAGCGCTGCATAAAGACTTGCAAAGCGGCGCATTGTCCTATGCAATGCGCCGATGCTGACTATCAAAAAACTCGGGCTTAAATGGGACGACGCTGCGGCGAGTACCGAAGAAGCTCTCGACTTCCCCGGCCTGCACGGCTACGTGTGCGCTAACCTCTCATCACCCACACCTTGGGATGACTTACGAGTCACGACAGAAGCCTGGGGTGAAACACCCCCTGACGACATGGTTGAGATCGCAAAAACCCTGGCGAATCGCTTGGACGAGCGACTATCCGCCGGCGACACCCCTTGGATTCCTGCGCCGCTAGAAGCTCCCAAAGAAGACTTCCATCCCCTACAGGAATGGGCCGTGGGATATCTAGAACGAGTATTTGCGGATGATGGCGCTTGGTTTGAAGGCCACGATGACAGTGTCGCTCAAGCCCTGGTTCCCTTAATGGTTCTAAGTGGACTCTTTGAAGAAGAGGAAGACATGGCCGAGCTGATGGCCGATACGCCCAATGTTGAGCGCATGGCCAAAGATGTACCGGATTTAGTCGTGGATCTGTACGGCCTGATTCACCTAGGCGAGGACAAAGACTAGACCTCACGTAACAGAACGGCCGGAGCCACCTGCGTGACCCGGCGCGTTCCAATCCAACCGGCCACGATTAACAGCGCCATTCCGACCAACGGCAAACTGAACCACATCCCCCAGTGGAACACCCAATCCACGCCCAAGGCGCCATAGACAAACACGCTGCCCAGCTCTGCACCACCCGCGGCCAATAACCCTGACAAACCACCCAACAGTGCGAACTCCGACAGCTGCGCCGCTCGTGCCTGTGCTCGGGACGCACCTAGGACCCGCACCAGTGCGCCCTCTCGGATGCGCTCGTCCAGCGTGCTGTTGACGCTAACCCACAAAACTACCAGGCCGCCGGCCAACACGAAGCCCAACACCAAGTTCACCGCAGTCGTGGCCCGCTCAAGCACGGTTCTGATTTGCTTCAACAACGCATCCACTTGGAACAGTGTGATGCCTGGGAAGGCCCGAACCATATCCCGCGCCAGACTCTGCTTTTCGGGGGCGATGCGCATCGAGGTCAAAATCGCCCTGGGCATGTCATCCAGCGTGCCGGGGCTGAAAATCATATAGAAATTGGGCTGAAAGCTGTCCCACTGAACGCTGCGTAGACTGCCAATGGTCGCCTCAAACACCCGGTCGTTAATGGTAAAGCCCAGGCGGTCACCGACTTGTAAGCCCAGCTCCTCGGCCACTTCAATCTCGACACTCACCAGGGTTTCATCGGAGGCCTGCCCGTGCCACTGACCCTCTAAGATACGGTTGTCCTTGGCCAAGATCCCCGATTCAGTAAGGGATAGATCACGCTCCAAGGCCTCGGGCGTATCCTCGTCCGGCGAGACGATCTCAGTCACGTCCTGCCCATTGATTTGAGTCAGCCGTCCACGACTGACCGGGTATATCGGACTGGATTCAATGTCGTTGTCGTCCAAGAACAACTGAAAGTCAGGGACCTCTTCAGGTAGGACGTTCAGGACAAAATAGTTGGGAACATCCTCAGGCAATTGATCCTGCCAGCGCCCGACCAACTCTTCCCGGACTAAGAACAGCAGACTCATCGCCATTAGGGTCAGTGAAAAGGCCAGAAATTGAGCCGCCGCGGCTTTGGGCTGACGCGCCAGATGCAAAATGCCAAAGCGCCACGCCTGACCTGCAATACCCCGGGCAGCCCCCAGCGAGCGCAACAGGCCCACCGCCAAAAACGCCATGGCCGCCACCGCAAAGACCCCACCGAACGCCAAGGTTAGGGTCAGCTGCAGGTCGCCGGTGTAGAGCACCATAAGAATGCCCAGGGATACCACCGCACCCGCATAGGTCACCCACAAGGCAACCGGGGCTGCGCCCAGATCGGCGCGCAATACCCTCAAGGGCGGCACCTGAGCCAAACGGATGATCGGGCCTGCGCCAAAACCAATGGCCACGGCGATACCGGTTGCAAACCCCATCCAGATCGGCTTGGTGCCTGGCGGCGGCAACTCACCGGGGAAAAGTGCCGAGAGCACACCGATCAGGCTGTATTGAGCAACAAACCCGATGATAAGACCGCCAATGACACCCAACAGCGTCAATCCACCTAGCTGGATGATGTGAACTTTAAATACGTTGGCACTGGACAGCCCCAGTGTACGCAACAAGGCCGTCGCCGCTTGATGGCGTTGGCCGTAGCGGTTCGCCCCCATCGCCACACCGACGCCCGCCACAATGATCGCCAGCAATGAGCCCAGTCGCAGATAACTGGTGGCTCGCTCCATCGCATTGCCAAAGGCGTTGCCGCCCTCGCCTCCGCTACGGATGCGCTGTTGAGGCTGCAGGTTGGCTTCCAACTCCGCCTTTAAGATGGGCCAGTTCGGCCCGTCAAAGACTTGGTGGTATCGCACCCGAGCGCCGGGTCGGATGATTTGTGCCGCTTCCAGATCCGCCAGATTCATCAGCACCCGCGGCTGGAATGAGAAAAATCCACCGCCCCGGTCCGGCTCGAACGCCAAGATTTGGCTCACTTGAAAGTCGATCGCGCCGACTTCCAGCGAATCACCCACTCCAATCTGCAGCTCGGTGGCTAATTGAGGATCGATCCAAACCTGACCCGGTTCAGGGATTTTCCCGTCTGCTGGGGTCTCATCCCCGTAGGGCTGATCCGTGATGCGCGGCTCACCCTTTAACGGCCAGCCGGGTTCGACGACCTTAACTGCGGATAGGCGAAAGTCCTCCTCGCTGGCGACCACAGAGGGAAATTGAATCCACTGGGTTGTGCGCAAACCCAACTCGTCAGCACGCTGGATCACCTCGGGTTTGATGGCCTCAACGTCGCGCAGCTTGATATCACCGCCAATTAGCTCGGCGGCCTGTGATTGCATTGCGCGCTCGACCCGATCCACCAGAAAGCCAATCGCACTCGCACTGGCCACGGCCACGGCCAACGCCAAGACCAATAGCCCTGCATCCCCACTGCGCCAATCCCGACGTAATAATTTGATCGCCAGCTTAAACATGGACTTCCTCGAGCGTGCCGTTGTCCAACACCAAGCGACGCTGGCAACGCTCGGCCAGCTGGGTGTCATGGGTGACCAGCACCAAAGTGGTTCCGTATTCGCGGTTCAAATCAAACAACAAGGCTTCAATCTTTTCGCTGTTCTTGGCGTCCAGGTTACCGGTCGGCTCGTCGGCAAATAGCAACTGCGGGCGAGCCGCAAAAGCTCGGGCAATGGCCACCCGCTGCTGCTCACCGCCGGACAGGCGGCCGGGCAGATGCTCCATTCGATGACCCAATCCCACTTGTTCTAACAACAACGCTGAACGCTCTCGGGCATCCGAAGCCCCCTGCAACTCCAGCGGGAGCATCACGTTCTCGAGCGCGGTCAGAGCCGGCAACAGCTGAAAATTTTGGAACACGAACCCGACACTCCCCGCGCGAGCCTCGGCCCGGCCGTCCTCACTGAGCGAATCAAAGGGTTGCCCCATCAAATGAATGCTGCCAGCACTGGGTTGATCCAAACCGGCCAGCAAGGACAGCAAAGTGCTCTTGCCGCTACCGCTGGGTCCAATGATCGCCACCGACTCGCCGGGGTTGATGGTCAGGTTGACTGTCTCCAATATGGTTAGGGATTCCTCTTCAAGTTGAACCCGCTTAGCCAAGTCGGTCACTTGGAGTACTGCAACACTGGGAGCATTCATGCGCTATTTCCTACTGATTCTTGCCTTGCTATCGCCCTGGGCCATCGCAAAAGGCCCAATTATGGTGTTCGGCGACAGCCTATCGGCCGCTTATGGACTAGAGATCGAGCAAGGGTGGGCCTGGTTATTGCAAGATCGTCTAAGGGACAGTGGGGATGAACGCGAGGTGATCAACCTCAGTATCTCCGGCGAGACCACCGGTGGGGGACTAGCACGTCTGAATGACGACTTGGCCCGCTATCGGCCCAGCGTGCTGGTGTTAGAGCTAGGTGCTAACGATGGATTGCGTGGACTGTCGACCCAGCGGATGCAACGAAACTTAACCACAATGGTGAATGCAGCCCAGGCGATCGACGCGAAGGTACTGCTCCTGGGGATGCGCCTGCCACCCAGCTACGGACGACGCTACGTTCAAGCCTTTGAGGCGGTATTCCCCGAAGTGGCCGAACAGACGGGGGCGCAGCTGATGCCGTTTTTTTTAGAAGCTATCGCCCTGGATGAGTCAATGTTTCAAGAGGATCGCCTGCACCCCACGGCACAGGCCCAACCCATCCTGCTGGACGCTGTGTGGCAATCCTTAGAGCCACTGCTGTAGGCGCTCGTGGAACGCCACCAAGTACGGATCGGTCATGCCCGAGACATGATCCAGCGCTAACTGGTATTGGGTATAAAGCGGCAGATCGCTGTCGGGCAGCGAGCGTTTTAGCTCGCTCAATACCGTGACGGCCTGCCGGCTAAATCCATGCGACTGCCGATTCGACAAATACCGCTCGTACAGCGCACCGATCAGCGCCTCTAGGATTTCGTGAATACGCTGGTGTGCGTCTACCTGACGCAACTGTTTTTGATCGGACTGATAAATCCGCTCACTGGCGAAGGCCTTGAGTACGCGCACCGTATCCCGCGGATCGCCAGCACTTAGCAGATCCTGTGCCTCCTCGCCGCGCATGATGACCTCGTATTGAAGCTGAAAGCCGTTAAGCATGGCGTCTTCAAGCTGATCAATAATCAGACCGCGGGCACGGTACAAGAACCGATGCTGATCTAAACCCTCAAGCGTGGGGTGGCTGGCCGGATCAATCAGATCGAACAGCACGTCTTTGGCTTGGGCATGGGTGATCACCCGCATCTCGACCGCGTCTTCGATATCGATCACGCTGTAGCACGCATCATCCGCCGCCTCGAGCAAGTACACCAGCGGGTGTCGAGCGCAACAGTTACGACTGAGTGAGTTCAATCCCAGGCGATCTGCAACTTGACTGAACTGCTCCCATTCGCTGTGGTTGATACCGTATTTACCGCCGGGTTTGGCATCCCGGGTCCAGGGATATTTGACGAAGGCGCCCAGAGTCGCTGCGGTCAGGCGCATCCCCCCGTCAAAGCGATTCGGATCCAACTGACTCAACACCCGAAACCCTTGGGCATTGCCCTCAAAGCTTTTCAATTCTGCCTGGATGTTAGGACTCAGGGGTGTCAGGCACTGCTGGCCAACATCGCTGTGCCAGAACGCGCGGATCGCCTCCTCTCCTGAATGGCCAAACGGCGGGTTGCCGATATCGTGGGCCAAGGCCGCCGCTTGTACGACCGTGCCTAAATCGTCCGGATGAACCCCCTTGGGCAGCTCGCCTTGCTCATCTAGCCACTCGCCAACACGCATACCAAAGGTACGCGCCACGCAGCTGACCTCGAGTGAGTGAATCAGACGATCATGGACCTGATCGTTCTCGGCCATTGGATGCACCTGAGTTTTAGCAGACAAGCGCCGAAACGCATCCGAGAACACCACGCGATCATAGTCCCGATGAAACTGCTTGCGAACACTGGTGTCAGCCTGTGTGCTCCAGATATTTTGTGGGCCGCGTCGATCACGGCACAGCAGACGATCCCAATCCAATACGGCATCCAATCCTGATGAATGCTGGTATCTTAGCGCGCGTGACTGATAACAACACCCAAAAGGTCCGTGCCGGCGCCCTATTGAGCGGCCAAGCCCTATTTGACCTGCCACTGGCCCAATGGCCTGCCGACATTGCCATCCGGGCCTTTCCGGATGACGCTGCCAGCCGCGCACTGATTCGTGCCGCGACCGGACGCACCCCCGACTCCAACCCGGCCGGGGAATTCATTCCCGCCAGTGTGATGCTGGGTAATGGTCGTTGGGCGCGCAAACCCAAGGGCTTGTGGCGCCTGCTTAGCATTCTTTTACGTGGCCGCCGAGCAACCGTTCGTTTGGGACTGGCCACCCAGGATCCTGACCAGCCCCGTCAGCAGTACTACCAAGGCGTGCCCCCAGCGACCGACCCGATCAGTGCAATTCAGCGTCGAGTGCTGGACGAGCCAGCACTGGCGCCCTACCTGCAACACCCCAGCGATAACAAGCGGGTCAAGCGTTTAGTCAAAGAGCTAGCTGCCCGACCCAGCCCCGCGATGACGCGAACCTTTGATGGCGTCTTGAACTGGTTCTGGTCACGCTTTTATCAGGGCATCGATATCGAAGGCCTGCATCAGGTGCGTCAAGAGCTGGGCAATCGGGTCCCTGTCTATTTGGTCACCCACCGCAGCCATCTGGATTATCTGCTGATCAGTTGGCTGTTATTCCGAGCAGGCCTGACGCCACCGGTGATTGCGGCCGGGATTAACTTAAATCTGCCTGTCATCGGCCGAATCCTACGCGCAGGCGGTGCTTTCTTCATTCGTCGTCAGTTCAAAGGCGACCCGCTGTATCAACAGACGGTTAAAGGCTATTTATCCAGCGTGGTTCGCAGGCGACAGCCGATCTTAATTTTCCCAGAAGGTGGGCGAAGCCGCGACGGGCAATGCCGCCCCTTAAAGTTGGGACTGGTGCGGGATTTATTAGCCTGCGCCGAACACACACCACTGGCGATCGTGCCGGTCACGCTGGCGTACGATCGGATGCCGGACTCGCAGGGCTACCGAGCCGAGCTCGAGGGCAGTCAAAAGTCCACAGAAAGCCTGGGGGATCTGCCTAAAGCCTGGCGAATGCTTCGCGCGGATCCACTGGGTCGCGTACGGACCCGATTCGGCCAACCGTTTGATCTGGAACCCAACAACACCTTGGATCAGATCTCTGAGGAATTATTGCAACGTTGGCAGGCGCAGATGCCGGCGGGACCAGTCGCCAGAATCGGATTGCTGCTGCCAGGCTTTGCTGGCCATCGGGCTAGACGCAGTGAGCTAGATCGCGCGGTCAGTATCTTTGATCAGGCCTGTGGCCTAGATAGCCAGAAGGATTACGTCGAGCAGGCACAAGCACTGGGCTACCTAATCGAGTCCGGGGTCGAGCCGATTGTCCACGCTCCACCCGAGGGCCGGGACCAGTTGCTGTATGCCGCGGGGTCTATCAAACATCGCGCCATGGCACTGGGCTTGCTGGCGATTGGCCAGCTGAGCGGGGCCAGTCCACGTCGGATTAAATCCCTATTCGATCTAGCCTGGCCGGCATTCTCGCTAAGCCTGCACATCCCTGCGGACTATCGAGGCATGCTCGAACAAGCCCAGCGTGCACTGAAGGCAGCCGATCTCGATGGCCCCAAGACCAACCAAGACTATCGCTTGCTGGCTGCCTTGGCCGAGCCGGTGGTCGCCGACGTGACGCGCCTGCTGTGCGTCTTGCAAAGCTGCATGGACGCTCCGCCAAGCTCGGTCGAGCACATTGTGATCAGTGCCCGCAGTCGTGCGCGAGATGCCTTGCTGCTGTCTGGGCGCTCTGAATTATCCGTATTGAACCTGGCACCGTATCGCGCGTTTGTCGAGCAGCTCGAACAGAGCGGCGTGTTAGTGGATGGCCAGCTGAGTAAAAGAGTCGAACGCTCAGCCAAACGTTGGCTGGCCAGTTTTGCTCAAATTGATCGCCAGTTTTTGATCTAAGGCAGCTTGCGCTTGCCGTACAGATCAAACCGAACGGCTTTGCCCTTCAGACTAGAAGCTGGCTCGCGGCCAGCCAGAAATGGCGCTTTGATCGGGCGCTTAACCACCACGCGGTACTGACAGCTGTTCCATGCAGCGTCAAACAAGGCCGCCTCATCCAGCTCGCTGGGCGGCGGCGCAAATGCCTGAAGCACCTTGGACTCCCCTCCCACCGCAGCCGACTTGTCGCGATGGGGAAACATCGGATCTAGATAGACCAAATCGCAGGTGTGTTCGGTCAAGTAATGGGTAGCATCCGCCTGGATGCACTGAATGTGAGGAATGCTGCGGGCCATTGCTAAGTTTTGCACCAACCACCACGCCAATGCCGGATGATTCTCGAGCGCCGTAACCCGCGCCCCTGCACAGGCCAGCAATACCGAGTCTCGACCCAGTCCTGCGGTGGCATCAATTATACTCAGCCCCTTGCTAGCACCGCAGGCGCGGGCCAGCATCTCGCCACCCTGACGTGCACGACGCGCCAAATCGCCGGCATCGAAGTCGATCGACAAAGGGTTTTTAAGCTGCGGATGGCGCATGCACCAGCGCCCCGATTCAAAGACCAACGCCGCCTCATCCGGATCTGCCTGACGGCCAAACTCGGGTAGCGGATCGGTTTGGAAAAAAGGAATCAGACCCAGGCGTCGAACCCCATCACTTTGGGCGCTTGATCATCCATCGATCCCACCTGAGCGTAACCGGACTGAGCACGCTGGCCCTGACGAGGCAATTCGGGATCGGGCTGGGCTGGCGGCAAATCACGCATGACCGCGCGAACCGCAGGGACCGCGCGCACTTCAACCACATCTGATGCGACGCTGGGACGGTCGATTCGTGACGGCGTGACATCAATAGTCAGCGGTCGATGTGAGAAGAAATCTGTACGCATTGGTCTACACTAATTGGTATGGCCAGACTATACCAAAAATCCGCCCTCCGGTTTGCTTCGGTCTTAATGTTAGCGACCCCGGTGCAAGCTGCCGACGGACCTTTGGTCGTGCGTGCGCAACCACAGAATTTTGATTCAGGCTCTAATCAGGTTTCGTTATTAGAGATATTCCAAACCGAGGTTGATAATGAGATCGTGTGGCCCGCAATCGTATTGGGGCGGATTGACACCGACGAATCCATTGCAGCCATCGCGTGGCACATCAGTTGGCGACGCGCGACGAGATGGCTGGATCCCTTTGCTCGCCATTTTAGCGATCGCCGCCAGCGACAATTAATTCGTAACAATCCGTGGGGCACCGAATTCACACCACAAGCCTTTCTAAACGGTCAAGAATGGAGGGGGCTACTCCAAGGCACCAAACCCAAGACACCTAATCCACAGGATGTCGGCGTTTTAAAGGCTAAACTTTTCGAAACAGCTGCATTTAACCTGACGTTCGAGCCGGGACCTGACTTCAAGCACAATCTGAACGACCTAACGGCCCACATGGTTAGGCTAGTTCGATCAGAAAATCGAAAAATTCCTGGCGGCCCCGCTGAAGGAGTGTTCTATCAAGCCAGTCACTCAGTAATCGATTATCAATTGGGACGCTGGGATGAGGAACGCCAGCACTGGCGTTTCACGCAATCCGTTGAACAGATTTGGCCAGAAGATGAGCCACCAGCGCGCCTGGTCTTTTGGATCGAAAGCCAAAAGTCGCACCGCCCCGTTCAAGTCTTGCAGGCGCAGGTGGAAGTCAGGGTTCCACCGTTACCTGCAATTGAGTAGTTACTGAACAAAGATCCGCGCGTTGTCGAACAGACGACTCCAGGGCGCGTCACCCTGGCCCCACGACTTAGGTGCGTAGGAATGCTGCAGCACGCGGGTCACTCGTTCCGGGTGCGGCATCATGATCGTGACCCGGCCGTCCTCAGAGCAGAATCCATTCAAACCACCGACCGACCCGTTAGGGTTAACCGGGTAGTGCTCAGCAGCCTGTCCGTAGTTGTCGACGTAACGCAACGCGGTCTGTTGCTTGGCACTCAGTGCATCCAGATCGCTTTGAGCCAGCTCGATCCGGCCCTCACCATGGGCGACCGCGATCATCAACTGACTGCCGGTCATGCCATCCAGCAGAACCGACGGTGATTTCATCACCTCGACAATGGCCAGGCGCGCCTCAAACTGACGGCTACGGTTTTGCATAAAACCTGGCCAGTGCTGAGCACCCGGGATAATGTCCTTTAAGCGCGACACCATCTGGCAACCGTTACAGACACCCAAGGTAAAGGTATCGCCACGCTCGAAGTAGCCTTGGAACGCATCACGCAAAGCCGGCGCCTCTAGGATGCCCGCGGCCCAACCGCCACCCGCGCCCAATACGTCGCCAAAACTGAAACCACCACAGGCAGCCAGCCCTTGGAAATCTTTGAGCAGATCGGGATGGTTAGCTAAGTCCTGCATATGCACATCGACGGCCTCAAAACCGGCTGCGCTAAACGCACCTGCCATTTCGATCTGTCCGTTGACGCCCTGTTCACGCAGGATCGCGACTTTAGGTCGGGTACCGGTGACCGCAGGCGCCGAAATCGCCTCGAAGGTCACCTTGGGCGTCAAGCCGGGATCTTGATCATCGATCAGCCCCATGAACTCTTCTTGAGCGCACTCGGGATTATCCCGGCGAGCTGCAATTTCGTAGCTGACTCGCGACCAGTGGCGCTCAAGCGTGGCACGAGGCCGGTCAATAATGGTCTCACCCTCGTGAGTGACCTGAATCCGTTGGTGCTCACGAGTGCAAGAGCCTAAGTGAATGGCCAACAGACCACGCTTTTCCGCACTACGTCGGGCTTCTTGAGCCAGCGTCAGCGGCACCTGCACTACCACACCGGGGGTTTCAGAGAACAGCGCCTGCCAGGGGTCTAGCTTGTGCAAAGCGATCTCGAGTCCGGCACGCGAAGCGAACGCCATCTCGCATAAGGCTGCCCACAAACCGCCATCACTGACATCATGATAGCCGCCCAGCGCATCACGAAATTTGTTCAACCACTGCAACAATCCGGTCAGGCGAGACATATCGCTGATATCCGGCGCAGTATCACCCAGCTGATCGACCACCTGTCCCAGTACTGAGCCACCCAGCGGCAACTGAGTATCCAGAGGAATCCACCACAGCTGGGATTCCATCTCGGTATCCAGCACAGGCGTCAGGCTGTGTTTAACGCTAGCCAGCGGTGCAAAAGCCGTCAGCACCAACGAAACCGGCGAGACACTCTCGCCTTGGTCCCACTTACTCTTCATCGACATCGAATCTTTGCCGACGGGCACGGCCACACCCAAGCTCTGGCATGACTCAGACAGGGCCTGAACCGTGTCATACAACACGGCCCCTTGATCTTGATGATCCGCAGCGGCCATCCAGTTTGCACTCATGCGCACATCAGCCAGGCTGGCCACAGGTGCGGCGAACAAGTTGGTTAGGCTCTCGGCCAGAGCGACTCGCGCACTGGCGGGGCCAGAAAGGATCGCAAGCGGTGTTCGCTCGCCCATGCTCATGGCCTCGCCCGCATCCCCATCAAAGTCCAGCAAGGTCACCGCACAGTCGGCCACCGGCACCTGCCAAGGCCCGACCATTTGATCGCGGTGAACCAATCCCGTAATCGTGCGATCACCAATCGTGATCAAGAACTTTTTAGACGCCACCGTGGGGTGCTCAAGCACCTTCAATGCAGCCTGATCCAGCGTCAGGTCACCGACATTGATCGGCTCGAAACTGGGTGTTTGACGAGCCACTTGACGATGCATCTTCGGGGGCTTGCCGAACAATACGTCCAGTGGCAAATCAACTGGCGTATCGCCCAGCAATGAATCTTCGACCACCAAACGTTGCTCGTCTGTGGCCTCACCGACCACCGCATAGGGGCAACGCTCGCGCTGGCACAAGGCCTCGAACGCCGCGAGGCGCTCGGGAGAAATCGCCAAAACATAACGTTCTTGGCTTTCGTTACACCAAATTTCGAGTGGGCTCATGCCCGGCTCGTCGATCAGCACCTTGCGCAGATCGAAACGACCGCCAGTGCCGCCATCTTTGACAAGCTCCGGCAAAGCATTAGATAAACCGCCGGCGCCGACGTCATGAATGAATAGGATGGGGTTGTCATCGCCCAGACGCCAACAGCCGTCGATGACCTCTTGGCAACGACGTTCCATCTCGGGGTTGCCCCGCTGCACGCTGGCGAAATCCAATTCCGCGCTGCTATCGCCGCTGGCCACTGAGCTGGCAGCGCCGCCGCCTAGACCAATCAACATGCCCGGACCACCCAGCACGACCAAGTGGCTGCCGGCTGGAAAAGGATCTTTGAGTGCTTGCTCGGGGCGCACTGTGCCTAAACCACCGGCCAGCATGATCGGCTTGTGATAGCCCCAGGACTGGTATTCGAAGTCACGGAAGTAGCCGCACAGGTTGGGGCGACCAAATTCGTTGTTAAAACTGGCACCACCGATCGGGCCTTCGATCATGATTTGCAGGGGAGTTGCGATTCGATCGGGTTTGTTTTCCGGCGACTCCCACGGCTGACCCAATCCAGGAATCCGCAGATGCGAGGTGGTGAATCCAGTCAAACCCGCCTTGGGCTTGGCGCCGGCGCCCGTGGCGCCTTCGTCACGGATTTCGCCACCGGCACCGGTCGCCGCCCCGGAAAATGGGCTGATCGCTGTCGGGTGGTTGTGGGTTTCCACCTTGATCAGCATTTGCGCATCTTCGGTGTGGCTGCGATACACCCCATCGCTGTCAGGCCACAAGCGATTGGCTTGGAAGCCCTGAACGACGGCTGCGTTATCGCTGTATGCGCTGATCACGCCCTCAGGCGCCGCCGCATGGGTATCGCGAATCATGCGGAACAGGGACTTGTCCTGCACTTTACCGTCGATACTCCAATCGGCATTAAAGATTTTATGACGGCAGTGCTCGGAGTTGGCCTGGGCAAACATCATCAACTCGACGTCGGTCGGATCCCGCTGCAACGCGCCAAACGCCTCGGCCAGGTATTCAACCTCGTCCGCCGACAAGGCCAAGCCCAACTGCGCATTGGCATCAGACAAGGCCGCAATCCCGTCCTGACCCAGCTCGACTCGGCCCAAGGGACGGGCCGCTTCGGTGCTAAAAAGCTCGGACAGCGCGTCGATCTGCTCGACACAGCACTCGGTCATACGATCGTGTAGCGCATCGGCGTGCGGCACCAAATCAAAGGGTGCCGAGAACACCACGGCGCGCTCGACCCGTCGAACATCCAGACCCACGCGATAAAAGATATCGGTGGCCTTGGAGGACCAGGGTGAGCGAGTGCCGATTCGAGGCCCGACCACCAATGAGGGCGTCAGGGCGGCCGCCGGATTCAAAAGTCGTTCCAGTTTGGCGTCATCCAGACTGGCGTCCCCATCAATCAGGTAGATCCACTGAGTTCGGATTTGGCTGGCATCAACGCCGGGAAGACGGCGAGCAATTTCAAAGGTGGGATAGGCTTCCTGCCCGTAAATGACGCGCATAACGACTCCTGAAAAATCAAGGCGCGGATAATAACAAAAACATTTGAGTTGGGGCGCGCTAAACTAGGGTTATGAGACTTTTCTGCCTCTTTTTTGTGTTCCTACTAAGCGCGTGCGAACCCGCATCCCAGACTTCCAAGGTAGCGGTCTCGACCGAGGATGCGTTGCGCGTGATCGTAAAGCCGACTAACTCAACCTTTTGGGATCGCCCTTGGGGCTTATCCGGACTGGATTTAGAATTGGCTCAACGCTTGGCGCATCAACTCAAACGCCCGTTAGAGCTGATCGAATTGAATAACGATCGCCTGATTGTCGAGACCCTAGCCGCCGGCCAAGCCGACTTTGCCGCCGTCTCGATGCCTACCCTGCAACGCTGGAGCAGCTTGATACATTTCAGTGAGGCCCTGCTGGATGACCAATATGTATTGGTCTACCACCCCGACGCTCCACAGCCTGAACTGGATACGCTCGACATTTCATCGGTCGCGGTCTCGGCCACCGAAAGCGCCCTGGCATTTGCACGAGGTCAGAAGGCACTGATCGGACGATTACGGCCCTACCCTGATCAAGATGCTTTTTCGCTGATGCGCGCGGTGGCAGAGGATCGAGCCCCTTTGGCACTGGTGCAGCGCGCTCAGTTCGATCTGGCTAGGGCCGCGCACTTGGAATTGGAATCGATGCCAATAGGCCAGCCCATCCCCTTGGCGTGGGGGTTGGGGCGGGACATTTCGAAACCTTTGCAAATATCGCTCAACAACTTGATCGCTCGCGCCCAGCGCAGTGGCGAGCTGGATGATGTGGTCGTGCGCCATCTGCCGGGCCAGCCACTACAGGGCTATGCGGCGCAAAGTTTTGACCGACACATCCGGGACCGTTTATCCGTCCATTGGAAGCATTTTGACGCGGCTGGCATCGAGACCGGCCAAGACCCCTTGTTGCTGGCTGCGATTGGCTATCAAGAAAGCCACTGGCGACGCCGTGCAAAAAGCCCAACCGGCGTGCGCGGTGTGATGATGCTGACCCAGCCCACCGCCCGCGAGATGGGGGTCACCAACCGTCTGGACGCACGTCAGAGTATATTTGGCGGTGCTGGATACTTACTCAAAATTCGTCAACGGTTTGAGGACGATGTGCCAGATCCCGATCGCACCTGGTTGGCCCTAGCGGCCTACAACCTAGGCTGGGGCCATGTCAGCGACATTCGCAAATACGTCGCTGAAAACGGCGGGGATCCCAATCAGTGGGAGCAGGTGCGTGCCGCCCTACCCCTAAAAACACAGCGCAACATGGGATTTAAGCACGGCCGTGCCCGCGGCAACGAAGCCGTTGCCTACGTGGACAATATTCGTAACTATTACAACGCACTATTACTCAAGGACAGCCAAGCCAGCCTGCTTGCTGATTTGCGCGAAAACTAGGAGATAACATGAAGACGGTCCACAAATTTGTACTGAACCCGCATGGCGAGCCGCGCACGATCGAGATCACCCAGCAGCATGCATTTATCTACACCAGCTTCATGACTAATGCCAAAGAGCTATGGGTTTGGGTTGAAGTGGACACCGATCCCGGTGCCCCACGTGAAGTCAAAAAACTGAAAGTCACTCGCTCTGGCGACGCGCTACCTACAGACGCCGAGTACTGCGGCACGGCCGTGGACCAATACCATGCCGAGGCCTATCACGTGTATTGCTTGGCGGATTAACCGGCTTTTAAGGCCTTGCGTGCGTCGCTGGATTCTCGGCGACGCCGTGCGAAAAAGTCAGACATCAACCGCCCTGCCTCGTCCGGCAAAACGTCTCCGTAGACCTCAACTTTATGGTTCAACCAAGTGTGCTCGAAGCCACGCTGGTGACTGAAACATGCCCCAGATTTGGGCTCGTGTGAGCCAAACACCACTTTTGAGATGCGGGCATGCACGATGGCACCCACGCACATACCGCAGGGTTCTAGGGTGACGTACAGCTCGCACCCAGTCAGTCGATAGTTCCCCAGTGTCTTGGCGGCATCGCGCATCGCGACCACCTCGGCGTGTGCGGTGGGGTCCATCTCGCGAATCGGCTGGTTAAAGCCTACACCCACGACTCGGTCATCCTTTACCACGACCGCGCCCACTGGCACCTCGTTTAGCTCTCCACCCCGTTGGGCCTGAGCCAGCGCCATGCGCATCCATTTTTCATCCATGGCCTAACCCTAGTGCAATAAAAAACATTCACCCAAATCAAAAGGGCACGTCGTACTGATGGTCCCATCTTCCTACCCATTGTACTTCGCCACACAGCGTAATCGGGAGCTTTCAGCGGTTTTAGTCCGGTTTACCTGTACCCCACGGCTCCCATTCAAATTTTACCGGTCTAGCTTGTATAGGCGCTCGCAGGGGTTAACCCGGCGATTGCTCATCAAACACAGGAATGAAGAAGAATAACCCCGGAGCCTACCTATATGGGAATTATGAAAAACGTCTCGCCGGAGCATGATATGAATGCTGCCTCGAGCAAAGTGGATGCACGAGCTAAGCGGGACGCTGAAGAGCAACGCCGCAAAGCCCGAACGCTCGCTAAACAACAACAAGCTGCCGAAAAAATTGCTTCAGCAGCGGTCCAAATGGCTAGCGGCGTTACGGAAGCCGCGACCGCTCGAGACCAACTGAGCACTGCAGTGAACGAAATTGCAGCAGGCGCTTCGCAATCATCTAGCGCATCGCAAGAGTCGCTGGCTGCGATGACTCAAATTAACAACCGCGTAGAGCGTCAGTCGGAGTTGGCAAACGAAGCCACACAGAAGACTCAGACACTACAAGGCCTGGCCGATCGTATCGGCACAGACATCGGTGGATTGGTCGCTAACGTAGCGAGCGCCAGCGAACGTCAGGCTGGATCGGTTGTCATGGTCAACGAGTTGGGCGAGCAAGCCTCCAAGATCAACGAAGCCGTCAAACAGGTTATGCGGATCGCCGACCAAACCAACTTGCTAGCACTTAACGCCGCCATCGAAGCGGGTCGTGCAGGCAAGCATGGCAAGGGCTTTGCGGTTGTCGCTGACACCGTTCGAACGCTCGCTGAAACCTCAGAACGCAACGCCTCTGACATCGCCAAACAAATCGAAATCATTCAGGCCAAAACGCAAGGCATTTCTGAGTCGGTTAGGGATTCTGCAGACACTGCGCTGCAGGAAGCCGAAAAAGGCCGCACCATCACAGAACAGCTCTCTGTCATCAAAGAACGGATGGAGACAGTTTATTCAGGCGCCTTGGATCTAGGCAGCGCCGCCACTCAAATGAGCACTGCGGCTATCGAAGCCCAAAAAGGCTCTGAGTCGATCGCAGCCGCCGCCGAAGAACAATCTGCGGCGGTTGAACAAGTGGTCAAGACCCTAGACGAACAAGGTCAAGCCCTGAACGGAGCCGAACAGGCCGCACAAAGCCTCGAGATCATATCTGACGAGCTGAAAACCTCGACAGACATCTCGAAAAGCTCTGAGGAAGTCGCTGCCAGTGCTGAGGAACTCAGCGCCAGTGTTGAGGAGATCAACCGCTCATCAACCGAGATCATGACCGCCATCGGTCAGGTGTCACGCGGAGCAGAGCAAGCTTCAACCGCAGTAGAACAAGCAGTCGCTGGTATCAACCAGATCGAGAGTGGTGTTGATATGGCAAACGCGCGCACAAACGAAGGCGTTCGAGTGACCACTGAAGTGGTCCAGCTGATTGTTGAAAACAAAGCCTTGGTTGGCGAAATGGTCACGGGTATCAACAACGCACTGGACGCGGGCCGCGCCAACCTCAAAGAAATCAACGAAGTAGAGCAGATGGCTCGCCAAATCGACAAAGTCGGTGAAGCGATCGGTACTGTCAGCGTCAAAATCGCAATGCTAGCCGTCAACGGAGCGGTCGAAGCAGCGCGTGCAGGCGAATACGGCAAAGGATTCGCGGTGGTATCTGGCGATATTCAGAGCTTAGCTGACGATGCGGCTGAAAACGTGGATTCGATTAAAGACCTGGTTAAGAGCATTCAAGACCAAGTGGTCCGGGTACGGAACGATCTATCCGAAGTCGCCGCGAACAGCACTGAAGAAGTCAAAAAAGCATCCAAGAGCACCGAAGATCTCAACACGGTTGAAGCCATGTCAAACGAAGTCCTGTCTGGCAACCAAGAGATCGCAGAAGCAGCGGGTGAAATCATGGCCGCCGTTACTCAAGCCAAGCAAGGCATGGAGCAAATTGCGACCGCCAATGAGCAAGCCGCTAACAACTCGCAAGAAGCCTCGACTGCTGCTCGTCAGCAAGCCCAAGGTGCCGAGGAATTAGCTGCAGCCATTGAAGAAATCGCTTCAATCGCGGACGAGCTGCAAAGCGCGTAACTCAGGAGAAACCTATGTCAAACATGCAGATAGGCGATCTTGAAAGCGCCGTTGAAGAGGATACGAGCTTGCAGTTCGTAACCTTTCAGGTAGGCGATGAGGTGTTCGGGTTTTCAATGGCTCAGGTGTCGGAAATCATCCGCTTGCCGCAGACCGTTGAAGTTCCGCTAACCCCCGGCGCGTTGCATGGGCTGGCGAATCTACGTGGCACTATTTTGCCGGTTCTCGACCTACGTCGAATCCTGCATTTAGAGGCGGTTGAACACAACGACGCGACACGCGTGGTAGTAACTGACGCCGGCAGCCCGGTGGGCTTGGTGGTGGATCGTGTCATGCAGGTGGTGAATGCCACCACTGATCAGATTGACCATTCGTCCGCCGTGCAATCCAACGTCGATTCAGATGTTCTCAATGGCGTACTCAAAGCAGGCGAGCACCTGGTTCAGATCCTGAACGTGAATCAACTGATCTCGCAGGAATTCCAAAAAGTGGTGTCCCAAGCAGCACAGATTGGCGATCCCACGGGCTTGTCCGAGGTGCTTAACGGCGATGCGGACGAGGACGATGATATTGACCAGCTGGTCAGCTTCACCGTCGATCATCAGGAATACGCGTTTGATTTGATGGATGTCGAAGGAACCCTCAGGGTCCCAGACAACATCACTCAAGTACCGCAGGCCGGCTCGCATGTATTGGGGCTGATTGATCTGCGAGGCACCTTGGTGCCCTTGCTGAGCCTGCGTCGGATGTTCGCCCTAAGCGACGCCGACATCACCGAAGCACACCGCATTTTGCTGGTCAATTTACGCAAGCCCGACGGCTCGAAAGAGTCCGTAGG
>CBFHLC010000030.1:0-25030 GCA_965656605.1 Litorivicinus sp. | reverse complement strand
CGACTTGAAACTGCATTGCGCCGATGCAAGGACCCATGATGGCCTGAATCGATCCGCCCATGGGTTCTGCTGCATTTTCCAAAACACCCGCAGCTAATCCACGCCATCCAGCATGCGCCACCGCCACAGCAGACCCATCGGTTTTGAACAAGGCCACGGGCAAGCAGTCCGCGACGCCGACACACAATGCGATTTCCGGCTGATCGGTCCACTGAGCATCTGCTGTGGGGACCATCGATACGCCGGTCCGATAAACGCAATCCGTCCCGTGCACTTGATTCATCCAAGCCAACTGAACGCCTAACTGATGCTGCAACCGCGCTCGATTGTGCTCGACCCGGGCCGGATCATCATTGACGTGACTGCCCAGGTTCAGGCTGGCGTACATCCCTTTCGAGATGCCACCTTCACGGGTGGTCATCACGCCACGAACGCCACGGGGCACATTTAATTCGATCACAGCGAGTCCAAGACCTCTTGAAGATTGGCCAGATCATCCGGTAACTCAGACTCCCAACTCCACAACTCGTTATCGCCAGGGTGAATCAGGGACAGGCGTTGAGCGTGCAACGCCTGGCGCTTTAGCCCTTGTTGGGCATCTTTTAATTTCTGGGGCACGGTGGAAGGCAGCGGCCGATTACCACCGTACAACGGATCACCCAGCAGTGGATGACCCAGATGGGCCATGTGCACACGAATTTGATGGGTGCGGCCCGTGGCCAGGGTAACGCTAAGCTCGGTTGCACCCGGATGACGCTCAACAATATCGTAATGGGTCAGGGACGCCCGGCCAGAACCGACCACCGCCATGCGTGTACGTTGGCTAGGGTGGCGTCCAATGGGTGCGTCGATATGACCCGAGAAACGGATCTCGCCAAGAGCAATGCACCAATACTCGCGGCCCATCGAGCGATCCTGTAGCTGCCGAGTCAGGGACTTGTGAGCCCGCTCGGAACGTGCGACGGCCAGCAGCCCAGTGGTGTCTTTGTCGATTCGATGAACGATGCCGCAGCGAGGAATGCTTTCTAGCTCTGGGAAATGGTGCAGCAACCCGTTCACTAGTGTGCCATCTGGGTTGCCCGCCCCCGGATGCACCACCTGATCAACTGCCTTGTCGACGATGATGATGTCGTCATCCGCGTATAGCACCGGCACGTCTATATCCTGTGCGATCCAGTTGGTCTCGGCCTGCTCACCCGGCTGAAGGGCCAACACCTGCCCCTCAAACACCTTGAACTTGGGCTTTAGGACCTCGCCGTCCACCGTCATCCGCCCCTCTCTGATCCAGCTGGTGAGGCGAGATCGGCTGAAGTCCGGAAATAACGTCGCTGCCGCCGCATCCACTCGCTGACCACTTAATTCAGTTGGAATAATCGCTTCCATGCTTGTGTCGTCCAAAAGACTGCCCCGCGTGACGTTTTTCTGTTTGAATAGCCAAGGTTAACAAAGTGAACTGATCTAAATGCCAAAATATTTAATGTCTTTGATGGCTGTGCTGTTATTAGCCGGCTGTTCTACCCTGCGTGATGCGGCCCGCGAGAGCGAGGACGATCTGTACCAAACCGCGATTGGGCACTTAAATGCCAGCCGCTGGGAGCAGGCCATCGACTCGCTCGAAGAGATCGACAGTCGCTTTCCGTTCGGCCCATACGCTCGAAACGCCCAGCTGTGGACGGTTTACGCCTACTTAAAGCAAAGCAATGAAGCCTTGGCACGCACCAGTGCGGATCGCTTTTTGCGCTTGAACCCTGAAGATGAGTTCGCGGACTACGCGCTGTACTTACGCGGCCTTGCCAGCTTCCAAGAGGGATTCACTGTCGTCAGCCGATTCTTGCCTGGTAACAACTACAATCGCGACGCAACGAATTTATTGGAGGCCGCACAGGACTTTCGCCGTCTGATTCGCGAATACCCCGACAGCCCGTACATCACCGATGCACGCTTGCGCCTGATCTACACCCGCCAGCGACTAGCGGAACAAGAGATCGAAGTCGCCACCTATTATGTTGAGCGAGCGGCCTGGATTGCAGCCGCCAACCGCGCCAGCGTGGTGATCGACAACTTTCCTAGCTCACCGGCGGTCATCGATGCGCTGGTGATCAAAGCGCTGTCAGCAGACGCGTTGGGCGAGCCCAAGCTTGCGCAACGCGCGCTGGCCACCCTGGCGAACAACTATCCGCAATACGTCATCGCCACAGATCAAGGGTATGAGTATCCCGCGCTACTAAGTCAGGGCGAGCCCGACTGGTTAAATCGAAGCAGCTTTGGCCTGTTCGGTGAGAGCGGCGCGCTGCATGAGCGAGTGTTGGAATTTACCCAAGCGCGCCGTAATGATCCTGCGTTAGTGCCGGAGAAAAAACTGCGTGCGGACGCCGACATCCGGGCACCGAGCCGCAGCGACGGCGGCACCGAAACCTTCTTTTAGATCAATGCCATCGCTGGGTGATCGGCACCCGGCGGTCTTGGTTAAAGCTATGCGGCGTGACCCGCGGACCTACCGCGCCCTGGCGTCGCTTGTATTCAGCAATATTGACCAGCCGGGTGACCTTCCCGACCACTTCAGCCTCATGCCCTGCTTCGATGATCTGAGTCGGGCTTTGATGCTGGGCCAAATAACGATCCAAAATGTCGTCCAGCACGGGGTAGTCGGGCAGCGAATCCGTATCGACTTGATCCGGCGCAAGCTCTGCCGAAGGCGGACGTTCAATCACTCGGGTTGGAATCACATGCGAGCGGGTGTTGCGGTATTTCGACAATTCAAACACCCAGGTTTTGGGCACATCACGCAACACGTTATAACCACCCGCCATATCGCCGTAGAGCGTGGCGTAGCCGACCGCCAACTCACTCTTGTTTCCGGTGGTCAGTACCAGACGGCCAGTGGCATTTGAGAGCCCCATCAAAATCACACCGCGACTGCGGCTCTGCAGGTTCTCGATGGTCGTGCCCAGTGGTCGATCGCCCAGGATCGGCAAAATCTGATGTTTAAGGGATTCGACCGCATCCACGATCGGGGCGACTTGGTAATCGACGCCTTGATCGCGAGCCTGTTCCGCCGCATCGTCCTTAGAAATGTCTGAGGTGTAGTGATACGGCATCATCACCGCCGTCACTCGCTCAGCACCCAGTGCATCCACCGCCACCGCCAAGGTCAATGCAGAGTCGATGCCGCCGGATAATCCCAAGATCACTCCGGGAAAACCGTTTTTTTGTATGTAATCTCGAGTGGCTAGCACTAACGCATCGTAGACCTCGCCCCAGCTGTCCGGGGGCGGCGCAATGGATTCCCCAATTAATGCGTCCGGAGTTAAGCGTGTCACTAGCGTTGCGCTTTGGAACAAAGGAGCCCGAGCCACTAGGGTGCCGCTTGCATCGAACGCCTGAGCATCCCCATCAAACACCAGATCGTCCTGACCGCCCACCGCATTGGTATACAACACCGCAACACTATGTTGTTTAGCGATCTGCCCCAATCGTTGCTCGCGTTCCGCCCACTTGCCCCGATGATAGGGCGACGCATTGGCGACCAGCAGAGCCTGAGCGCCGGCCTGAACAGTTTCTGCGACCAGATCGGGAACCCAGACATCCTCGCAGGCTAACAATCCGAAATTGCAGCCCTTGTATCGAACCAGTGTCGCCTGATCCCCGGGCTGAAAATACCGCCGCTCATCAAAGACTTCATAGTTGGGTAACGCCCGCTTGCGGTGCTCGCCGAGCACTTCACCCTCGGCAATCAGCCCAATGCAGTTGTACAACGTGGGACGAGCAACACCGTCGGGCGTGTTTTGACCAACAAACTCAGCCGCTGGACGGGGATATCCGAGCAAGACTGCACACTGATCTTGCAACTCGCGAGCGATCCGCGCGATGGCCTGCTCGATTCGAGGTTGCAGATCTGCGCGATACAGCAGATCCAAGGCGGGATACCCGGGCAACCAAAGCTCTGGGAACACCACCAAATCCGCACCCTGTTGGGCACTGGCCTGGGCAATATCGATCACTTGTTGGGTTTGAAAGTCTAAGTCGCCCATTCGAAACTCTGGCTGGGCTAGATGGATATTCAACTCAAACGCCATGGTGGCTTTCTCTCTGATTAATCTGACGATTCGCATTGGATCTGTCTGACACAAACGGCCGAGCAGCTGGCTTCAATGCGGTATGAAAAACGCAGGCTACAGTCTACTCGAATCTTTGGTGGTTTTATCCCTGATCGGCATATTGTCAATCAGCGCGGTGGTCGGTATTCACGGCGAGTCAGAACGCAGTCGAGTCAGTCAGGGTTTACAAGAGATGTTCGCACTGACCTCGTTGGCCAGACAGCTAGCCATCACGCGTAATCAGGCAGTCGAGATCGAGCGCAACGGACAGCAATGGCGAATTGCTGGGGTTGCGGTGGCACAAACGAACTACGCTCGATTTCGCGGGTTCAGACCTCCGCCGATTGTTTTCTATCCGAACGGGAGCTCCTCAAACGGCACATGGACCCTGTGTGCCCCACCCTACGCGCAACCACGTGGACTGGTGCTATCACGCAATGGCCGCGCACGTACAACCCAGGATCGGGATGAGGATGGAGTGGATGAATCCGCCTCGGGGCAGCCGCTAGTTTGTTAGGGCCAACAATCGGATCCGCCACCGGTTGAGCTGCGGGTACCTGACTGATCCAGGCTTAACGTCGCACAGGAGGTGTCACTCGCCTGCGCCGCAGTTGCCGTCGCAGTTACCTGAAAGCATCCGACGTAGCCCGCTGTGCAGCCGGTATTGGAGAGCGACAACGTATAGAACCCCTCGGCTGAGGTACTGGCGGCATTAATCGCGGCTAAGGTGGTCGCGTAATTGGCGTTGATTGAATGGAACTGCTCTTGCTGTTGGGCCAGGCGTACCAAAGCAATTTGTGCATCCGCCCGGCGTGCCTCTTGCACGTAGTTCTGATAGCTAGGCACCGCAATGGAGGCCAGCACTGCGATGATGGCCAGCGCCACCATCAACTCAATCAAAGAAAATCCCTTGCTTACCATGTTAATTGCCTCCAACTTTCACGACCGCCCTGAATCGTTGGCAACAGCACCGACTGGAAGGTGTAGCCGCCTTTATCGTCAGCCACAATGACCTGACTGCCACCGAATTCACCGGTCGAGTTGTGAATCAACGGGCTAAATGCCAACCCCGAACCAATCACGATATTGTCGACCAATTCAGGCTCCTCACTGCCATCGTCGATCGTCAATCCCGAGTCGATTCGGCGCACTCCATTCGCCAAATCCAGACCGTACAAGCGAGACGATCCACTGGGCTGGCACAGCAGTCCATCAGGCTGGTATTCAGTAAACAGCACCAAGTCTTCGAGTGTGACGGCGGGCTCGATCACTCGCCCTGACGGACGCGTGCCGTCGATGCTCATCGCACGCCGCCATGCGCCCTTTTCGGCGATTTTGGCGTTTAGTTGATCAATCGTCGTCACGCTATCCCCATCAACCTCGTAGGTCGCAGGCGTCAATGAGCCATCCGAGGCTCGGCCGACTCCGCCCACATCGACCCATTGGGTAATCTGTGCGTCAACCTCCGAGTTTTCCTTGAGTCCAAAGAACGCCTGAGTGGCACTACTTTGGTTATCCGCACTAACCAGTAGGCGTCCTGTTCCCACGTGGACCCATCGCTGGCCTTGATCATCCGTGGTCAGATTGGGCGCAGCCGTAATGGGTTGCCCTGACGCAATCGGTAGCATCGAATCCGCCGAAAACGCGCCTTCAGCGGATTGCGTCAACCGCTTTAAACCGCCAGTTGCGTTGATCGCATCGCCCCCGGTCACGCCGAAATACGCAGCATCACTGACACCATCCCGACTCCAGTCGACTGCACGCGCATCACCGATAAAGCTGGCAGGCGCATCGCTCAATACCTTGGGTGAAAAGCCGGTTCGGAATTGACGGGTTTTCAAATCCAGTACGTAGACCGATGCATGGTCTGCGCGGGTGCCACTGCTGAGGCTGTCAGGACCGGCTCCAAACACCAAATTCCATTCGCTGGTAGCTGGATTGTTCCAATCTGCACCGCTGCCAGGTTGATGGTTTTGCATCAACGCGGGCTGGCCTGTGGTAAAGAAAAAATCACCCAATTGCGCGTCAGACATTTCCAGCAACAATTCGGGAGGCTGCTCGGGGTTGGTGACATCAAACAGTAGCAAGGTCGAGCGCATTCGCAATTCTTCATCCCTGCCGCCGGGCCCGTTACCCGCAACTCCATCCCAGTCGACGAAGTAGGCTCCGCCCCCGAAGCGCATGGTGACGGCCATAACGGTGCCCCACCCGCCTGGATGATCCGCATCGGTTTTGTCGAAAATACGCGCATCGAACACGGTGGGGCGACCGTCTACGTAGTAGACATGCGGATAGTCTTCCTCGACCAGCCATTTCAAATGGGGCAGCAGATTGAACGGGATGTATCCCCATAGCTCGCTACCTAGAGGATGTTCAGTGGCCTGCCCATCAGGCGATGCGGTATCAAATTTGCGTTGCGCCTCGTTCCAAAATCCACCATTGAATGCGTGAAGTATCCCATCGTTCGCACCGACATACACGACCGTGCGGCGATTCGCATATTGGGATTTGAACGCCAAATAGCTGGTATCGCCATACAGCGAATCGAACCCTGCATTCGGCGCGCCGACCGGCGTTGGTGTGGAGTGAATCACATCCCCCAGGCGCCACACTTCATCGCCCTCGTCGGGTAGAAAATCGACTGTGCGCGAGCGGAATCGATCGTCCTCAAAACCACGCACCCAGTTGATTAGGGCACTGCGCGGCACACCCGACGGACGATTCAGTGCGCGGTTCATGGCCGGATTGTCCCGAAACGTGGTGGGAACGAAGGGCACCACATCCTCTTGATCGATCAGATTGTTTGCACCTGCTCCGGCAGCGGTGAATAAATAACGCTTGCTGGAGGCCAGGTTGGTGTAAGTACGGTTACCCCTAGGATTATCAATCCGCGCCAGCTGATCCCGGGCGTTCCAAATTGGCTGCAGCTGATCCAAGGGTACTGGTGAGCCTACGGGGGTTAAGGTCGCGCCACCGTTTGCACTGGTGAAACGAGTCACCAAGGTAGCATCACTGAGCTCGTCATAGGACACATCGACCACGTAATCCGTTTGATAATCGTCCAGCTGGCCGTCTTGGTCGTTGTCCTCGCGTAACAGCCCGTTGTCATCGATAAACAGAGCATGAACCAGTCCCACCCAGTCGACCGATTTATCGCCGGATTTATATTGCGGCTGATACAACGCTTGGTACACCGCACCCAAGCCGCTGACGGAATTCGCCACCACCGCGCCGCCGGTTCCTGCCGCGGTGCGATTAATAATGTCCTCTAGCACCAACGCCAACTGCTCGTTGAGCTGTGAAGGATCAATGGCCAAGAAATAGTTATCCGGAATGCCATCGGGAGCGAATGCGCCCGTCGAGTTGTCTTTGCGATCCCACTCCGCCTGCAGATTCGGGGTGCCGTCCCCATCAGAGTCGCTGAATCCGCCCCATTTGGCCGCGTAATAGAGCGGTTGTTCTAGCAAATTTGCACTGGCGTCGCCTAGGGTGAACAGGTGACTGACCGAGGCATTGTTTACATTGCAGTTGGAGCAATCCGGCACCGTCCCGCTGTTGGAGCGATTGAATCCATTGATGCCGCTGTAGGCATGAAAGCCGTCCTGAGTGGTTCCACTGATGATAAAACCGAAGCCCATGCGATTCGGTGTGGATTGCCCAAACGAGTCGGTTTCAACGGTGATGCCTGCGCTGCTAATTGAATAATTCAAAACGCCGGCTAGATCCTGGTCATAGTCACCGCCCTGCTCTGAGTCCTCCCAATTCACGTAGAACGCACCCGTACCGACCCCGGCCGTCTCTCTATAGCTTTGGGTAATTTTAAAATCGACCAGGCCACAATTGCCGCCCACGCTGGTGTTAATGCAGGCCGGCAAAATCGTGACAAAGGCTGGCGGGGACGAGCCCGGAACCGGCACGCGAACCTTGGGTAGTGTTGGAGTTAAAGCCACCCCATAGGTGGTAATGGTTTGCTCGCCTGGGTAGTCGTCCTGAGTTGGGGAGGCCGGCGGACGCACATCCGTTTGACTGACGTGGTGGGCCAATCCGGCTATCTGGTATCCGCCCTCCAGGCGAGGCGCATCCGGACAAGTGCCCTGAACATCGCTCAGCGAGGTAATGGTTTTGGGGGTGCACAACTCGTCATTATTGCTATCCACGCGACCCACGAAGGCTTGCTGACCATGGATGCCTTCACCTGTGCCAACCACATCCGTCAGCTGATTCGCGCTTTGGGTCGTATTCAGATCACTGACACCACTCAGCTGATCCGTGTCGTAGGAGCTGGTCGATGCATTAAAGGCAATCACGTTGAGCTTGGCGCAGCTGTTCGCCTCGGTCAGTGGATTGCTCCAACTGGCACTGACCAGGTCGCGGATTGGGCTGTCCGCGTCTAGATTAGGCAGCAGCGCGTCATCTGACGCAAAAGCACTGGTGGCCGAGGCGCCGGCTAAATATCGGTAACACTCCAAGACAATCTCGGACAGGGGGTTACCCCAATTTCGGCATTGATCGTCACTAAAACTATTGCGTCCCCACGCGCAGTTGTCCCCGACGTTGTATCGGCCATCGCTGTGGTCGTATCCATAGGGACGCATCGAATCCAAGGCCGTCACGATGTTGCCTGCGCTGGGCGACGCTAAAAACCGCCCGCTGCCACCCACATCCACTTCGTCGCTCATACTGCCGGGATTCTTGCGCAAGACACCGCCGGACTTATTCGCACGGTAGCTGCCGGTCATCAAACCGAACCACACTCGGTCGTCATCACCGTACTCTTGCAACAGCCCGACGGGTTTCAGGGTTCCATCGGGATACTGCTTGCACCGCTCGCTACCGATGAGCCCAGCACTGCACACTTCGACTCGAACGATAAAATCTTGGTTGGTTGAATGGCCGGTACGTGAGGGTGAATCATCCGAGGCGTCAATTCCGCTGATGGCCGGGTCGTTATCGTTAGTGCCACGCGCACCCGTCAATCGCGAATCGCTACTCCACAGACACTGAAAACGCTCATTCGCGCCCCACAAGGCATGGTTGCCCCGAGCCATCGCAAATCGGGGGGGCTGAGTGGCATTTTGGGACAACCCGCTGGCTTGATCGGTGGTGTTACACAAGGTGATCCCGACATCATCAGCGCTTCCACTGAGCGGTGGCGAGTAAGGCGTTAGGCGAGACAGCTCATTCACGCCGCCACCCAAATCTTGCCCCGCATAGTATTTGGCAAAACTATGGGCATCGTTAGGCAGGTAGGTGCGCTCAAGCACCGTCCTGGCCGGCAACTCCGAGATCGCATCGGGCCACTGATGCTCGAATACCCACTCGCCATTACTACGTTGAGCGACCCGACTGCCGCCATAAAGAATTTTTCGAACCGCGTCGATTCGAGTGGTCGTGCCCCAGTTTAAGAAATTGCCTGCCCACTGATTGGCGCTGTAGCAGTAACGATCCGTGGTTAACGCCGCAGGCTCAAATAGCTCGTCGACGGCGTTATAGGTGTAGCACTTGTCCGGATCGAAATAGCCGAAATACTCAACGCTGTGTGTGTACGTCGTCTCTGCTTGGCCCAGCCCATCGCCATCCAAATCGTCCCAATCGGTGTAGGCCTTATAAAAGAGTTGATGGTCTTGGCTCATCGCCAGCATGACAATAGGAGTGCCGGTTCCGCTGAGTACCGCCGGCAATGCACGGTAGTCCGAGCTGGTATTGACCGCATGGACGGGCAAGATGCCGCCCAGCGTCACGGCTAGGGGAATCCAGTAGCGTTTCATCTAGCGCACCTTTCGATAAGTGGATTGAACCAAGCTGCGTGCATTGGGTGTCGCGCCAAAGCCCATCGCAGTGATTCGATAAACCTCAGCGTAGTCACGAAAAAAGGCAGACGATCCATGCAGTTCGGCAGAGATGGGTGCAGCCGGATCTAGCCGTAAAAAGCACATAAACTCGACAACATAGCGTCCCCCGCCCTGAGAGCCCTGCAACTGAGCGCTGGCGGCTGCCTGCCGATGCTTGGTGGCGTCATTCCAGACATCCAACGGGTTATCGCGATCCCAAACCGGCACCGACGGGTCTTGGTGATTGCACAGGTTGAAGGTGTTCGCGAGGGTTCCACTGAAACACAAGCCTGCGCTGCAGCTGGCATCAAAGCACTCAGTACCGATGCAGGCCGAGCCTGTTATCGGTAGCAGATCGCTCTCCTCGACCCAGCGTTCGGCATCTACCAGCACGGCCTCAGCCGACTCGAAAGCGACTCGCTGATCGCGGAAATTACCCGCCATGCGCTCTTCCAACGTGGTCGTGTTGGCTCCAGACAGTCCGATCAGCGTCAACACCGCCAGAATGCCCAAACTGACAATCAATACACTGCCGCGCTGCGCTCTCATAAGCGATTCCTGAGGCCAATGGTCATGCGCACCTCGCGTCGCACGTGCCCATCGCTGGGGGTGTAATCGACACCATCAAACCGATAGGGCTTTACCTGGGCATCAGGCTGAATCAATGTGCGAACCAAGAAAATAATTTGGGCGCTGACAGCTAAATTGGGATCAAATCCAGTATCAGTGGGACGGAAGTAGCGGTTGGGGATGCCGTCACCGTCCAAGTCCTGGCCGTATAGCACCCGCATATCCTCGACCCCTGGGACCAGCTCATCCCGGTCCACCACGCCGCCTGCGCGAACTTGGGCGCGATACAGCCCGGGGATGCCATTCAAATCAACAGACAAGTAATAAGCACGAGCACGTAGCGGCATGACCGATCCACCGTGATCAATCCCCGAAGGCACCGGCGTGGCGCAATTGCCCCCCAATCGATTAGCACAGTTGCCAGGATTTAATCCGGCTGAGACCTCGTGCCGTAACGTGGTGGTCCCGCTGTTATCTGCGGACACCTGAAACAGCGAGCCGGACTCGCAATTCGCAGCCAGCAGCACCTCGCCTTGAGCGTAATCGTGTTGACTGGCCAGCGTTAACCGCCCTGCTGCCTCTGCCTGAATCGCGCGTGTGCGAGAATCATCGACGGTTAAAATCGCAATGGCATCAGGGTCATGGGCAGCGTTCGAAAACGGATCGCTGAGTTGCGCAGGATAATTCGAGACGCCTTGAAACCCATTCAGGGGTCGGTTCAGATTAAATCGCCAGTCAGTGGCGGCGTTGTTAACCATCAAGGTTAACGGCAAGGCGGCGCGGCATCCTCGAAAACCTGCCATCCGCATATCCCGGGCGATAAACTCGGCCGCAAAGCGCGCGCTCTCTTGGGTGCGATTCAATTCATCCTGAACACGATAGGCTTGTTTGGCCCCGACCAGAACGTTGAAGACACCCAGCATCAAAAAGCTGCCGATGACCAAACTGATCATCAATTCGATGAGCGAGAATCCTCGTTTCATAGTTGAGCCCTGAGCTCTAGCGTCTGCGTGTCCTGCTGCAATCGATCAAACCATCGCACCTGAACAATCAACACCGCCGGCGTCACGCTGGTGTCACGCTGAATCTGCCCTTGCCCGTCCGGCAACGACTGCGCCAGCTGCTGTAACCACTGATCTAAGTCATACACCCGAAGTTGAGCCGGCGTGCAGTTTGCGCTGCGACAGTTGCTGGGAACCCCGGGGGACGCCCCGTACGCCAGATCGTACCCACCAGATAAGAATTGCTGACGATTGATTCGGGCTCGGTCGATCAAATCGCCCGCCAAGACGGTGGCGGAGCTGCGCGACCACGCCGTATCACCAACATTTAAGTTGGCTGCCTGTAACGATGCAAAGCCGAGCAGACCGATGCTGGTAACCAGTAGCGCGATCAACACTTCGATCAGGCCGACGCCGCGCTGCCTCATGTGCAGCTGCCGCTAGGCATCAAGTGAATGCCGTCGCGGTCCATATCAAGCGAGCCGCGGGGCCGGCCAATTTGCGACAGGCTGACAAACCGCCGTGAATCCGCATCGGGTGTGCAAAGATCGATCTGCAGACTGGTGTTGGTTTCACCCGTGGGTTGCCAAGTTACGCTAGTCGCATCCGCTTGAAGCGGTGTATTGCCCGCGTCACCGCGCTGGATGGGCGTGATTGCGATGGTGCTGGCAGGGACATCGCCGGTAAACAGCAACCATTGATTCCACACGCCGTCACAATGCACCCCGTCAGAGGATCCACACAACGAGACCCGAGCCCCGTTGTTAATGGCCAGATTGCGGCCTGTGTTCATGACGCTGATCAAGTTACGTTGCACGGCATCCACCTGCGAAGCACTGCGAAAGTCGACCATCGATGGGACAGCCAAGGACAAGATGATCGCCATGACTGCCATGACGATCATGCTTTCTAGCAGAGTGAACCCGCGGTGGATGAAATACATGGACTTACCTCACAAGCGTATGAGGAAACCATGGATTAGATGTTGACCCTCAGAACTAGAGACTAGTACCAACGGTCAACAAGACTGGTCGAGCGGTCGAAAAACTCGCTTTATGCAAACCCCATCACACTACCCGGCGTCAAAAAGTCTCAGTTCTTTGGGCAGATTAAAGGTGATGTTTTCGGGACGTCCGTCGAGCTCTTCGACCTCGCTGGCGCCGTGTTGTTTTAAGCGATCAATGACCCCTTGCACCAACACTTCCGGTGCCGATGCGCCGGCAGTCACACCGACACGGCTGACACCCGCAAGCCAGTCGCTTTGCAAATCATCGGCTTTGTCGATCAGATACGCCGGTGTCCCCTCGCGCTCAGACAACTCGCGCAGACGGTTGGAGTTGGAGCTGTTGACGCTACCCACCACCAGCACCAAATCGTTTGAGCTGGCTAGACCCCGCACCGCATCTTGGCGATTCTGGGTTGCATAACAGATGTCGTCTCGACGCGGTCCGGTAATGTACTCGAAGGTCTCACGCAGCGCGTTAATCACCTCAGCCGTATCGTCCATGCTCAAGGTAGTCTGCGTAACATAGGCTAATTGAGTCGGATCACGGGGATTGAGGGCACGGGCGTCTGCAGGGGTTTCGACCAGGTAAATCTGACCGCCTTTAGAGGTGTCGTAACGGCCTAGTGTGCCCTCGACCTCGGGATGGCCGGCATGACCGATCAAGACACACTCGCAGCCTTTGTCAGCATAGCGGGCCACTTCCATATGCACCTTGGTCACCAAGGGGCATGTCGCATCAAACACTTTGAGGTCGCGTCGCTCTGCTTCTTGTTGAACAGCCGAACTGACGCCGTGCGCGCTGAAAATAACGGTGGCGCCGTCGGGTACTTGGTCGAGCTCTTCAACGAATACCGCGCCACGGTCCCGCAAACCGTCGACAACATAGCGGTTATGCACCACTTCATGTCGAACGTAGATCGGGGCACCGAACACATCGATGGCGCGATCTACAATTTCAATCGCCCGGTCAACGCCAGCGCAAAAGCCACGGGGGTTGGCCAGCTCTATCTTCACTGGATGGCCTCAGGCGCCGGGTTAACCGCCAAAATAGCGACCTTGAAGGTCAGCGCTCGGCCGGCCAACGGATGATTGAAATCGACGTAGACCTGATCGCCTTCCACGCGATCAATCACGCCGGGCAACTCGCTGCCATTCGCATCGGCAAATGACATCATCATGCCGGGCGTCAAATCCGTATCCGAGGCGAACGAGTCTTTGGGCATGCGCTGAATATTGTCTGGGTTGGGCTGTCCAAACCCGTCTTGAGGGGCGATCGGCAAGCGCTCTTCAGCGCCCACGGTTAGTCCGAACAGGGCGCGCTCAAAGCCCGGTAGCAGGTTGCCATCGCCGACCACAAAGGTCGCTGGAGTTTTATTGAAGGTGCTGTCAACCAAAGCTCCATCGTCTAACTCGATCGCAAAATGTAAGGTGACCTGAGTATCAGGTCCGATGGGTAATTCGCTCACGTCGCCACTCCAAAATGCTGTCTAAAATCATGCCTGCTGCGCCTAGGGTGATGGCGCAGTCGGCTAAATTAAAGGCCGGAAAGTACCAGCGCTGGTAATAAAACAATAAAAAGTCGGTGACCGCCCCCAACAGGGCTCGATCAATCGCGTTACCAATCGCGCCCCCTAAAATCAGTGCCAGGGCAATCAAAGTCAGCCGATTTGCCCCCGCCATCCAACGATGGATCAGCACACTAGCCACCACAGCCACGACCAACAAAAACCAGCGTTGGGATCCGTCGCCACTGGCTAGGAAACTAAAGGCGGCGCCATAGTTATGCACCCTGACCAAATCAAAGACCGGCAACACGTTGAGGCGCTCGCCAATCTGAAACGCCTCGAGCACCCAAGCCTTGCTGAGCTGATCAAGCAACACGATCGCAATCGCAATCGCCCAGCCCAGACGTCTGGCGTTAGGCAAATTGACGGGTCTCGCCGGCGCCATCGATGTTACTAACACAGCGTCCACAAATTTCGGGATGATCCGCAGAGACACCGACATCCGGCACCCGATGCCAGCAGCGCTCGCACTTCGTCGCTTGGGCCTTGGCCACACTGACAGCGATATCGCCCACCTCATTCATCAAGGCCGCTGTGTCTGCAGCCTGAATGTCCGCCAACTCGACCGCACTGGTCAGGGTCGTGAAGCGCAATTCTGATCCCAGCTGCTCGAGCCGAACTCGCAGTTCAGGCGATACAAAAATTGTGATTTCGGCCTCGAGTGAGCCCCCCACCTGTTTGTTGTTTCGGGCCGCCTCGATGGCCTGGTTAACCGCGTTGCGCGTGCGCAATACATCGCTCCAGAAGCCATCATTTAGATCTGCCGCGTAATCGACATCCAGTGCGTACCATTCAGACGCAAATACAAACGCGCCTCGCTGTCCGGGGATCTCCTGCCAAATCTCCTGAGCGGTAAATGACAAGATCGGCGCAATCCAACGAGTGAATGCCTCGATCAGGTCGTACAGTGCGGTTTGGGCACTGCGACGAGCCGTGCTGTCTGCTTTGCAGGTGTACTGGCGATCCTTAACGATATCCAGATAGAAACCACCCAGCTCGTTGACACAAAAGTTGTGCACCTTTTGGTAAACACTTGAGAACTCATGATTCATGTAGTGCTCACGGATCTCGTTTTGCATCACGCTCGCACGGGCCAGAATCCAGCGATCCAAGGCCACCATGTCCTGAACGGCCACACGATCTGTTGCCGGATCAAAGCCGTTGAGGTTAGCCAGCATAAAGCGCGAGGTGTTACGGATGCGGCGATAGGCGTCCGATGTACGCTTTAGAATCTCGTCAGATACGGTCAACTCTTTGGTGAAATCGGTGGCCGCGATCCACAGACGCAACACGTCGGCGCCCATTTTATCCATGACCTGTTGCGGAGCGATCACGTTGCCCACTGACTTGGACATCTTGCGGCCCTTGGCGTCCACCGCAAACCCGTGGGTCAACAACCCTTTGTAGGGGGCGTGTCCGTGCAACGCTGATGAGGTCAACAAGGAAGACTGGAACCAACCACGATGTTGATCTGAACCTTCTAGGTACAAATCTGCGGGGAACGCCAACTCATCGCGCTGCCCGAGTACCGAGGCGTGGGTCACGCCCGAGTCAAACCATACATCCAAGATGTCGGTCACTTTTCGGTATTGCTCAGCCTCATCACCCAACAACTCGCTGGGCTCTAGGCTAAACCACGCATTGATTCCGTCTCTTTCGATTCGCTGCGCCACTTCTTCAAACAGCTCGTTGGTGCGCGGGTGCAATTCAAGCGTCTGTTTGTGGACAAACAACGTGATAGGCGAGCCCCAATTACGTTGGCGAGAGATACACCAATCGGGACGATCAGCCAGCATCGCAGACAAACGGTTCTTACCCCAATCTGGAGTGAATTTGATCTCGTTCTCGACGGCGTTGCGCGCGGATTCCAGCAGACCGTTGCCGCTCATGCCGATAAACCATTGAGGCGTCGCACGATAGATCACCGGCGATTTGTGGCGCCAGCAATGCGGATAGCTGTGCTTTTCACGATGGGCGTGAACCAACACACCCTTTTCAGTCAGAAACTCGACCACTCGATTGCCGCACTTTTGTACGTGCATTCCACCCACGACTGGGAAGTCGACTGGGAACGTACCATCGTCTTGAACCGGGCTTAGGCTGGCAATCCCGTGGCGCTGGGCCACCATAAAGTCTTCTAAACCGTAGGCTGGTGCACTATGGACACAACCAGTTCCGGCCTCGAGGGTCACATGATCACCGTCCAACAGCGGTACGGTGTCACCCCAAGGCGCCTGCATCTGTAGACCAACCAAATCCGGCCCACTGGCGCGTCCCAAAACCTGATGAGACTGAACGTCCCAACGAGCCAAAATCGTATCCAGTAGCCCCTCAGCCACCACCAGGGTGCGCGGGCCGTCTTTTTCAATCCGAACCAACACATAATCCAAGGTGTCGCCAACACACACGAAACGGTTTGAGGGCAATGTCCAAGGCGTCGTAGTCCAGATAACGATAGCGGCATTGTCGGCCTCGTCTGCCCCCATGCGCTTGGCCAGTTCTGCGGTATCAGTCACAGGGAACGCCACGTCGACGTTCAGGCTGCTTTTGTCCGCGTACTCGACTTCCGCCTCGGCTAAGGCCGACTGACAATCCGTACACCAGTAAACCGGTTTTTCGCCCTTGCGCAGATGGCCACCTTCGACCAGCTTGCCCAGGGTACGCACGGTGTCGGCCTCGGTCGCAAAGTTCATTGTTAGATAGGGATTTTCCCAATCTCCCAAGATGCCCAATCGCTTGAAGCCGGCCTTTTGAATCTCGATCTGCTCGCTGGCGTAGCTGCGGCACGCATCGCGAAACGCATTCGCATCGGCGAATTCTTTGCCGATCTTACCGATCGTGGTTTCGACCTTGTGCTCGATCGGCAGCCCGTGACAATCCCAACCTGGAACGTAAGGCGCATCAAAACCCTGCAAAACGTGACTTTTGATGACGATATCCTTGAGCACTTTATTGACCGCGTGACCGATGTGAATATCACCGTTCGCGTACGGAGGACCATCGTGCAAGATATACTTGGGCGCGCCCGCACGGGCATCACGCATCGCCTGATACGCGTCTTGCTCATACCAGCTGGCCAGCATCTCAGGCTCGCGCTTGGGCAAATTGCCGCGCATCGGAAAGTCCGTTTCCGGTAGGTTCAACGTAGCTTTGTAATCGGTCATGTCAGGTCCGTTTGGTTAAGCGAAGTAGATCACGCGCCTGGGCATGATCTAACTGAATCTGGGCTTTGAGGGCATCAAGGCCGTCAAAGCGTTTTTCTTCTCGAATGTGGTGCGTAAACTGCACTTGCAACTCTTGGCCGTACAAGTCGCCCGAATAATCCAATAAGTGGACCTCGAGGCCCATCGGACGACCCGCGACGCTGGGTCGAGTCCCTAGATTGATCACCGCAGGATGCGCCTGCAGACCCGCTCCCGAGACCCGGGCTGCGAATACGCCTCGCAATGCCACACTCTTTCGGTTGAGCTGAATGTTGGCGGTCGGATAACCCAAGGTTCGCGCTAGCTGCATGCCACGAACGACTCGTCCGCGCATGGTGTAGGGGCGGCCCAGCAGGGCCTCGGCCAAACCCAATTCATTATTGCCGAGCGCCTCGCGCACCCAGGTAGACGAGATGCGTCGCCCTTTGTGAAGCACCTGGCGGGTTCGCTCGACACTGAAGCCGTCGCTGTCGCCCATCCGCTCGAGCAGTGAAAAGTCGCCAGCGCGTTTGGCGCCGAAGCGGAAATCATCACCCACCACCAGATGGCGCAGCCCTAATTCACCGACCAGCCAGTGACGAACGAATTGCTCGGGGGACTGCGCGGCCAGCGCGGAGTTGAACTTCAACACCTGAACGCCGTCTACGTAGTCCTGCAGCGCCAGGATCTTTTCCTTGAATTTGGTTAAGCGAGCTGGCGTGTTGTCAGGAGTAAAGAATTCCCGAGGCTGGGGTTCAAACACCACCGCTACGCTAGGAACACCCAGCTGCTGAGCGCGCTCGCGTGCCTGCTTTAGAATCGCTTGATGACCGCGATGAACGCCATCAAGGTTACCCAGTGTTGCCACCGAACCTCTAGCACTCCAATTGTCACCTAACTGCGCTAAGCGAACCTGCACGCAACACCCCCAAAAAATAAGCGACGCAGTATAGCCTCAATTCGGCGTCATCCCTAGCCATTCGCGTGCACGCCATCCACTCAAAATCAGCGTCAACGCATAACTAACACCACCCACCACCACCAACACGGCGGCCTGCGCAATACGCGTCCAGATATCCAACTGGGCAAACGGTCGCATCGCATCCATGCTGACGCTTAAGGCGGCGAACATAACGGCGCAAGCCAGAAGCACCCGCCAAGCCAACCCACCCCAACGAGCGGAGAAGCTCCAAGCACCTAGCCGACGCAGCCCCAACAGCAGCAATGTCGCGTTCAACGCCGCAGACAACGAGGTCGCCAAGGCCAAACCCACATGCGCCAGCGGCCCGATCAAAATTAAGTTCATCACCATGTTCGCCACCATGGCGATGATGGCGATGCGAACCGGTGTGCGGGTGTCTTGCCGAGCAAAGAACCCAGGCGCCAGCACCTTGATGGCCATAAAGGGCAGCAAACCCAAGGCGTAAGCGCGCAGTGACATGGCTGCCTGCTGAACGTCGGAGCCCTGCATCGCACCGTATTGGAAGAGGGTGTAGAGCAGAGGTTCAGCCAGCAGCATCAACGCCAATGTCGCCGGAATACCCAGCAAAAAGCACAGCCCCAGGCCCCAGTCTTGAATGCCGCGGGCTTGATCAGGGTCCCCGGCGGTATGAGCGTGCGACAGCTTCGGCAGGATGACCGTTGCGATTGCGATACCAATCACACCCAGTGGCAACTCGACCAAGCGGTCAGAGTAATACAGCCACGAGACACTGCCGGTCACTAAAAACGAGGCCAAAATCGTATCTAGCAATAGGTTGATTTGACTGACCCCAACGCCGAACAACGCCGGCAACATCAACCGCCCGATCTGGCGAACCCCGGGATGCTTGGGCTGAATTCGAGGCCGTGGCGCCATTCCAATCTGAGCCAGAAACGGCAGTTGAAACAGAAACTGAACCAGACCTGCGGCTAACACGCCCCACCCTAGCGCCATCACCGGCGCTTTCATCGCAGGCGACAGCAACACGGCCGCCGCAATCAGGCTCAAGTTCAGCAGCACCGGAGTAAAAGCCGGAACCGCGAAGCGATCATGGGCATTCAAGATGCTGCCCGCAAAGGCCACACCGGCAATAAAGAACAAATAAGGAAAGGTCAGGGTTAACAGATCCCCGGCCAAGGCCATTTTTGCAGGATCCCCCGCAAAGCCTGGCGCAAATATCCACACGACGTAGTCGGCAAAGAACATCACCACGAGTGTCAGTGCCAGCAAAACGCTCATCAGAACGCCGGCGGTCGCCGCGACCAGCGCACGGGCACCCTCGGGCTTGGCCATGTACTCCGCTAACACCGGAACAAAGGCCTGAGCAAAGGCACCCTCGCCAAACAGTCGACGTAAAAAGTTAGGAATTTTGAACGCGATGAAAAACGCGTCTGCCCCGCCCGTTGCGCCAAACAGCCCCGCAAACACCACATCGCGCGCCAACCCCAAAACACGCGACAACAGGGTCATTGCTGAGACGATGGACCCGGACCGAAATAACCGCTTACTCAATTGACAACTCCGCCTTTGGGTTATATCTTATCGCGCCTTTCGAGACCGCGGGTGCGGCTCGTAACGATTCACTACTAAAGGAGCTACAACGGTGGCCAATAGTCCTCAAGCACGCAAGCGCGCACGCCAGGCGGAAGGTCGCCGCGCTCAAAACGCCAGCCTTCGCTCGCGCGTTCGCACAACGATCAAGAAAGTCCAAGCTGCCCTGGCAGCCAACGATGCCGAAGCAGCCAGCGCAGCATTTGACGCAGCCAAGCCTGTGATCGACTCGATGGTAAACAAAGGCATCTTTAGCGCTAACAAGGCCGCTCGCACCAAGAGCCGCCTGAACGCACGCGTCAAGGCATTGAAAGCCGCTTAATTGCAGGCCTTTCAAAGAAAAACCGGCAGTTGCCGGTTTTTTTTTGCCTGCCAAATAAATCAACTCAGCGCCAGATTGTCGCGATGAACCAACTCAGGCTCGCCGGCATGCGACAGGCGCGACGCTAATTCACTGCTCGGCACACCCATAATCAGACGGGCATCGTCGGCGCTGTAGTTACTTAAACCGACCCCCAGCTTTTGCCCGGCCGCATCGACAATCGCTACCGCCTCGCCGCGCTGGAAATCTCCTTCGACTCGGACAACGCCCACTGGCAGCAAACTTTTGCCTTGCTCGATCAGCGCGCGGCAGGCACCCGAATCCAGATGAACCTGACCTTTTAGGCGAAGATGACCCGCCAGCCACCGCTTGCGAGCCGTTTGTGACTGCTGAGGCGCAACGAAACGGGTGCCCACCGCGTCGCCGGCCGCGATCCGCAAGATGACATCCGGGGTTTGCCCGTGGGCAATGACAGTGTCCGCCCCGCTACGCGCCGCTAGGCGAGCCGCCTGAACCTTGGTGACCATGCCACCGCGTCCTAGGGTGCCGGCCCCGCCGGTCGCCATCGCGTCCAATGACCGATCATTCGCATCCACCTGACGCAGCAATTCAGCCTCAGGGTTGGCGCGAGGGTCTTCGCGATACATGCCCTGCTGATCTGTCAGCAGAATCAGCTGATCCGCCTGAATCAGGTTGGCCACCAAAGCCGCCAGCGTGTCGTTGTCACCAAAGCGTATCTCGTCGGTCACGACGGTGTCGTTTTCGTTGACCACTGGAATCACATTGAAATCCAACAGACGCAGCACCGTGGCCCGTGCGTTTAAATACCGGGCACGATCCGATAAGTCATCATGCGTCAGCAGAATCTGAGCACTGGCTCGTGTCTGAGCCCGAAAACCGGTTTCCCACAGCGTCGCCAGGCCGGACTGTCCGGCAGCCGCAGCCGCCTGCAAGGTCGGCATATCTGCAGGACGATGCGTCAAACCGAGCACGCCTAGACCTGCCGCGACCGCACCGGAGCTGACCACGACAACTTGGTGTCCCTGGTCAATCAGCCCGGCGACCTGCGCGGCCCAGCTGCGGATGCCGGACTCATTCAGGCGCAAGCCCTCTTGGGTTAACAGCGCCGAGCCCAGCTTGACGACGATACGGCTCATGGCTGGTAGACCACTTCCATATCGCTGTCGTCATCATCGTCGTCAAGATCGTCATCGTCGTCGGCAGCCTGCGCGCCCAACTTGGCCGCCAGACGCGCCGCACGACGAGCCTCGCGGACCTCATTTAAGCGCTCGCGAGCCTCCTCAGCCATGCGGAAGCGAGTCATGCGCTCCTCGTCCGCCAAATCAGGCGTCGCTTCTTCCTCGGCCCAGATGCTTTCAAGGCGAATCATCAAATCCTGTTTGAGTAGCTCGGTGCCCTGCTCTAACAGACCAGAGATAATGTAGGTTGGGCCCTGCCAATTCAGACGCTGAACGATATCGTCAAGCGCCTCGTCCCATTGATCTTCGGGGATCGTGTCGGCCTTGTTGACCACCAACCAGCGCTCGCGCGAGGCCAAGGTCGGACTGAAGGCTTCCAACTCGGCTGCGATTTCCGCGACCGCCTCGACCGGATCCTTGCCATCTAAGGGATTGAGATCCACTAAGTGCAGCAGAATACGCGCGCGGGTTAGATGCTTCAGGAAACGGATCCCTAAGCCTGCGCCCTCGGCCGCACCCGGAATCAAACCTGGAACGTCCGCGATCACAAATGAGCGGTGCGAATTAATTCGCACGACACCCAACGACGGGATCAGGGTGGTGAATGGATAATCCGCAATCTTGGGTTTGGCTGCAGACACCATTGACACCAGCGAGCTTTTGCCAGCATTGGGTAGACCCACCAATCCAACATCGGCCAGTACTTGCAGCTCAAGGCGCAGATCGCGGGCCTCACCGTCCTTGCCCAGCGTTGTCTTGCGAGGGGCGCGGTTGGTTGAGGATTTGAATCGGGTGTTGCCCAAGCCGCCATTGCCGCCTTCGGCGATGCAGATGCGCTCGCCAGGCTGGGTTACATCGGCCAAAACCGTGTCGGTTTCAACGTCGATGATACTGGTTCCGACCGGCACCATCAGCACCATGTCTTCACCCTTGGGGCCGGACTTTTCACGACCCATCCCGGATTTCCCGCTTTGCGCCCGGTACAGGCGCTGGTAGCGGAAGTCGATCAAGGTGTTAAGCGCATCGTCGCCTTCGATAAAAATCGAGCCACCGCGCCCACCGTCGCCACCGTCTGGGCCACCTTTGGGAATGTATTTTTCGCGGCGGAAACTCAGACAGCCATTGCCACCTTTGCCTGCCTCGACTCGAACTACCGCCTCATCGACGAACTTCATAACGTTTTTTCCATAAAAAAAGCCCCGCAGGTGCGAGGCTTTTGGATTTCCAGGGGAAGCCCCTTACGCAGATACGATGCTAACGTACTTGCGCTTGTTAGGTCCTTTGATTTCGAACTTAACAACACCGTCTGCCTTTGCAAACAATGTGTAGTCCTTACCAAGACCTACGTTTTCACCGGCGTGGAACTTGGTTCCGCGCTGACGAATCAAAATGTTACCTGCGATGACTTCCTGGCCGCCGAATCGCTTAACACCTAAGCGTTTGGACTCTGAATCGCGACCGTTACGGGTACTACCGCCTGCTTTCTTGTGTGCCATGTGGTCTTACTCCCCTTATTTGGCAATCGAAGTGATTTTCACTTCGGTGTACCACTGCCGGTGACCCATACGCTTCATATGGTGCTTACGGCGCTTGAATTTGATGATCTTAACCTTGTCACCACGGACTTGGCCGACGATCTCTGCTTTAACCACGCCACCTGAAACCAGGGGGGCGCCGATTTCGATGGCGTCGCCATCTGCAATCATCATAACTTTGTCAAAGTCTACGGTAGAGCCAACTTCCGCTTCGATTTTCTCGACGCGAATGACTTCGTCTACTTCAACACGGTGCTGCTTTCCGCCAGCTTCAAAAACCGCGTACATGTGTCTGTCTCCTAGTCCCCGTTAAGGGAGGATAATGCCCGAGGGCGTAAATTCAGGGACGCGAAGTCTAGGGGGTTTGGCGGTGAAACACAACCACTTGCAACGCATATCCCAGTCTCTACACTCCATCGCATCAATCTAAGGAGCTTTTACTGTGCCCCACCCCATCGCACCGTTAATAGATAGCGTTCAGGCCGAGTTCGACGCACTGGATCAACTGATCCTTGATCGAATCGCGTCTCGGGTGGGCTTGGCCGAGGAAATCAGCGCCTATCTGGTCAACGCCGGAGGTAAACGGGTCCGTCCATTGGTCACCTTACTGGCTTTGAAGGCTCTAGGTGTCACCGATACCCGCGGCGTCTTGCTGGCTGCCAGCATTGAGTTTTTACACACCGCTACCCTGCTGCACGATGACGTCGTTGACGAGTCGGACCAGCGGCGCGGCCGAGACACCGCCAATCAGGTGTGGGGTAACGCACCCAGCGTCTTGGCAGGCGACTTTGTGTATACCCGCGCTTTCCAATTGATGGTGGAGGTGGGCGAAATGGACATCCTTAGAGAGTTAGCTGACACCACCAATCGAATCGCTGAGGGCGAGCTGCAACAATTAATCAACAAAGGCGACGTCGACATCGATGAAGACGCCTACTTTGAAGTGATCTATGCCAAAACCGCCCGCCTGTTTGAAGCCGCAGGACGAATCGCCGGCCAACTCGGCCAAGCCAGCAGCGAACAGACCCAAGCGCTGGCTGAGTACGGCAGACTGCTAGGTTTGGCATTCCAGATTGCAGACGATGCGCTGGACTATCAGCGAGACGCGGACAGCGGAAAGTCCATTGGCGATGATCTGGCCGAGGGCAAAATCACCCTACCCATACTGATCGCAAAGCGCGAACTACCCACGGATAAGGCAAAGTGGCTGGATATGCAGTTCACCCGCGCCAACGCTGAGGCGATCGACGATGTGATTGATGCCTTAAAGAGTGTTAATGCGCTGGAGCTGACTCTAGAGCGTGCGCAAACCCTGTCCCTGCAAGCGATTGGGCAACTGGAATGCTTGCCCGATTCGCCCTATAAAGCACACCTGAAAAGTCTCGCGTTAATCGCGGCTCGGCGAACCACCTAACCCTTGTAATTCGCCCCTGCGCACCCGAGATCGATAGAACTAACCACTCAGGTGTAATGAACATGGCAATTGCAACATTCGGGGCCGGCTGCTTTTGGGGCGTCGAACTGACTTTTTCTAAGCTGCCGGGCGTGACCGCCACATCGGTCGGTTACATGGGCGGGCACAAGGATGACCCGACGTACCGCGAAGTATGCACCGACACAACAGGCCATGCCGAAGTGGTGCAAGTCGAATATGATCCCGAACGCATCCAATACGAGCGCCTGCTGGCCACTTTTTTCCAATCCCACGACCCGACACAATACAACCGGCAGGGTCTAGATGTCGGCAGCCAATACCGCTCGGTGATCTTTTATCACGACGACATTCAGAAAGCGTCTGCGGCAGCCATGATTAAAGAGTTAAAAATCGCCCTGCCGGTGGCCACCAAGCTTGAGGAAGCAGGCGAGTATTGGTTGGCAGAGGAATACCACCAGAAATATCTCGAGAAAAAAGGCGCCAGCTCCTGTGGCATCTAAACGGGTATTAGTCACTGGCGGCAGCGCAGGCATTGGCCAGGCGACCTGCCGCGTGTTTGCCCAACAGGGCTGGGACGTAGTCACCACCAGTCGCAAAGGGTCTGGCGAGGGTGACTACCAATGGATCCCGCTGGATTTAAACGATCCTGACAGCATTGAGCGCTGCGCAGAGCAGGTGTTGGCCGGCGGCGTGCCCGACGTGGTGGTTCATAACGCCGGCTACGGTTTGATTGCGCCCATTGAGACGGCAGACA
>CBFHLC010000029.1:0-25436 GCA_965656605.1 Litorivicinus sp. | reverse complement strand
CTAGATCAGCTGCGCCAAGGCGATGGTCAGTAATCGTCATGGCACACAGTCATCAGCGCGGGATAGCGCTGGTGGCGTTGTTAATCGCTATGCCCGTGATTTGGTTTGCTGCACGCGGGTCGTGGCAGATAGCAACAGCCACTCAGGATTCAATTCAGCAACAGCGCGCGGTCGATCGATCGGCTTATTCTATGGCGGCAAAAAGCGCAGAAGTACTCAATGCAATTGCGATCAACAACCAATCCATCATCGGCGCCCATTTATTACAGGGGCATCTGGTCACACAGATGGCTTGGACTCGTTACGCCGTTCAGCTTACTCATCGTGGATCTTTGGCGATGGGTTGGGCGGCACCCTCTGCGGCCGCCAGTGCCAGCGCGATGGCGCAGCGAGCGCTTCAGGTTCAGCAGATACAGTTTCCGATCTGGAGCAAGTCGCTCGAGCTTGCCGCCCACGGCTATGCATTGGCCAATCGGCTGGCGCTCATGCAATTGGCCGCCCAACTCAGTCAGATCAATCAACGCTCCGGTGCGGGTCTTACTCAATTACGTGTGGATCCGACGCAGCTGACAGCATTCAAACCCCAAGGATTTACAGGGCAAGTTCGCGCGCAAGCACTGGCCGAGCGCGAGTGGCTGCATCAGCGCTCTTGGTCCCAATCATTTTTCGGTCTGATGCGGCTGAACAAGGCTGGCTCCAGCCAGGAAAGCAACGGTCAGTGGAGCGCGTCAGACCAGCTAACATTCAAAGTTCGAAAGTGGTTCAAGACCAAAACAATTACCGTGGCCGCAGGTCATGCCAGCTCCAGCGAGAGTGGCTACCAAGGTCCGGCCGCGCTCACTGCTTTGACACGCGAGGCCTTGTGGCTGGGAGCAGTGGCAGGCGCCCAATCGGCCAGTGCGTCAGTCAAACCGCTGCAACACTCGCAAGTGGATCAGGTGTTGCTGGCGCCGGTTTGGCACGCCGAGCTAGAGGCGCGGTTGTGATCGAAACCGTCTTGGCGATTGCCGCGTTGATCGCCCTGGCCGGCGGGATGCAGCAGTGGTTTGTAGCCCAGCAAGAACAAATGACTGAGCAGTCTGACGCGCAGGTTGCGATGTGGCAGCAGGGCGAGGCGGGCTGGGCCGATCAGTTATTAATTCAGGCTGAACAGCCAGATCTCGAGGCTGAAGCAACGCGCCACCTACCCACTTCTGGTGCTTCTTGGATCGCTGTTCAACCCGGCGTGCATGCACTCAGCTTTTTCAGAGCGCTCAAGCCATTTGCCGATTTGCGTGGCTATGACCGGTCCGGGTTAGGCCTGCCCATCGAGGTGACGCCATGAGTAACGTGACCGCGTCGCTGGCGTTTTGCATCGCGCTTTTGCCAGCGTCTGATCAACACGGATGGGTGCAGCCTGACAGCTCGGTGATGGCTGGTTTCCGTGTGGCTGAGGCTGCGCCGCCATCCTGGACAGTGAACGCCTACGGATGGGTAGACTCTGGTTGCTTGCTGACTCGAAAGATACAGCATGGATTGCAGTATTGGTTGTTGTCACGGGTAGGTGTCCCATGAAGCTGGCGAGTGTGATCAAAAGTAGCGCCGGCCGAGTTTTCGGTGCCATAGCGTTGGCCTCTTTGGGCTGGTATCTGCAAAACCTTCCCGGTGAAGTGGCTACTCTCGAGATTAAGCAGCCTGAAGTCTCTCTTTTAGTGCTTAACCAGGATCTGACCAGCGGTCAGGCAATAACCACCGGCATGCTAAGTTCTCAATCATTTTTAGCGAGCCACGCACCGCATTCGGCGGTGCCTTCACACCAACTGGAACAGCTGTCAGGTCTGAATGCGCGGCGTCCGTTGTCGGCGGGTCAAATACTGACCTTGCATGACTTGAAGGCGCCACCATCCGAGCCGGTTCAGGGCGCGAGTGTCTCCTTACCGGCCGAGCAAATAGAAGGGCTTGAGCGGTTAAAAGAAGCTCGGCGGGCTGACCTGTATGGATCTGGAGTCCAACTTCGCCGGGCGATTCTGACGCCTAAGGGGGCTCGTGTTCTTATTCGAGTGCAGGCGTCTCAACGCGATCAGCTGGCGATTTTGGCCCGGGGCAGCATCACTGCATTGGAATGTGTGGGCGAGGAGTGTCTACCGCAGTTGAAGGTCATCAAGACCCAAAAAGTGACGCCGCAGAAACGTCGCGCGCTACAAGTGTCATACGGGTTTGAGTCATGAGGCTGTGGCTGATGTGGTTTGTGTCCTGCGCCAGTTGGGCCGGCGAGTTGGTACTTGAAGAGGGTACGTCACGACTGATTGATCGTGCCGGTGTCTCTGAAGTGATCGTTGCCAATGGCGCCATCGCCCAAATACGTCCGATCAATGACTCGGTGGCGTTGGTGTTAGCCAAGTCAGTCGGACAAACCGAGATGTATTTCATGCAGGGTCAACAAGCCAAACCGGCCAGCATTCGAGTGGTGGAGCCGGGCACGCTGTTGGGCGGTTTGCAGCTGCGCCTGATGGTGCTTGAACAATCGGATAGCCAAAGCGAATCCGGTGGTCTGGACTGGGGTGTGCAAGTGGAAGGGCAAGCCCGGAATGGATCCAGCAGTTTAAGTGCGTCCAGCTTGCTGAGCTGGTTACCCAGTGCACAAGGCAGTGGCTTAAAAGTCGTGGCACAACCGCGCATCCGAATGCTGCCGCGCCAAAGCGTCGAGTTAAAAGTCGGTGGCGAGATTGAAAGGGCCGGGTCAGACGGTGCCACCGAGGATAAAGAGTATGGATTGGATGTTGTAGCCGAGTACCGCTGGCAAGCGGATCAGCTGGCCGTCAACTTGCAAATCACCCTTCGTACGCCGCTGACTCAAGGCGGATTTCGGCGCCAAAGTCTCACTCAGGCGGCCTTGGTTCAGATCGCAGAAGTCACAGAATTTGCTCGCTTCGATGGTGTAGATCGAGTGATCAGCCATAGCAGCCGCGGACTTCCGCTGAAAAAGAATGATAACCGGTCAGTGGCAACTCACTGGCGTGTCGTGGGCTGGTTTGAGCCCCTGGAGAATTAAATGAATGCAACACTAGATCTTGAATCGATCAGCTTTGAGCAGCTTAGTGAAAAGGTAGCGATCACTGGCTTAAATCACACACAAATACTGTCTCTTGGGCAGTCGGTTGAGCTGGGCCGCGCGGATATCGACAGTCCTTATGTCAGCTCGGCGCATGTGAGAGTCGAGTTGGATAGGCAGGGGGTTTGGGTCACCGATTTGTCATCTAAGAATGGCACTCGGATCGATAACCATCGTCTAATCGCGAATCGCCGCGTCAGCTGGCCCCTGGGTGCCACGTTAACGGTGGCAAATTGTCCTTTGCGGCTGTCGGTAGAGGCGACAGCTACGGTGTCTGAATCGGATCTGGATGTCGCGCAGATCCTGGATGCGGCACAGCAGCGGCTGCTGCAGGGTGATTCTGGCACGCGGACGCGGCACTGGTGGTCCCAGTTGTCGGCTGGCTCATTGACTGATGCGGATGTCGAATTGCTTGAGTCGCTGTTGATGGGCCTCGGGCCCTTGCAGCCCTTGTTGGATGATCCCAGCGTGAGTGAAATCATGGTGCTGGGTCAGCGCCCGATTTGGGTCGAGCGGGGCGGTTGCATTGAGCGTACCGCGAGTACCTTTCCCAGTGATGAGTGGCTGATTCGGATTATAGAGCGGGTGCTACGTCCGATCGGTCGAGAGATCAATCGAGCATCGCCCGTCTGCGATGGGCGGCTCGAGGACGGGTCTCGGGTCAATGCGGTCTTGCCACCCGTCAGCCTGGATGGGCCGGCGTTGACCATTCGGAAATTCCAAAGTCGGGCAAACTCGTTGCAAGCTTGGGTGTCCTCGGACGGGTTGCCTGCGCAATGGGCGGATTGGTTGGCCGATCAAGTCGTCGTAGGGCGGGACATGTTGGTCGTGGGTGGCACCGGCGCTGGCAAAACAACCTTGCTCAATGCGCTGGCACAGCATATTCCAGAGGATCAACGGCTGGTTAGCATCGAGGATGCGGCCGAGCTTGATCTGTCTCATGCTCACTGGGTTCGTCTAGAAACTAAGCCGCCTCAAGGCAATCACGCGGGTTTGGATAGTCGTGCACTGCTGATTAACGCCTTGCGGATGCGGCCGGATCGTTTGTTGCTGGGCGAGGTGCGAGGTGCAGAGGCACTGGAGTTGGTTCAGGCGCTCAATACCGGTCACCGTGGCTGTTTGAGTACGTTGCATGCGAATCACGCCAATGCAGCTGGCCGGCGAATGGAGATGCTTCTCATGTTGTCGGGGCTGGACTGGCCACTGATTGCAGTGCGCGAGCAGATCGCCTGCGCTCTAGATTTGGTGATTAGTGTAGAGCGTACGCCCGATGGTCGCCGCCGCGTCAGCGGGATCTACGAATTAGCAGGGCTGGACGATCACGGCTATCAGTGGGAGCAGCACTATCAGGCGGCTGCGTATGCTTGAAGTATTTTGGGGCGCAAGCGGTGCATTGCTGGCGGGTCTGGCTGTGCAATTTCTGGAGCAGCAGCGGGCGCAGCAGCACCAGCGCCAATGGAATGCGGCATTGCCGGCGCAGTTACAACGCCTAGCATCACAGCTGGACTCTGGCTCGGGCTTAAACAGATCCATGAGCGAATTCTGCGAGGCAGTTGGGGCGACTGAGTTGACGCAGATTCACTGTGACGGTCTGCGATGGTCCGAGGCTCTTCAGGCTCACTCGCATTCAGATCTGCAGCTGCTTGGACGCCTAGTGTCAATCTACGAGGCCAGTGGTAGCGATTTGTCTGGCGCGGTTACTGCCATGGCCAATCGGCTAACTCAGCGAGAGCGAGCTGCCAGCCTCGCTAGGGTCGCCGTCGCTCCCGTCATGGGTCAGGCGCGCATGCTCTTGATTGTGATGCCGGCATTGATTGGGATGATTGCATTGTTCGAGCCCGCGGCGACGCTGACCCTGTTTACCACGTACATGGGGCTCTCGGTGTTGGCCGGCTGTATTTTGCTCAACGCCGGAATGTGGATGGTTTTCCGAGGCATCGCGAGGCAAATCGTATGAGTGCGTTATGGGTTCCTGTGGTTTGGTACTTATTGCCTGGGCATCGAGGCGTTGCTGCTTTGGCGGCGTTGGCCAGCGTGATCCACATACTATGGTTACCTACGATCTGGATCTTGGGGCGGTGGATCGGGGCGCAGCGCTTGCGGCGGGCGAATCAAGAACAGCTGCGCCAATTAGATTCCCATGGCGTTGAATGGCTGGAGCATCTGCAAATACAAAGTGCAGCGGGACTCAATTTATCCGATGCAATGCAGGCGGCCACCCAAGGTTTCTGCCACGCCTACCCACAGTTGGATCGTTACTTGCCATCCCCCCAATGGGATCTGGCTCAGCAATGCAGCCGGCTCGAAGGCTCGCCGTGTCGGCTGTGGTCGCATGCGGGTAAGGGGCTCATTCGACTGAATCAGCAGGGTGCAAATCCGAGTGTTTGGCTGGCGGATTTGATCGACCAACACCACTTGCGAATGGATGAGGCAAGGCAATCCGCTGCCGCGTCGCTGGGGTCAAAACTGTTGATGCCACTGATTGTGGGTGCTTTGCCACAGGCTTTTGGATTGATTGGTTTTGTCGTGATGCAGACCTCGGAGGGGTTATGAAGTGGCTGTTTGTATTGATATTGCTGGGATCGATGACGATGCCCAGTCAGGCCGATCCTGTGTGGTCTGGATGGCGAAAGAGCGATGCTCCAAAGGTTGATGAAACACCTGAGCTTACCTGGCGCAAGCGATTGATAATGCGTGGAATTAAAGAGAGAGAAAGTCAATGAAAATATATGTGTTTGCGGCGTTTTTCTTGTTATCGGGATGCCAGTTAAACGTGCAGCCGCAGCCGAGCCAAGAGGTCTCGCGCGCTCGGATGTGGTCGGATCAAGGTCACTGGATACAGGCGGTCGATACACTGGAGTCTGCCTCGGATCGCTTGGCTGATAATCCCGCGCTGTATCGCGTGTTAGGCGAGGCATATTGGCGACTGGGCATTCAGGCCATGGCCAGCTACGCCGCGTTGCAGCCCGATGCGGATGAGTTAGAAGCATTGGGGCAACAGGTTTTTGAGTTAGAGGAGTGGTTAGATGAAAATCAACAGGGGAGCCGTGCTGCTCGAGAGTTTAGTAGCCGTGCCGGTGCTGATGTTATTGATGGCTTCGTTGATTCAGGTCAGTCAGTTGTGGACGACCTATAACCGACTGAATGAGGTTGCTTTGCTATCGGCGCGGATGCATGCGGCGGATAGTGCGCTTCCGGCGGCGCGATTGCGTGCGCATCGCTTGCAGCTAAACCCGCTAAAGCTGTGGATTGAGGTTGAAGAGCAGGCCGAGGTAGCTACGGCAATTGCTCGCTACCCAATTGAGCCTGCCTGGATGGCACGTATCGTCGTTCTCTTTGGGCGGCCACCATGGTTAGAGGCCACGCAGCAGGCTCAGTCGCTGCCTAGCGCCCGGCAGCGACTTCATCGATAGTGCCTTGTAGCCCCAGTCGATTTAAGCGCTCGTCAATTTGTGCTTTGTAAGAGGACAGCAAGCTGACGCCTTCGATAGCGACATCCAATACTTGCCAATCAATTTGGTCTGTTGAAACGAGTCGGAATTCGGCCGCTAACCACTCTTCACCTGGCCGACGCAGGCGGGTGTTGACGATAGCTCGATCCCCGCGCTTGCCGATTCGCTCGCTTAGAACCTCTAGATCAGCGGATTTGAATTGACTGAACGCGCCCCCGTAAAGGGACAGCAGATTTTGCTTCATGCCGGTGATAAAACGTTGCTGATCGACGTCGCTGACTTGACGCCACGGACGACCGACCGCTCGCATTGCAATGCCGGATACGTCTACGTGAGGAATGATGATTCTCTCGGCCAGTGCTGCCTGACCTGCGCTGTCATCGACAGCCAAATCTGCGGCGGCAATCTCGGCAAGGATCTCTTGGGTTTTCGTTTCAACCCAGTTTGACGGGGCGTCAAGTGCCCAGGCCAACGGCATCGAAAACACTATGGCGGTGGCCAGGAAGAAGCTGCGCATATTTACGGATGTCCATTAAATCGGTGCCATCAGTATACATTATCCAATGGGGAGGGGGCGCTAGACGGGCTGATTCCGATCTTATAGTGTGATCAGATACCAAGGAGTTACCGCTGTGATCAAAAAGTGTTTATTTCCCGTCGCGGGGTATGGAACCCGCTTCCTACCTGCCACTAAATCAATGCCCAAAGAAATGTTACCCATCGTGAATAAGCCGCTGATTGAGTTTGGCGTCGAGGAGGCATTGGCCGCCGGTATGGACCGGATGGCGTTTGTAACCGGTCGGGGTAAGCGGGCAATTGAGGATCACTTTGATAAGAACTATGAGTTGGAAGATCAGATCCAGGGCACCGCAAAAGAGAAAGCGCTGCAGCCAATTCGTGAGCTGATCGATCAGTGCGAGTTCTCATATACCCGTCAGAAAGAGATGGCGGGGTTGGGTAACGCAATCTTGACCGGCGAGACCCTGATCGGTGATGAAGCCTTTGGCGTCGTGTTAGCTGATGATCTGTGTGTTAACGATGGCGAAGGCGTTTTGACACAAATGGCCAAGCTATATAAGCAGTTTCGTTGCAGCATCGTTGCCATTGAAGAAGTCCCGATGGACGAGACCAATAAGTACGGCGTCATTGCTGGCGAAGAGATCAAAGAGGGCGTGTTCCGCATTACCGATATGGTCGAGAAGCCGGACCCTAAAGATGCGCCCAGTAATCTGGCAATTATTGGGCGTTACATCTTGACCCCCGATATCTTCGATATATTGAAGACGACTGAGCCGGGCAAGAATGGTGAGGTTCAAATTACCGATGCGCTATTGCAGCAGGCCAAGGACGGTTGCGTGATGGCACTTAAGTTTAAGGGCCATCGTTTTGATTGTGGCAGCTTGCACGGTTATGTCTCTGCGACAAACCATGTCTATCAAAGCTTCGGCGAAGACTAGTTATCCCCAACCGTGCCCCAACTAAACGGGGCATGTTGAATTTCGTCTACCATCCCGACTACAGCTACGACTTTCCTGACGATCATCGTTTTCCGATGAGCAAGTTTCATCGTCTGCATCGTCTTTTGGATAGCGAAGGGATTCTGGATCAGGTGTGGTTGCAGGCCCCTGAAAAGGCCAGTCTGCAGGATCTGTCACGGGTTCACGATCCAGCTTATGTCCATGCTTTGGCTCATGGCGAGTTAACGGACTCGCAATTGAAACGTCTGCGTCTTCCCTGGACACCAGCCTTGGCACATCGCTCGTTTATTGCGGCCAATGGCACCTATTTGACAGCCCAGTTGGCGTTGCAGCATGGTCTTGCCTTGCATATGGCTGGCGGAACCCACCACAGTCATCGAGAGGGTGGGGCCGGCTTTTGTGTCTTTAACGATATGGCATACGCCACGATTCGACTGCTTGAAGACGGTGCAGCCCAGCGGATTCTGATTCTGGATACGGATGTTCATCAGGGTGATGGCACCGCGCAGATTCTGTCGGGTGTCACCGGCGCTTTCACCTGCTCATTGCATTGCGCGCAGAACTATCCCCATCCCAAGGCTACATCAGATTTGGATGTGCCCATTCAAAGTGGATGTGGTGATGAGGAGTACCTAGAGATTCTTGAGCGCACCTTGGACACCTTGTTTTTACGATTTGCTCCCGATCTTGTGATCTACGATGCCGGTGCTGACATTCATGAGGCCGATCAATTAGGCAAGCTGAACATCACACATCAAGGAATGGAGCGTCGTGATGCGATGGTGTTTGAACGTTGCTATCAAGAGGGCGTTGCAGTGGCGAGTGTGATTGGCGGCGGATATCGAGATGATCGTGAGGCGCTAGTTTCTGTTCACGCAATCCCATTTCGGGTGGCTGTAAAAAATGCTGTTAATTTGGGCTTGCGTCTCAGAAAAACGGTGGCATAATTCGCGCCCACAACGAAGCGCATTGTCCCGTTCGTCTAGTGGCCTAGGACTCCGCCCTTTCACGGCGGCAACAGGGGTTCGAGTCCCCTACGGGATGCCAATCGTTGGAAAATTGCGGGATTAGCTCAGTTGGTAGAGCGGTACCTTGCCAAGGTACAGGTCGTCGGTTCGAACCCGATATCCCGCTCCAATTTTCCACATCGTTGTTACCTACGTCCCGTTCGTCTAGTGGCCTAGGACTCCGCCCTTTCACGGCGGCAACAGGGGTTCGAGTCCCCTACGGGATGCCATTTTCCTACAGGAAAATCGCGGGATTAGCTCAGTTGGTAGAGCGGTACCTTGCCAAGGTACAGGTCGTCGGTTCGAACCCGATATCCCGCTCCAAATTCTAAAACCACCGCAAGGTGGTTTTTTTATGCCCGAAACCCAATATCCTAGCGACCCGCCAAGGAGAACACATGACAGACACCCCCGCATTGCGCATCCAAGGACTCACCAAGGTCTATGACGATGGCTTCCAAGCGCTTAAAGGAATTGATTTGACCGTGCCGCAGGGTGAGTTCTACGCACTGTTGGGTCCCAATGGCGCTGGCAAGTCGACGACGATTGGTATTGTCTGCAGCTTGGTTCGGAAAACAGCGGGTAAGGTGTGGATTAACGGGATCGATGTCGATCAAGACTTTGCCGCGGCCAAGCGAAACGTCGGTATTGTGCCCCAAGAATTTAACTTCAGCTTGTTCGAAAAAGTCGAAGATATCGTTCTTAACAGTGCGGGATACCAAGGGCTGACTCGGGCAGAGTCCCGTGAAAGAGCGGAGTACTTTCTCGACAGATTGGGGCTGTACGACAAGCGGAAGACTCAATCGCGTGGTTTATCTGGCGGCATGAAGCGTCGTCTTATGATCGCGCGTGCTTTGGTCCACGATCCTAAATTGCTGATATTGGACGAGCCCACAGCCGGCGTAGATATACAGCTGCGCCGCGGCATGATGGATTTTTTGGCTGAACTCAATGAAGAGCAGGGCACCACGATCATTCTGACGACCCACTATCTAGAAGAAGCGGAAGCTCTGTGTCGACGGGTCGCGATTATCAACTCTGGCGAAATCGTTGAGGACACCGACACCAAGTCACTGTTGTCGCAGCTGAACACCATTACCTTTGTGTTGGATTTGGCGGCGCCATTGGCGTCCGTGCCAGTAATTTCGGGCTATCAAGTAGAGCGAACAGACGAGATGACCCTCGAGATCACACTGAATAAAGGTCAGGAATTGAACGATATGTTCGCTGCATTGAGTTCGGCGGGTGTAGGCGTGTTGTCAATGCGCACCAAGTCGAATCGCCTGGAAGAGTTGTTTATCAACCTAACCGGTCAGCCCACGGAGGTGTCAGCATGAATCCATTATGGATAGTTGCCTTCCGAACCATTTTGCGTCGTGAAGTGACCCGATTTATGCGGATCTGGGTTCAGACTCTGGTGCCGCCGGCTATCACAATGACCTTGTATTTTGTGATCTTTGGCAGTTTGATTGGCCGCCGCATCGGGGAGATGGGTGGCATGGACTACATGACATTTATCGTGCCTGGCCTGATCATGATGAGCGTGATCACTAACAGCTACGCCAACGTCTCATCAAGCTTTTTCAGTGCCAAATTTCAGAATTTTATTGAAGAGATGTTGGTGGCTGCGGTCCCCGAACAAATTATTCTGTGGGGTTACATCCTGGCCGGTGTGGTGCGAGGCCTGTTGGTGGGCGCGGTGGTCGTCGTGGTCAGCAGCTTTTTCACGGACTTTGTCATTCACAGCTATCTGGTGGTCGCGGTGGTCGTTCTGATGACGGCCATTTTGTTTAGCATCCTTGGCTTTATTAATGGCGTTTTTGCCAACAGTTTTGATGATATCAGCATTGTGCCGACCTTCGTTTTAACGCCTCTGACGTATCTGGGTGGTGTCTTTTTCAGCGTGTCATTGTTGCCAGGGATTTGGCAGAACGTGGCGATGCTTAATCCGATTTTGTATATGGTCAACGCGTTCCGTTACGGCATGCTGGGTCAGTCAGACATCGGCCTGGGCGTCGCGCTTAGCTTGATGTCGGTGTTAACGGTCGCCGCCTTCTTGTACGCCAATTATCTGTTGCGCAAGGGTGCTGGAGTTCGCAAATGAATTTGGAAGATATGGGGCTGCCGTTGGGCAAGACGGTCGCTCAACCTGATGTATTTAGCCCGGATCATCTAGCGCCAGTGCCTCGCAGTTGGGCTCGTGAGCGCGAGAATGTTGACATCAGCCCCTTCACTGGGTTCGACGAGTGGAACCTATGGGAAGTCAGCTGGCTAGACGATTCGGGAAAACCGGTTATGGCCACTGGACGTTACACCGCGCCTTTCGATAGCCCTAATTTGATCGAGTCCAAATCGATCAAGCTATATCTGAATAGCATGAACAACACCGTCTTGGGTTCGGATTTAGACGCCGTTGCGGCTCGTGTATCTGCAGAGATGTCACAGGCCGCAGGTGCGCCGGTTCAGGTGGAGTTTTTCGCGTTGAATCAAGGGCCATTGACTGGCTCGGATACACCAGACGGCGAATCCTTAGACGGAGCCGAGTATTTGGCGGACTACACACTGGGTGCTGATATTTGCCTCGAGGGTAGCGAGAGCGTCAGGCTGTATAGCGATGCATTTCGCAGCTTGTGTCCAGTGACGGCTCAACCGGATTGGGCCACCGTTATCATCGATTACACCGGGCCACATGTGGATCGCAACAAGTTGTATAGCTATCTGATGAGCTTTCGCAATCACCAAGGGTTCCACGAAGCCTGTTGCGAGCGAATGGCGGGAGAATTACTGGCGGCGACCGGTGCCAGCGATTTACAGGTCGAGGCGCGCTTTCTGCGTCGAGGCGGCGTAGATATCAATCCGGTTCGTGCACTGAAGTCTGCTGAATCCCGCGCGACTCGGTTGTATCGACAGTAAGTCGATACACGCTGACCGGCCGGGCAAATCCTTTGATCTCGACTTTACCAAAAGCGGTGAAGTCGAATTGATTGTGCAGCAGTTGCCAAATCGGATAACCCACCAAAATTTCTCCGGGTTTGGCCAAGTTCTCTAAGCGTGAGGCCAAGTTCACGTGCTTGCCGATCGCGGTGTACTCCAAGCGCTCGGGTGATCCGAAGTTACCTGTCGTGCAGTAGCCTGCGGTAATGCCCATGCGGACCTGCAGGGGGGTGTTTGGGTAACTGTCGATGTACTTCTCGCTCAGCCGAGCGGTTTCTTGTTGCATTGCGCGAGCCATATTCAGACAAGAGCAGGCGTTTTGAGTGGGGTCGCTATCGGCATCATCGCCAAAGGTGACCATCAGGCTATCACCAATAAATTTGTCGATGGTTCCGCCGAATTCATTGGCGATCGAGCACATTTGAGTCAGATAGTCGTTTAAAAAATTCGCCGCATCCTCGGGATCCATTTCGTCAACTCGGTCGGTGAAACGATGAATGTCGCTAAAAAATACCGACAGGTGACGCTTTCGATGCTTAATTTGACTAACGGATTTGCCGCTAGAAATCGCTCGATTCGCCTGTTGTGGAAGGTAGGGGCGGTACTGAGCCTGACGACGACGGCGTTCAGCCAACCGTATCCGCAGTCTGCGCAGGCGTGCTAGCCCATTCCGGCGGTATCCGGCCAGCGCCAGGGTCGAGATGGCCAGTGCGATAGACAGTCCGATCGCCGCGCCAAGCAGCCGATCTTCGAACGCCGGGGGCGCGCCGATCCAGCTAACAGCTGCGGCTACCATGGCAGCTATGGATGCGCCGACAACGCTGGACCCGCGCCAACCTAAACCGGCCAACGCAAGAATGGTTAAAGGGAGTAGCAATGGCCATTGCTGGGCCGGGTGTGCGAATGCTAAGCCGATCAACAGTGCGCCAATCCAACGATGGGCTCGTCCGATAATCCAGAGCGCGGCACACAGGGTCGAGGCCACCAGTAATAGCGTTGTATCATGGGCAAACAGGCTTAGCGCGGGTGCACTGAACACCAACACCAGTGTTTTAGAATTGGATAGTTTTAGCAAATGCGCCACCGGCTTGTTTCAGACACACAAACTATGCGCCTTGGTGGCATTCACCGCCTCGGTCATGAGAACACCATCACGGGATTAATTTGATGAATGACGCATTAAATACACTACTGACTCGTACCAGTGTGCCAAAAGCCGTGGCACCAGCGCCCAGCTCTGCGCAGATGGACATTTTATTGCAGGCGGCGGGTCGTGCATGTGATCACAAGCGGCTGCGCCCGTATCGGTTTATTCAGATTCAAGGTGAATCGGCGCTGACTCGATTTGGCGAGTTAATGGTTCAGGCCCAAACTGAGTCCCAAGGCAGCATAGAGCCAGAGCTGGCTGAAAAGTTGGCGAAAAAGCCATTCCGAGCTCCGATGATTCTGGCCGTGGTCGCCGCTCCTGTTGACGAGCCCAAGGTGCCAGAGATCGAGCAAATCATCACGGCAGGATGCGCAGCGCAAATGCTGGTGACAGCAGCCCATGCCATGGGATTGGCCGCGATGTGGCGCAGCGGCAGCATGATGTACACCGAGACCATGGCAAACGGCTTAGGGTTGGCCGAGCAAGAATCGCTGGTCGGTTTGATTTACCTTGGAACCAATCCGGCTAAGGCACCTCAGCCGCAACCCTTTAATAGTGAAGGGTACCTGTCCAGTTTTAATTGAATCTGTCAGGCCAAGTGACTATGATCTCCCGCGATTCAGCTACAGTGCCGGATCGCGGGGAGAAATCCCAAAACACGGAGAGGTGCCAGAGTGGTCTAATGGGCTCGCCTGGAAAGCGACGCGGTGGAAACGCCACCAGGGTTCAAATCCCTGTCTCTCCGCCAAAAATCATAATTAAGCCTCTGATTTTCAGGGGCTTTTGGTATTAAATCAGAACACCCCACGTCGCCATTTACCTGCTGTCGAATCGGTATCAGTGTATTTTGGCTGCCGACCACGTCTACCCGTTTTGTCATCGTTTCGTCATAAAACCGTCATTTTTCTGTCATTTTCTCCTGTTGTGATTGTGGTCGAGCCGTTAGCTCACCTAACAAAGCCAAATTGGCCACCTTCATTATTGAAATGGATAACAAATGATGAAAAAGCATGAAGAGATTTCGTTCAACGATTGGGACGAGCAAAGTAACCCTCGTTCAGAACAGGAAACCGAGTTCCAAAAAGTCGTAAGCAGACGAAGCATCCTGGGCGGTGCGGCCTTGTTTGGCGCAACAGCATTTGTCTTAGCGACCAAAGGAATTGTGCCCAAGGCACTGGCGAGTGAAGTTCGAGCTACAACTCGAGCAGGGCAGGCTTTTGCAGCGGTTAGCGCGTCCACTGCGGATACCATTACCTTACCCGACGACTATGAATGGCACACCGTTGCTCAGTGGGGCGATCCTTTGTTTAGCGATGTTCCTGAATTTGATCACGCGACTAGAGGCAGTTCATCCAGTCAGGCGAGGGCATTTGGCGATAATAACGACGGAATGGATTTGTTCCAGATCGCCGGTCGAAATGTCATGGTCGTCAACAACGAGTACACCAATCGTGGCGTGATTTTTGGGTACAACGAATCCGGTTTGCCTGAGTCCATCGAAGACGTCAATAAAGGCAAGATGGCCCATGGCGTTACGATCATGGAAGTCTCTCAAACGAACGGACGTTGGAGCATTGTTAAGGACAGTCCCTTCAACAAACGTTTCACGCCAGATACCGCTATCGATGTGGTGGGCCCTGCGCGGGGCTCTCGACTGCTCAAAACTCGGCTAGATCCTCAGGGAACCACTGTTCAGGGCACTTACAACAACTGCGGCAATGGACGCACGCCATGGGGCACGTACCTTGCGTGTGAGGAAAATTTCAACGGCTATTTCTCAAACTCAAAAGGTGAAGATCAGCCGCTAACCGCTGAACAGAAGCGTTATGGCATAAAAAATAAGGACTGGGGCTATGGTTGGGCTCAGGCAGATGCTCGCTTTGACTTGAGCGAAACACCTAACGAGCCAAACCGTTTTGGTTGGATTACTGAGATTAACCCGGCCACCGGCGAAGCCAAAAAGCTGACTGCGCTGGGTCGTTTCAAGCATGAAAATGCTGAAGTCGTAATCTCGTCTAATAGCAAGGTTGTTGTCTACATGGGCGATGATGAGCGAGGTGACTACCTGTATCGATTTGTTTCGGCGGGCAATTACGTTGAAGGTGGCGACAATAGTGAGCTGTTGCATGATGGCGAGCTATTTGTAGCCAAATTTGACGAAGATGGGACCGGACGTTGGCTCAATCTAAAAGACGCTGGAATGAGCTCTGACGAGACTCTGGTATACGCCCGTCTGGCAGCGGATAAGCTGGGTGCTACCACCATGGATCGCCCTGAGTGGGTCGCGGCGAATCCCTTCAAAGCGGAAGCTTACGTCTGTCTGACTAACAACAAAAATCGCGGTAAAGAAGGAAAAAATCAGCCCGTTAACGGCGCGAACCCGCGGGTTAACAATCAATATGGACAAATTGCACGGTGGGAGCCCGCCGGCGGTAACCACGCAAGCGATGAATTCTCTTGGGATCTGTTTGTCATGGCTGGAAATCCATCGGTTCATCAGGATGACTACGCAGGCAGTCAGAATGTGTCGGTCGACAACATGTTCAACTCGCCTGACGGTATGCGTTTTGACAAGTTCGGTAACCTTTGGATCCAGACCGACGGAAATTATTCCAACGAAGGAGACTTCGCAGGTATGGGCAACAACCAGATGTTGATGGCGGATGTCAGAACCGGACAAATTCATCGATTCATGGTTGGACCGAAGGAGTGCGAAATTACGGGCCTGACATGGAGCGCTGATCATAAGACTATGTTTGTTGGAATTCAGCACCCAGGCGAGCGCGGCAACAGCCAGTTCCCGGGTGGTCCCAACACGGTTCCTCGCAGTGCGATCGTTGCGGTTACTCGAAAGGATGGAGACGTCATTGGGTAAGCGGTGAAACACTATGGAAAGCAGGGCTTTGGCCCTGCTTTTTTATGTTTGACGAATTCCATGCAGGCAAAGAAACAGGTTGGCCATGAATCAGTTAGCGATAAAGACACCGGCGAAGCGATGGCCCAATACTCGTGTAAAGACGCTGTGTTTTGGCTCAATCGAAACGTTGGTCGACACCTCAGAAATTCAGCGTCAAGCCTTTAATCGGGCTTTTAATTGTGTGGGTCTTGATTGGTATTGGAGCGTTTGTGTTTATGACAATTTAGCAGGCTGCCGCGATGATCATGAGCGTATTCAGACTTATGCGCTCAGTCCTTTATCTGATCAAAAATTGAAGGAAGTCGTTCGGATCAAATCCGAGTGCTTTACAGAGATGCTGCTGGGCGGCGAGATTGCTCGCCCTGGTGTAGTGGAGCTTATACAAGCCGCCAAATCTGACAACATTCCGATCTACTGGGTGACAACAAGCCCCGAATTGGAAGTAACCGCCGTATTAAAAGCGCTTCAGGGTCAGATCAGTCGTGATGATTTTGATCGAATTTATGTCGAGTCTGACATCTACACCCCTAAGCCGGATCCGGCTATTTACCAACTCGCCTTACAACATGCGAAAAAGCCCGCCCATGAGGTCTTGGCCGTGGAGGATACCTTCGATAATCTTCAAGCGGCGCAGGCGGCGGGTCTCAATACAGTCTTGTTTCCCGCAAAATGCCGCCAATCGATAGCTGGACTATCCGCATACAGCCTGACGCCAACCTACCTGAACACGTGAGTGATTTTCAAAGTAGTCAGAATCTGTTGGGTCACCTAACCTTATGTCCTATCTCTGGACACAGTCCTCCGAGCTTTGCCCTCACGTTGAATCGACTCCCAGTCCTCGCAGATATCGACGTTTACATCCAGTGGCTCTGCCGCCTTACCGTATAAAATCAAATCTGCTGCTCGCTCAGCTAGCATCATGGTCGGTGCGTTTAAATTCCCGTTAGGAATGGTCGGAAAAATAGACGAGTCCACCACGTGCAGACCTTCCAATCCGTGTACTCGAGTCATCGGATCAACCACAGACAGCGAATCAAGGCCCATCTTGTTTGAGCATGACGGATGGTAGGCACTCTCAACCGCACCACGAACAAAGGCATCAATTTCTTGGTCAGTCTGGATATGCTCGCCGGGCTGGATCTCGGCGCCTCGGTAGTCATCCATCGCCGGCTGTCCGATGATCTCGCGGGTTAATTTGACGCAGTCTCGGAAGCCCTCGATGTCCACAGGATCCTGCAGGTAGTTGAATAGAATGCTGGGGGCGTCTTTGGGGTTCGCGGTTTTTAAGTGCACGTGGCCGCGGCTTTTGGGCTTGTTGTGACCGATGTGAACCTGAAAGCCGTGCCCGTCAAATGCCGCTTTTCCGTCGTACCGAATGGCGGCCGGTAGAAAGTGATACTGCAGATCGGGCCATTCGACGCCGGCCTTGGAGCGAATAAAGCCGCAACTTTCGAAGTGGTTGGTGGCCCCGAGTCCGCTTTTGTTCAGCAACCATTGAGCCCCGATTTTTGCTTTGCTGAACCAATCCAGCTTGCCGTTCAGCGTGATCGGCTGCTTGCAATGGAATTGGAAGTAAAATTCCAGATGGTCCTGCAAGTTTTCGCCAACGCCAGGCAGCTCATGCAGAACGTCAACACCGGCTTTGTGCAACACATCCGCACGTCCGATTCCAGACAGCTGCAGCAGATGTGGCGACCCAATGGATCCGGCACTCAATATCACGGCTTTTGAGGCCGCCGCTGTGCGCAGTGTGCCTGCGACTTCGAACTCAACGCCGCTGGCACGCTTGTCTTCCAAGATCACCCGGTGGGCCAATGCATGGGTCACAACCGTCAAGTTCGAGCGCTTCATGGCGGGGCGCAGGTAGGCGTTGGCGGTTGACGAGCGGCGACCGTTTTTGACATTCATGTGCATCGCACCGAAGCCTTCTTGGCGCGCACCGTTGTAATCCGAGGTAAAGGCATAACCCGCCTGTTGGCCTGCTTCGATGAAGGCGTTGTAGAGCGGATTTTTTCGGTTGTTGCCGTTGTTTACACCAACCGGGCCTTCGGCCGCGCGGTAGTCATCAGCCCCGAATGCCCAACTTTCGGCTTTTTTAAAGTAGGGCAGGCAATGACGGTAACTCCAATCAGTCGCGCCGTGTTGCTCCCACTCGTCAAAGTCCTTGGCGTGGCCGCGCACATAGACCATCCCGTTAATCGAAGACGAGCCGCCCAAGACCTTGCCTCTTGGGCAGTGCATTTGTCGCCGATCCAGCGTCGGTTCTGGCTCGCTATGAAACTGCCAGGCGTACTTTGTCGTGTTCATGGGAATTGATAGGGCGGTCGGCATTTGGATAAAAATGCTGCGATCACTGCCGCCGGTTTCCAGCAGTAAAACACGATGATTCGGGTCTTCGGATAGCCGATTGGCCAACACGCAGCCCGCAGACCCTGCCCCGACGATGATGTAATCAAATTGAGTTTGCATAGCTAGGCCTAGAACGGGCTGTCAATCGGGTTCATACCGACGTAAACAGCTTTGGATTGAGTGTAATGGTGCAGTGTCTGCAAGCCGTTCTCGCGACCAATGCCCGATTGCTTATAACCGCCGACGGCCATTTCAGCCGGGCTGTTGCCGTAGGCATTAATCCAGCAAATGCCGGCCTGAATCTGATGTATCACTCGATGCGCTCGTTGAATGTTCTGAGTGAACACGCCCGCCGCCAAGCCCAGCGGGGTGTCATTGGCACGCTCAATCACGTCGGCTTCATTATCAAAGGGTAGAACGCACATCACCGGGCCAAAGATCTCTTCGCGCACGATGCTCATGTCATCCGTGCAACCCGTGAAGACGGTGGGTGCAACAAAGAAACCCTCAGGGGCATCGGAGGGTGATAGGGGAGTCCCGCCAATCGCTACCTGAGCCCCCTGCTCGATGCCTTGCTGGATGTATCCCATCACCAAATCTCGGTGTTTAGCCGAGATCAGTGCACCAAAGTTGACGTCCTCGCGGTGGGGATCGCCGATCACCATATTCTGCTCAATGCGGGCCAGCAGCCGTTTGACGAACTCGTCATGTATCGCACGATGCACAAAGACCCGTGTCCCGTTGGTGCACACTTCGCCCTGGGTATAAAAGTTGGCCAGCATGGCGCCTGAAATCGCGTTATCCAGATCGGCATCATCAAAGATGATCAGCGGCGATTTTCCGCCTAGCTCCATTGTCACTTCTTTCAACGAGCTGGCCGCCGCGGACATGACTTTTTTACCGGTGCCGACCTCGCCGGTGAACGAGATTTTGGCGACCTCAGGATGATGAGTCAGGGCCTGTCCGACCCGATGATCCCCCTGCAACACGTTGAATACGCCGTCAGGTAGGCCAGCTTCAGTAAAGATTTCGGCCAATTTAAGCGCGCCCAGCGGCGTTTCTTCCGACGGTTTAAAAATCATCGCATTGCCGGCAGCCAGCGCCGGAGCTGCTTTCCAGCAGGCGATCTGTAGCGGGTAGTTCCATGCGCCAATACCCACGCAGATGCCCAAGGGCTCACGTCGGCTGTAGTAGAAGTCACCGCCCAGATCTTGCTGGTTACCCTCGATACTTGCAGCGAGGCCGGCGAAGAATTCTATCGAATCGGCCCCGGTGACCACATCAACGACGCTTGCCTCTTGCCAGGGTTTCCCGGTGTCGTTGACTTCAACTCGGGCTAGCTCGTCATTACGTTCACGCAGCAATGCGACTGCTTTTAACAAGATGCGCCCGCGCTCGACCCCACTCATCGATGACCACTGTTCAAATCCAGATTTGGCTGACTCGATGGCAGACTCAATGGTGGGACTATCCGCCTGTTCCACCTGATAAATACGTTGCCCGGTCGCCGGGCCGATCACGTCAAATAGCTCGGCGTTCGAGTTAGTGGCAGATTTGCCATGAATGTAGGAGCAATAGCGGTTCATGGTGATCCTTGTGAGTTAATTAGGGCGTTCAGATGTTGCCGGCAGATCTGTTGAGCAGTCTCGATCGAGATCGGTGATTGGCTAAGTGTTCGGCGTAACCAAAGACCATCAATTAAGGCGGCCATCTCTTCAGATGCGTTATCCAAGTGGCAAGGGGGCACGAGTGCACGCAGTGCGTATTTTAAGTTCGAGTGTAAGCGTCGCTCATTAGCTCGTTGTAGGCGCGAAAATTCAGGGTTGTGAGGGGACTGAGCCCAAAATGCGAGCCACGCTTTGGATCCCTGTGCAGAGACATGCAGTGCTGAAAAATTAGCCGCAACAATGGCCTCTAAACGTTCAGCGGGGTCATGCGGATTGACCCTTCGTAGATGATGCAGCAACTCGGTTTTAAGCGATCGAATCAAATACCGAATGGTGGCCAACAATAATTCCTGTTTGCCACCGAAGTAATGACTGATGATCCCGCTGGATACGCCGGCGATCCGACTGACGGTCACGATGGTCGTGCTTTGGATGCCATGCAGCTCAATAGACTGAAGCGTGGCATCAATCAGCTGCTGTTTACGTAGCGGGGCTACACCCACTTTGGGCATGCGCAGATCCTTAATTGAACGTTCAATCAATAAAGAATATCTGAAATCTTCGCGCATGCCAAAACAGTGAAAAGCCCAGATTATTGATGTAGGACAAAACTGCACGCCAACTCAAAGTGCGCAGGTTAAATCCAAACTAGATCAAGTTTCGGCGCGGTTCGCGCGCGACACGCGACATAGAGCTCGCAGCCATAAACGATCCAGATCGCCCACTTAGAAAGATCCTCGAAACGCTAACGCTGCGCTACTGAGAAGAGCGATCACGAGTCATCAGCGCGGGGTATGACGCGGTAAAAAAGCCCCTGTCCGGGTAGATCGGTCTGATTAAGCGCCTTTTAATCCGTAAATAAAACGTCACCTACACATCCAGACAACTTCAAAAGAGATGATATGGATTCTGTGACACAGGCCGTGCTGGGTGGCACGGTCGCCTATGCCGTTTTAGGTCGAAAAATTGGTAAGCGGGCCATGTTGTATGGTGCGGCGCTGGGGACGTTACCGGATCTAGATGTGTTCATTGACTTTGGTGGGCCGGTTGAAAATATGACCTACCACCGAGGCGCCAGCCATTCGTTTTTTGTCCAGCTGCTGGTGACTCCGATCTTGGCCTGGCTGATGACCCGATTTGACCGGGCCTCATGGAGGCGATGGTGGGTGGCGATTTACCTGTGTTTTGTGACGCATACCTTAGCGGATATGTTCACCGTTTACGGCACTCAAATATTCTGGCCATTCACGGATTATCCCTTCGCCCACGCCATATTATTCATCGTTGACCCCATTTACACCTTGCCCTTGATCGCAGCTTTTATTGGGGTGCTGGTGATGCGGCGCGATTCAACGGCGCGCAAGCTGAACGCAACCGCACTTATTTTCACCTCGGCTTATTTGGTGTGGAGCCTAGGCGCCAAAGCCTGGGTTGATCAGCGAATGCAGGATCAGTTAGCAGCACAAGGCATTCAGGCCGAAGTGTTTGAGAGCTCGCCGGCGCCGTTGACGACCTTGCTGTGGCGTGGCGTGGCAGTCCAAGGCGATCAGTATTTTGAGCTGTATACCTCGGTGTTTGATCGAGCCGATCATGTCTCTATTCGAAGATATCCTCGAGGTGCGGTCGCGCTAGAGCCGTTTTGGGAGGCTTGGCGTGTTGAACGCCTGCGTTGGTTCACCAAGGGGCAATACAGCCTGTGGCACCAGGATGATCGACTCTATTTAGCAGACCTGCGTATGGGCTCACACGGTGCCTATGTATTTAATTTTGAGGTGGCTCGGCAAACTGACGAGGAATGGGTCTTGGGGGATTTCTCCCAGGTTCAAGCTCCACCACGCATGGAGGCGTTACCCCAGCTGTTTAAACGAATTCTGGATCCCTCAATCGAGTTGTAGGCTGCGATTGGTGCAGAATTAAAAAAGCCCGCAAGAGCGGGCTTCATAATCGAGCGAGGAGACTCCTAAAAGTTCTCAGCGCCGCCGGTGTATTCGCCTTTGACCATCAAAGACAAATCCAAGCGCCCGCGGGCTCCGGTTTTGTTGAAAGCGCTAGTCAAGTGCGCTTTGACGGTGCGCTCAGTGATGCCCAACCGAGTCGCCACGATTTTGTTTGAAGACCCCTCGGCCACCAATTCGGCAATCTCCAACTCACGCTCAGTCAGCTGACCTAAGCTGGGGTGCGCGGAGTTACTGTCCAACGTGTTGTCGCTCAGCAGCTCATTCACCAAGGTTTGCATAATGCGGCGGGCAACCCAAATATCGCCTTGGCAAATGGTGGTGACGGCGGTTTGTAGCAGGCGACCTTCCATAGACGAGTTGGCATAACCCCGTACGCCAGCTTTGACTAAAACCACGCCGTCGTCGTCGGTGGGACGGCCATCCAAGACCAAGGTTTTAATCTCTTCGTGTTCAAGCACCACGGTGAGTGCTTCATCAATTCTGTTATCCCGTCCATCGATGTGGAACAGGATTAAATCAGGCACGCTAAACCGAGTGACCTCTGACAGTTCACGAACGTTGCGACATACCAGGATATTCGCAATTGGGTGCATGGCTTGTTGCCACGCGCTGACGGAACGATCGTCAGAGCTACAGATTAATACGGTTGGCTGCTTATCCATCACTATCTACTCCCGAGGAAGGCCTGAACAACAGGTACATGCTCTTTCCTCACATTAATTATAGGAGTGTTTTGTCCAGCTTGTAAGTAAATATACCTACTGCAGGTACAGGGTCTTAGTTTTTGCAACACACAGGCCTTATCTGCCACAGTGATCGCATGAATGAAAACGCTCCGCACATACCTCTCGCTCATCAAGTTTTCTCGGACAGCGACGCCGTGCAACGGATGGAGCAGCTTGTCGATCACTTGGTGCAGCGTCGAACGGTTCGGCAGTTTGCCCCGACGCCGGTACAGCCGAAATCTGTCGGAATTGCCTGTGGCTTTTTGATTTCGGCCCTTTTTATTGCTTGTCGTGGGGCATCCGGCCCCGGACGTTCAGGTGCCCGATATTCAGCGAAAAAATACGACGCAAACCATCAGTTGGAAATAAGTTGATCTAAGCAAACTTCTGTCGTTTTTAGCATTCATTTCGCATCCGAGTTTGCTTAGGATGCGCCGCAACATAAACCGGAAAATGGCATCGCAATGCGTTACGAAATTTTAGCCAGCTGGGCACTGTTAGTCGGGATCGGCTTGCTGTGCGTCGGCAACGGCTTACAAGGCACTTTGCTAAGTGTTCGCGCATCGATCGAGGGCTTTGATACCTCGACGACCGGCATTGTTATGTCTGCCTATTTTATCGGGATGTTGATCGGCAGCCTGATGGTGCCTCGTCTGATCCAGCGGGTCGGACACGTCAAAGTTTTCGCGGCTTGTGCGTCAGTCGCATCGGTGGCCATTTTGATCCAGTCGGTCTTTATCGCGCCGATCGTCTGGTGGGTCATGCGAATCGTGATGGGCTGCTGTTTTGCTGGCATCTACGTGGTGTCGGAAAGCTGGTTGAACAACCAAGCCAGCAACGAGAATCGTGGCTCATTACTGTCCGTGTATATGTTGATTGTGACGCTCGGCATGGGCAGTGGTCAGTTCTTGCTGAACGTGGCCGAGCCCAGTACCGCCGACCTGTTCATTTTGATCTCGGTGTTGGTTTCTATTGCCTCGGTGCCAATCCTGCTGACCGCTCGTCCTGCGCCGCGATTTGAAGCGGCCGAGAGTATGTCACTGCTGGCGCTGTATCGAGAATCCTCGTTGGCGGTAACGGCCAATATGTTGACCGGTGCCGCTCACGGAACGATCTATGGATTGGGTGCGGTGTATGCCCTCAATGCCGGGTTTAGTACGGCTCAGGTGGCCAGTTTTATGGCGGCTTTTTCAGCCGGTGGCTTGTTGTTCCAGTGGCCGATTGGGTTTATTTCGGATCGGGTGGGGCGTCGTACGATGCTACTGTGGCTGAGTATTGCCTCGGCAGTAACGCCGGCCTTGGCGCTGATCGCGCCGCTGGATGCCTGGTACTTTTTGGGCCTGATCGTCCTGCTAGGTGGGGCCGTGATGCCAATGTACTCGATGTGTCTGGCTTATCTAAACGATCGAATTGATGCAGAAAAGGTCGTAGCAGCGTCGGGCGCCATGATGGCGGCTTCGGGTGTGGGGTTAAGTGTCGGCCCGATCTTGATCGGTTTCGTAATGAACGAGTTTGGTAATCATTGGTTCTTTGGTGGCCTGGTTGTGATTTTCGTTATGGTCGTAGCCGCGGTGCTGCGCAGTACCGCGGCGCGTGAGGTCACCGCCGAAGAGGTCGAGACCCAAGCGCCGATTCTGCCAGCGGGTCCTATCGGATCCCCGGTGGCTGCATTCGTTGCGCCTGACGCCGAGGAGTACGCCGTGGCACTGGCAGAGGATCAGTTAGAGGCGCTGGACGAGGCGGCGGCCAATGAGCACGACAGCACCTCAAACGATGCGGTGACCTGAGTGTTCGGAGCACGGGCGATTGCCGTTTGCTTGGCCTGGTCAGCGCTCCAGTAATACGGCGTCATACACAGCAAGTCAGCCAGCATGAGACCGTCCATGTGCATCTCAAATTTGACGGAGGTGCGCGGCAAATCCTTTAGCGCCTCCGGTGGGGTGGCCTGATGCGTCTGGACCTGATCGTAGACCATGGCTGCGAGTTGATTGAGGTGAGCCGGTGCAGGGCCAACCCAGTGAAGCTGCCCGCCGGGCTTCAAAACCCGCTGAACCTCGTCCAGATCGATCGGCGAGAACACGCACAATACGTGGTCAAACTGATGATCCAGATAGGGTAGGCGATAGGCGGAGCCCACGGTATACACGCCGGTTTTGTCGGCCTTGGCCGCCAAACGAACGCCGTCCTTGGATATGTCGATACCGCTCGCGGCTCCCAAACTTCGTGCGTAATAGCCTTCGCCGCAGCCTAGGTCCAGCAGCGTGCCACCGGTGATGCGAGTGCGTAACTCGTCAATCAGAGGCCGATAGAAGCCGGCCTCTAGGAATCGTTTTCTGGCCTGTAACATCGCCTTGGAATCGCCTGGGTTGGCGCTCTTTTTGTGTTGTGCGGGTAACAGGTTCCAATACCCCTCACGGGCTCTATCAAAAGTGTGGCGTTGGGGGCAGGTCGCGCAGGCAGCGTCGAGCGTCAGCTCATCCTGGCAAATCGGGCAGCGTAGATTCATGTGGCAAGGATACCATCAGGGACTTGTGAATCAGGTCATTCAAATTACAGCCCGTGCTCAAGATCAGATACAGTTTGGCGTAGACACAGCGTAGGCAGGTTTTGATAAGGGTTAGATGTGCTGATCAATTGCGATTTAGGTGAGGGGTTTGGAGCGTGGCAGATGGGCCCGGATTCGGAGTTAATGCCACACATTCACCTCGCCA
>CBFHLC010000028.1:0-27189 GCA_965656605.1 Litorivicinus sp. | reverse complement strand
AGCCCTATCTGGCGTTCGGGTGGTGTCACCTTTGCTGCACGTCCTCGTGACCATGAGCAAAAAGTTAACCGCAAGATGTACCGTGCAGCCGTACGCAGCATTTTGTCTGAGCTGGTTCGTCAGGACCGTTTGATCGTCGTTGAGAAGCTGGAATTGGCCGAAGCCAAGACCAAGCTGATGGCAGCTAAGTTGAATGACTTGGGTTGCGATCGTGGCGCGTTGATTGTTACCGAAGAGCTGGACGCAAATGTGTTCTTGGCTGCTCGTAACATTCCTTACGTGACTGCTGTTGACGTGGCGGGTGTTGATCCCGTGAGCCTGATCGGCTTCGACAAGGTTGTTATGACCGTCGATGCGGTCAAGCGTATCGAGGAGAACCTGGTATGAATCAAGAACGCGTATATCAAGTAATCGTGGCTCCTCACGTCTCTGAAAAGGCTACGTTGTGCGCTGAAGCAAACAACCAGTACGTCTTCAAAGTTGCGCCTGACGCAACCAAGCGTGAGATCAAATTGGCCGTTGAGCAGCTGTTCGAAGTAACAGTGACCAAGGTCAACACGGTAAACATCAAGGGCAAGACTAAGCGTACCGCGCGTGGTTTTGGTAAGCGCAACGACATCCGCAAGGCATACGTGACCTTGGCTGAAGGCCAAGAGATCGAGCTGGGCGGCGAATAAGGGAAGTAAAATGCCTGTAATTAAGACTAAACCTACTTCTCCGGGCCGTCGTCACCTTGTAAAAGTGGTTCACCCCCACTTGCACAAGGGTGCTCCGTACGCGCCCCTACTCGAGAAGAAATCAAAGACTGGTGGTCGTAACAACCGCGGTCGTATCACTACACGTCACGTGGGCGGCGGTCACAAGCACCACTATCGTGTTGTCGATTTTAAGCGCAACAAAGACGGGATCCCCGGCAAAGTTGAGCGTATCGAATACGATCCGAACCGTAGCGCCCACATCGCTCTAGTTCTGTATGCAGATGGCGAGCGTCGTTACATCTTGGCTCCTAAGGGCTTGTTCGCGGGCGATGCAGTTCGTTCGGGCATTGACGCGCCGATGAAGGCTGGTTCTTGCTTGCCTCTACGTAACATTCCTGTGGGTTCAACTATCCACAACATCGAACTGCGCCCAGGTAAGGGTGGTCAGATTGCACGTTCAGCGGGAACCAGCGCTCAGCTAGTCGCTCGTGAAGGTGCATACGCCACGCTGCGTTTGCGTTCAGGTGAGATGCGCAAGATTCCTTCGGATTGCCGAGCGACTCTGGGCGAAGTCTCAAACTCTGAGCACAGCCTGCGACAGTTGGGTAAGGCCGGTGCTTCTCGCTGGCGTGGTATCCGACCCACGGTTCGTGGTGTTGTGATGAACCCCGTTGATCACCCCCATGGTGGTGGTGAAGGGCGTACTTCAGGTGGCCGTCATCCGGTTACGCCTTGGGGTATGCCTACCAAGGGTTACAAGACGCGCAAGAACAAGCGCACAGATAAATTCATCGTCCGCCGTCGCGGCCAGAAATAAGGAGAGAGATAGATGCCTCGTTCTCTACGCAAGGGACCGTTCATCGACCTTCACCTTCTTAAGAAGGTCGAAGTCGCGAGCGAAAACAACGACAAGCGCCCGGTTAAAACCTGGTCTCGTCGCAGCATGATCATCCCGACCATGGTAGGTCTGACAATTGCCGTTCATAACGGCCGTCAGCATGTTCCGGTCTTCGTTACTGAAGAAATGGTTGGCCACAAACTAGGTGAGTTCGCACCGACCCGTACATATCGTGGTCACGCGGCTGACAAGAAAGCCAAGAAAGGACGTTAAGCATGACTGAAGTAGCAGCAACACTTCGCGGCGCGCGTATGTCGGCACAGAAGGCCCGTTTGGTCGCGGATCAGATCCGTGGCAAGAAGGTCGAAGAAGCGCTCGACATCCTGGCTTTCTCCACCAAGAAAGGTGCCGCAATCGTTAAGAAAGTGCTCGAGTCAGCAGTAGCTAACGCTGAGCACAACGAAGGCAAAGATATCGACGATTTGGCGGTATCAACCATTTTCGTTGACGAAGGTATGACAATGAAGCGTATCCGTCCGCGTGCCAAAGGCCGCGCAGACCGGATTTTAAAGCGTTCATGTCACATCACCGTCAAGGTTTCGGAAGTTTAAGGAGCGTTTGCAATGGGTCAGAAAGTACACCCCAACGGCATCCGGCTCGGAATCGTCAAGGACCACCAGTCTGTATGGTATGCAGACAAGTCCAAGTACGGCGAAACCTTGCTGAGTGACCTGAAAGCCCGAGCATTCCTGCTCGAGAAATTGAAAAGTGCCCAGGTTAGTGGCGTGCGCATCGAGCGTCCCGCAGCTAACGCAAAGGTCACCATCGCTACGGCTCGTCCTGGCATCGTGATTGGCAAGAAAGGCGAAGACATCGAGATTCTGCGCAAGGAATTGGCCAAATTGATGGGCGTTCCGGTTCAGATCAACATCGAAGAAGTTCGTAAGCCCGAGTTGGACGCAGCCCTGGTCGCCCAGAGCATCGCCGGTCAGCTAGAGCGTCGTGTCATGTTCCGTCGCGCTATGAAGCGTGCGGTTCAGAACGCAATGCGTCTGGGTGCCGAAGGTATTCGTGTTCAGGTCGGTGGTCGTCTAGGCGGCGCAGAAATCGCACGTACCGAGTGGTACCGCGAAGGTCGCGTTCCTTTGCACACCTTGCGCGCAGATATCGACTACAGCACTGCTGAAGCTGCGACTACCTACGGCATCATCGGCATTAAAGTGTGGATCTTTAAAGGCGAAGTTCTCGGCGGCATCCAAGCTGTTCGTGATCAAGCTGCCGCGGCTCAACGCCGTGACGCCGCCAAGAAGAACGGACCAAGGGGATAAGCGGAAATGTTGCTACCAAAGCGCATGAAATACCGCAAAGTGCAAAAAGGCCGCAACCGCGGCTTGGCACAGCGCGGAAGCAAAGTCAGCTTCGGTGAGTTCGGTCTAAAGGCCGTCAGCCGTGGTCGCATGACTTCACGTCAGATTGAAGCAGGCCGTCGTACGATCACTCGTAAGGTGAAACGTGGCGGTAAGTTGTGGATTCGGGTATTCCCCGACAAGCCCATTACACAGAAGCCTCTGGAAGTACGTCAGGGTAAAGGTAAGGGTAACGTCGAGTATTGGGTTGCTCAGATCCAGCCTGGTCGTGTTTTGTATGAAATTGAAGGTGTTACTGAAGAGCAGGCTCGTGAAGCCTTCACTCTGGCAGCTGCAAAGTTGCCCTTCGAGACCACCTTCGTTAAGCGGACGGTAATGTAATGAAAGCGAGCGAACTTCGTGAGAAGGACGTTGCTGCTCTGAACGACGAGCTGCTGAACCTCCGCAAGGAGCAGTTCCAGCTTCGTCTACAGAAGGCAACTGGCCAGTTGGGTCAAACCCACCTGATGAAACAGACACAGCGTGATATCGCACGTGTCAAAACTTTGATTGCTGAAAAGCAGGCTTAAGGAGACAGTTATGACAGAGCAAACTACCGCTCGGACCCTGTCCGGCCGCGTTGTCAGCAACAAAATGGACAAGACCATCGTTGTCATGATCGAGCGCAAGGTAAAGCATCCCTTGTACGGCAAGATCATCAAGCGCAGCACCAAGGTGCACGCACACGATGAAAACAATGAATGCAACATCGGTGACTTTGTGACCGTGGTCGAGTCTCGCCCACTGTCCAAGACCAAGAGCTTTGCTCTGGTTAGCGTCGATGAGCGCGCAGTACAGGTCTGAGGAGACAGATAGATGATCCAGACTGAATCAATGCTAGATGTAGCAGACAACAGTGGTGCTCGTCGCGTACAATGCATCAAGGTACTCGGCGGTTCACACCGTCGTTATGCCAGCGTAGGCGACATCATCAAAGTCACGGTTAAGGAAGCAATTCCTCGTGGCAAGGTCAAGAAAGGCCAGGTGATGAACGCGCTAGTAGTGCGGACAAAGAAAGGCATCCGTCGTCCCGACGGTTCGCTAATCAAATTCGACGGCAATGCGGCGGTTATTTTGAACGCCAACAATGCGCCCGTCGGCACCCGTATTTTTGGACCCGTGACTCGTGAACTGCGCGGTGAGCAGTTCATGAAGATCATTTCATTGGCACCGGAGGTGCTCTGAGATGGCTGCGAAAATTAAACGCAACGACGAAGTAATCGTGTTGACCGGTAAGGACAAGGGCAAGCGCGGTAAAGTATTGGTTGTGGGCACTGACGGTCGCTTGATCGTTAGCGGTGTCAACATGATCAAGAAACACCAGAAGCCGAACCCTATGGCCCAAAAGCCCGGCGGCATTATTGAAAAAGAAGCCCCTATTCAGGCTTCAAATGTGGCGATTTTTAACTCCACGACTGGCAAGGCCGATCGTGTAGGTTTCTCTGTTGCAGAAGACGGCGCGAAGATTCGCGTCTTCAAGAGCAACGGCGAAGCGGTTTAATCGCTTTTTATAAACGCCTAAGAGCAGGAAACTAAGCCATGGCGAGATTGAAAGAATTCTACAAAGAGAAGGTTATTGCCTCTCTTGTAGAAGAATTCGGATATAAAAATCCGATGCAAGTTCCGAAGATCACGAAGGTCACCCTAAACATGGGTGTCGGTGAAGCGATCAACGACAAAAAATTAATTGATGCGGCGTACGCAGATATGACTTTGATTGCTGGCCAAAAGCCAGTAGTCACCAAGGCGCGCAAATCTGTGGCGGGTTTCAAAATCCGTCAGGGTTGGCCGATTGGTTGCAAAGTCACATTGCGTGGCGCGCAGATGTGGGAATTCTTAGACCGTTTGATCAGTCTGTCTATTCCCCGTATCCGCGACTTCCGTGGACTGAGTGCAAAAAGCTTCGACGGTCGCGGCAACTACGCCATGGGTGTCAAAGAGCACATCATGTTCCCCGAGATCGACTACGACAAGATCGATAAGATCCGTGGTCTGGATATCGTGATCACTACCAGCGCAAATACGGACGATGAAGGTCGTGCTTTGCTGGCAGCGTTCAACTTCCCGTTCCGCAAGTGAGGTTATAGAAATGGCTAAGACTTCAATGATCCAGCGCGAAATTAAGCGGGAAAAAACCGTTGCACGTTTTGCTGCTAAGCGTCAGGCCCTAAAGGCCATCATCAAGAACCCCGAGAGCACTGAAGAGCAGGTGTGGGAAGCGCAGCAGAAGCTGCAGAAGCTTCCCCGTGATGCTTCTCCGGCTCGTCAGCAGCGTCGTTGCCAGCTGACCGGTCGTCCTCACGCGGTTTATCGTAAGTTCAAACTCAGCCGTATCAAGCTGCGTGAAGCCACAATGCGTGGTGAAGTGCCTGGCTTGAAGAAAGCGAGCTGGTAAGGGAGCGAATCACATGAGTATGCAAGATACCGTAGCGGACATGCTGACTCGCATCCGCAACGCGCAAATGGCCAAGTTGCCTACCGTTGCAATGCCTAGCAGCACGTTGAAAGTCAACATTGCGAAGGTTCTGGTCGAGGAAGGTTTCCTAGGCAGTGCTGACGTAACTGAAGACGGCGCTAAGAAAACACTGAACATTACCCTGCGTTATTTCGAAGGCCAGCCCGTGATCCAAGAGATCAAGCGCTACAGCCGGCCGGGTCTGCGTCAGTACAAAGGTTCTCAGGACCTGCCTAAAGTGGCAGCTGGCCTGGGTGTTTCCATCGTCTCGACTTCAAAGGGTGTTATGACTGACCGTCAAGCGCGTCAAGAGAAAGTCGGCGGCGAAGTTCTCTGCACCGTATTCTAAGGAGTAGTTATGTCTCGCGTAGCAAAAGCTCCTATTAACGTACCTAGCGGCGTCACTGTTTCTACAGCTGGTCAGTCTCTTAGCGTTAAAGGATCCAAAGGTGAACTATCGTTCCAGGTCAACGATCTGGTCGCAGTGAACTTCGAAGATAACGTTCTGACCTTTACCCCCAAGGGTGAAGAGTCAAAAGGATGGGCGCAGGCGGGCACCGCTCGCGCCATTGCAAATAATATGGTGAAAGGCGTCTCTGAAGGTTTCGAGAAGAAACTTCAGTTGATCGGCGTTGGTTACCGCGCTCAGGTTCAGGGTAGCAACATCAACCTGACCCTTGGTTTCTCGCACCCAGTTGTTTATAGCCTGCCTGCAGGTGTAACTGCTGAAGCGCCCAGCAACACTGAATTGGTGTTGAAGTCTGCTGATAAGCAGCTGTTGGGCCAGTGTGCTGCAGAGATCCGCGCATACCGTAAGCCCGAGCCTTATAAAGGCAAGGGTGTCCGTTACGCTGACGAATACGTTCGTCGCAAAGAAGCCAAGAAGAAGTAAGGGGAGACGAGGATGGACAAGAAATCACAACGTCTGCGTCGCGCTCGCCGTGCACGCTTCAAGATTCGCGAACTGGGTGCTGTGCGTCTGTGTGTTCACCGCACGCCACGTCACATCTACGCACAGGTTATCAGCGCCGATGGCGGCCAGGTTTTAGCTCAGGCTTCAACCTTGGACAAAGACCTGCGTGCCGAAACCGGTGGTAATGCTGATGCAGCTACTAAGGTCGGTGCATTGTTGGCAGAGCGCGCTAAAAGCGCCGGCGTCAGCAAAGTTGCCTTTGACCGTTCGGGTTTTAAATATCATGGCCGCGTGAAAGCGCTAGCCGAAGCCGCCCGTGAAGGCGGCCTTGAGTTCTAAGGGTATTCACATGGCAGCTAAACAAGAAAACCAAGGCGATCTGCAGGAAAAGTTAGTTCAGATCAACCGTGTTGCTAAGGTTGTAAAGGGTGGTCGTATCTTCGGCTTCACCGCTTTGACAGTCGTAGGCGATGGTGAAGGCAAAGTTGGCTTCGGCCGCGGCAAAGCACGTGAAGTGCCTGTTGCGATTCAGAAGGCAATGGAAAACGCCCGTCGTAACATGGTCTCTGTCGAGTTGGATGGCGATACCATTCAATACCCTGTTAAGGCTCGTCACGGCTCAGCCAAAATCTATATGCAGCCTGCTTCTGCAGGTACCGGCGTTATCGCTGGTGGTGCAATGCGCGCTGTATTAGAAATGGCTGGTGTTCAAAACGTATTGGCTAAGTGCTACGGCTCTACCAACCCGGTGAACGTGGTTCGCGCCACGATCAAAGGCCTGCAAGACATGCAGAGCCCCGAGGCGGTAGCAGCTCGTCGTGGTAAGTCCGTTAAAGAAATCACGGGCTAAGGAAAGGTCATGGCTAAAAACACTATTAAGGTCACCTTGACCGCAAGCCCTATTCGCCGCATCAAGGCGCACAAGGCATGCGTGGCAGGTCTAGGCCTACGCAAGATTCGCCAGACTGTAGAAGTGGAGGACACTCCTTCGGTTCGCGGAATGATTAACAAAGTTAGCTACATGGTTAAGGTTGAAGGGGAATAATATGGACATGCGTCTAAACACCCTGTCACCGGCTCCGGGCAGCAAGACCTCAAAGAAACGTGTCGGCCGTGGTATTGGCTCAGGCTTGGGTAAAACCGCAGGTCGTGGACACAAAGGTCTAAAAGCTCGTAGTGGCGGTTCAGTAAGACCTGGTTTCGAAGGCGGTCAAATGCCTTTGCAGCGTCGTCTGCCTAAGTTTGGTTTCACCAGCCGCAAGAGCTTGGTTGCTCAAGAAGTTCGTTCGCACGAGCTGGCCTTGGTTGAAGCTGACGTTATCGATCTAGAAGCATTGAAGGCTTCTGGTTTGGTTCGTAAGTCAACATTGCACGTAAAAGTCATGTTGTCTGGCGAGCTGACCAAAGCAGTCACGCTGAAGGGCATTAAAGCAACTAAGGGTGCTACTGCTCAGATCGAAGCGGCTGGCGGTAAGGTCGAGGAATAAGACATGGCAGCACGCGGCGACATGGCGAAATCTGGTGGGTTATCTGAATTGTGGGCTCGCCTGCGTTTCGTCCTGCTAGCAATCGTCATTTACCGGATCGGTGCGCACATCCCCGTACCCGGAATTAATCCGGATCGGCTGGCAGAGCTGTTTGAGCAGAACTCAGGAACCATCCTGAGCCTGTTCAACATGTTCTCGGGTGGTGCTCTAGAGCGGATGAGTATTTTCGCTCTAGGCATCATGCCGTACATTAGTGCGTCGATTATTATGCAGTTGCTGTCCTCTACAGTGCCTTCGCTTGAAGCGCTGAAGAAAGAGGGCGAGGCTGGTCGCCGTAAGATCTCTCAGTACACCCGTTATGCCACCGTCGCGTTAGCGTTGGTTCAGGCAGTGGGTGTATCGATGGGTCTGGCTGGCCAGGGCATCGCGTTTACAACGACTTTGCAATTCCATTTTGTTGCTGTGACCACCTTTGTGGCTGGAGCAGTGTTCATGATGTGGTTGGGTGAGCAGGTAACTGAGCGTGGAATCGGCAATGGTATTTCCTTGCTGATTTTTGCGGGCATTATTGCTGGATTGCCCGGTGCAATCGGGCAGTCGTTCGAAGCGGCACGTCAAGGCGATATCAACATCATTGCCTTGTTAGTGATCGCGTTCGTGGCAGTTGCTGTGATTGGTTTCATCGTATTTATGGAGCGTGGCCAACGCCGCATCACCGTAAACTACGCCCAGCGCCAGCAGGGCAAGAAGATGGTAGCCGCTCAGCAAAGTCACCTGCCCCTCAAGATCAACATGGCGGGCGTTATTCCCCCGATCTTTGCTTCATCGATTCTTTTGTTCCCGGCCTCAATCGGCCAGTGGTTCGGAAGCGGAAATGAGAGTTTGGGTTGGTTGAGTGATATCACCCTGCTGTTGGGTCCGGGTCAGCCGTTGTATTACGTGTTGTTCGCGATCGCGATCGTGTTTTTCTGCTACTTCTACACGGCGTTGGTGTTCAACCCCCGTGATGTCGCAGATAACCTAAAGCGCTCCGGTGCATTTATTCCTGGGATTCGCCCTGGTGAACAGTCCAGTAAGTACATCGACCAGGTGATGACTCGTCTCACCGTATGGGGTGCTGCTTACATTACGGCTGTGTCACTGATGCCTCAGGCTATGGTTCAGTTCTTTAACGTGCCTTTCTATTTCGGCGGTACTTCGTTGTTGATTGTGGTCGTTGTGATCATGGACTTCATGGGTCAGGTTCAAAGCCACCTCATGAGTCACCAATACGAGTCGCTGATGAAGAAGAGCAACTTAAAAGGTTCAGGAGGCGCTGGCGGTTTGCTCCGCTAGCCCTTGATTAGGAGAGAACGATGAAAGTTCGTGCTTCAGTAAAAAAGATTTGCCGTAACTGCAAAGTCATCCGTCGCAACGGTGCCCTTCGGGTTATCTGCATCGATGGCCGACACAAGCAGCGTCAAGGCTAAACAGGTTGCCCTTGTTAAAAGGGTATTAAATCTATAAGATACTGCGCCTTCGCGTCGGGCTATGCTCGGCGCAGTCGCAGTGGACAATTAAAAGGTTAGAACATGGCTCGTATTGCGGGTGTCAACATACCTGACAACAAGCATGCAGTGATTTCGCTGACTTACATCTTTGGTGTAGGCCGTACAACTGCAAAGAAAATCTGTGCTGCCACCAGTGTTAATCCGGCTGCAAAGATCAAAGATCTGACAGAAGCGGAACTGGAGTCCCTGCGGACCGAAGTTGGCAAGTTCACCGTCGAAGGTGACCTGCGCCGTGAAGTCAGCATGAACATTAAGCGTCTGATGGACTTGGGTTGCTACCGTGGTTTGCGCCACCGTCGCTCGTTGCCGGTTAACGGCCAGCGCACCAAGACAAATGCGCGGACCCGTAAAGGTCCTCGTAAGCCCATTCGCAAGTAATCGGGATTTAAAGCATGGCTAAGCAACAAGGTCGCAAGAAGGTTAAAAAGCAGGTCTCGGAAGGGGTTTGCCACATTCATGCGTCATTTAACAACACGATCGTGACCATTACTGACCGTCAGGGTAACGCCATTTCATGGGCAACCGCTGGTGGTTCAGGATTCCGTGGTTCACGTAAAAGTACCCCTTTCGCAGCACAGGTCGCTTCAGAGCGCGCCGCTACAGTTGCAGCCGAGATGGGTATGAAAAACGTAGATGTTCGAGTTAAGGGTCCTGGCCCGGGTCGCGAAAGCGCCGTTCGTGCATTGAACGCCGTAGGCTTGAAGGTCGGTCAGATCACAGACGTGACACCGATTCCTCATAACGGCTGCCGCCCCGCTAAAAAGCGTCGGGTGTAAAGGAGCATTTAGATGGCAAGATATCTAGGACCGACGTGTAAGCTAGCACGTCGCGAAGGAACAGATTTGTTCCTAAAGTCTGGCGTTAAGGCGTTGGATAGCAAGTGTAATATCGAGCAAGTGCCCGGTATGCACGGTGCCCGTCGTGGCAAAGTTTCAGACTACGGTCTGCAGTTGCGTGAGAAGCAAAAAGTTCGTCGCATGTACGGCGTTCTGGAAAAGCAGTTCCGTGGCTACTACAAGGAAGCTGCTCGTCGTAAGGGCGCTACCGGTGAAAACCTGCTGGCCCTTCTTGAGAGCCGTCTTGATAACGTTGTTTACCGCATGGGCTTTGGCTCCACGCGTGCGGAATCACGTCAAATCGTTGGACATGCAAGCATCTTGGTCAACGGTCAGAAGGTAACCATTCCTTCTTACCAAGTTCAGGAAGGCGACGTTGTCAGCGTTCGTGAGAAGGCGAAGAGCCAATTGCGCATTAAAGCTGCATTGGAACTGGCCGCCAGCCGCGCAGCGATCGATTGGGTTGAAGTTGACACTGGCAAGATGGAAGGCACGTTTAAGCGCGCTCCTGATCGTCAGGAATTGTCTGCGGACATCAACGAAAGCTTGATCGTCGAGCTGTACTCTAAGTAATCAGACACCGAGGACTTTATGTCACTAGCAGTATCAGAGCTTCTGACTCCGAATCAGATCCAGGTCAAATCGCTTTCAGCGACTAAGGCCAAGATCACTTTGGAACCCCTAGAGCGTGGCTTTGGCCACACCCTAGGAAACGCGCTACGCCGCATTTTGTTGTCGTCAATGCCGGGCTGTGCAGTGACCGAAGTCCGTATCAAGGGCGTCGAGCATGAGTACAGTGCAGTAGACGGCATTCAAGAAGACGTTATTGAGATTCTGTTGAACCTCAAGTCTTTGGCAGTCGACATTGTTGGGCGTGAAGACAGCGCCTTGTTGAGCCTTCGTAAGACAGGTGGCGTAGTCACTGCCGCTGACATTACGACCGGTGGCAAGGTCGAGATCTCTAACCCTGAGTTGGTTATTTGCCACTTGGGTGACGGGGTTGAGCTGGACATGGAAATCAAGGTCGCTCGTGGGCGTGGCTATGAGTCTTCAGTTGATCGTGAGGAAGACGAAGAAGGCCGTGTTATCGGGTCTTTGAAGTTGGATGCGACTTACAGCCCGGTCAACAAAGTTAGCTACGTCGTTGAGGCCGCTCGTGTAGAGCAGCGTACCGACCTAGACAAGCTTGTGATTGACCTGGAGTCGAACGGCACCTTGGATCCTGAAGAAGCTGTCACGCTGGCCGCGACAATTCTTCAGAAGCAGCTGAGTGTGTTTGTTAACTTCGAGAATGAAGTGGCTCCCGCCGCTGAAGAGAAGGGCGAAGAAATTGATCCTATCTTGTTGCGTCCGGTTGACGATCTTGAGTTGACGGTTCGTAGTGCGAACTGCTTGAAGGCGGAAAATATCTTGTACATCGGTGACCTGATTCAGCGTACCGAAGTCGAGCTATTGAAGACGCCTAACCTAGGCAAGAAGTCATTGACCGAGATCAAAGACGTTTTGGCTAGCCGTGGTTTAGGTCTTGGTTCACGCTTGGACAACTGGCCGCCTGCAGGTCTGTAATCTGCTATTGAATTAACTAGGGCGCCTTAGGGCGTCCTCTATTTGGAAGAACATTATGCGTCACCAAAAAAGTGGACGGAAACTTAACCGTACCAGCAGCCATCGCAAGGCAATGTTCAAAAACATGGCGGTTAGCCTGTTTGAACATGAGCTGATCCGCACAACTTTGCCCAAGGCAAAGGAATTGCGTCGTGTAGCTGAGCCTCTGATTACGTTGGCAAAGACTGATTCAGTCGCTAACCGTCGTTTGGCATTCGCTCGTCTCCGCGACGATGCGGCAGTTGCTAAGCTGTTCCGTGAGTTGGGGCCTCGTTATGAGGCTCGTCCTGGCGGATACCTACGCATCATGAAGTGCGGTTACCGTAAAGGTGACGCTGCGCCCATGGCGTATGTTGAGTTGGTTGATCGTCCTGAAAATGACGAAGCTGTAGGCGAATAAGCCTCCAGCTGGCCTTTATGGCCACGCCGAAACCCGGTACCAGCAATGGTCCGGGTTTTTTTGCGTCGACGTTTTGTATATGCGATTGCGGTCTAACCTCACAACCACTCGGTATTTCATATCCAGCTAACGGGTCGCTAGGATTCGCGACAGACAAATAGAGGGTTTCTTATGAATTTATCGAAAAAGATTGTCGCCTCGTTAGCGGGTGTCGCGTTAGCGGGTTCAGCATTTGCGACTACGATCACACTCGCACCCGTTGTCTCCCCCACAGAGCTAGCTGAATTGAATGGTCAGGTTCAGGTGTTGGAGATTCGCAACGACGAAGCGGAATTTCTAAATAGCCGGATTCCCGGTTCGGTGCGTCTGGGTTACGGCGCGTTTCGTGGACCGGCTAACAATCCCGGACAGCTGTTTGAGTTGAACGGGTTGGCCAAGGCGTTGGGGTCGGTTGGGTTGTCAGTGGATCAGCCCCTGGTAGTAGTACACGACGGTTTTGATGAGACCGATTTTGGTGCCGCGGCTCGTGTTTATTGGTCGTTAAAGTCAGTCGGGTTCGAGAATCTATCAATCTTGAACGGTGGTTTTAATGCGTATGCGTCGGCCAAATTGCCTACCGTATCTGGTGCGCCTCAGGTTACGCCCTCAACGGTGGAGCTTAGCTTTAACGACGCTTGGTACGCGTCGACCCAGTCCATTCAAGAGGGGGTTCATTCAGGTGAGTCACGCCTACTAGACAGCCGCACACCGGCGTTCTTCGAAGGTCAGGCATGGCATGGCAAGGCCAAGCGTCCGGGCACGTTGCCGGGAGCAGATAATTTTGCTTTCACCGCGTTCTTCGACGGGGCAAAACTTAAATCTCAGGGCGAGGTCAATCAGATTGTCGCTGCTAACGGCTTGAATGTTCCGCAGACGGTTTCTTACTGCAACACGGGCCATTGGGCTGCAACCAACTGGTTCGTTCTGTCAGAGATTGCTCAGATCCCTGAGGTCTCTCTGTATGCAGAATCAATGGTGGAGTGGTCAAATTCTGATCTGGCCATGGACAATGTGCCCGGCGCCGTAGAGTTCGCGCTGCTGAAAACCAAGAAGTGGTTTGGTGCTTTAGGAAACTAATTTGAAAATATTAGGTTGGCTGTTGGGCCTATGCCTCTTTGTGGCACTGGCGATTTTCGTCGGTGTCCGTTTCGCGTTATTGCTGGCGATCGGAGTAGGGTTAGGCTTTACCCTTGAGCGTTTAGGGTTCGGCTTTGCCGGGCCCTGGCGACGGTTCATCCGCGAACGAGATGGGCGTGGCATCGTTGCGCAGTGTTGGGCGATTGGGTTGACGGCATTGGCCATACAGCCCTTGATCGCGTCCTCCGATAGCTTGATTGGGGCTATTGCACCGATCAGTTTGAGCATGGCTGCGGCGGCTCTGGTGTTTGGCTTTGCGATGCAGATTGTTCTGGGGTGTGGCTCTGGGACACTGGTGAACGCGGGTTCGGGCAACTGGGTGGCGTTAGTGGCGTTACCCGGGTTCTGCGTGGGTTCTTTTGTCGGGAGTTTGTGCGTGCCGGCAGCAGTCGCGGCAACTCCTCACATGCCGATTAGCCTGTCTGCGGCGTTGGGTGTGTCTGGCGGTTTGTTGGTGACACTGTTTGGGTTGGGCGCTATTGCATGGTCGGTTAGTCGGGCGAGCAGCGTTAAAGGGCTGAATAAAAAGTGGATGCTCGCGGCGACTCTGATCGCGGCACTTGCGATTACCCACGTGCTAGTCGCGGGGCAGCCGTGGGGCGTGGTTTACGGATTGGGTCTTTGGGTAGCCAAGGTTGCGGTAACGTTGGGGTGGGATCCGATGACCTCGGCGTTCTGGTCGTCCCCGGTTAATGCTCAAAGCTTAACGAATTCAGTGCTTAACGATACCACCTCGCTCACCAGCATTGGCTTGATGGCAGGCGCGGCGTTAGCGTCGTTTCGACTCGTTAAGGGGCAGGCTTTGCTGCCTGCATTGCGTGTGTCGACCTATGGCTGGATCGTACTTGCGGGTCTGGCTTTGGGGATCTCTTCACGCATCGCCTTTGGCTGCAACGTGGGCGCATTGTTCAGTGGAATAGCCTCGGGCAGCGTGCATGGTTGGGTCTGGCTGGTGTTTGGATTTGGCGGCTCTATCCTGGGTGTGAAAGCGCGTGATGCGCTGTGGGCGAGGGCTGCGTTATGAGGCATCGGGGTATCTTGGCCTTAGGAGCACTGGTCGTGGTGCTGGTGGCGCTGGATTGGTCATCGACACCGCCCAACCCGTATCAGGCTCCCGATCCTATGGCTTGGGGTTCAGCGGACGGTGCCAGTGGTGCGCTGTGTTCATTCACTGGCCAATAGGCCATGTTGAAAAGTTTCGAACCGTCGCCAAGTCCTAAAAGTAACCCAAGCTTTTAGGACTTTTTTATGTGCGATATCAATGGCTGTGGAAACGGCACGCCTGAACCTCAGGTGATCTCTAAGCAGCAGCGTCGATTGTTTTTGAAAGGGCTGGCTAGTTTGCCTTTAGCCGCGGTTTTGACCGATGTTGAGTTGGTGCAGGCGGCCGGACATGCCGGTCAAATGCAGTCAGTCAACACCTCATTAGGCGAATCAGTAACCGCCTTTGTTGCGCCGGCGGAAGATCCGGCGGCCCCCGTGGTTGTGCTGATTCACGAGTGGTGGGGTCTGAATGATCACATCAAGACCATGGCAGAGGAATTCTCAAAACACGGATTCACTGCGGTGGCGGTTGACCTATTTGGTGGTTCGGTCGCCAGCACGCCGAAAGAGGCGATGGCCCAAATCGGTGCGCTAGATCAGGCTGCGGCCAATGCAAATCTTGCGGCTTGGCTGGACTGGGGACGCGCGAACGGTAATGGCAAAGTGGCGACGTTGGGCTGGTGCTTTGGCGGCGGCTGGTCGTTACAGGCGGCGGCTAATGCACAGCCGGATGCAGCGGTTGTGTATTACGGCACCATGTCGTTACAGGCAGAGCAAATCGCTCAGCTCAAAACGCCAGTGCTGGGGCACTTCGGTACGCTAGATGCGCGCATCAATGCGCAGATGGTCGGGGACTTCAAAGCCGAGTTGGCTGCATCAGGTAAGGCAGATTTGTTTGAAGAGCACTGGTATACCGCGGATCATGCGTTCGCCAATCCGACCGGTGGTCGCTACGATCAGGACGATGCTCAATTGGCGCTGCATCGAAGCCTAACCTTCTTGCATCAGCACCTTTAATCTAGAAAATCGTCAGCGTCTTCCGGCCCACGGCCTAGCCCGACCTGGCAGGCGCTGATTTTGGGAAAAGCCATCAGATATTGCGCCAGCAAACTCTGTTTGGTTTTTCGCCGCAGCTCGGGGTCTTCTTGAACGACGGGGTCGAGTGTGTCGTTGGCAATTTTCTGGAATGCTGGGCTCATGACTTGATGGCATGGGTGCAGCGGTCGGTCCAGCGCGGTAAAGCCATCACGCAGCAGAAATACCTGATCATCATCGGCGAAAAAGAAATAGTCGGTCGAACCATCGTGGTCGACGTCCTTTCCGCACATGTCATAAATCAGATAGCGCGCGCAGTGCGTGCTGTCATCTTCGTATTGCACAACGGGCTGGGTAGAACAGCCCGCTAGGGTCAGTGCGCCAATTAGGCCAATCAGTCGAATCATGCGACCGCGTGTTTCCCGTTTTTAAGGACATCCTTAAGAAACGTGCCGGTGTGTGATTCCGCAACCTGTGCGACTTGCTCAGGGGTGCCTTCGGCCACGATCATGCCTCCGCCAGCGCCGCCCTCGGGGCCTAGATCGACGATATAGTCGGCGGTTTTGATCACGTCGAGGTTGTGTTCGATCACCACCACGGTATTACCGGCTTCGCGTAGGCGAACCAGAACTTTCAGCAGCTGTTCGATGTCGTGGAAGTGCAAGCCAGTGGTCGGCTCATCCAGGATGTACAGCGTGGCGCCAGTGTCGCGTCGTGACAGTTCTTTGGCCAGCTTGACCCGCTGAGCTTCGCCGCCAGACAGGGTGGTCGCGCTTTGGCCCAGACAGACGTAACCCAGGCCGACATCCATGAGGGTTTGCAGTTTGCGGGCGATTTGCGGAACCGGTGCAAAGAATTCCAGTGCATCTTCAATGGTCATGTCCAGCACTTCGCTGATGCTCTTGTTCTTGTAGCGCACTTCTAGGGTTTCGCGGTCGTAGCGTTTGCCGTGGCAGCTGTCGCACTCGACGTACACGTCGGGCAAGAAGTGCATCTCGACTTTGATCAAGCCGTCACCTTGGCAGGCCTCGCAACGTCCGCCCTTGACGTTAAAGCTAAAGCGTCCCGGTTTGTATCCGCGGGTGCGGGCCTCTTCGGTGCCAGCGAACAACTCACGAATGGGCGTAAAGATGCCGGTGTACGTAGCTGGGTTCGAGCGCGGTGTGCGGCCGATCGGGGCTTGGTTGATGTCGATCACTTTGTCGAAGTGCTGCAGTCCATCAATCGACTTGTGAGCGGCAGGCTCTAGGCTTTGAGCGCCGTTTAGGGCGCGCGCGGCGGCTGGCATTAGGGTGCGGTTGATCAAGGTTGATTTGCCGCTGCCACTGACGCCGGTCACGCAGGTCAGAACGCCCACGGGTAGTTTTAGATCCACATTTTGTAGGTTGTGGCCGGTTGCGCCGTTTACGCTCAACCACTTGTCCTCGGCCGGCGCTAGGCGCTGCTCGGGTATCTGGATGGCTTTGACACCCGAGAGGTACTGACCGGTTAGGCTGTTCGGGTCAGCCATGACCTCGGCCGCGGTGCCCGCACTGATGACTTGGCCGCCATGCACACCGGCGCCTGGGCCGATGTCGATGACATAGTCAGCGCTGCGAACGGCGTCCTCGTCGTGCTCGACCACAATCACGGTGTTGCCCAGATCACGCAGGCGGGTCAGGGTCGATAGCAGGCGTTCGTTATCACGCTGGTGCAGGCCGATTGAGGGCTCGTCCAGTACGTACATCACTCCGACCAGACCCGCGCCGATTTGACTGGCCAGGCGAATACGCTGGGCCTCACCACCGGATAGGGTGTCCGCGCTGCGCGAAATGGACAAGTAGTTCAGGCCAACGTTGACCAAGAAGCCCAAGCGATCTTGGATTTCTTTGAGAATCTTAGAGGCAATCTCGCCGCGGTGGCCCGGCAGGGTTAGCGCGCTGAAATACTCGTGCGCTTCACCTACTGGCAGATCGACCACTTCGGGCAATACTCGATCGCCCACCCAGACGTGACGGGCGGCCTTGTTCAAGCGCGAACCGCCACAGGCATCGCAGGGCTTGGTGTTCATCAGCTTGGCCATCTCATCACGGGCCTGCTGGCTCTCGGTGTCGCGATAGCGGCGCTCGATATTGTTCAGGATGCCCTCGAACGGATGTTGTTTCTCGACCCGTGTGCCGCGGTCATTGACGTAGCTAAAGTCGATTTCCGTCTTGCCTGTGCCATACAGAATGTATTGCTGTTGTTGGTCAGTTAGGTGGCCCCAGGGCGTGTCGGTGTCGAACTCGTAGTGGTCGGCTACGCCTTTGAGCAGGTGGAAGTAGTAGTAGTTACGGCGATCCCAGCCTTTGATGGCACCCTGGGCTAGGGTTAGGTCCTCATCGACAATGATTCGGGCAGGATCAAAGAACTGATGCACGCCCAATCCATCGCACTCGGTGCAGGCGCCAGCAGGGTTGTTGAAGCTGAATAGACGAGGTTCAAGCTCGGTCAGCGAATAGCCACAATGCGAGCAGGCGAACTTGTTGCTGAACAGCAAGGGTTCGAACTGATCATCCATCGATTCGGCAATGGCGATGCCGCCGGCTAATTCCAATGCAGCTTCCAGTGATTCGGCCATACGCGCGCGCTGATCGTCGCGGGTCTTGAGTCGGTCGACCACGGCATCGATGCTGTGCTTTAGCTTCTTGTCCAGCTCGGGCACATCGTCCAGATCGGTCACGATGCCGTTGACTCGCACACGGATAAAGCCGCGCGCACGCAGATCGTTAAAGACATGCAGATGCTCGCCCTTACGTTCGCGCACAATTGGCGCCAGGATCATGACTTTGCTGTCTTGGGGCAGCGCCAGCAGATGATCGACCATGTCTTTGACCGCTTGGGCCGCCAATGGAATGTCGTGATCTGGGCAGCGGGGCTCGCCGGCACGGGCGTATAGCAGACGCAGATAGTCATAAATCTCGGTCACGGTACCCACGGTAGAGCGAGGGTTGTGACTGGTGGATTTTTGCTCGATAGAGATCGCTGGCGACAAACCCTCGATGTGATCGACGTCGGGTTTGTCCATCATTGATAGGAATTGCCGAGCATAGGCGCTGAGCGACTCTACGTAACGACGCTGCCCCTCGGCATAGAGTGTGTCAAAAGCCAACGAGCTTTTGCCAGACCCGGACAGGCCGGTGATGACCACCAATTTGTCACGAGGAATATCGAGGTCGACGTTTTTGAGGTTATGCGTCCGAGCGCCTCGAATTTGGATGTTTTCCACACTTTGGCCTTATGTCAGATGAACCATGCAGTATAACCCGCCCGGTCGTGAATTGGGGTAAACTCGTCCGACTACAACCAACCAATCGTGAAGTCACCCATTGCCAATTTTCATCCTGCTTTGCCTCTACATCTCGCGGATGCTTGGGCTGTTTATCGTGTTGCCGGTGTTGGCACTCGAGACGCTCGACTATCCTGGCTATTCGGCCCTGACGCTGGGCCTAGTGGTGGGTATTTATGGCCTGACGCAGGCGGTGCTTCAGGTGCCGCTGGGGCAGCTGAGTGATCGGGTTGGACGATTTGCGGTCGTCTTTGTTGGTTTGTTGGTATTCGCTTTAGGCAGCTATCTGTGTTCAGTCGCGGATTCGATGGGCGAGCTGATCTTTGGCCGTGCGTTGCAGGGGGCGGGTGCCATCTCGTCTTCATTAATGGCGTGGGTCGTCGATTTGACCGGCGAAGGCCGCCGGGCACGAATCATGGCGCTGATTGGTATCTCGATTGGTGTCGCGTTTTTAGCCAGTTTGGTTATCGGTCCGGCACTGCTGCCGTGGCGTGGTCTGGCCGGGCTGTTCGAGCTGACCGCGGGGCTTGCGATTGTCGGAGCACTGTGTTCCTGCGCGCTACCCCGGCCCGCACCGGTACGCAGTATGGGTGCGCTGTTTGATGCAGGCCTGGTGCGTGACATGTGGAATACCACGGGTGTTCGTAGCTCGGTGTTGGGGGTCGGCGCCCTGCACGCACTGTTAATGGCGATGTTCCTCGCGTTACCGCCGCTTTGGGTGCAGGCGGATGTGCCAGCTAACGAACACGCGAAAATTTACCTAATTATGATGGTGGCTGGCGCCGGCCCTGCGTTTTTAATGGTCGGTTTTGTTGAGGCGCGCCACCGTTTGATGTGGGGGCAGCGCCTGGCGCTGTCTGCAATCGCGGTCGCCTTTGCGTGGATGGGCAGTGCGGCCGGGCAGGTCGTGCCGCTGGTGATTGCGGGTTCTATGTTCTTTTTTGGGTTCAGCTTATTAGAGGCCACCTTTCCTAGCTTGCTAGCCAAGGCTGCGCCGGTTCGGGGCCGCGGAACGGCGACCGGTCTGTACGCGACCGTGCAGTTTTTAGGCGCGTTTTTGGGTGGCCTGATCGGCGGGCCTCTGTATCAAATACTGGGGTCACAGGGCCTGTTTGCGGCACTGGCAATTGCGTGTTGTGTTTGGTTTGTCATCCGGTATCGTACCCCCGAGCCGCCGCGTCATCGAACCCGTCTAATCGCGATCGACATGCAGGCCCGCAACGCGACTGAGTGGCATCAAGCGCTGGCGAATGTTGCCGGTGTTGTGGATGTTGCGATCAGCTCAGAGGAGCAGGCGGCCTACTTAAAAGTCAGCAAGGACCTACTGGATGAGTCGGCATTGGCTGACCTGACATCCCCCGGCAGCGCCCAGACTGCACAGACAACGTAAAGGAGATTCCTCATGGCTAGAGGTGTAAACAAAGTAATTTTGGTCGGCAACTTGGGGAATGATCCTGAAATGCGCGCGACCCAAGCAGGCTCGCAGATTGCTAACCTATCAATCGCAACGTCTGAATCATGGCGCGACAAACAAACCGGCGAGATGCAGGAAAAGACAGAGTGGCACCGCGTCGTGTTCTTCAATCGTCTAGCCGAGATTGCTGGCCAGTACCTGCGCAAAGGCAGCAAGGTCTATATCGAAGGCAAGTTGCAGACTCGTTCGTGGGATGATCAGGCAACCGGTCAAAAGAAATTCATGACCGAAGTGGTCGGTAACGAGATGCAAATGCTCGACAGCCGTGGCGACAACATGGGCGGCGGTGGTGGCGGTTACCAGCCCCAGCAGCAACAGCCTCGTCAGGCGCCTCCAATGCAGCAGGCCGCGCCTGCAGCGCCGTCACAGCCAGTGGCGCCGCCGCCTGGATTTGGTAGCGACATCGGTGATGACGACATCCCGTTCTAGAGCACTCAAAGCCCGGTTCGCCGGGCTTTTTTCTGCCCCGATTTAACGCGGATTAGTGGTATTCTGACGCCACGTTAATCAAGGACTTGTTTCCGTATGCCATCCTCCGTTTTTCCGCCACCTACTGTGTTGATCACCGGTGCCTCTGGGCAAACCGGGCGGGCATTGACGCAGATGTTTGATGCGGCTGGATTCACCGCTGTGGGGATGGATCGTACCGAATTAGACGTGTGCTCAGAGGCCAGTGCACTCAATGCCATCACGGCATTGGCGCCGGATTTTGTCGTGAATTGCGCGCGCTACCCCGACGTGGACCGGGCCGAACGCGAAGGCGATGCGGCCCACCGTCTGCTGGTTGAGGGGCCTACGAATCTGGCCATGGCCTGCCGAGTGGTTGATGCAACCCTGATCCACTTGTCCAGTGAATATGTATTCGACGGTTCTGCCGGGCCGTACGACGAGTTTGATCAAACCGCGCCGCTGAGTCTGTTTGGCCACTATTGCCGCGAGGGTGAGCTGGAAATCGAGCGTATTCTGCCGCGCCACATCGTGTTGCGGGTCGGTTTGGTATTCAGTGCCGATCCCCGGCGTTTTGTATCGACCACGCTGGATACCATTCGCGCGCACCGTGAAAAACGCATGGTCTCGGACGAGATTGGCACGCCCACCAGCATTGCCGATCTGGGTCGGGTCTTAGTCGCCATGATCAAGCAGTTGGATCTAGGTAGTCAGGCGTTTGGGGTCTATCACTATGGTGGCGGTGGCAGCGCGAGTTGGTTCGAAATGGGCGAGCTCATTTACGCCCAGGCCAGCCAACGTGAGGATTTGCCCGCGGATTTGTTGCAGCCCGTGCGGGGCGATGAAGTACCCGGCCGCGCGCCACGTCCGCAGGATGTGCGTCTGAATTGCGATCGTTTGCTGCAAAATTTTGGAATCAAGCGCCTGCCATGGCGTAGTCAGATGATTCAATGCGTTGATCAGCTGTATCAACAGGAGTCCCAAGGATGAAGACCCGTAAGTTACCCAACGCCACCCGTCGTCGTGTGGTGTGGAAAAAACGTCAAAAAGTGAATCAGCACCGTGATCAGCAAGTTCGCCGCTGGTTGATGGAACCTGGGGCGCCGGTCGAGGAATAGCCCAAACGGTTAAGTCATGTCGCGTCCAGAAACGCCGTGTTACTGCGTCTAGCTAGTCTGGAGATATGAGACTTCACCGCTGGATTGATGAATCCCTCGCGCCCTCACAGGGCGTAATTTCCCAGGCACAACTGCACCGTGCCGCCTATCTGTGTTTGGATCTGTTGGGCACCTACATTGCCGGCACACAAACCCCACTGTATCGATTGCTTTCAAAGACCACGCCGACCCAGTTTGGCGGCCGGTCTAGCAGCCTATCGGGTCTTGCCGGACTCAGCCCAAGTGGTGTCGCACTGATCGACGGTATGACCCTCGACTCGGTCGATGCGCACGATGGATTTCGGATGGCCAAGGGGCACGTGGGTTGTGGTTTGCTGCCCGGTTTGATCGCGATCAATCAATCCTTGCCGGCGACAACGGGCATCGCATTTTTGCAGCAGCTGGTAGCGGGCTACGAGCTTGGCTCGCGCCTAGGAGAGGCGCTGCACGCCAGCGTGCCGGACTATCACACCTCGGGCGCGTGGATTGCACCGACGGTTGCAGCACTCGGCTCGGCACTCGTGGGGCTGCCGGATAACGAGCGTGACCATGCCATGGGCATTGCTGAATACCATGGGCCGCGCAGTCAGATGATGCGAGGGATTGAATTTCCCACGATGCTAAAGGATGGATCTGGGTTCGGATCAATGGTCGGGGTCAGTTCGGTGTATTTCGCGCAGGCCGGTATGACGGGGGCCCCTGCGATCAGCCTAGAGCATGCGGACCTTGAGTCGCTGGGTTCGACCTGGCTGATTGATCAGCAGTACGTCAAACCTTACGCCTGCTGTCGTTGGATCCATGCCGGTATCGCGGCGGTCAGTGAGCTGGCGGCTCAGCATTCGATTGCGCTTGGGGATATTCGCCAGGTTCGTGTCCACAGCTTCGATGCTGCTTGCTCGTTATTGCAGGATTGGCCGCAAAACACCGAGCAGGCGCAATACAGCAATCGATTCGTGATCGCTCAAGCCTTGCTTCACTCGCAGGTGCTGTTCGAGCAGGTCAGTCAGCAGGCGATCGAGCAAGCCGAGCACTCGGGTGAGTTTCAGGCGCTGTTCGCCAAGATTCAAATCCTGCCAGATGACCAGTACACGCTGTCGTTTCCAGCCACTCGCCTGGCCCATGCCGAGATTGAACTGAACGATGGAGCTGTAATCACGGGGCCTGCAACGCTGGCCTCTGGCGATCCTGAGCGCGCTTTATCCGACGCCCAGCTGATGAGTAAGTTCATCAGTCAAGCCAGCCCGGTGGTGGGGCTTGAGTCGGCGCAGCAATTGGCTGATCTGACCTTGGATCTGGGTGATTTGGCGGATCTAGATCAGTGGGTACAAGCAGTTCAACACGCCCTAGGCGGTGGTGTTTCGACGCCGTAAGGTGCCCAGCCCCGAGATCACAATCAGCGCGCCGCCCACGATCACCGGCCAGGTGATGACCTCATCAAAGAACACCACGGCAATGAAAAAAGCGAACAGCAGCCGGCTGTAACGGAAGGGTGCGACCACGGCCATATCCCCGGCACGTGTGGCGTATACCACAGCCATGTAAGCGCCCGCTGCGGCGGCGGTGGAACCCAGGATGATCCCTACATGGAATCCAGTGATGGGGCTGAACGCGCCAAACATTGGCCAACAGACCCAACCTGCGATGTGCAGGGCTACAAACGCCCAAAACGAGGTGGTTAATGGGTTGATCGTGCCTGCGATGGATCGGGTTAATACATCTCGGCCAGCCAGTGCGATCACGGCCACCACCGCCAGCAGAGTGGCCGGATTGAATCCATCTGATCCCGGCTGGATGATGAATAGCACTCCAACAAATCCGATGGAAATAATGGTCCACTGACGGGGTGCCACGCGTTGGCCCAAGAACAATGCGCCGCCGGCCGCAACGGCGAGGGGCGTGGCTTGTAAGATCGCCGAGGCTGAGGAAAGGGATCCGTAAACAATAGCACTGACAAAGAAAATCGCAGCCGTCATCTCGCCAATGTTGCGCGCCACAAATTTTTGATTGATTAGGGCCGGGGAGAACAGGGCAATGCCACGTGTTTTGGCAATGCAGCCGAACAGTAGGGCGCCAGCACCCCCCGTCAGAATTAAGATCTGCGAGATTGGCATGTCAAAGGACAGCTGTTTGATGACCGCATCTTCAATGGCGAAGCCGGCCATCGAGATCACCATAAAGATAATGCAGCGTGTGTTTTCTGAAGCCTGTGTCATGGATTTCCGTTACCTATAAAAAAGGCCGCAAATATGCGGCCTTTGAGCGTGCAAGCGTGCTTTTTAGCTGTTGTACGCCTGAAACACCAGCGATGCGTTGGTGCCGCCAAAGCCAAAGCTGTTGCTCATGACTCGGGTTAGCTGCTGATCGCGAGTTTGAGCGACCACGTCGACGCCTTCAGCACCGGCGTCTAGCTCTTCAACGTTGGCCGATCCGGCAATGAAGCCGTCACGCATCATGATCAGGCTGTAGATCGCTTCTTGAACGCCGGTTGCGCCCAATGAGTGGCCGGTCAGTGACTTGGTTGAACTGACCGCGGGACGTTGGTCGCCAAAGGCTTCCTTGACCGCATTCAGTTCGGTGATGTCGCCAGCAGGGGTGCTGGTGCCGTGCGCGTTAATGTAGTCAATCGGGCCATCGACGGTGCTGGATGCCAGTTGCATCGCACGAACGGCGCCTTCGCCAGAAGGAGCCACCATGTCTGCGCCGTCGCTAGTCGCGCCGTAGCCCACCAGCTCGCCGTAAATCGTCGCGCCACGTGCTAACGCATGCTCCAGATCTTCGAGGATCACCGCACCGCCACCACCGGCAATGACAAAGCCATCGCGGTTGGCGTCGTATGCACGGCTCGCGCGTTCAGGTGTGTCGTTGTACTTGCTGCTGAGTGCGCCCATTGCGTCGAACAAGCAGGACAGGGTCCAGTGCTCTTCTTCGCCACCGGCGGCAATGACGACGTCTTGCTTACCCATCTGGATCAGCTCGGCGCCATGGCCGATGCAATGTGCGCTGGTCGAGCAAGCACTGGAGATCGAGTAGTTTACGCCTTTGATTTTCAAAGCAGTCGCCAAACATGCCGATACCGTCGAACCCATGGTTTGAGTGACGCGGTAAGGGCCGACACGGCGGACGCCCTTGTCGCGCAGGATGTCGGCAGCTTCGACTTGGCTGGCGCTAGACGCACCGCCAGAGCCGGCCACGATACCGGTGCGAATGTTGCTGACCTGCTCGTCGCTTAACCCTGAGTCGGCGATGGCATCCACGGCACTTAGGTAAGCAAAGGCAGCTGCGTTGCCCATAAAGCGCATCAACTTACGATCGATGCGGTCGGTATCCAGCTCCAACGAGCCGGATACTTGGCTGCGCATGCCGCGCTCTGTGTATTCAGGATTCGCCTTGATGCCTGAAGTGGTGTTGTACAGGCTCTGTTTGACCGTGGCCAAATCCGTGCCGATGCAGGACTGAATGCCCATGCCAGTGACGACTACGCGACGCATATTTTTGCTGCCTCTTGCAGATTATTGTTGTTTAGAAGTCTTCTGTTGACTGGAACAGACCGACTTTTAGATCTTTGGCGGTGTAGATGACTTTGCCATCCACTTCGACGGTGCCATCCGCAACGCCCATGACCAATTTGCGCTGAATCACGCGGGTCAGAGTCAGGCGGTAGGTGACTTTTTTAGCGGTGGGCAGGATTTGACCAGTGAACTTCAATTCGCCGACACCCAGTGCGCGTCCCTTGCCGGGGTTGCCGCGCCAGCCGAGGTTAAAGCCGACCAGCTGCCACAGAGCGTCCAGGCCCAAACAGCCAGGCATGACCGGATCTTCGGGGAAGTGGCACTCGAAGAACCAAAGATCGGGGTGAATATCCAGCTCGGCTACGATGTCGCCTTTGCCGAACTCGCCGCCCTCGTCCGAAATGTGGGTAATGCGGTCCATCATCAGCATGTTGCCGACCGGTAGACGGGCATTGCCGTGACCAAACATCTTGCCGTAGCCGCAATCCAATAGCTGCTGGCGTTCGAACGATTCAACCTTTGCCATGTCAATCCTTAGCGATTTTTTCGAAGCGCAAATTCTACCACAGGGTTTTAGGGTGTGGTTGACGTAAAGGTTAAGTGTCAGTTGCGTAGGGGCGGGGCGTAAAAAAGCCACCCGATGCAGAGCAAGGGGTGGCTGGTTTGAGTTCTAAATTAGGTTAGAACTTGTAGCGTAGGCCGAGGGAGATGATGTTTACTGAGCTTTCGACCTTGGCCTTGACAGCGCCGGCACCCTTCCCGTCGGAAAGGGCTTTGTTGATGATTCCATCGTCTGCAATTATGTGTGTGAAGGCCACATCGAATAACACGTCTTCCGTCATCTCTTTGCTTAGACCAACAGCCACCCATGTTCTATCACTGTCAGGTGTCGTAGTGCTTCGGTCGGTGTCGTTGGTTGGGGTAGGATCAATATGAATTCCGGCGCGCGTTACTAAGCCGTCTCCGTAATCGTGCTCTAATCCAATTCCAAAGCTAATAGTGTCGCGATAATTGTTAGCAGAGGCATCTAGAGTACTTCCTTGCACATTGTCTACAAAACTACCACTGTCGCCGTCGAATCGTTGGCCTGTTCCATCCGAAATGGCCACTAGCTTATCGTAGGCGGACCATCCGTAATGAGTAACGTCTGCATAAATCGTAGTAACGTCCGAGAGTTCGTGCGCCACGCCGACAGCAAAGATTGAAGGTAAAGCGAAATCCGCAGTGATACCAGCGTTCCGATACGGGCCTCCATTCAGAGTTCCTGATATCTCGATGGTGCTTTGTGATTTGTAGCTAGCGCCGATCGTTGTTTGGTCTGAGAGTTGGGATTTAAAGCCAATGCCGAAGGCAATTTCGGTGCCGTCTGCTAGTTGGGTTGTCGCTCCAAGAGTGCTTGCGGCCGCAGTTCTAATAGTCTGCTCAACCTCAAGTGTCTGATAAATCAAGCTGAAGCTGAGGGCGCTCGAACCGGAAATTTTCTTCGCGATGGAGCTTGTGAGCTCGATGACGGACAGATCAACTTTTTGGTTGTCTGCGGCTGTGAAGGAGTCAGCCCCGTAGTCATTCGAAAAGCCATATGGTGCACCAACAGCGATCGAGAATGCTGTCTCTGCATCGATTGGAACCACTGCGTGAGCGTTGGGCACCGGTTTAGCGCTATACGGCTCGACTTTATCTTTTGTCGCCCCGAGCGCGACTGTGTTGGTCGACCCATTATTCGTCACCGTCACATCCGGCGAGATCACGTGAACACCCACCTCAACCTGACGCTCCAACCCAACAATACCGGCCGGGTTAAAATAAGCAGCAGACGCGCCATCTGTACCCGCTGCAGATCCGGCAAACGCAC
>CBFHLC010000027.1:0-28700 GCA_965656605.1 Litorivicinus sp. | reverse complement strand
TCTTGGCTGGTCATGAAGAAGTAAGCCAACAGCTGATGACTGGTTTCAGTCACGCCGTCCTGAACTTCAAAGAACTTCTTGGTGTAGATGTTTGACCAGGTGTTTTCCTGACCGTCGACAACGCCAGTCTGCAATGCACCGTACACTTCAGAGAACGCCATTGGCTGAGGTGAAGCACCCATGGCCGCAATCATCGCCTTGGCCACATCAGATGTCTGCACGCGGAATTTCAGGCCGGCTGCATCGGTCGGCTCTAGCAGCGGCTTGTTGGCAGAGAAGTACTTCATGCCAGACATCCAGTAACCCAGACCGGTGAAGCCAACATCGTTCATGCTATTGAGCAAGTCTTTACCGGTCGCAGAGTTGGTGAAGCGCATTGCTGCGTCCATGTCTTCAAAGATAAAGGGCAGATCGAAAACACCCAACTTCTTGGTGTATGAGCCAAACTTAGACAGTGAAGGTGCCAGCACCTGAACGTCGCCTAGCAACAGAGCTTCTAGCTCTTTTGAGTCACCGAATAGCGTGCTGTTGGGGTAAACCTCCATGCACATACGGCCGTCTAGCTGGCTGTTGACGCGCTCAGCAAAGCTGTTGGCTGCAACGACTTTGGGGTGTGTGGTGCCACCGGTTACGTGTGACAACTTAACAACGACTTCGCCTGAGTCGCAGGCAGCGTTTGCACTGGCAGCAGCAACGGCCAGCGTTAGGGCACCAGCGGCACCGATCAACTTCTTCATGTGTAACTCCTAATTTTTATGGCTGCGTAGCACGCAGTGGCCTGTGCACAGCAAAGCTCATGCCAGCCTAGAAGCACCGGAGTTTCGCCCTGATGGGTAGCCAGCTACCCATTTTCAAAATTACTGGGGTAGCTCAATGCCCAAGCGCTGAATTTTGTCGTACAGCCCTTTGCGCGATAGCCCCAAGGCCTCGTAGGTGCCTTTCATCTGATGGCTGTGCGCGAGTAAAGTTCGTTCAATGATTCGCCGCTCGTACGCCGCCAGTTGCTCGGCGAGGGTTCCCACCGGGGCGGCTTCGATCTCTTGGAAGCCCTGCCACAACCCCAGCACGAACCGCTCGGCTACGTTGCGCAGCTCACGGATATTACCCGGCCATGCATAGGCCATTAATTGGGCCTCAAGTTCTGGGCTTAGGTCTGGGATTTCACGGCGGAACTTGCCGCGCGCTTCGCGCGCTAGGTGGTAGAACAACTCGGGTATATCTGACTGACGAGCCGCCAGCGGCAACAACTCCAGCTCGACCACGTTCAGACGGTAATACAGATCCTCTCGAATCTGCGCCCCCTGATCGGGACGTTGCGCGATGGCACCGACAAAGGTGACATCCAGCTGAATTTGCTGATTCGACCCAAGCGGCTCTACCGTGCGATTTTCGATCACTCGCAGCAACTTGGCTTGCAAATCCAGCGGCATGGACTCCAACTCATCCAGAAATACCGTGCCGCCCTGCGCGTGTTGCAGACGTCCCTCGCGCGAGGCTATCGCGCCGGTGAAGGCGCCAGCCACGTGACCGAACAACTCAGATTCAATCATCTCGGAGGGGATCGCGGCACAATTGATCGCCACAAAAGGTGCCTGCTTGCGCCGACCAAAATCGTGAAGCGCACGGGCCACCACTTCTTTGCCGGTTCCGGTCTGCCCAATGATTAACGAGTCGACACCCGCCTCAGCCGAAACTCGTAGCCGCTCTTTTAGCTGCACCATGGATTGATGAGAGCCCACCAATCGAGAATCCAGATCATCGGACGCGGCCAGCTCAGCCCTTAATGCCCGGTTCTCTAATGTTAGGCGCCGACGCTCAATCGCGTTGTTCAGCACACGGGTCAGTTGCGCCGACGAGCACGGTTTTTCAATGAAGTCGTGAACGCCCGCCTGCATCGCACGGACCGCCATGGGCACATCACCGTGGCCGGTCATCATTACCACGGGATAGACCGAATCGAGCTCTTGAATACGCGCCAGCAACTCGAAACCGTCCATTTGCGGCATCAGGTAATCGGTCAACACCACACTGTAGCTATCGCGTTTTAGCTTGCTAAGAACCGCGCTGGGCCGATTAAAAACCTCAACTTTAATACCCTCTAGCATCAACGATTGGGCAAGCGCCTGTGATAGGTCTACATCATCATCGACGAGATATACGGTGGGCTGAATCAAACGGCCGACTCCTGCGGTGGCTGATCTAAGAAGGTCAGTTTAAAACATGCGCCTTGGGTGGCGTCGACACATTCAATGTCGCCTTGAAATTGACGCATCAAGTCACGCACCAGCGCCAGCCCAAGCCCCAATCCCGAGCCTGCGGGCTTGGTGGTCACAAAGGGCTCAAACAGCGTGCGCTGGACATCCGATGCAATGCCGGGCCCATTGTCGCGAAACTCCACGACGCCCATCGCGTCATAGCGAATTTGGATATGCCCGTTTGGCGTTTCGCGCAACGCATCTAACGCATTGGTCAATAGATTCAACCAGACCTGAGTCAAACGCACCGGCCCGGCCCACACTTGCGCCTCGACGCCCGTGACCTCGACCTGAACATTTTGCTGATCCAGGCGAGGCTTCAACAGAATGAGTGCCTCGCTCAGTGTAGCTTGCCAGCCAACCATCGAGTGCTCCGCGTCTGGCCGGCGGGCGAAGGTCAGCAGCGTTTTCGACAGCGTCCCCATTCGCTGGGCTTGGCGCACGATGTGCTGCAAGTTGTCACGCACCGGCTCCACTTGATCCCGTTGCAGAAACTGCTGAGCGTTTTCGGCATACGTCTGAATCGTCGCGATGGGCTGGTTGTATTCGTGAGCTAGGGTGGTCGACATCTGCCCGATCGCGGCCAGCTTTGCGGTTTGAATCTGTGAGGCCTGCGCCAATTCGAGCTCTCGAGTTCGAGCCTTCACTTGGCGCTCCAGGCGAAGTGCGTCGGCCTGACGCAATCGCTGATCCCGCACCTCGACCAGCTGGCGACGAAAACCGCGCGACATCAGGCCCCACAACAATATTCCACTGGTCAGCCCCAGCGCCACCACGACCCAAATCCGCTGCAGATCAACCGAGGACAACGACACCAACTGCCAGCCCTCAACGGACAGACGCTGACGCGTACTGACCCAATCCGCCGGCACATCCAAAGGGTCACCAATCCACTGAGCCTGATTCGACAAAATGACCTGCCCCGTCTGATCAACTACTGCCACCGGATGAGTCAACAATCCCCACTGCTCTTGAATCGCAGTCAAATCGACCATCACGACCACAACACCTTGGCGCCCTACCCCACTGGCGAAGGCATACAGCGGGCGGTTATTGTGCTGAACAAATAGGCGACCCAAACGCTGCTGTAACGCGGGAGTACGCAGCTGATCCGGCAGATGAACAAAAGGTGGAGAGACCGAATTACGATCAGACCAGCTGATCAGCTGACCCTGAGCATCGAAAAATCCCGTTGCATACGCGCCTGACAAGTAGGTGAGCTGCTGTCCCCGACGGGACAAGACCGCTCGATCCTTAAGTTGGACCGCGCGCACTAAGGTCGGCTCGCGCGACCAAATTTCAGGTAGCCCCCGGTATCTATCGAGCACTGACTGCAATGCTAAGGACTGCAGTTGTGAGTCCACCCGAGCAATTTGCAATGCCTCGTCACGGGCGCGGCCTGCGTCGTATAAGGCAGCGATAGCGGTCGCAACAATCGTCACCAGCGCCAGCAATTCAATCGCAAGGCGCCGGCGCAAGGTAATGGAAGAAAGGCTAGGTGGCATCGCGAAAGTGTACCGCAATGCGTGAACTAACTGAGGCTGGGCCGAATATCACCTGTGAATAGTTCAACAAACGCCCACACGACATAGACAGGCAACAAAAAGATGATGCACAGAATGGCCACAATCGGCTGACGCTTAAAGGTTTTGACAACGCCTTTGATCAACAGCAACAACAGCACTGCGCAAATCAAAATCGGGATTAGTAAGACTTCCATAAAGGCTCCTTGTTTAGGTCATAGTTTGCAAAATTTAGCCCGCCTGCGACATCAGACTGACAGACTAGGTCGGCGGTAGAAGGCCCGCTGGCGCTATTGCGAAAGAGTCGCCAGCGGAAATAAACGATCCTCGTTTTATGACAACATTTTCCTATGGCGCAGGCGCCAGCTTGGTGCTGATTTCAGCCTTCTTCTTCGGGATCCAGCCTTTGTTCGGCGAGGCCCTCAAACAAGCGAACGTCGACGCCTACGCGTTGAATCTGATTCGCTATACCGTCCCCGCCCTGTTACTGGCGGGCTGGTTTGCGATGCGCGGTGGAGTGCGTGGCGCGCCCCTTCGACACCTGATCCGCCACAGCCTATTGGGGTTGGGCTTTGTCGGTGCTGGTGTTGGCTACTACCAAGCCGGATTTGAGATTGGTTTCGGGCTGGCGGTTATCTTATTTTTTAGTTTCCCGCTGATGGTCACTTTGTACAGCCTGATTGTTTTGCGTATCCAACTGCGCCCCATTCAAATCACCGCGATGCTGAGCGCTCTGGCCGGCCTTGCACTGGCTGTCGACGTTCAATGGGATGAATCGGGCGTAACCGGTATTGCTTGGGCGTTGCTGGCAGGCTTTAGTTACGCCGGCGCGCTGATCTACAAAACTCATTACGTCCCGCCGCTAGACGATACGCTATCGCTCGCGGCACTCATGGCGGGCGCCAGTGTTGTCATGTTCATGATTGTTGGGGTGCGCGGCGCAGAACTTCCCGCCAGTCTGTATAGCTGGAGTGTCGCGGTCAGCCTATCCATTTTTGCAGGCTTAATACCGATCGGTCTTTTAATGCTGGGAACCCGCGCGATTGGCTCATTGGATTCTGCGACTCTATGCACGTTAGAGCCCATCGTCGCTATTAGCGTGTCGGTCTGGCTGCTGGGTGAGAGCGCGAGCTGGAATACTTTATTGGGCGGAGTCCTAGTGATTGGATCTGCGGCCGTATTGATGCGTACTCGGCAACGGGCTGCGGTGATTCACCCAACCCAGAAAAGCAACAGGGCCGGTGATTTAACCAACCCTTTTAAGAGTTTTGGTGCCCAGGAGAGGGTGAGCAGGGCCTTCGAGCCTGCGAACGCCAAGCGCTGTGCGCGAGGCCGGGAGTCCTCCCTGGCGCTGCATGCCGTTCACCCAACCCAGAAACGCAAAAGGGCCGGTGATTAAACCGACCCTTTTTAGAGTTTTGGTGCCCAGGAGAGGACTGGTTACCAAGCGCCGCTAACCTATTGATTTACTGTTTTAAATTCTTTCCCAAGAATAACCTAATGCCCTATCTAACGCCCTAGATTTTCCACCGCCCCCCAATCTTTTTAGCTCTGACCGAGACAAACTGTGACGATCCACTCACACTGAGATCGGACAACGGATTGGTTTTCACATCCCGCCGCTTCACTGTCACCGTGCCGCAACTATGGCATTAAATAGAAGTTCATCACGCCCCATACGCACACGCCACAGCAAAACGGCAGAACGACCCAACTCAGCTATTGGCGGCGTACCGCCGCGTTGGCTGATGAAGGCAGCCTAAGCTCTATGAATAAGCCCCGTTAAAAACGGGGGGATTACATAAGGACGGCAAGCCCTGGGCAGAAACTCATAAAAACCAGCCAGTGACAGAAGCTCAGGATTCCATTGGTGCCCACCAGGACCGTAGGCATTGCGATTGAGCATGATGCACTTAGCGTTATCGAACAGAAGTTCTTCAGGGACTCCACCAAAGTGATGAAAGGCCAGTTCAATGTCATCCAGCCAGTCGTTCTAACGCTCCCGTCGATAAAATCGTACAAACGATGATCGGCTATAGCCCATCGTGGCCACTAACGCTTTCACTGGGCCTCTGCCGCGCCGAATAGTTGTGAAATCAACATGAAGCTGTTTGCCTGGCGCGGTTTCAAACCGATTGTCGGCTTCCACCACCTTAGGCGGCCGGAATCCGGCCATATATTTTTTATGAATTGAGTAGCTGCCAGTGAAACCTTGATATTGGATTTCCCGCATCAACACCGTTGCTGGAATCCAATTCGGATGCTCAGCCTGCACTCGATCCTTCAAATACGCGTTGTATGGATCCAGCAGACTAGCTCGCTCCGAGCCGCGGTTTGTAAGAAGGCTGCTCATGTAAAGCGCGCCGAAAATGTTTTCTGACGGTGTTTCTCGAGACACCCAGATTCCGAGCGATCTCTCTTATGCTTTTACCTTGGCGGTTTAACACATGAATCTCCACAAATTGCACCTGATTCAACATGACGACCGCCTTCTGAATGATTAAGCGGTCATGGTGCCCTCAGGTGGGCCAATTTTCAGTTGCCATAGGCGGGGCAGTTTTACATTTGCGGCGACTACTTGCTTCCTGAGACAGTTTCAGTGCACCAAACGAGCGCCCTGCAACTGAGTCCCGCACCGACTTGGCGCAATTTGACGTTACAGCCGCGGGTGTAAAGCCTCATCAAACCGAACTAAGGCTTCGGCACGAGTTTTGCTAACTAGAATTTTGACGTGATCGGTAATACGTCAATACAATTTAGTAATAGAGCGCTAGGGTTCCGGCTGTCTTTCAGCGACTGGTCCGAGAGCACTCGACCTCAAGTGAGGTTACACGGCGGGATAAAAGCCCGGGAGATGGTTGGCGATAGCCAGATCACGTTACGTGTTACTTAAACTATTGAGGTGAAAAATGAAGCGCTTTTTGGTCCCTGCTCTCTCACTCGCATTGTCAGCGCCCGCCATGGCGCGCGACGATTTCAAAATTTGCTGGTCAATCTATGTCGGATGGATGCCTTGGGCTTACGGCGCCGAGCAAGGCATCGTCGACAAATGGGCTGATAAATACGGCATCAATATCGACGTTGTTCAAATCAATGATTATATCGAGTCGATAAACCAATACACCGTCGGAGAATTTGACGGTTGCACGATGACAAATATGGATGCATTGACGATTCCGGCAGCCGGCGGCGTCGATAGTACCGCTTTAATCGTCGGTGATTTCTCAAATGGTAACGACGGTGTTGTCGTGAAGGGTCATGACAACCTTCGTGCCATCGCGGGTCAAAACGTCAATCTCGTAGAGCTCAGCGTCTCCCACTACATGCTCGCGCGCGGACTGGACAGCGTCGGACTCAGTGAAAAGGACATTACAGTTGTCAACACATCAGATGCTGACTTAGTAGCGGTTTATGGCACTGATGACGTTACTTCGGTAGCCACGTGGAATCCGCTTCTAAGCGAAGTTAGCGCCATGCCCGATAGCAACGTGGTATTCGACTCATCACAAATTCCTGGCGAGATTATTGATTTGTTGGTGGTCAATACCGACACCCTCGCAGACTATCCTGAATTTGGGAAAGCGCTAACCGGTGCGTGGTATGAAATCATGTCGATCATGAGCAGCGATACGCCCGAAGGCGTGGCGGCTCGAACTTATATGGCAGAAGCATCAGGCACTGACCTGAGCGGTTATCAAAGCCAACTCGACAGCACACAGATGTTCTACTCACCAATCGAAGCCGTCGACTTCGTCAATAGTGCGGATTTGGCCACCACCATGCAAAACGTCGCTGACTTTTCCTTTGAGCACGGCTTATTAGGGGCTGGCGCTGCTGATTCTTCATTCATCGGCATTCAGACACCTTCTGCACTGCTGGGCTCAGAGCAAAATCTCAAACTCCGGTTTATTCCAGATTACATGCAAATGGCCTCAGACGGACAGCTGTAGAGGCTTAAGCGGAGATCTCGATGAAGCGTTTCATCAACATCCGACCAACAACCCCGGCCAGCATCGTGCTGGGGTTGATTCCGGTCGTCGCATTGATAATTTGGTATGGGGTCGCATCTGAGATGCGCCTTGCCATAAACCCAAACGATAAATTACTGCCTAGCTTCAGTCAGATGGCCAGCGCCATTAACGAACTGGCTTTTGAGCCGAGCCGACGAACGGGGGAGTACTTATTCTGGGTCGATACCGCCAGCAGCTTGTGGCGCTTACTAATAGGTATCGCCTTAGCAGCAATGGTTGGGTTATTGGTGGGCGTGACCACAGGAATACTACCGCTAATCGGCGCAGCATTTGCCCCTTTAGTGACCCTGATTTCCTTAATACCTCCGTTGGCGATTCTGCCGGTTTTGTTCATTGTTTTTGGCCTTGGAGAGGTCTCAAAAGTCGCCTTGATTGCGATCGGAATTTCGCCATTTATTGCTCGGGATATTCAAAAACGAGCGCGTGAAATTCCAACAGAGCAGCTGGTCAAGGCTCAGACATTAGGTGCCAACACTTGGCAAATTTTAGTCCACGTAGTGTTGCCGCAAATATTACCACGACTGATTGATGCCGTGCGTTTATCACTCGGGGCGGGTTGGCTATTTCTAATCGCATCAGAGGCAATCGCTTCTACTGATGGTTTGGGCTACCGAATATTTTTGGTGCGCCGCTACATGGCTATGGACGTCATCTTGCCCTATGTGGCTTGGATTACTTGTCTAGCGTTTCTTCTGGATCGCAGCCTTATTGTGGCAAATCGGCGATTTTTCCCATGGTTAGATGCAGGTGACAAGCAATGATCGAAGCTAAGAACCTATGGAAACGCTATGGGGACAATGTGGTCTTGGAACAACTCAACCTCAAAGTCGCTGAGGGCGAATTCATTACCATGGTAGGCGCTTCTGGCTGTGGTAAAAGTACGTTTTTGAATCTGCTCCTCGGCACTCAATCAGCCACGTCAGGGTCGCTCACGCTGGACAACATGCCGTTTCCTCAAGAACCAGGACCCGACCGCGGCATTGTTTTTCAGCAGTACTCGGTGTTCCCTCATAAAACCGTCCTGGATAACTTAACGACTGCGAAGAAACTGGCGAAATCGGGGTGGACCGGCTGGCTATCAAAAGTAGAAAAACGGGCCACAGCTGAACAAGCCTTGACGTTACTCGACGCAGTTGGCCTATCACACGCTAGAGATCGATATCCACACGAGTTATCTGGCGGTATGCGCCAGCGTCTGGCCATTGCACAAGCGCTGATCAATCGACCGCGAATTCTATTATTAGACGAGCCATTTGGCGCATTGGACCCAGGCATTCGCGCGGATATGCATGACCTAGTGCTTGATCTTTGGCGTCGATTCTCACTGACCGTATTTATGGTTACCCATGATCTAAATGAGGGGTTTCACTTAGGCACTAGGCTGCTGGTATTTGACAAGATTCGTGTCGATGAGCAATCGCCCAATTCTTACGGCGCCACCGTCACCTACGATCTTCCCGTAGGCGACATGAATCACGAGAAACTCAAGTCAATCGACGGCGATCTTTCTGTCACGGCAAAATTTAAGGACAAGCTAAATGTTTGATATTCAATACTCGACCGACTTGCCTGGCGGAGCTCACTGGTCATTCAGGATGCGTAGAGGGACAGCGCTGCGTATGACTGATATTTCTGGTGGCTCCAATGTCGGGATGATGTTGTATAACCCCGAAAACCTTCTGGAAAAATACAACGCACCGGATACCTTGAAGTGTCAGCATACCTTCAAGCTAACGCACGGACATTGCTTGCACTCAGATATGGGAAGAGTGTTCGCCTCAATTGTCCAAGATTCCGTCGGTTGGCATGAGACGATGTGCGGCAATTCGCGCGCAGCTGACATCACCCAGCAGTATGGCGCTCGCGATTACCAAAACGATCGCAATAACTGGCATCAAAACGGTCATGACGCTTTCTTGGTCGAGCTCACCAAATATGGCATGTCCAGCGATGATTTAGCATCCAATGTCAATTGGTTCAACAAGGTCTCTGTCGATACAGAGGGTCGGTTTATTCGCGCTGCCAATCACAGCGCTGCAGGGGACACGATCACCTTGCGATTTGAAATGGACACCTTGGTCGTGGTGCACACCTGCCCTCACCCCCTGGCGTCAAGCAATACCTATCCAGCAAATCCAGTACGTTTTGAATTGGGAACATGGCCGCCCCCAACCGGCAACGATGCCTGCAGAATGTCGTGCGAGGAAAATCAACGCGCGTTTCGAAACACCGAACTCTATTACCTAGGAGCCCAGTCATGTTAGTCGCCAGTCAGTTGGATATTGCATCAGCAGTCCAAACAGTCACGGTTGACTCAGGTGACTACTATTTGGGCAAAGTGAAAAATGGTCAAACCGTAAGGCTGGTGGACTTAGAAGGAAATCAAGCCGCGGACACCCTGCTGTTCAGTGCCATCGATCCAACAGAGCGCTACAGCGCTCAAGATACGATTCGGATGCAGCAGCGGCTGTACCTAACCGTTGGCTCTATTTTGCGGTCGAGCGAGGGTAAGGTCATGGCGGAAATCGTTGCGGATACTTGCGGCAGACACGATACCGTTGGCGGTGCGTGCGCCAGCGAAAGCAATAGCGTGCGCTACGATTTAGAGAAGCGGTCGATGCACTCTTGTCGAGACAGCTGGATGTTGGCGGTCGCGGAGCACCCTGAACTGGGGCTCAGCAAACGCTCGATCACTCACAACATCAACTTTTTCATGAATGTGCCGGTCACCCCAGAGGGCGAATTGACCTTTGAGGACGGCATATCTTCACCCGGCAAGTACGTCGAATTCACAGCAAAAATGGATTTAATCTTACTGATTTCGAACTGCCCTCAATTAAACAATCCCTGTAATGGGTTCAACCCAACACCGATTGATGTGGTGATTTGGGACTAAGTGATTAACCCCTGACATGGACGACCATGTTCAGAAATAACAGACCGGGACGGCCCGGATTTGAGAATCCATGTTTAACAAAGTACTCATTGCGAACCGCGGAGCGATCGCAGTACGGATTATCCGAACCCTAAAACGCCTGAATATCGCGTCTGTTGCCGTTTACGCTGAAGTTGACGCCGAAAGTTTACACGTTGTCTTAGCGGACGAAGCCGTTCCCTTGGGCAACGGCGGAGCTGCAACGACTTATCTAGACGCACAGAAGATTATCGAGATTGCTAAGGCAACGGGCGCTGAAGCCATACACCCAGGCTATGGTTTTTTAAGCGAAAACGCCGAATTCGTAGAGCGATGCAACGATGAAGGGCTCAAGTTTATTGGCCCTACCGCCCATCAGATTCGTGAATTCGGATTGAAGCATCGTGCTCGCGAACTGGCGCACGCTGCTGGGGTTCCCATGCTAAAGGGCTCCGACTTGTTAACCGATGTTAGCGCCGCCATCACGACGGCCGACCAAGTCGGCTACCCAGTTATGTTGAAGACGACCGCTGGCGGCGGAGGGATCGGCATGCAGCGATGCAACAGTGCCGATGAGTTAAAGCAGGCATTCGAATCCGTCAAACGGCTAGGCGCTAACAATTTCGCAGACGATGGCGTGTTCATCGAAAAATTTATTGCCAATGCCCGTCACATCGAGGTGCAGATACTTGGCGATGGTGCCGGTCGCGCCGTAGCACTCGGCGAGCGAGATTGCTCCAGTCAACGACGCAATCAAAAGGTCATTGAAGAATGTCCAGCACCTCACCTAAGCGATGAAATCCGCAAACAGCTCCACACAACGGCTCAGCGATTACTTGAGTCCGTTGACTATCGCAATGCGGGAACCGTCGAGTTTATTTTTGATGCAGATCAGGATCGTTTCTATTTCCTCGAGGTAAATACCCGGCTGCAAGTAGAGCATGGCGTGACTGAAGAAGTATTTGGTCTAGATCTGGTTGAGTGGATGTTAAAGATCGCCGCGAACGAAACGGAATCTATGGTCGACGTCCTTGGACAACTCATACCCCGCGGGCATGCAATCCAAGTGCGTGTTTATGCTGAAGACCCATGGCGACAATTTCAGCCATGCCCTGGTTTACTTACTCAGGTATCTTGGCCGGACAGCAAGTCATGTCGTATAGATCATTGGATTAAATCCGGCATTGAAGTTCCGACGTTTTTCGACCCAATGCTGGGTAAATTAATTTGCGCGGGGGCGGATCGAACCGCTGCGCTAAGTGCTCTAGAACAGGCGTTAAGCGAAACAAAGATCTACGGTACCGAAACAAACTTGGATTATTTACTCGTCTTGGTCAAAGACGAGCGGGTGCAAAGCGGCAAAATCACCACACGCTATTTGGACGAGTTCCATTATTTGCCAAACAAAATAGAAGTTTTGGCCGGTGGAACCCAAACCACCCTTCAGGACTTCCCCGGACGAGCAGGCTATTGGCATGTCGGCGTTCCTCGTTCAGGCCCTTTCGACAGTTATTCGTTTCGCTTAGTCAACCGTTTACTGAACAATCCAGAGGACGCATGTGCGTTGGAATACGCAGTACACGGGCCCACACTTCGTTTTGCGGCAGCGGCTCAAATCGTACTGGGTGGAGCTGACGTTCAGGCAACGCTTGATGGCATCCCAATTCAATGTTGGTCCATCGTTAACGTCCAGTCAGGACAAGTGTTAACGGTTGGCCCTCTATCTGGTTCTGGAGCGCGTGGCTACATGGCGGTCGCAGGTGGCTTTGATGTCCCCAATTATTTAGGGTCCAAGTCCACTTTTACGCTAGGTAAGTTTGGCGGACTCAATGGCCGGGCTCTAGCAGCGGGTGATGTCTTACCGTGTTTGAAATCGAAAGGTCCAGTTCAGGCCAACGTTGTAGATTCGAAGATTCTACCCAAGCTTGACCAGAATTATGAATTGCGGGTGATTTACGGTCCGCACGGCGCCCCAGATTTTCTAACTCCCCAAGACATCGACGATTTCTTTGACTCAACTTGGACGGTTCACTTCAATTCCAGCCGAACAGGGGTTCGATTGGTTGGGCCCAAACCCACTTGGGCGCGACTAGATGGCGGAGAAGCTGGGCTTCACCCCTCCAATATCCACGACAACGCGTATGCGTTTGGCACGGTCGACTTTACGGGCGACATGCCGGTTATTTTGGGGCCTGACGGCCCATCTTTGGGTGGTTTCGTATGTCCAGCTACGGTTATTACTGCCGACCTATGGAAAATTGGACAACTTAAAGCGGGGGACCGTGTGCGTTTCGTGCCGGTTTCGACTGCTAGTGCGCTTCAATTAGAGCAGCAACAACTGAACACGCTTACAACACTCGAACCGTGCGAATTACCCCACTCTGTCGAATCCTATCGGGGTTCGCCAATTTTACGCAGGTTAAAAGCCAACGAGTTCGGTGAGGAGATTGTTTTTCGAAGCGCCGGTGATCACTTTTTGCTGGTTGAATACGGTCCGATGGAGCTGGATATCAAGTTGAGGTTCCGTGCTCATGCGTTAATGCAGTGGCTCGAACACCAGCAATTGAATGGCCTTTACGAGCTAACTCCGGGTATTCGGTCGCTTCAAGTTCACTACAATCCATTTGAAATCAGTCAAACGGATCTGATCAATCGCCTAGTAGAAGGTGAGCGTGTTTTATCTGAACAGATCATGGACCTAGAAGTCCCTTCTCGAATAGTTCATATCCCGCTCAGCTGGGACGATGAGGTTTGTCGCATCGCGACCGAAAAATACAATTCAACCGTCAGAGCAAACGCCCCTTGGAGCCCTAGCAATCTAGAGTTTATTCGCAGAATCAATGGATTACCTGATATCGAAGCGGTTAAGGATATCGTTTTTTCGGCTTCCTATTTAGTCATGGGATTGGGTGATGTTTATCTCGGCGCGCCCGTTGCGACACCCATTGATCCGAGACAGCGACTGGTCACCACAAAATATAATCCTGCTCGTACTTGGACTGCAGAGAATTCAGTGGGAATTGGTGGCTCCTACCTATGCGTTTACGGAATGGAAGGTCCTGGTGGCTATCAGTTCGTTGGTCGAACGTTACAAATGTGGAACCGCTACGTCGAAACTCCTGAGTTTGAAAAGCCTTGGTTGTTACGTTTTTTCGACCAAATAAGGTTCTATCCCGTATCTCAAGAGAAGCTTTTGGCCATCCGAAAGGACTTCCCAAATGGCCGCTATCCATTACGGATAGAACCCACCACATTTTCACTGTCGGATTATGAAGACTTTATTAATCAACATTCGCAAAGCATTGATTCGTTTAAGCAGCATCGGCAGATCGCTTTTGAAGACGAATTGGCACGTTGGCATTCTGATGGGCAATTCAAGTTCGATTCGGTGGAAGCCACACCAGAAATCAGCCAGCAAGACTGGCCAGACCATGCAACTGTGATTGACAGCCCGTTGGCAGGAGGGGTCTGGGAGATATGCGTGGACCTAGATCAGTGGGTCGAAGCTGGTGATGTTTTGCTGGTGCTTGAATCAATGAAGATGGAGATCCCCATACAAGCCGCACAAGCAGGACGAGTAACACGCATCTTGGTCGAACCTGGAGCATCCATTGCCGTCGGTGCTTCGTTACTGGTAATCGAATAATGACTACAAGGAATTTTATGTTGGATATGACCGTTACTGGGCTGCGCGAGGCTTATTTGGCCGGAGACATTAAACCCGCTGAGCTACTCGACCGAATTCGTGCCCAATCAGCTTCAACATCTGAGCATTGCGTTTGGACACATTTGCTGTCTGCTGAGGAAACCCAACCTTACTTGGATGCGTTGCGCTTAAAGGACCTAAACGACTGCCCGCTATGGGGAATACCCTTCGCGATCAAGGACAACATTGACTTAGCCGGCATTCCCACCACAGCTGGATGCCCAGAGTTCGCTTACACGCCTGATGCCTCGGCATTTGTGGTTCAAAAACTGATCGATGCTGGTGCAATCCCAATCGGCAAAGCGAATTTGGACCAATTCGCCACTGGACTCAATGGAACACGATCACCCTTTGGTGCTTGCCGAAACGCATATAACCCTGAATACCTATCGGGTGGCTCAAGCAGTGGCTCAGCTACTGCCGTCGCCCTCGGCTTGGCATCGTTCAGTTTGGGTACAGATACCGCCGGCAGTGGCCGAGTGCCAGCAGGCTTCAACAATCTGATTGGCGTCAAACCCTCTATTGGTTTGCTGTCCGCCACAGGGATGGTTCCCGCCTGTCGAACCTTAGACTGCATGACCATTTTTGCTTTGGACTTAGAAGATGCTGACGCGGTTCTTGCAGTTGCAGAGGGTTATGACCCCAATGACGCCTACAGTCGACCTAACCCGTTTAGCAATCAAGTTCGCAACACTGGCTTCAGAGATGGGCCCCTGAAAATCGGGGTACTTAAACCCAAACAATTGCAATTTTTTGGCTCGACTGCGTACGCTCAAGCCTACGCCGAAACAATAGCCACCCTAGAATCAACCCCTGACGTCGAGTTAGTAGAGATCAATTTTGAACCCTTCAACGAGGCCGCCTTATTGTTATATGAGGGAGCTTGGGTAGCGGAGCGATACCTCGCGACGCAGTCGATCATAGACCACAAGCCAGAGGCGGTTCATTCGGTAGTACGCAGCATAATTGAACCCGGCAAAGACGTCCCTGCCTCTCAGCTGTTTAGCGAAATGTATCGTTTAGAAGCCTTAAAAAAGCGCGCCCGAACTGAGTTAAAAGATGTCGACTGTCTGATAACTCCAACAGCAGGTCGTCACTTTACCTTGACCGAGATGCTAGCAAACCCGACACAGCATAATTCAGAGCTGGGTTACTACACGAACTTCATGAATCTATTCGACATGGCTGCGTTATCCATACCCGCCACATTTACAGATCAAGGCTTACCCTTTGGACTGACCTTGTCTGCACAGGCATTCAGTGATCGAGATCTAATGGCCATTGCACGCAGGCTTCAAACTACTTTTTCTACGCCGGTAGGCACATCGTCACGGCCTCGGGTAGCGCCTATGCGTAAAAACCGTTCGGACTTTGCTCGCATTGATATTGCGGTCTGTGGAGCACACTTAGACGGGCTACCGTTGAATTGGCAATTGCGCGAACGCGGTGCGACCTTACAAAAACGTTGCTTCAGCTCAGAACATTATTGCCTTTACCAATTACCCGGAGGACCTATCAAGAGACCAGCCATGGTTCGAAACGATGAGGACGGCCGATCGATCGAACTGGAAGTTTGGTCTGTACCAGCCTCTGAAATCGGATCATTTCTAAACGGGATTCCGCAACCACTGGGACTAGGTAAGATCGAATTAGATACTGGGCGCTGGGTCACAGGATTTATTTGTGATGCGGGCGGGTTAAAAGGTGCGACCGATATCACCGAATATGGGGGCTGGCGACGGTGGCTATCTGATGGTCTGGCTACACCTGAAAGACCGGCATGAATGCCAGATAAACCTCTAAATACCGCTAGAGTTTGTGCGTTTGGAGTTCCACATTGGCAGTTTATAAGCGCTCTAACGACACGCCTAGCGGTTCGAGCCAGATAAACATTAAGGTAGTCCCGTAATACTCCCATTAGCTCCTGCCTAGCCTGTAGCGGGGTTAACGAGGAGCTGACCTTTCCCCGTCAAAAATGGGGTATTACCTAAGGGCGCTGAGCAGTCTAAGACGAAACTTGCGCGCGTGGCCAAAAGCAGGTTTGGCGCTTACGACACTTCCAGACTTTGATTGCATTGTTGTCTGTCATAGCGTTGTTCCCTGTTAAGGCCACTACACGCTGTGCAGGAATTCAGTGGGTCATTACACAGAGGCAGACGCGAAGTGCTGTTTAATGAGCTCATATAATTTCACAGCGAGTATCCTTGCCCGTTGCTTGGCCGTGCGGATGTCTTTTGTACGAAGTGACTTTCGATAGTTGATCGACGCAGGCGCAGTTGCGCCGTGAATCTTGATGCTAGCCCATCTTTGGAAGTACCACACCCCCCGAGATGGAGTGGGATATTGGTGATATGCCATGTAAATCTAACGCCCGTTCTAATGCGTAAGATCAATAGGCCATAACACCGGAAAACTAAGTTGTTGATTTTAAACAACTTGTTTTGCGAAATGGTGCCCAGGAGAGGACTTGAACCTCCACGTCCAGATGGACACTAGCACCTGAAGCTAGCGCGTCTACCAATTCCGCCACCTGGGCAACGTGGCGCGCATAATAGAGAGTAAACCTTACCGACGCAACCTTTTGCTGACACGCCAAAGTTAGGTGAAATAATCTTACAAAAAGATTTATAGTTATCGGCACATTTAATGCCGGAATATGACCAGTGCTTCGCCTAACCATCATAAATATTGCGGTTGCGTTGATTTATCTAGGGCTATTTGCCGCGCAGGCTAACGCAATGTCCGAGTCACTATTTTGGGCATCGCTGGTGTTTCTGCCGCACGGCTGGCGAATCGTGTGCTTTTTTCTGTTCCGCTTCTCGGCACTACCTGGACTGTTCGCCGGGCATCTGGCCACTTGCCTAATCTATTTTGGTGATCCGGCCGACCTGCCGCTGTACGTCGTAACCTCGCTACAGGGAACACTGATGCTCCCATTTTTCTACGTTGTTCTTAAGTGGCTAGGAAAGGATTTGCTGTCCACTCGTCCCGAATATCCTGTTGTTCCATGGACATCCTTCGCAACGCTTGCCATGGCAGCAACCATTTTGAATGGGGTTTTAGTCGCGGTAGCCACGGCCAGTTACCAAAACAGTGCTATAAACTGGACCCAAGTCGGCCAGTATCTGGTGGGGGATTTCTTTGGTGCGGTTATTTTCATTGGTGGACTGATTGCGTTTTTCCGTTGGCAGCGCGCACGTCAATCAGGTGCTACCTCTTCCCACTAGCAATTTTGTACGGCACACCCATATAGTTAAGGTAACACACTGAACCTTTGGGGGCCGACAATGGAACAATCGATCACGCTATCGATCCCATCAGACTTTGACTTCAAGTCGCTCAATCTGCGCTGCGATAGGGAAACCCTGAACGTCGAGATCGACCTGGCGCCCCTTGAGGATCTGGGCATCGAGAATCCCGAAGACTTGACCGAAAACGAGCCTTTGATGATGGGCATCATTCAGTCACTGTACGAAATGCACCTGCAGTTTGGTGGAACGCCGGACCCCACAGCCGAGGCCTTATTCGCCACATCGATTGCGTCTAACGACTTTGATGAATGGAGATTGATGTCGGGCTCTATGACAATTCATTAGGCTCCAGCTGATTGGCCACTAGCATCTTGAGTGGCCACGACCTACCCTGCGACTAGAATCCAAGAAAGGGTAGTTATGAACTTACGTGTTTTGTTCTTCTGTGCGGCTGCTTTAAGCCCTGCCGTTATGGCAATTGAGCTGGCATTCCCCGCGTATCGCAACGCTACCTACAACCAAGGGCTTCTGCTGAGCTGGCAAGATCAGTTGAGTGGCGTGGTCGAAGTTACTGATCGACGAGATATTCCAATTCAAGACATCTCGGCTCTGCTGCGAAATGGCCAGATGAGAACCACCTTACTTCAGGTACCCCCGACGTTTTTCCACGCCGGAATCGAACAAGGGTGGACACCTGTGCTACGACTGGGAAAGCCTTCTAAACTTGCAGCCTATGCGATGACTAGCGATACCGAGATTAAAACGGTCGGAACGCCCTCGCCACAAACCGTCGCGGCGAAGGTGGCGCCCGCCCTGACCAGCGCCCCCATTACTTCCTTTGCTGACCATGAGAACTGCCTTCGCGCCGCGGCATCCCAACAAGTGGATGCTTGTGTCACTACACAACGCTTTGCCGAAGGTTACGCGACCCGCTATGGAATTGAGTTCATGCCCGCCTCCGAAGTGCTAACCGCGCCGCCGGCACTGATCTTCGCGTCGCCTCGGATTTCAGAGTCGATGTTAGACGTCCTGAGCAATACCCCCATCCAATTGGGGGAGCACGAATTTATTACGTTTGATCCCGCTCAAGACAGCTTGCTCTATGAGAGTTTGAGGTAAGGATCTGCACTGGGTTCTGCGTCTCGCCGCAGTCAAACAAAAAAGGGCGGTCCACTACGTGCTGCATAGAGATCCGCTCGCCAGATTCATGACACCGGGCTGACGCACTTCCTGTGCTCGCCCGGTGGCCCCTCATCCTGAGGGGCAACCCGCACCGGGTTCTACGTCCCGCCGCAGTCAAACAAAAAAGGGCGGTCCACTACGTGGGCCGCCCTTTTTTGTTTATATGGTGCCGAAGGCGGGACTTGAACCCGCACGAGATAAATCTCACCACCCCCTCAAGATGGCGTGTCTACCAATTCCACCACTTCGGCAAAAACTTAGTCGCTAGTAGGTAGGTCACCCACTGGCGCGGCAGGAGTATCGACAGTTTCAGTCGGTACCGCAAGCGTAGGTAGGCCAACGGCTCCTACAGACTCTGCTTTGTCTTTGGCCATCACCGCCAAGGCGAACGACGTAACGAAGAACAGCGCGGCCAAGATCCCAGTGGTCTTGGTCAAGAAGTTACCGCTACCCGAAGCACCAAACACGGTCTGCGAAGCACCCCCACCAAATGAAGCACCGGCGTCTGCGCCTTTGCCTTGCTGGATTAGTACCAGACCAATAATTCCGATCGCCATAACGACATGAACGATGATAATCGCGCTTTCCACTAACTCTTCTCCCGAAACGCATCCACGATGGCTGCGAACTCTTCAATTTTTAATGCCGCACCGCCGACCAGTGCTCCGTCTACGTCGGGACCCAGTGCTAGCTCTGCCGCGTTGGCCGCTTTGACGCTGCCACCGTATAAAATCTTTGTGTTGCCCATACCCGCCGCGCTCAGCTGCTGACGAATGGCATGATGCATGTCCTGAGCCTGCTGCGCTGACGCGGTCTTGCCAGTACCTATCGCCCAGATTGGCTCGTAAGCCACCATCCAGTCGGCAGACGAATCTAACCGATCCAACACGGGGGATAGCTGCTGTGCTACCACCTCGACCTGCTCCCCTGACTCGCGCTGATCCAGCGTCTCACCCACGCAAACCACCGGGATCAGACCGCCCTTCACTGCGGCCAATGCCTTAGCTGCCACCCATTCGCTACTTTCAGCCTGACGCTGACGGCGCTCTGAGTGCCCTACCAAAACGTAACTTGCGCCCACATCCCGCGCTTGTTCGGCACAGATGTCGCCTGTTGTTGCGCCCTGTCCGGACTCGCTAATGTCCTGCAACCCCATCGACACGTCGGTTGAAGCAGTGATCCCAGCCACTCGCTCGGCGTACACGCTGGGCGGGAATACTGCCACCCCTGAGTAATTAGTTTGGGACACCACTTGCTGCGCCAACTCAGCTGCCTGAGGGCCGGTCAAATGTGTCTTCCAATTACCAGCGACAAAATATTTCATGGGGCGCGGATCCTATCATCGCGGCACGCGTCGTTCAATTCGACAGCGCCTGCTCAACGACCAGGGCGATCATCTCGGCCTGACTCTGCGCAAGCTCTGCATCGTCCGCCTCTACCATAACTCGAATCAGCGGTTCGGTTCCCGACGGACGCAGTAGAACTCGACCCCGAGATCCCATCTCAGTTTCCGCTTGAACTACCGCAGCTTGAATCTCAGCATTCTGCGAGACGTCGACTTTCTGAGCCACACGAACATTGATCAGTGTTTGCGGGTACAGTGCCAGATCCGACGCCAAGTCACACAGAGTGGCATTAGCCGCACGCATCGCAGCGACGACCTGCAGAGCGGTGACGATACCGTCGCCGGTTCCGGTGGCATGTCCGCACACCACATGCCCACTGGACTCCCCGCCCAGACTCCAACCTAGACGTGACATATCGGCGACAACATAACGGTCGCCCACATTCGCCCGCGCAAACGGAATGTCATGCTTGGCCAGTTGTAGCTCTAGTCCCAGGTTAGACATCAGAGTGCCGACCACACCGCCATTCAAGCGGCTCTGGGACTGCAGGTGCATCGCGATGATGTACAAAATCTGATCGCCATCAATGATCGATCCCGAATGATCCACCATGACCACGCGATCGGCATCACCATCCAGTGCGATACCTAAGTCAGCCCGATGGGCCTTGACCGCCTCTTGCAGCGCTTTAGGGTGTGTCGACCCCACCTCACGATTGATGTTCAGGCCATCCGGGGCATCGCCCAGCGTGATGACTTCGGCACCCAGCTCGCGAAACACCTGAGGGCCAACCTGGTAACCAGCCCCATGCGCGCAATCCAAAACAATGCGCAATCCTCGTAACGATTCATCGGCGGTGTACGTGCTTTTACTAAATTCGATGTAACGACCGATTGCATCATTTACCCGGCGGGCCTTGCCTAGCTTGTCGGGGGCAACCGTTTGAAGCGGCTGGTCGACCATCGCTTCAATCGCCAACTCCAACGCGTCGTCCAGCTTTTTACCGTTAGGACCAAAGAACTTGATCCCGTTGTCTTGGAATGGATTGTGGCTCGCGCTGATCACGATCCCCGCCTGGGCCGAAAAGGTACGGGTCAAATATGAAACCGCAGGCGTGGGAAGTGGCCCTAACAAGAATGTATCGACGCCTGCCGCACTCAGCCCGGCCTCAAACGCAGACTCAAACATGTAACCCGAGATCCGAGTGTCCTTACCAATCAGCACCTTGCCACCTTGGTCACCGCCCAAGACACGCCCGGCAGCCCAGCCAAGTTTGAGCATAAAGTCTGGGGTAATAGGGCTTTCGCCTACGGTTCCACGAATACCATCGGTGCCAAAATACTTCTTCATTAATGTGTTAAACCTTCCATGACCGCGATCGCATCGCGGGTTGCTTCTACGTTATGAACTCGAACCCATCGAGCGCCTGCTTTGGCGGCCAACGCGGCCGCGACCGCCGACCCTACATCACGGGCCTCGACGGGCTGCCCAGTCAAGTCGCCAATCAAACGTTTGCGGCTTACACCAATCAAAACAGGCCATTGCTTCGTAAGATCAGCAATTCCCTTAAATAGCACTTGATTATGCTCGAGGGTCTTGCCGAAACCAAAACCTGGATCCAATGCAATCTTGGATCGCACAATACCGGCCTCCTCGCACGCTTGGACTCGGTCTAACAGAAACTGAGTGACCTCGCGCTCTACATCCTGATAACTGGGATTCAGCTGCATGGTATCCGGCGTTCCCTGCATATGCATCAGAACGACGGGTAGGCCTGTCTCGGCTGCAGCCGCAAGTGCCCCCGGGCGAGTCAACGCGCGCACGTCATTAATCATATCTGCGCCGATCGCGGCACTATGACGCATTAATTCAGGGTTCGATGTATCGATGCTGCAACGAACATCGAGCTCAGACTTGATCCACTCTAATGCTGGCAGGACCCGCTCCATCTCCTGCTCACTACTGACCGCACTGGCGCCCGGACGTGTACTCTCGCCACCTAAATCCAACCAGTCTGCACCCTGGCTGATTAACCTCTGGGCATGCTGCAAAACTGATGACTTTGACAGTGCGATCTGACCACCATCTGAGAACGAATCCGGGGTCAAGTTCATGACCGCCATGATGTGTGTCGACATAGCTACTCTCGTTAAAAAAATGGCTCCGAAAGGAGCCATTTAAGGTTGGGCTTAGGCCGGTTGATCCGGTGCCCCGTCCTCACTGGACGCTTCAGGCTCATCACCCGCCGCATCCATTTGGATAGGATCAGAGCTGTCGCCATCGTCGCTCTTAGGCGGCTCCCAGTCCTTTGGAGGAGAGGGTTTCTTGCCTTCCATAATCTCGTCGATTTGGCTGGCATCGATCGTCTCGTAATCCATCAAGGCTTGCGCCATCAGCTCCATCTTGTCCCAGTTGTCTTCTAGGATTTTGTGAGCACGCTGATAGCACTCGTCGATAATGGCGCGCACTTCGCCGTCGATACGTTTCGCGGTCTCGCCGGATACACCCTTAGATGGCTGCCCCATGCTACGACCCAAGAAGGGGTCGCCTTCCTCATCGTCATACAACAGCGGACCCATCTCGTTCGACAAGCCCCATTTGGTGACCATGGCGCGAGCAATCTTAGTCGCCCGCTCAATGTCGTTACTGGCACCGGTGGTCACGCCCATCTCGCCTAGCGTCATCTCTTCGGCAATTCGTCCGCCGAACAAAGAGCAGATTTGCGACAACAGGCCTTGCTTAGAGTGGCTGTAGCGATCCTCTTCAGGCAAAAACATCGTTACGCCCAAGGCTCGGCCTCGTGGAATGATGCTGACCTTATAAACCGGGTCATGCTCAGGGACCATTCGGCCGACAATCGCGTGGCCTGCTTCGTGGTAGGCAGTGTTCAGTTTTTCAGACTCTTTCATGACCATAGTCTTACGCTCTGGACCCATCATGATCTTGTCTTTGGCCATCTCGAAATGGGACTGTTTCACCACCCGATCACTAGCGCGGGCGGCAAACAATGACGCTTCGTTGACCAAGTTAGCCAAATCGGCGCCACTGAATCCTGGCGTACCACGAGCAATCGCGCTGGGGTTGATCTCGTCGCTGACCGGCACCTTACGCATGTGAACTTTCAAAATGTGTTCGCGCCCGCGGATATCAGGCAAGCCCACTGTCACCTGACGGTCAAAGCGACCCGGGCGTAGCAATGCGCTGTCCAGCACATCCGGACGGTTAGTCGCTGCAATCACGATCACGCCATCGTTGACATCAAAACCATCCATTTCAACCAACAGCTGGTTCAAGGTCTGCTCGCGCTCGTCGTGTCCGCCACCTAGGCCCGCGCCACGCTGACGTCCAACCGCATCAATCTCGTCGATGAAAATAATGCAGGGCGATTGCTTCTTGGCCTGCTCGAACATATCTCGAACACGGCTAGCACCGACACCCACGAACATCTCAACGAAATCGGAACCAGAGATCGTAAAGAACGGCACTTTCGCCTCACCGGCAATCGCCTTGGCCAGCAACGTTTTACCGGTACCCGGAGGGCCCGCCATCAAGACGCCACGAGGAATACGGCCGCCTAGCTTTTGAAACTTGCCCGGATCTTTTAAGAAATCCACGAGCTCTTTAACGTCTTCTTTGGCTTCGTCGCAACCGGCCACGTCCATGAACGTCGTTTTGATCTGATCTTCGCTCAGCAAACGCGCTTTGGATTTACCAAAGCTCATCGGACCGCCTTTGCCGCCACCGCCACCCTGCATTTGGCGCATAAAGAACATAAACACAGCCAAGATGATCAAGATGGGGAAGCTGGCGACTAGCAATTGGGTCCAAACGCTCTGTTGCTCGGGCTGCTGGCCTTCTACCACGACGTTGTGATCTAGCAAGTCGTCGATCAGGCGGGGATCGCTGATGGCCGGACGTGTAGTCTCAAAGGTTTCGCCGTTCGCGCGGGTGCCCTTAATGGTGTATCCGCTGATGATGACGCTACGCACCTGATCCCGGTTCACCTCTTCAACGAAGTCCGAATAGGACAGCTGACGGGACGTCGGCTCGACGTTGAAGTTGTTGAACACGGTCAACAACACGCCAGCGATGATCATCCACAAAATCAAATTACGCGCCATTTTAACTCCTGTCGGGTGCGACCCCGTCTAACTCTGTTTAGCCCTTGAAACCTGTTCCCAGCAGATACAGTTCGCGGGAACGGGGCCGTGAGGCCTTTGGTTTGCGTGTTTTTACCGTGGTAAATGAGTCTCGACATTCACGCAAATAATCTTCGAAACCTTCGCCCTGGAACACCTTAATTAAAAATGATCCGCCGGGCTTGAGCTGCTGACGAGCAAAGTCCAATGCCAGCTCACACAACACCATGGCGCGAGGCAAGTCCACGTTGCTGTTCCCACTCATATTGGGGGCCATGTCACTGATTACAACATCTACTGGGCGCCCTTCTAGCACCTCAAGTATCTCGTTCAGGCAGCGACCCTCAGTGAAATCGCCGCACACAAAATCGACATCGGCCAACGCGTCCATCTCTAAAATGTCACTGGCCAGCAAAATACCATTTCGACCAATCCATTTTCGGGCTAACTGGCTCCAGCCGCCGGGCGCTGCGCCCAAGTCCACAACGACCTGATTGGGTTTGATAAGCCGGTCTTTCTCTTGGATTTCGATTAACTTGAAAGCTGCACGCGAGCGATAACCCTCGGCCCGAGCACGTTTTACAAACTCGTCATCCTCATGCTCACGTATCCATCGACTGCTGGATTTTGATCGACTCATTTACTGTCCCTTTAACAAGCCCAAGATGCTAAAGTAGTACTTAGCAAATCTAAAGGACTTCCGATGCTCTCTAACGCTCAACGCAAACAGCTCCGCTCTATTGGTCACAGCCTTAATCCTGTCGTGATTGTCGCCGACAAGGGGCTCAGCGAAGGCGTCATGGCAGAGCTTCAGCGGGCATTGACTGACCACGAACTGATCAAAGTGCGCCTGCGCGCACCCAAAGAGCAGCGGGTCGAATGGCAGGCTGAACTCAGCAAAGCCACCAAAGCAGAGGTGGTACAGGCAATTGGCCAAATTGTCCTGCTGTATCGAAAGAATCCGCAGGCTGATCCACAGAAAAGTAACCTGCACACCCTGTAGCTGTTTATTTATACAGTTAAGTGATTTAGTGTTCCTTCTAACGGAGGGAACACCATGCTTAGTCAGCTCATCATCAACAATCTTGCGATTGTTCACTCTCAGTCAATCGATCTATCCGGCGGCCTAACCGTCCTCACTGGCGAGACGGGCGCAGGAAAATCTCTATTACTAGACGGCCTCGGCCTGATCCTGGGTGAACGGGCGGATTCGTCATTGGTGACCCAGGGCAAATCACGCGCCGAAGTCAGTGCGCAGTTCGATTTAAGCCGCCTCGCTACAGCCCAAGCCTGGCTTACAGCTCGCGAGCTAGAAGACCCTGATCACCCGACCGAGCTGACCGTACGACGTACCCTGACCCCAGACGGACGATCCAAAGCCTACGTCAACAATCGCTCAATCACCTTGGCTGACTTGCGCCAATTGGCCTCCCAGCTGGTCAGCCTCCAAGGCCAGCATGCTCAGTACGCGCTGCTAGGCGGGGACGAGCAGATGCGGATTCTTGATCGCTTTGGCGACCTAGGTGATCAAAAGGCACGCGTGCGCAGCCTGTGGCATGACTACCAAAAGCTAGACTCCCAGCGACGCGCGTTGATCGACACATTGAAAACCAGTGATGCCCAACGGGAACTCCTGACCTATCAAGTGAACGAGCTGGCAGATGCTCAGTTAGAGCCGGGTGAAGTCATTGAGCTGGAGCATCAATTGCGTACGCTTGCCAACGCGCAATCGATACAAACCGGGCTGGCATTGGCACACGGCTTTCTGAGCGGTGATGAGCACGATGCCTTGTCGGCCATTCATCACGCACTTCAGCAATTGCAGAATATCGACGTCGACACGTCAGAAATCCAGCAAATGCTGAACGAAGCGGCAGTTAACATCGAAGAGAGCGCAGAACAGGCGCAAGCGCTATCCGGTGCAGTCGAGGAGAACCCTCAAGCACTCCAGCAGACTGAAGAGCGCTTGAGGCTTCTGACCGATTTGGCCAGAAAACACCGGGTCGAGCCCGAACAACTATATGATTTTTCGCAGGATTTAGCGGCCCAATTACAGTCACTCAGCGACCAGTCCGAGTCACTTCCCGAGCTTGAAAAACAGACCCAAGAAGCCTTGCTTGCATTAGAAATGGAATCCCGAAAACTGAGCGAGATGCGCTCAAAAGTAGCTCAAAAACTGGGCCAGGCCGTCACCCAACAGGTTCGCAGGTTAGAGCTGGAGGACGCGGAACTTAGCATTCATATATCCGGCAAAGCCATTGCAGCGGATGGCCAGGACCAGATCGAGTTTATGTTTAGCGCCAACCCGGGTAGCTCAGCTAAACCACTGAGCAAAGTCGCCAGTGGCGGCGAACTCTCTCGCGTCGCTCTGTCGATTCAAGTCTGCATTGCCGAGAAGATGGAAACGCCCACTCTAATTTTTGACGAAGTTGATGTGGGTATTGGCGGTCGGACAGCCGCCGTAGTTGGGGAGCTATTAAAAACGCTAGCCGCTAAAACACAGGTGTTTGTAGTGACCCACCAGCCGCAAGTCGCAGCTGCAGGCCAAACTCACTTGCACGTATGTAAAGTTAAGTCGCAGGATCAGACGTCATCCAGCGTAAAAACGCTAGAGCCGCAAGAGCGAGTAGAAGAGGTTGCCAGGATGCTGGGTGGCTTGACGCTGACCGAAGCCACCCGAAAGAGTGCTCAAGAGCTGATTATGAGCGCTTAGATGTGCTCGACCGACTCAATTTCGTAAGTGACGGTGCCGCCAGGAGTGTCGATCGCCACTTCGTCACCCTCTTCCTTGCCGATTAGGGCACGCGCAATCGGCGACTGAACGCTTAGCAGGCCTTGTTTCACATCCGCCTCATCTTCCCCAACAATGCGGTATGTAACGCTCTGGTCAGTGTCGACGTTCAGCAAGCCCACGGTTACACCAAAGATCACCTTGCCGGTGTTTTCAACGCTTAACACGTCGATGACCACTGCGTTAGACAGTTTGCCTTCTAGTTCTTGAATACGCCCTTCAATAAAGCCCTGCTGCTCACGAGCTGCGTGGTATTCGGCGTTCTCTTTAAGGTCACCGTGTTCCCGAGCCTCAGCGATGGCCGCAATGACAGCGGGACGCTGAACACTTTTCAGATCGGTCAGCTCTGCGCGAAGGGTTGCTTCGCCTGCAACCGTCATAGGTACCTTGTTCATTTTCTCTCCGAAAACCTAACAGGCCAGAATCAATACTGATTCCGGCAACAAACTTGTAATATGGATACCCACAACATAGAGAATCGGCGTTGCAGATGCAATTCTGCAGGCCACCCTAAACGGAAATTAAAATGGCACGTGATCGCACGCTGGTCTATTCGACTGAACGAGGCCGCATCAAAGAAACCAACGACACGCCCGATGTGATCGGTGATGGGCGCGTCAGGGTACGTCTTGAGAAAAAAGGCCGAGGCGGCAAGGCGGTTACCACAATAACTGGCCTACCCTTGGCGGAGCCCGAGCTCAAAACCCTAGGTAAGACCCTGAAAAAGAAGGCAGGCGTTGGTGGCGCCATTAAAGAGGGAGTTATCGAGATCCAAGGGGATCAAGTCGAGAAGATGGTTGATGCGCTTCGCGCCGCTGGATACGACGCGAAACGAAGTGGCGGTTAGTTCGGCAAAATTACCGAATCAATAACATGAATGATCCCGTTGCTGGCCATCACCTTTCCCGCGACCACGTGACAACTCAAAACCGCAGCCAAGTGATCTTTGTTTTCTGGCTTGAGTAGCTTGGCGACGGTGCCCTCAGGTAACTTAGCAAAGGCCTCGTCAGTAGGAGCAAATACCGTTAGCGGGCCATCGCTTTTTAATGTGCTGACTAGCCCAGCCGCTCCCTCCGGCAGCCTAGTACTATTGGGCCTTCAAGAACGCCCACTGGTTCGGCGCCAGCTTACCGGCGTTGTAATCCTCAACCGCTTGGACCAATTCGTCGTGCGTATTCATAACGAACGGCCCATGGCGCGCGACAGGCTCGTTCAGCGGCGCCCCAGAAATCACCAAAGCTCGTGCAGATTCACGTGCGTACAAGGCCAGCCCACCATCGCCCTCAAACACACCGGCACTGCCATCTTCAATCCATTCGCCTTCTCCGCTATCCAGCTGCGGCTTGACACGTCCCTGATAGGGGAACACAACCAGGTTATGACCGGCCGGTATCTCCAACTCCAACCGAGCGCCACCCTCTAGGTGAACGTCCAAATACATCACATCCGTCAGGGTCTTTGCGGCCCCCGCTACGCCCTGGAACTCACCGGCAATCACCCGTGTCTTGCTGCCTTTATTTTTGACCTCTGGGATCTGCGCTGACTGTATGTCCTGATAACCT
>CBFHLC010000026.1:0-29048 GCA_965656605.1 Litorivicinus sp. | reverse complement strand
TTATGGATTCTGAGTGCGTCAGTTGCGGTGCCTGTGTGCAGGCCTGTCCCACCGCCACCCTGATGGAAAACTCGGTCATCGAACACGGCGTTCCTGAACATTCAAAGGTCACGACCTGCGCCTATTGTGGCGTGGGATGTAGCTTTAAGGCTGAGATGAAAGGCGATCAGCTCATCCGCATGGTTCCATATAAGGGCGGTGATGCGAACCACGGCCACAGCTGCGTCAAAGGCCGATTTGCCTTTGGCTATGCCACGCACAAAGACCGCATCAAAAAACCCATGATCCGCGATGACATCAACGAGCCATGGCGTGAGGTCGATTGGGACGAGGCCCTGAGTTTTGCCGCCAGCAAACTGCGTGGCGTGCAGGACGTTTACGGTCGCAACTCGATCGGCGGTATCACCAGCAGCCGTTGCACCAACGAAGAAACCTACTTGGTCCAAAAGCTGATTCGCGCGGGCTTTGGCAACAACAACACAGACACCTGCGCACGGGTCTGTCACAGCCCAACCGGCTACGGTCTAAAAATGACCCTAGGCGAGTCCGCAGGCACTCAGACCTTTGACTCGATTCGCAACACCGACGTCATGATCGTAGTTGGTGCCAACCCCACCGACGCACACCCCGTGTTTGGCAGCGCCATGCGCAAACGCCTACGGCAAGGCGCAGAGCTGATTGTGATAGACCCCCGTGCAATCGATCTGCTGAAAACGCCGGGGGCCGGCAGCGCACATCATTTGCCGCTCAAGCCCGGTACTAACGTCGCCATGATCAACGCAATCGCGCACGTGATCGTAACCGAGGGTTACGAGGATCGGGAATTTGTGAGTGGCCGCTGCGATGAAGTCGCCTATAACAAATGGCGTGATTTCATCATTCAGGACTTCAATAGCCCCGAGGCCATGGCTGAACATACCGGTGTGGATGCCCAGCGGGTCCGCCGGGCCGCTCGCGCCTTCGGTCGTGGCAAGAATGGTGCGGTCTATTACGGATTAGGCGTAACCGAGCACAGTCAGGGCAGCACCATGGTGATGGGCATTGCCAACCTAGCATTAGCCACGGGCAACATTGGCCGCGAAGGCGTCGGGGTAAATCCCCTGCGCGGTCAGAACAACGTTCAGGGCGCCTGCGACATGGGCAGCTTCCCGCACGAATTACCGGGCTACCAGCACGTCAGCGACGTGAACGCTCGCAGCCGCTTTGAGGATGTTTGGGGCGTTCAGCTGGACGAACATCCCGGCCTGCGCATTCCCAACATGTTCGATGCCGCGATTGCTGGGGAATTTAAGGGCATGTACGTGCAGGGCGAGGACATCGCTCAGTCAGACCCCAATACTCAGCACGTCGAGACCGCGTTGCGCTCGCTGGAGTGTTTGATCGTGCAGGACATTTTCCTAAACGAAACCGCCAAGTTCGCACACGTCTTGCTGCCAGGTTCTACCTTCCTAGAGAAGGACGGCACCTTTACTAATGCCGAACGCCGAATAAACCGAGTTCGCAAGGTGATGCCACCTATCGCGGGCATGGCCGATTGGGAAGTCACCCAGGCACTGTCCACGGCATTGGGCTATCCCATGAATTATTCGCACCCCAGCGAGATCATGGACGAAATTGCACAGCTAACCCCCAGCTTCAACGGTGTCAGCTACGAAAAGCTGGATGAGTTGGGCAGCATTCAATGGCCCTGTAACGATGCCAATCCATTGGGCACACCGACCATGCACATCGAGAATTTCCCGATTGGCAAAGGCCAGTTTGCGATCACGCACTTCGTACCCACCGAAGAGCAGACCACGCATAAGTTCCCGCTGGTGCTAACCACTGGCCGAATCCTGAGTCAGTACAACGTCGGCGCACAGACACGACGCACCGACAATTTGGCATGGCACACCGAGGATCTGCTGGAATTGCATCCATCGGACGCCGAACTGCGTGGAGTCAAAGACGGAGACTGGCTGGGGGTCACCAGCCGCGCAGGCAACACCGTGCTGCGCGCCAAAGTCAGCGAACGTATGCTGCCGGGCGTGGTGTACACCACTTTCCACCACCCCTTCAGTGGCGCCAATGTAATTACCACCGACGCCAGTGATTGGGCCACCAACTGCCCTGAGTACAAAGTCACCGCAGTGCAGGTCGAGAAAGTCAGCCAACCCAGCGATTGGCAGCAAGCCTTTAGCGAAAACGATAAACGCCAGCGGGCTCTCAAAGCCGCCGCCAGCGCTACCGGTAAGTGAGCACATCGGTCAAGATCGCCCGCGTCCGCGCGGGTGTCATCACCGAGTCCGAAGACAAGGTCGTGGACGAGGTGGCGGTGGCCTTGGTTTACAACGGGATAAGCCACGCGGTCATGATGTGCTCGCCTACGAATCTGGATGACTTTGCGGTGGGCTTCAGCCTAAGCGAAGGTATTGTCGACAGCACTGACCAAATTTACGCCCTGGATGTTGAGGCCGACCCGCAAGGTTGGCGGGTCGAGATAGAGATCGCAGGGGCCGAATTTGCCGCCCTAAAGGATCGCCGTCGGCAATTAACCGGTCGCAGCGGTTGCGGTTTGTGCGGTGTCGACTCGCTGGAACAAGCCCTGCGGCAACCCCAGAGGGTTATCGAGCAGGCAGTCGACTCGCAGGCCATCGAACGAGCGATTACTCAGCTTAGCGAGCACCAAGTGCAAGGGGCTGAAACGGGCGGATCGCATGCGGCCGCTTGGATGGATTTATCCGGCAATCTGCAATCCATCCGAGAGGATGTCGGCCGTCACAATGCCTTAGACAAACTGATTGGTTCGCACCCAGGGGCATTCGAAGATGGATTTGCCGTGATTACCAGTCGCGCTAGCTACGAGATGGTGCACAAAGCCTGCTCGGTCGGCATTGGCGCCTTGGTAGCAGTGTCGGCCCCCACCTCGCTGGCGGTCGATATGGCGCACCAAGCGGGATTGAATTTAATTGGATTTGCGCGTCCGGGACGCCACCAACGCTATCAAGGATTTGTATGTTAACGCCCAACGAGAATTTGATTCGCATGGCCAATCAGATTGCGAGTAATAACCAGCATTGGCCGACTGAGGATGAATGCATCGAGCGAGTCTCGGGCCACATCAAACGTTTCTGGGCCCCTCAGATGATCGATAAGGTAAAAACCCTGAACGATGATCTATCTGAGCTGGCCCAAAAAGCCTTGGCGCGGCTGGATTAAATCAGCGCGCGGATCTTTTCCAGCGTGGCCTGACTGACCGCCACGCCGTTTTGTTGGGCTGCCGCACGCTTGGCGCCACGATTACGACCCGGCAGACGAGCGCCTTCCTGAATCAAAATCGACTCAACCAGCGTCGCTAGCCTAGCCGCACTGTGTTCACTGGCGCATCCAGGGTCAATCGCGATAAAGCACTGTCCCGTGCCTGGCGGGCCGCCTGCGGTGCCCGAGAACGGGCTGGCCTGAGTACCCAGGTTTGAGCCGCTCAAGGCAGCCGCTAGCACTTCAACGATCAGACCAATCCCAACGCCTTTGTAATCCCCTGACGGAGCCATAGAGCCCTTCAAACCCTCAGCGGGGTCTGTGGTTGGATTACCTTGGGCATCCAGCGCCCAACCTAACGGAATGGCCTTACCTTCGCGGTTATGCTTCATGATCTCGCTCTTGGCGATCACGCTGGCACTTTGGTCGATCAGGATAGAGACCCCACCCTGCCCGTCTGGCGTGGCCATCGAGATCGGGTTGGTACCGACGACCGGCTTGGCACCCCCACTGGGTGCGATCGAAGCCGGTGCGTTAGTAAAGCCCAGACCTAACATGCCGGTATGCGCGATTTTCTGAGTGTGAACGCCCAGTACACCGCAGTTATAAGAGTTCTTGATACTCAACACCGCGATGCCATTGTCACGGGCGGCCTGAATCAGAGCATCAAAGCCCGCGTCAATCGCAGGATGCGCAAATCCGTTAGCGGCATCGACCACCACTGTTGCTGGACGCGGCTGCGACACCCTAACCTGAGCCGCTCCATCGACCTTGCCGCATTGGACGTGCTCGCAATAAATCGGGATGTAAGCCAAACCGTGACTGGCCACACCATCGGCTTCGGTGTCTGCCGTGGCCTGCGCCAGGTAGCGAGCGTTGTCTGGCGTCGTTCCAACCGCGGTTAGTGCGTCAAAGGCCAGTTGCTCGATCGCTTTCAGGGATAGGGTTTCAGTGGTCATGGAGGCGTTCCGTATCGTTATTGGGTGGTTGCAGTTTGCGGGGTTGTCTGACTCGAATCAAACAATACGTGACGCATTTCGGTGGGTCTTCTACTGCATTCAGACTAACGTTATTAGCGCGAAAACTACGAATATTGGAGCGATAAAAACAATGAAAACGCGTGCTGCGGTCGCTATTGAAGCGGGCAAACCCCTAGAGATTCTTGAAGTGGACCTAGAGGGTCCTCGCCACGGTGAAGTCCTGGTCGAGATCATGGCCACTGGCATCTGCCACACCGACGAATTCACCAAATCTGGCGCCGATCCCGAGGGTATTTTTCCGGCGATCCTGGGCCACGAAGGCGCCGGCATCGTGCGCGAAGTGGGACCCGGCGTTAAAGACCTGAAAGTCGGCGATCACGTGATTCCGCTATACACCCCAGAGTGCCGGACCTGCGAGTACTGCCTAAACCCCAAGACCAACCTGTGCCAGTCCATCCGCTCGACTCAAGGCCAAGGCTTGATGCCTGATGGCACCTCTCGGTTCTCGTTGAACGGCAAACCCATCTTCCATTACATGGGCACCTCAACCTTCTCTAACTTTACCGTGATGCCCGAGATTGCCGCGGCCAAGGTGAACCCCGACGCCCCCTTCGACAAGATCTGTTACATCGGTTGCGGCGTGACCACCGGCATCGGCGCAGTGATCAATACGGCCAAGGCAGAGCCCGGCTGCAATGCCGTGGTATTCGGTCTAGGCGGTATCGGTCTGAATGTGATCCAAGGCCTGCGCATGATTGGCGCGAACATGATTGTCGGCGTGGATTTGAACGACGACAAGGCCGAATGGGGCAAAAAGTTCGGCATGACCCACTTCGTCAATCCCAGCAAGGTCGACGGCGATCTGGTCGCGCATCTGGTCGAGCTGACCGGTGGCGGTGCTGATTACAGCTTTGAGTGCATCGGCAACACCAACGTGATGCGCCAGGCTTTGGAATGTGCTCACAAGGGCTGGGGCGAAAGCATCATTATCGGTGTGGCCGGCGCCGGCCAAGAAATTAGCACACGCCCATTCCAACTGGTGACCGGACGCAGCTGGCGTGGCAGTGCGTTTGGTGGTGCTCGCGGCCGCACCGACGTGCCTAAAATCGTAGACTGGTACATGGATGGCAAGATCGACATCGATCCCATGATTACTCACACTTTGGCGCTTGAGGACATCAACAAGGGATTTGATTTGATGCACTCGGGTGAGTCGATTCGTAGCGTGGTGGTGTTTTAAATGAATAAAGTCTCGAGTGCCGTCGCTTTCGGCGGCACCCAGGAAGTATGGAGCCACACCAGCCATAGCACGGGTACAGAGATGAGTTTTGCGGTATTTACACCGCCTGGCGAAGGCCCCTTCCCTGTCTTGTTTTATCTGTCTGGCCTGACCTGCACACACCAAAACGTTATGGATAAAGGGGAGTACCGTCGACTGGCCGCCGAGTTAGGTCTGATGGTGGTCTGCCCTGACACCAGCCCACGGGGCGACGGGGTGATGGCGCACGAGGATAATTGGCAGCTAGGCTGCGGCGCTGGATTCTATGTGGATGCCACTGAGTCTGATTACTCACATTTTCAGATGTACAGCTACATCACTAAGGAGCTAACTCAACTCATCGGCGAGCACTTCAACGCCGATTTATCTCGTCAGGGTATTACCGGTCACTCCATGGGTGGCCACGGTGCGTTGATCACAGCTCTGAAAAACCCAGACCGGTTCCGCAGCTGCTCGGCCTTTGCACCGATTGTGAACCCCAGCACAGCCGATTGGAGCCGTGGCGCATTAACGGCCTACCTAGGGGATGATGAGGCCAACTGGGCCGATTATGATGCCACTCGCTTGATCCAAAACGGCGCACGCTTCCCCGAGTTACTGATTGATCAGGGCGAGGATGACAGCTTTTTGGAGACCGGGTTGCGTCCCGAACTATTGCAGCAAGCCGTCCAAGGCACGGGTATCGATCTGACGTTGCGCATGCAACCGGGATATGACCACTCGTATTTCTTTATCTCGACCTTTATGGACGATCACCTCCGCTGGCATGCCGAGCGCCTGCTCGATTAGCCCTGCTTATAACGCACAGCCTGCGGCCGAATATCGTGTTTAGCGATCACTCAGCAGGCTGTTACAGTCCTAAGCCCGACGGAGCTTAGCGTATGAACATCAATCACTTAACGGCCTTTTTGGAAATCAGCCAGACCGGCTCATTTCAAGAAAGCGCGCAGCGATTGAACATCACTCAATCGACCATCAGTGCGCGTATCAAAACCCTGGAAGAACGTCTGGGTCAAAGCTTATTCGTACGGACCAAAGAAGGCGCTCTGCTAACCCCGCAAGGCCACCAGTTGGTTCCCCACGCTAAAGTCGCGGTCAACGCCTGGTTACAGGCCAAGCAAAAGCTATCCCTGCCCGATCAGCTGGATTCTATTTTATCCATCGGGGTACAGACTGATCTGTGGGAGACCCTGCTGCTACCTTGGTTGGACCGCCTAAAGACGGACCTCCCTGAGGTGGGCTTTTCGCTGCGGGTCGAGTTCAGTGAGACTCTGTTAGAGGACATCCATAACGGGCGACTGGACCTGGCGATCACCTACCTACCCAGCTCATTTCCAGGGTTTATCAGTGACGCTTTGTACAGCGACGAGCTGATTTTGGTGTCCAGCGTCGAGCGCAGTAACACCGGCGAGTGGCGCGAAGATTATGTCTACGTAGATTGGGGGCGGGAGTTTCAGCGCCAACACCAAAAGGCCTTTCCGGGTCTTAGAGCACCTGCACTGACCGTGGGTTCGTACCGATTAGCACTGGATTCCATTTTCAGAAATGGCGGCAGCGCCTACATGCCACGCCGTGCGGTCGCTCACGAGCTGTCACACCGGGCACTGTTTGAAGTGCGTGATGCCCCCAGCTTTGAGCGAGAGGTGTATCTGGTGCAGCCCGCCAACCCAGCTCAAGCGGAGCTGAATAACCTGGCGCTGGCCGCACTGGATACCTTATTACCCGATCGTTAAGGCTGCAGCGTCACCACACGCTGCTCTGCGGTGACCTGAGCTACGCCCTGAGACTGCGGTAATGCGTATTCAACGTTAAATGTCTGAACATCCGCGAACACATCAAATGCGTTGATGCCCATCTCCTTTGGCACGCCTTGATCACAACGGTATTCATACACCACTGTTACATCGGTATGGAACTCTTCATGATCATCGTGGACGTGCTCGTCTTCATGGAGGTGGTTATGCTCATCATCGTGAGCATGAGCACCCTCCAGATCGCCCATGTCGAGTGTGGTACTGACATGAGTGCAAGCGATCGAGACGATACTCTGATGGTCGCGCAAAGACGCTTCAGCACGCTCTACGATTTCTTTTTCCTCAGCACTTTGGGCTGCGTATTCAAACCCAACCAGATCCATCGCCGGTGAAATCCACTCGACCTGCAACAGCGTGCCATCGGACACTACGCTCAGCTGGGACAAGCCATGAACGTGCGCTTTGCCAGCGATCGCGGCGGCACTCGCAACACTGGCCGCGGCCATTGCCAACACTGATTTTTTCAACATCAAAGGAATTCCTGAATAGCCAATCCATGCATTGTTATAACATAACGGCGCAATCAGGAAACCTGTCCTTGCCTTAAGCGATCGCGATTAGCGGTTCCAACTTCTTTTTCATCGTCGCGCAGTACCAATCGACAAACTGCTGAACGCCGTTTTCCTCGATCCCGGAATACGGGCCTGGCGAATAACCCGGCGAGCGCACACCAATTTGGCATTCAGCGACCAGTGCCGCGTCCTGAGCATTGGTTTGCTGCCATACATGGGTCAAGTGCGCCAAATCATAATCAACGCCCTCGACTGCATCCTCGGGCACTAACCACTTGGTCACCAGTTGCGTGCGGTTCTTATCCAACGGGAGCATTTGGAAGCTAACCGCATGATCGCCCAGCCAGTGGTTCCAAGTGTTGGGGTAATGGAAATACATCATTGCCCCAATGTTATCGAGCCCCGTCTGATCACACCGCTGGGTCTTCACCGCAGGCAGGCCATCCATCGTGTAGGACTGTGCACCGTGAGAAAGCGGAATTCGGGTCATGCGATAACGCCCATCCGGATCGATCACCATGCGACTGGGCAAGCCAGCGCCCTCGCACTTATCCAAGAATGCCAGCAACTCGGGATCATCATCACCCTCGAGTCCTGCCACCGCATTGTTTTCCTCGTAACTGCGCAGCAGTTCCGGGTGATTCGAGTCGCAGTGATAACACTCGCGGTTGTTCTCGAAGACCAATTTCCAGTTGCCCTGCTCTACATTGGTTTCCATGTGGGCAACCTTCATACGCTCGGGCCGGTGAGGCGCAATAAACGGCTCGATATCGCGCGCGAACTGATCAAAGTTCGGGGCGTCTTCTGCAACGCAAACGTAGATGTAGCTGGCGACACAGCCCACATGAACTTCACGCAGTTGAAAGGCTGCGGTATCAAAGTCTTCGCCCATATGCGGGGCGAACACGAGTTGTCCTTGATAGTCATAGGTCCAGCGGTGATAAGGACATACCAGACGGGCTGCAGTGCCGCGCTCCTGGGTACACAAGCGGTGCCCACGGTGTCGGCAGGCATTGTGATAAGCGCGGATTTGGTGATTTGAATCCATTACCACCACGATCGGGTAGGCCCCTATCTGCAGCGTCATGTAACTGCCAGGCTTTTTTAACTCGAAGGTGTGACCAGCAAAGATCCACGAGGCGTACCAAATGTGACGCAAATCGTCTTGGTAAACCGCCTCGCTGTCGTAGACGGATGGATCCAATGCCCATCCAGGCTGTCTAGCGTTGATTAGTTCTAAAGTACTTTTCTGACTCATTATTCTTTTTCCTGCAACGAGCCTTTGGAAAAGTGCCTAGAACTTCATCTAGACACCGCCCTTTTTAGGCACCATCGCCAGCATGATGTCGTGCATATCAAACACGCCTACTGCTTGGCCATCGCGCATCACTACAAAATTCTTGGACGTATCGCCATCAACGGACGAAATCGCATCTTCCAAGTTTTGATCGTAATCGACCTCAATCGCGTCATTCGGCGCTGAGCCCTCAATGGGCTTCATAACCGACCGGGTCCGCAGTACGCGTGCCCGGTTAATGTCCGCAACGAATTCTTCGATGTACGGATCTGCAGGATTCAACAAAATCTCTTGGGGCTCACCTTGCTGAACGACATATCCATCCTTTAAAACGACAAGGTGGTCAGCCAGCTTTAGGGCCTCGTCCAAATCGTGGGTGATAAAGATGATGGTTTTGTGAATTTCACGCTGCAGCTCTAGCAGCAGGTCCTGCATTTGCGAGCGAATAATCGGATCCAGCGCTGAGAACGCTTCGTCCAGCAACATCACCTCAGATTCCGCACACAAGGCGCGCGCAATACCGACTCGCTGTTGCATACCGCCGGACAGCTGATGAGGATAGCTGTCCTCAAAGCCTTCCAGGCCCAGACGCTTCAACCACTTCTTGGCCTCGCGCAGCTGATCCTCGGCCGGACGGCCGGATACTTCTAAGGCCAAGGCAGCGTTCTCGGCCACCGTACGATGCGGGAACAGAGCAAATTTCTGAAAGACCATAGACATGCGCTTGCGCCGCATTTCAAGCAAATCTTGCTCGCCCAGTTTCAGAACGTCCTCGCCATCTAAGATAACCTCGCCCGCAGTGGGCTCGATTAGACGGTTAAGATGGCGAATCAGAGTCGACTTGCCCGAGCCGGACAGGCCCATGATCACGGTGATCTCGCCGTCATTCATATCCACGTTGATGTCTTGCAGACCTAGAACGTGTCCGTGCTCGGCCAGCAATTCGGTCTTGCTCATGCCGCCTTTGACCAGATCGACCATGGCCTCGCCATTGTCACCGAAAATCTTGTACAGCCCTTTGACCGCAACTTTTACTTTCTTTTCTACGGGTGCGTTCATTGGTTTTGTGCCTGTGATGCGTTAATTCGATCCATTGCGGCCTTGGACACACGGTCCAGCAAAATGGCCAGCAATACGATGGCGAAACCAGCCACAAAGCCGACGCCTAATCGAAGGTTATTAATGCCGTCCAGAACTAGCGTGCCTAGTCCGGGCGCCGAGACCAGCGATGCAATCACGACCATCGCCAGTGACATCATGATGGTCTGGTTTACACCGGCCATGATGTTAGGCAACGCCAAGGGGATCTCGACACCCATCAGCTTTTGACGGGCGGTAAGGCCATAGGCGTTGGCCGCCTCGATGACTGACTGATCGACCAGTCGTATGCCTAGGTTCGTCAGACGCACCACCGGCACAATGGCGTACATGATGATGGCCATTCCGTACAGCTTGGGTTCGGTAATCTTGAACAAAAAGATCAGCGGGATCAGATACACAAAAGTAGGCAGCGTCTGCAGCATGTCCAACACTGGGGTTATCGCCCTTTGAGCCCGATCGCTCTTGGACATGTAGATGCCCAGCGGGACCCCGAGCAACACACAGATAAACGTACAGACAAAGATGATGGCCAGAGTCTGTGTTGCGTGAACGTAATGATCGGTGAACAAGAAGAACGCAAAGAAGCTTGCCACCAGCATTGCAACTTTCACCGATTTAGACACTAGGAAACTGCCCAGAACCAACAAGGGCACCAAGAACCACCAAGGGGTGGCGGTAAAGAACGCCAACGCGCCGTCGAGGGCCCATGATAAGGGTTGGGTGAGTGGGTCCAGTACAAAGCGCAGTGCTGGGCGAATCGCTAGAAATCCGTCCTCCAGACCGGCCGTCATGTCACGGGTCTGCGGAACTTTAGAGCAGGCCTCGTGAAGGTTATCTAAGGAAGGGAACTTGACGTCATACCAGTTCGCTTCTTCGCCTTTAAGTCTAGACAGAGATAAAAGAGAAGGTTTTTTGTCTTCGTCGCACCAGTCGCGCAGACCGATGGCATCAAATAGACCGCTATATCCAGCCATGGTTATCCTGTTTTCATTGAGAATTTGGTGGTCATAAATGACCAAGGGGTGACTTAATGTCACCCCCCAGCGTTAAGCGTCGCTTAGAACAGCTTACTCAACTTGGCTTTGGCTTCGTCATTCACCATCGCCATGACAACGTCAGTATGGTTCGTCAGAATCCATGCCGCCGTCTCATCGGCACTGGCGTTGTTTTCCTCGGCCCACGCCAGCATCGCAGACACCAACTCGTTGGGCAGCGCACTGTTCTTGATGAACTCAGCCGCATCCGGTGCACGCTCGGCAAACTCAGCGGTCATGGCGGTGAGCACAGGGGCTGATGGGAAGTCGGAGACACCGATTTTAGCCGGATCCTGACCTTCTTTCTGATTCAAACGGTGCTGCTCGGCATCAACGCCACCCAGGTCAACGCGAACCATTGGGTAATTACCCAATACTGCGGTGGGGCCCCAGTAGTAACCGAACCAAGGCGCTTTGTCCTCGTAGGCGGCAGCAATCGATGCAGCCAAGTTCGCGCCTGAGCCGTGGTCAAATACTTCTAGGCCGTTGCCTTCCATATCGTGCACAACTTTCAGGTTGTCGTTAACGATGCGGCAACCCCAACCCACGGGGCAGTTGTGGAAACGGTTATCCACCAATTCCGGGTTAGCCAAAATGCCTTCCAGTGTGGCCGCTTCAGGGTTGGCGTCTACGACATACGCAGGTACCCACCAGCCTTCTTCGCCACCGTTAGCAAAGGTGTTGCCAGCAATGATGACCTTGCCTTCCTCTACCAAGCCATCAAAGGCCGGGACCGAGTTTGACCATAACTCAGGCACCACATCAGGCTGACCGGTCTCGGCCAACGAAGTCACCACCGGTACTGTGTCGGTTGGGATGATCGTCGTTTGGCAACCGTAGCCTTGTTCAAGAACAAAAGATTGCAGCGCAGCAATCGCCTCGCCTGACGCCCAGCCCATCGCACCGATGCTCACTTCGCCACAGGCAGAATGGCCCGCCGCGAATGCGCTTCCTGACATGCTGATGGCCGCCGCAGTGGCCAAACTTAGTGTTGTTTTCTTCATTAGTAAGGAACCCCTTCTTCTTGTAATTTCTCGACTATTCCGCCGAGTGCCCTTTTACCATGCGATTTTTATACGACGTTAGTCAACTCGAATCGCCCAAATAACGAGGTTAATCCGGCCTTATAACCGGATCGCCACGTTCTTTGTGTGAACGTAATTTAGCAACGCCTCGCGACCCTTTTCACGTCCATAACCACTCTTTCCATAGCCACCAAATGGAGTTTCCACCCCTCCAGCAAACCACTCATTCACGAATACTTGCCCAGCGCGCAGACGCTTTGATAGGGCCAGCGCGGCGCTGATGTCTTGCGTGAATACACCCGCGACCAAGCCGTAGTCGGTACCGTTGGCAAACGCCAACGCTTGCTCATCATCCGAGAAAGGCGTGACGCAGAGTACCGGGCCAAATACCTCGGTCTGAAAAATCTCGTTATCCGGTTTGACTTGGTCGAACACGGTTGGGCGTAAGAACGCCCCGTCCCGCGGGACCTCTCCACCGGCAATTAACTGAGCCCCTTGATGTTGCGCGCGCTCAACCAAACTCAATGCGCGATCTCGCTGCGGCACACTGACCATTGCTCCCATCGACTCGCCTTCGACGCTCAGGCCCACGCCGGCATCCACCGATAGGCTGTCAGCCAAAGCCGCTGCACGCTCAACAAATTCTTTGTGGATTGACTGATGGACCAAAACCCGTGACATGGCCGAGCACACTTGGCCCGCGTTAAAAAAGATGCCCCAGCGGACATTCGACACCAGGTTATCCAAATCGGCATCGCTGCGAACGATCGCCGCACTTTTACCACCCAGCTCTAATACACAGGGCACAACGTTTTGCGCCGCTGCAGTCGCGATTCGAATTCCGGTCTCGACCGAACCGGTGAACACAATCTGATTGATGTCCGGATGTGAAGCCAGTGCAGCACCGGCCGTCGCACCCACTCCACACAAGACATTGATGGCGCCGTTGGGTAAGCCTGCGTATTCGGCGGCTGCCGCAAAACAAATCGAGGTTAACGGATCAAGCTCAGGGCTCTTGATGATGCAGGCGTTGCCGGTGGCTAACGCCGGTGCAATGGATCGCGCCGCCATTTCTAATGGGTAGTTCCAGGGAATGATCTGAGCCGAGATACCCAGGGGTTCATACTCCGTAAAATCGACGTAATTATCCCCTAAAGGAATCGAGCGCCCTTCCACCGTTTCAGCCTGATTGCCGTAATACTCGAAATACCGAGCGCTGCCACGAACTTCAATGACGGCCTCCCAAAACGGCTTGCCGGATTCGCGGGACAGCATCATGGCGATGCTGTCGCAGTGCTCGATTAGGTAGTGGCCCATCTTCTGGACCATCCGGCCCCGCTCGACTGCCCTTAGACTAACCAGCGCACGGGAGTCGATCAGTTCGCGAGCCGCTTGGACGGCTTTATCCACATCCAGTTTGCTGGCCAATGCTTGTTGGGCAATCACCTCTGATGTTGCAGGGTCAGAGACAGCGATCGTTCCATCACCGCCATCGACATAGCGACCGCCGATGTAGTTCTTGCCTAGATGTCGATCCCAACGTAACTCAGAATTCAACGGTGACATCTCCTGTGGGAATACTGCAACAACTCAATACGTCACCGGCTTCAATTTCGTCATCAGTGATGCCACCGTTGTGTTCCATCGTCACGTCACCCGACACCTTGCGCACTCGACAGGTCCCGCAAATGCCCATACCGCAGGCCTTGGGGATGTGCAGCCCCAACTTGGTGGCTGCCGCGTGGATTGTCTCGCCGGGCGCAATTCGGACACTCTTGCCGCTTTCGACGAACTCGACGCTGTGCAGATCGCCCATCTCTAAGGCTTCATGTTCTTCTAAAGCCGACTCAGCCTGTTCGATCGCCTGCTCTTCAGCGACAGCGGGGATCTCGCCAAACGACTCTTCGTGGTAGCGGCGCATGTCAAACCCACCGGCTTCTAGCATCTCGCGCACCGCTCGCATGTAGGGTTCAGGCCCGCAGCAAAATACTTCACGCTCTAGATAATCGGGGCAGGTCATCGCCAGCTTGTCCGCATCTAGCAATCCACGATACCCATTCCAGGTCTGGCCAATCTCTACACGCTCAACAATTGTGTGCAAGGTCATGGAATCAATGCGCGAATCCATGTGTTCCAACTCGCGTTGATAGATGATGTCGCGAGGCGTACGCGCGCTGTGAGTGAACACCATGTCCGCATCACTGTTGGTGTCAAACAACCACCGCGCCATCGACATCAATGGCGTGATGCCCACCCCGCCGGACAGCAACAAATACTTGTCCGCGGGATAATCAATGACGTTAAAGCGTCCGACGGGGCCGTGTACGACCAGCTCGTCGCCTTGCTTCATGTAATCGTGCATCCACGAAGACACCTGCCCACCGGGCAGCTTCTTGATCGTCAGTGAAAAGCTATACGGAACCGAGGGCGAGCTGGATATCGTGTACGAACGCATGACCTGCTCGCCATCGATCTCCAACTCCAAGGTCACGAATTGGCCCGGCTTGAAAAAGAACATCAGAGGTTGTTCTGCCGCAAAAACAAAGGTTTTTACATCCCACGTCTCGTCGATGACACGCACGCAGCGCATGACGTGACGGCCATTCGCCCAGGTTTGCGTCTGTACGGGCTGAAATGCGTCGGAATTGGGTATGCTGGCCGAAGTGTTCATGTGGCACCTGTTCTGATTACTGTGACACCAGTGTGCCTAGACCTGATGTTGAAAATTGGCGTTATTACGACAGATTTATTGCAACGCTAGACACTGCTTGGCGGCGGTCCTGACGTCGGGATGCACATTTAAAGCGGGGTCCTGAAGGCTATTCAGATAGCCTCGAATCGCCTCGCCGCACTGTGTTTGCGTCTCGATCTGCTGGACCACTTGAGCCAGTGAAGCATCCGCCGGAATCGTGGAATCCAGCTGGTGTAGATGCTCGACAAAATCAATATCGTCGATCAGGTCCGCAAACATCATCAAATGGTCTCCTTCAGCGCTAGCAGTTAGCTTTCGATTGGGTATATTCTGCGGGAAAGCTTACGGACACAATAAGAATGAGCGACAAAAAGCGCGAATTTTCCAAGGCCATGCAAAGTGCTCATCCGCAGTCGCTGGCCGAGGTCACCCCCGCCCAAACCTTCCGAGTCGGATTTGTCCTTCTCGATCATTTTTCACTGATGAGTTACGCCTCGGCCGTCGACGTGTTGGTGACGGCGAATCTCGTGACTGGAAAGCGCTTGTTTAGCCACTCTAACTACTCAGTGAGCGCGAACTTGGTCGCCAGTGATTTGTCCGTGGATTTAGCCACAGATGGTACCGCCCATCACATCAACACCGATGCGGACGGACGGGGATTGGATGCCGTGATCGTAGTCGGCGGATATCGCACTGCGTTAAGCTACGACCCTGTTTTGATCGATAAGTTGAAACAAGCCGCCCATCACGATTTGGTGCTTGGCGGGCTGTGGAACGGCTCATTGGCCCTGGCCAGCGCGGGTTTAATGAATGGTGAGTGCTGCGCGGTTCACCCGGACAATCACGCGTATCTGCGTGAAAAATTTCCAAGCGTCCGCCTGTCCGATCAATCCAAAAGCTACTCGCCCAAGCGGCTAACCGCGGCCGGACCGAATTCAGCGTTAGAAGTCATGCTGGATTGGGTCGCCGAGATCAGTGATAAATCTATCGCCAATGCGGTGCGCGAAATTTTGGCTCCGGACAGCTTGTCGGCCACTCAAACCAATGCCAGCAGCATGCTGCAGAACGATCCGAGCCTGCCAGAATCCCTGCGCAGCCTGATCCAGTTAATGCGGGCCAATATTGAAGAGCCGCTATCCAGCGAAGAATTGGCCAGTTGCGTAGGTCTGTCGCGCCGACAAGTCGAACGACTGTTCCAAGCGCATCTGGCGACGTCACCGTCACGTTACTATTTCGAGCTGCGTCTGACACAGGCCGAGCGCTTGCTGACGCAAACCTCGGATTCGATCACTCGAATCTCACTGGCCTGTGGGTTTGTTTCCAGCTCGCACTTCAGCACCTGCTTCAAAGACTTCTTCGGCGAGTCGCCCTCGGTGGCGCGCAAGCGGCAACGCGAGGTCAAGTCCTAGGACTGACCTCGAACAGACCAAAATCTACGCCCTCTTGGGCTGCCGACTGGGTCTGTACCGCTTGAGTTTCGACATCGTAGCCTTGCGCCTTGGCAATCTGATCGATCGCGCCGGCAAACCAGCCGGTGTACATGTAGTCGACTTTGCGATTGACCTTCCCTAGCTGATACACAAACGCCGAGTGATCCAAGCGGACGCGAGCCCTACCCGCTGCGATGTCTAGATGCTCGGTGGTAAAGATGCCCCAGCCTCGCTGTGATAAACGCTTCATGTAGTGCAGAAATACCGCGTCGCCCTGGATCCCATGGGTCTGGGCTTCCTTCTCGCACCAAAAATACGCGCTTTTGTAGCCTGCCTTATACAGCGCTTGGGCATACACCTCAGCGCCCAATGCTTCTTCGACCGCCACGTGATTGTTAATAAAGAAATGACGCGGCACATACAGCATGGGCAGGCCATCAGTGCTCCACACTCCGGTGTCGTCGTCGACCAAGATCGGCATTTCGGGGGCATGTGATGACATATTCAATTCTCCAGCCAGACGTCTTTGAGCAGATTGACCCAGTTTTCACCCATGATTTTTTGCGTTTGACGCTCGCTAAAACCGCCTTTCAACAAGGCTTCGGTCAGGTTGCCAAATTCACCCAAAGTCTGGATGCCTTTGGGATTAACCACCTTGCCAAACCGAGTCAAACGTCGCGCATACCCTTTGTCGTGGGTTAGCCATTCAAAGAAATCGAATCCATGTCCCTGGGTGAAGTCGGTCCCAATGCCAATCGCATCCTCACCAACCAAGTTGTAGACGTACTGAATCGCCTCAACGTAATCCTCGATAGTTGAGTCGATGCCGCGCTTCATAAAAGGCGTAAACATGGTCACGCCCACAAATCCGCCGTGATCCGCGATGAACTTCAATTCATCATCGGATTTATTGCGCGGATGATCCTTTAAGCCGCTGGGCAGGCAATGGCTGTAGGTCACCGGCTTTTTACTGGCCAGAATCACTTCTTCGCTGGTTTTGGATCCCACGTGTGACAGATCACACAGCACTCCGACCCGGTTCATCTCAGCCACGACCTCGTGACCAAAACCGCTCAGACCGCCGTCACGCTCATAACACCCCGTGCCGACTAGGTTTTGCGTGTTGTAGCACATCTGCACAATACCCACGCCCAGATCCTTGAAAGCCTGAACGTAGCTGAGCTGATCCTCGTAAGCGTGAGCGTTTTGAAAGCTCATCATGACGCCGGTTTTTCCAGCCGCTTTGGCCGCCGCGATGTCCGCCGTGCTACGGATCTTCATGATGATGTCGCTGTTCTCGTCAATCAGACGGTTCATGTCACCAATGTTGTTAACGGTGCTTTGGAATCCTTCCCAAACCGAGACTGTGCAGCTGGCAGCCGTTAAGCCGCCCTTTCGCATGTCCTCAAATAACTCTCGATTCCATTTAGCGATGACCAATCCATCAATGACGATTGACTCGTCATGCAACGTTTTTGCATCCATCAGTTTGCAGCCTCTTTTTCTTGTAGTTTTCTGGCGACCCACTTATGAAACGCATGAGTCGGTGGATCCATGACCGGCGAGAACTTTCCGCCGTCGAAACCCGGTGAGTGACGACCCCGCTGCATCGCCTCGACGACACCGATGTCCTCACTGAAGACTTCCTGCCAGGCCTCTAGCACGGACTGGCGCGCAGACTGAGTGCTGGTCTGACCGACCACACCAGGCATGTAAAACAAGCGTAGACGTTCCTGAGTCCGCTCGGGCCCCTGCGGCAGCAAGATCATGGCAAACGCATGGTCCGCTTGCAGGCCCAGTAGGACATTGGGATACAAACTGATGTACTCAGCGTTCTCTAAACGCGCTTGCGGCCACCCCGGCAACTTGGGCAGGTGGTAGCCCTCATGCTCGCTCAGCCGGTATTTGGTGCTGCCTTGTCCTGAAAAAGACTCGTCGACGATGTTGTAGTGATCGTCGATCTTGGAGTAAGTGTTCAGTGCCGGGTGGATCCAGGGCAAGTGGTAGGCCTCGCAATAATTTTCTACCGCCAGCTTCCAGTTGCAATCCAGGGTTTGCTCCCAGGACCCGGAGGCCGGATCTGCCTCGAGCAAACCGTAGTCTCGGCTGGGAAAAAACTCGTCCCAACGCTGGTACAGCGGATCGATCCGATCCTCAAACGCGCCGGCGTTGCCGGTCAGGTCGACAAAGATCACACCCATCCAAATATGCGATTTGATTTGCTTCAGCCCGTGCTCTTCGCAGGCCAGCCCCTCGACTTTGTGCTGTCCCACACCGCCGACATGAGGCGTGGCGACCAGTTTTCCGGTTAGATCGTAGGTCCAGGAGTGATAGGGACAGCACAGCATGCCAGTTAGCGTCTGGGGCTCCTCGGCCAGCTTTACGCCGCGATGGGAGCAGACGTTATGAAAGACTCGAACGGTGTCATTCTTATCCCTCACCACCAGCAACGGCATACCGGCCAGCTGAACCGGAAACACTGACCCGCCCTGTGGCACATCACTCGCGAACGCAGCGGCGGCCCATTGATCGGCAAATAGCGCGTCGCGCTCTTCCGCATGAGCCTGAGGGTCGATGTAGTAACGGTTAGGCATGCCACGGGCATGTTCAATCGCGTCTTGAACCCGGTCTAAATCAACTAATGGAATCTTCATACTCGCCCTTTAGCATTCGACTGCGCTGACTGGCATCGCATTGATGGCCAAGCCCCCGCGTGAGGTTTCTTTATATTTATCCTGCATGTCCTTTCCGGTATCGCGCAGGGTGCGGATCACGTTATCCAAGGACACACAGTGTTTACCGTCTGACTGTAGCGCCAGATTTGCGGCATTAATAGCCTTGACCGCAGCAATCGCGTTGCGCTCGATGCAGGGGACCTGCACCAATCCACCAATCGGATCACAGGTCAGTCCCAGGTTATGTTCAAGGCCAATCTCGGCGGCATTTTCAACTTGCTCAGGGGTACCGCCCAATACCTCGCACAGACCAGCGGCGGCCATAGCACAGGCAGAACCGACTTCGCCTTGGCATCCCACCTCGGCACCACTGATCGACGCGTTGCGTTTACATAACGAGCCGACCGCGGCGGCAGCCAATAGAAAGTCCGCCACATCACTCTGCCGAGCGCCTGGGTTAAACCGCATGTACCACGCAAGTACGGCAGGCACGATGCCCGCCGCACCGTTGGTCGGAGCAGTGACCATTCGACCACCGGCTGCGTTTTCTTCGTTGACTGCCAGGGCAAACAAGTTGACCCATTCCATGCCCGAAAAGCCCAGCGAGATCATGTTTTTGCGTTGACCCGAGGTCAGACTTTTGTGCAGTGAATGAGCTCGACGCTTAACCCCCAATGATCCAGGTAGCAATCCCGAGGTGCTGAGTCCAGCTTCGATGCACGACTGCATGGTTTGATACAGCCGATCAATCTGACTTTGAAACGACGCCTCGTCGCATAGCGCCAATTCATTTGCACGCATGATCTGCGCAATTCCTAACCCCGTTCGGTTGCAAATTTTTAGCAACTCATCGCCGCTTGAAAAAGCGTAGGGGACCGCCACAGCGTCAGGTTCATCCTGATCAAACTCCTCCAGGCGTTTAATAAAACCGCCACCGATGGAGAAGAACACCTGTGAATCCAGCTGCCGCCCCTGATCGTCGAGAGCATCAAACTGCACGCCGTTGGGGTGTTGATCCAATGAAAGCGGCGACCAAATCAGATCGACACTCGGATCAAAAGCAATGTGCTCACCGTCGCGCCATTCAAGAGCGCCTTGATCGGCAAGATCCATGGCCTGCTGCATACGCGCTTGGCTGGCCGTTGCCGGCACAATGCCATTCAGGCCGCAAATCACTGCCCGATCGGTGGCGTGACCCTGACCGGTCGCCGAGAGCGAGCCGAACAAGGTGACGACAATTTTGGACACTGGCTGATCTGCAATTTGCTCACGAAACTGTTGGGCCGCCACCATCGGGCCCATGGTGTGAGAGCTGGAAGGCCCCACACCGACTTTGAACAGATCGAATACGCCAACGTACATGACTAGTCTTTCAACACGACAGTACGTTGTCCGCTCAGGAACACGCGATTTTCAATGTGCATCTTGACGGCTTCAGCCAATACCACTCGTTCAACATCCTGCCCCTGACGAACCAAGTCCTCGGGATAGTGGGTGTGGTCGGCGTTGCGAATGCCCTGGGCGATGATGGGCCCCTCATCCAAATCATTGTTGATGTAGTGAGCGGTTGCACCGACCATCTTGACGCCTTTCTCCCACGCTTGGTGGTAAGGCTTTGCCCCCTTGAATCCGGGCAACAGCGAGTGATGAATGTTGATCGCCCAACCATCCAAGAACTCACACATATCCGGTGACATGACCTGCATGTAACGCGCCAACACCACCAGTTCGACCTCGTATTTCTCGAGCAACTCACGAATCTGTGCTTCTTGCTCGGGCTTGGTGTCTGCGGTGATCGGCAGGTGGTAGTAGGGAATATCGTGCTGCTGGGCTAGCTTTTCGAGATCCGGATGGTTCGAGATGATCAGCGGAATTTCGATCGCCAGCTGACCGGTACGATGGCGATACAGCAAATCATTCAAGCAGTGATCGTATTTACTAACCAGGATCGCGGTATTGGGCCGCTTATCCGGCGGCGTCAGCGTCCAGGTCATGTCGTAACGAGCCGCGAACGTCTTAAATGCACGGTTAAACTCATCCGCGCTAAATCCATCCTCTTGAGGGTGGAATGCGATCCGGATAAAGAAGTCCTTGGCGATCGCGTCATCAAACGACTGATGCTGATCCACGTATAGGCCGCGCTGAGCCATGAAGTGGGTACACACATCCACGGTTCCGATGGCACTGGGGCATTGCGCGGTAAAAACCCATCTGGGTTGCTGGCTCACTGAATAAACTCCTGGGAGGCATCACTCAGCCAATCCCAAATATAGTTGGAAAAACTACGACGAATCAGCAGCAAGTAGCTGTCCGGCTCGTCACAGACGATCATGGCACTGGACTTGGCTAGGGCCGTGCCCACGACCTTGCCGACACCAAAAACACTGGGGTGCATGTCGACTGCCGCCCCTTTCATCAGCACTTCGCGAGCCCCCTCACCCGACAGACTCAACACCGTCTGACCGCCACTGACATCAACGATTGAGTAGTGCAGATCCTGCATGGCCGCGCGGAACGCCACTTCGAACCCAGCCGCCTTTTCACGCGGCATCAAGACAACCCATTCATCGGGGGAGACCCAACTGACACGAACGCCATCTTTCTCGACGCTAGTCAGCACCGAGGTCGGCAGTGGCAACCCCACAACGGAAGCGGCACGGGCCATCGCATCGCTATCCGCGGGATTCACGCGCAAATTGAAGTGACCTTGCAGAGGCAACTCACGCAACTGGATCCGCGCACTCTGAATGGGCGTCTTGTTCCACAAGGGTGTTTGCGTCTTGATATCGACGGTTGCGTATTGGTTGACGCTGGAAAACTTATCCATTTTGGCGAACTCCCTCAGGATCAAAGAACACGGGGCTGCAGATTTCGGCCTCGACGATCGTGCCGTCGACCTGCGGGAAGAAAACCTTTTCTCCCATGCGCGTCAGACCGCCTTTAATTAACCCCATCGCGATAGATCGCTGGCAATTCGGACTCCAGTAACTGGAGGTCACGTGACCCACCATTGGCATCGGAATCGAGGCCTTGGGGTCGAATACCGCCTGTGCGCCCTCTTCTAAAACGATGTTTGGATCGAGGGTTTTCAGACCCACCAGTTGTTTACGGTTTTCCCGAACACAGTCCTCGCGCTGCATGCCGCGCTTGCCGATAAAGCTGAATGGTTTCTTCATGCCAACGGCCCAGCCCATACCCAGATCCAACGGGTGAACCGATCCGTCGGTGTCTTGACCGGCGATGATGAAACCTTTTTCCGCCCGCAGAACGTGCATGGTTTCAGTGCCATAGGGAGTGATGTTGTATTCCTGACCGGCCTCGATCAGTGCCTCCCACACATGCAAACCGTAGTGGGCAGGCACGTTGATCTCGAAACTAATCTCGCCCGTGAACGAGATTCGGAAGATCCGGCCCGGCGCACCCGCAATGGTCGCCTCTTTCCAATCCATGAACTTGAAATGGTCATTCGAGACATCCAAGTCCGTCACCTTTTGCAACACCTTGCGGGCGTTGGGGCCTGAAATCGTGCAGGTCGCCCAATGATCGGTCACGGTGTTGAAATAGACCTCCAGGTCCGGCCACTCGGTTTGAGCCCACAGCTCTAACCATTCATAGACTCGTGCCGCACCGCCGGTGGTGGTGGTCATCAAGAAATGGTTATCGCCGAGGCACGCGGTCACACCGTCGTCGAACAGCATGCCGTCCTCGCCACACATCAAACCGTAGCGGCATTTGCCCACATCCAGCTTGGCCCAGCCGTTGGTGTAGATGCGGTTCATGAATTCCCGAGCGCCCGGACCCTGCACATCGATCTTGCCTAGGGTCGAGGCATCCAAGATGCCCACACTGTCGCGGACGGCTTTGGATTCACGATTGACTGCGTCATGCATGCTCTCGCCAGGCTTGGGGAAGTACCACGGCCGCTTCCACTGACCGACATCTTCAAACTCAGCGTTATTCGCCTCATGCCATGGCTGCATGGCGGTGTAGCGCTTGGGATCAAACAGCTCACCGACATCGCGTCCCACCACCGCGCCAAAGGCCACAGGCGTGTAATTTGGCCGGAACATGGTGGTACCGGTGTCTGCAATGGATTTGCCTTGGGCCTGCGCGGCAATCGCAACCCCGTTGATATTCGACAGCTTGCCTTGATCGGTTCCGAAACCCAGCGCGGTATAGCGCTTGACGTGTTCGATCGACTCAAAGCCCTCGCGACAAGCCAACTCAATGCCAGAGGCCGTCACGTCGTTTTGGTAATCGACGAATTGCTTGGGCGCTTTACTGGTGCCATCCGGATGGGGCACCAAGAACATCGCCATGCTTGGACCCACCTGACGTTCGGTCGTCGCCGGGGCCGCAACGCTCGGTACATCCAACGCCTGCGCAACCACTTGCGTGGCTTGCTCAAACAGCTCGCCCAGCTCGTAGATTCCTTGGGTACCACCGGCGCTGAGCAGCCCACATTCGGGGTTGGGTACAAAGCCCAACACCTCAGAATTCCAGACGGGTTTGCGGCCTAGGTGAGCCGAGAGGTGAACGACCGGACTGAATCCGCCCGACGTGGCAACACAGTCGGCCACTACATTTTCCGTCCGTGCCGATGCGCTAAGGCCATCCTCGCGGAGTGACGAGATCACAACACCGCGGACATCCTTGCTACCCAAGACATCAACGATGCCGTAGCCGGTTTTGATCGGCAGACCCAGATCCATGGCTTGTTGGTACAGCGTTCCAGTGGGCGAATGGCGGGTATCGCAAATCACACTGACTTGCCCACCGCTGTTCGCCCAATCAATGGCCGCTTGGTAGCCGTAATCGTTGGCCGTGCACAGTGCCAACACATCACCGGGGCGGACCGCGTAACGCTGAATGTAGGTCGAGACGGCCTGCGCCACCATGCAACCGGGCAGATCATTGTTGCCGTAGACCAAAGGCCGCTCATGCGCGCCGGTGCACAGCATGATTTGCTTGGCCCGAACGCGATGCATACGGTTACGCGTCATCTCCGCAGGGGCTTGATCGGCTAAGTGTTCAGTTCGACGTTCCACCACGGTGGCAAAGTTATGATCGTGGTGACCCGTAACAGTGGAACGAGGCAACAGCAGCACGTTGTCCATCAAGGCCAGCTCAGCCAAGACGCCCTCAACCCAAACCGATGCGCTGTGACCATCGATCTGCTCGGTGGTGCTCAGTAAGGAGCCACCCATTTCGGCCTGCTCGTCGGCCAAGATCACCCGCTTGCCCGCACGTGCCGCAGTCAATGCAGCCATCAAGCCTGCTGGACCGGCACCGGCGATCAATAGATCACAGTACTGATTCATCTTGTCGTACTGATCGGGATCATTCTCGTTGGGCGATCGACCTAAACCTGCCGCCTTACGAATGAATTTTTCGTAGGTCATCCACAGGTTGGCCGGCCACATAAAGGTTTTGTAATAAAACCCAACCGGCATCAACTTGCTGCCAAAGGTGCCGGCTAGACTCTTCAAGTCAAAGTCAACGCTGGGCCATCCAGCCACGGGATCCGATACCAGACCTTCAAACAGCTCTTGCTGGGTGGCACGAACGTTCGGGACCTGAGTCGCCTCGGTGGCACCGAGTTGCATAATAGCGTTCGGCTCGTCCGCGCCGGCGGCGATAATTCCGCGGCGACGTCCGTATTTAAAGCTGCGCCCGATCAAGTTCTGATCATTCGCTAATAAAGCCGAGGCCAAGGTGTCACCGTGATAGCCCTGCAGCGGCTTACCGCGGTAGGTGAACGTCACCGGACGAGTTCGATCGATTCGGCCGCCAGTGGGTAGGCGTCTGGTTTGGCTCATGATTCGGCTCCGTGGCTGGGCTGCTCACCGATTTTGTAAGTCTCTAAGATTTCGTAGGTCAGAGTGTTGCGAGTCACATTGAAGAACTTGCGGCAACCCAAGGCGTGGACCCACATCTCGTGGTGCAGACCTTTAGGGTTTTTACGGAAGTACAGATAATCCCCCCACTCTTCATCGGTGGTGTTGTCCGGATCCGCAGGACGCGCGATATGTGCCTCGCCCTTAGCGTGAAACTCTTCTTCTTCGCGGTGCTCTAGGCAATGAGGGCAGTAGATATGCAGCATAAATAATCCTTAGTGCGCTACGCCGGCCGCGCCATGCTCGTCAACGAGGGCGCCGGTGTGGAAACGATCAATCGAGAACGGAGCCGCCAAGGGGTGCATTTCACCCTTGGCCAGACTCGCCGCAAACACATTGCCCGAGCCAGGAGTGGCCTTGAAACCACCGGTTCCCCAACCGCAGTTGAAGTACAGGTTCTCGACGGGGGTTTTTGACAAAATCGGGCAGGCGTCGGGGCAGGTATCGACGATCCCGCCCCACTGGCGGTTCATACGAACCCGGCTGAAGATCGGGAACATCTCAACAATGGCCTGTAAGGTGTGCTCGATGGTGGGATATGAGCCGCGCTGACCGTAGCCGTTGTACCCGTCAATACCGGCACCGATCACCAAATCCCCCTTGTCCGATTGGCTGGCATATCCGTGGACAGCGTTGGACATCACCACAGTGTCCAGAATCGGCTTGATGGGTTCGGACACCAACGCCTGCAAAGGATGCGACTCCAACGGCAGACGGAATCCGGCCATGCTCGCCAGGACCCCTGAATTGCCAGCCACTACACAACCGACTTTGTCCGCTTTGATCGTGCCGTACTGTGCGGTTTCGACCCCCACAATCGTGCCGTCCTCGACGATCAAATCGCACACTTCGGTTTGCTGGATTAAATCGACACCCATCGCGTCTGCGGCTCGAGCAAAGCCCCAGGCGACTGCGTCGTGACGGGCGACCCCTGCACGTGGCTGCCAACTTGCGCCCATCACTGGGTAACGCGTGTTGCTAGAGCAATCGAGGATCGGCACGATTTCTTTGACGCCTTGAGCATCCAGCACCTCTGAATCGATGCCATTGAGTCGATTGGCATTCACCCGGCGTTGAATATCACGCATGTCCTGCAGCGAGTGGCCGAGGTTTAGAACGCCGCGCTGCGAGAACATCACGTTGTAGTTCAAATCCTGCGACAGACCCTCCCACAGCTTCATCGCGTGCTCGTACAGGTGAGCAGCCTCGTCCCATAAATAGTTAGAGCGAACGATCGTGGTGTTTCGTCCAGTATTACCGCCGCCTAGGAAGCCCTTCTCGATCACCGCCACATTGGTGATGCCGTGCTCTTTGGCTAGGTAGTAGGCAGTCGCCAGACCATGTCCACCGCCACCCACGATGATCACATCGTACTTTTTCTTGGGTGTGGGGTTTCGCCATATCCGTTGCCAATTTTCGTGATGATCAAGCGCATGCTTGATCAATCCAAACCCAGAATAGTGCTGCATGGTCGTGCTCCGACGAATCAATCTATTGAGAAACAGAATAGTGGGCAGCGCTTGTCATGACTTTGCGATGACCGGCGAGTGCATTGGAATTCACGACGCACCTAGGCAAGTTTCTTATCTTTCAAAATGCCTAAGGTTTTTTCCGCCCCTTCCTGGGCCGATCCGTGGAACACCTCACCGGCTGAGCCGGTGGTGTTCATGCGTTTGTTGAACCGATCCCAGCCCTTAGCGCTGGACTGAATCGATAAACGTTTGCGACCTGGCTTGGCCGGCTCAATCTGCCACCCCTGATACAAAGCCGGAGTGTCTTGAGCCTGGCCCTTTAGAACATTGATCTGTCCATTCCGCGCACGTCGAGCCAGATACTCTAGCTCCAGCGGTGCCTTATCAGAGACCGTCACGATGCTAGGTGTTTGCAGGGGCAGAATTCGCCGTTGCCCCTTGGGCAAGAATTGAGTGATTTGATCCGACTCGATCGACAGCGCCCGATCGATCAGCGGCAAATCCAGTGCATCCGCGAGCAAATAGGGGACCAGTCCGGTGTCGTCCTGGCCGCAAGCCTGCTGACCCGCCAGGATCAGATCACAGGGATCCAGGGCCAGCGCCGATGCCAGCACACCAACGACGTCTTGACCGGCTGGGCACTCGATCAGATCAAGCTGATCAAAACCCAGGCCCAAATACTGCCGTAAAGTTTGTTGCTGGCTGACCTCCCCAACATGCAGCAGGCGAGGCTGATCGCACATGCGTTTAGCCAAGGCTAATGCACGCGCATCGTTGGGTGAGAGCATCAAGCGGCCCGATTTCGGGTGCCTGCCCAGACTAACCAATACCGTGATCTTCATGCGGCCACCTCCTCTAGCTGGGCAATCATGGCCTGCATCCACTCCTCAGCGTCTGCAATGATCGCAACGTCTGCCCGCTTGATCATGTCGCAGGACTCATCGCAGTTGACCGCAATGACGGTGTTGCAGTCTTTGATTCCTTGCAGGTGCTGAACAGCGCCCGAAATGCCAATGGCCAAATACACGCTGGCTTTAACAATCTGGCCAGTGGCGCCGACCTGACGTTCACGAGGTAGCTTGCCGTCATCAACGACCACCCGTGATCCGCCAATAGTTGCACCCAGCAACTCCGCCAGCCGAGCAAAGGTGTCCATATTTTGTACGCCGTTGCCCGCACTGATCACAAAATCCGCTTCAACCAGCGGGATATCGCCCGAGGGTAAACTGAACTGCTCTTGGGCGAGGGATGCGACAGGATCAATGGTAGCGCTGGCCACCCGCGGCGCAGTCGTGAATTCCAAATCCAGATCCGCCGTGGTGCCCGACTGAATCGCCAGCACCCGGGGCAGTGCCGCCTGTGCTTGGTAACGAGTGTTGCCGCAACCACGACGGGTCGACTCAGGGGTAATTTCAAACAAGTCCGGACCGAAACTGAGCCGCTGACTGACCGCAAAGCGCCGAGCCAAGTCGGAATCGGCCTGCTCACTTTCGATAAATACAACATGCCGTGGCTGCAACTGGCCGAACAGCTGCCCTAGCAGATCGACTTTGGCCTGGGGTGAGTAACCCTCGAGCCCATCGACATTAGCCACGTGCAGCTGATCAACGCCCCACTGCTCCCACGCTAGATCCTCATTGGGCTGGCCAATGACCAATGCATGCACTTCAGTTTCGCCCTCGGCTAAAGCCCGGGCGACATAAAGTGCCTCACGATCTAGCGTCGACAACTCACCGGCTTTGACATGCAGTACCACCAGCAATCGCGCCTCGGGGTTTTGAATGGTCCTTACCGGTTTTTGTGCCGCCACCACTGGAACCTGAACATCTAAACCTGCGACATCACGTGCCCGGGCTACTCGTTTGATCCCTTGGGCGGTGACAAACCCACGCTCTTGTTCAAAGCGGTTTACTCGACGAATACTCATTTCAAACTCCTACCGCCTCGGCGACCAGTTCAACCACATCGACCACCTCGGTTTGATCCTGTACCACGCCCTCGAGCATGCTCATGCAATTGGGGCAAGCGACCGCCACGGTCTGTGCCTGGACGGCATGAATCTCGGCCATGCGAATATCCGGCACCCGTCGCTCACCGGGCACGTCAGAAAAAGCAGCTCCGCCACCCCAGCCGCAACAGCGACTGTCCATACCCGAGCGCTCCAGCTCAACGAATTCACCTTGCAGCGCATCGATTAACGCTCGAGGTGCTTGGATCTCGCCGTTATAGCGGCCCAGGTAACAGGGGTCGTGATAGGTCACGCGGCCTCGGTTAATCGGTTGGGTGACTGCTAAATCGCCTGACTGAATCAATTCGTTCAGCAGCTGGGTGTGGTGCACCACATCAAAGTCCGCACCGAAGGCTCGATACTCCTGCCCCAGGGCATGAAACGCATGCGGATCAATGGTCAGGATTCGATCGAATTGAAGGGTATTTAGGTAATTGATGTTGCGCTCGGCCAAGTTCTGAAACAGCAATTCATCCCCCAGTCGACGGGCAACATCGCCGGTATCCAGCTCGGCCTCACCCACCACCGCCACATTAACCCCGGCTTTTTTCAGTAGCTGGGCAACTAGGCGAAGGGTCTTTTGGTTGCGCAGCTC
>CBFHLC010000025.1:0-29625 GCA_965656605.1 Litorivicinus sp. | reverse complement strand
GAATGTACGTTAATCATTACATCAAAATAATCTGACTTCTGCTTAAGCACTTTCTGAATTCTTTTGTTTCCAAATGAACCAACAAGTGCCCACACGTCTTGCTTGATCTAGTTTTCAAGGATCTTCGTCCGGGGGGCTTCCCCGTAACGTGGAGGCGCATTCTACAGCGCCTTGCCGTGTTTGCAAGACTTAATTTCGACCCTGTTCGGTGTCGTCATTTGCCTGCGCCCCTCGGCTTGGGCGGCGAATAATATAGATTCTGGAATCGGGGTCAAGCGTTAATTGCACACTCCCTCAAATTAATTGACCGTGACCCGCGCGAACTTCTTCTTGCCACACTGATAGACCTGCGTTGAGCCGGCCTGACATAGGAATTTGGGGTCGGTTACCGGCTCGCCATTGATACGCGCTGCACCCTGAGTAATACGTTGGCGAGCCTCGCTAGAAGAACCAGCCAAAGAAGCTTCACGCAATAACACCATTAACGGCAGCCCTGCACCTTGCGAGTCTAGTTCCAGCTCGGGCATCTCATCAGGGATATCACCTGCCTTAAACTTATTGCCAGCGGCACGACTGGCTCGATCCGCCGCATCCGCATCATGGAAGCGCGTGATGATCTCGCGAGCCAACTCAATTTTGGCCGCCTGCGGATTAGACGCGTCTCGCAACGCCTGGATCTCATCCAAGCTTTTGAAAGACAGCAATTCGTAATAGCGCCACATGAGCTCATCACTGATACCCATGAGCTTGCCATACATATCACCCGGCTCGTCATTCAAACCTATGTAGTTACCCAGACTCTTGGACATCTTTTTAACGCCATCAAGCCCCTCAAGAATTGGCATGGTCAAGATGACCTGAGGTTCTTGCCCGGCGTCCTTTTGCAACTCACGCCCCATCAGCAGGTTGAAAGTCTGGTCGGTTCCGCCCAGCTCGACATCCGCTTTCATTGCGACTGAGTCGTACCCCTGCATCAGCGGGTAAGCAAATTCGTGCAAGCTGATGGGACGCCCTTCTTTATAGCGCTTGCTGAAATCATCGCGCTCGAGCATGCGGGCGACGGTTTGCTGAGCCAGCAGACGAATCATGTCGGCCGGAGTGAGCTGGTTTGTCCAGGTGGAGTTGTAGCAAACCTCGGTTTTCGCCGGATCCAAGATTTTGAAGACCTGGTCGGCATAGGTCTTGGCATTTTCCTGGACCTGCTCGGCAGTCAAGGCCTGACGAGTCTCGTTCTTGCCCGTGGGATCGCCAATCAGACTGGTGAAGTCGCCGATTAGGAACATCACGTGATGCCCAAGATCTTGGAACTGACGCAACTTGTTGATCAGAACCGTATGCCCTAGATGAAGATCCGCAGCGGTCGGGTCGAAGCCCGCCTTGATTCGCAGAGGCTGCCCGCGATCTAACTTTTTGATCAGCTCATCACGCACCAGCACGTCGTGGGCACCGCGGTAGATAATTTCTAGTTGAGCTTGGGTTTCCAACATTCGACGTGAATTCCTGACCAGACTGTGATTTAGGGCACGCCAAGCTAACAATTCGTGACTATTTTTCAAGAAGAATTCAACGCGCGGCTTGGTTATACTCTGCGCCATCCTTTAATGACCACTCAACCGAGGCCCTGGTTTGCTTATCCATTTTCCCCGCAAACATCTACTCGCGCTAGGCCTGCTGGGCGCAACGATTACCGCCCTCGCGCTGACTGGCGGACCCGAGCCCGTAGCGAAACCGGAGGTCACGTCTGTAGCCGCGCCCGTGATCGCACCCCAGCCGGCACCCCAGCCGATAGCGACCATTGATTTACCGCCTATCGACATGCAGGCCCCGGATCTGGCGACACTCAAACCTGAAATTGCAGCCGACATTGTAAAGACCATCGAAGCCCCTCAACCTGAATGGACAGAATTGACCATTAAAAAGGGCGACTCAGTATCTACACTGTTCCAGCGGGCAGGACTGCCCCCCTCGGAAGCCTACCGAATTACCCAAGCTGATAAAAATCGGCGACTGTACAAAATCAAACCCGGCGAAGTGATTCGTATTTTGGCGCAAGAAAATCGGGTAGAGACGCTGGAGTATCGCAAATCCGCATTAGAGAAAATCGTCTTTGATGGAACGCAATCACCGGTCGAAATGTCCATCGAGATGCGCCAGCCCGAGGTGCGTCTGGCCAGCGCCACTGGCGTAATCCAAGGGTCACTTTTCTTGGCAGGCACCCGAGCAGGGCTATCCGATCGACAAACCATGAACATGGCCGGCATCTTTGGGCACGTGATTGACTTGGTTTACGACCTACGTGAAGGGGATCACTTTCACGTCGTCTATGAAGAGCTGTACCTGGACGGCGAAAAAATAGACGAAGGCAAGATTGTCGCGGCGGAGTTTATCAACCAAGGCGAGCGGTTTTCGGCCTATCGATATACCGACAGTCAGGGCAATTCGGGCTACTTTGACGAGAAAGGCGTCAGCATGCAGAAAGCTTTTTTGCTGGCCCCTCTGAACTACTCGCGGATCAGTTCGAACTTTAATTTAAAGCGCAAACATCCTGTGCTGAACACCATCCGCGCCCATAAAGGCACCGACTATGCCGCCCCGACTGGCACACCGATTTATGCATCAGGCGCCGGGCGAGTGGTACACAGCGGGAACAAGGGTGGCTACGGAAAGACCGTGATCATCAATCACTCTGGCAATATTCAGACCCGCTACGCCCACATGTCGCGAATCAAAGCACGCAATGGTCAACGAGTGAAACAGGGCCAAGTCATTGGTTATGTGGGATCAACCGGTCTGGCGTCAGGCCCACACCTGCACTACGAATTCATCTTGAATGGCGTGCATCGCAACCCCCGCACCATCCTAGCCAAACTGCCCAAAGCCGTTTCACTGGATAAAGCTGAGCTGCCTCGTTTTAAGCAGAACGTCGAGTCAAAGATTGCCTTAATCGAAGGGCTGCGGCGCACCGAGCTGGCGCTGTTGCAAGTCAACTAGAACTCAATCGCACCGCGGGTCTTTAGGCCCGCGACAAAATCTGGCTCAAACGGCACAAGCTCGACAAAAGGCGGCAAATCCGAGGCCGCCACTTGATGGTCCCGCATCCAAGTCTCGCACACTCGAATGTCAATCACCTTGAATGCATCCAAACGAGCGGCCAAGTCGACCAGCATATGGTTGACTGAGTAGTTCTCGCGTTTGAACAAGTTGATTTCGTCACCGTGCAAAACAAAGGTAACCGGCTCGATCGGGCTGAAATCCGTTGAACGGGCAATTCGATCAGCACGATTTAGCAATGCTGTTATATCACCGGGAGATTGCTGAAACACCGAGGTGTAACTGGATGTTTGCAGGGGAACTAACTTGGCCTGCTCGGCATGAGCAGGCAGCAAGACGCTAGACGCTAAAACTAGCGCCGCAACCGCAAGTAGAGGTTGCATTGGGGTTGTTAACAACAAACTGGCTGCCCTCCAGACCTTCTCGGTAGTCAACTTCAGAGCCAACCAGATACTGGTAGCTTAGTGGGTCTACCAGCACCGTGACATCGTCCGACTGGATCTGAGTGTCGTCCTCGTTGACTGCCTCGTCAAAGGTGAAACCGTACTGGAATCCGCTGCATCCGCCACCGGTCACAAAAACGCGCAGTTTTAGCGAGGGATTTTCTTCCTCTTCGACCAGCATGCGTACTTTTCGTACGGCACTGTCGGAGACTTGGATGCTGGGGGGAATAAAAGTTTCTGCCATGCACTTATCCTATGGGTAATCCGTCAAAGATCAAGGTAACAATCCGATGCCGTCTAGTCCCAGAGACTCTGGCAAACCCAACATCAGATTCATGCATTGAACGGCCTGTCCGGATGCCCCTTTAACCAAGTTATCCTCGACCGCCAGGATAACCAGTCGATCAGAGCCCGACGCCCGGTGTATCGCCAGGCGACAGCGATTCGAGCCGCGTACGCTGCGGGTCTCGGGGTGGCTTCCTGGTGGCATCACATCAACCATCGACTCGTTGGCATAGGCAGTCTCGAACAGAGCCTGAACATCCACCTCTTGAGTCAATCGGGCGTAACAGGTGGCGTGAATACCGCGAATCATCGGGGTTAAATGCGGTGTGAATACCAAACCTACCGACTCAGACGTTGCCGCCTGGAGCTGCTGCGTGATTTCGGGCAAGTGGCGATGACCCGAAACTCCATAAGCCTTGAAGCTGTCGCTGCACTCAGCAAATAACGCCCCGACGCTGGCCCCGCGACCGGCCCCGGACACACCCGATTTGCAGTCCGCAATTAAATCGCTTACGTCAACGACACCTGCCTTGATCAAGGGCAGAAGCGCGAGCTGCACTGCAGTCGGATAGCAGCCGGGCGCCGCCACAAGCTGAGCACCGGCGATCTGATCTCGCGAGATTTCAGGCAGCCCGTAGACCGCTTGGTCAACCCAATCGCCAGCCGTATGCTCCATCCCGTACCACTGCTTAAAGGTTGCCAAGTCCTTCAAACGGAAATCCGCTGATAGATCGACCACTTTGATCCCTTGAGCCAGCAACTCGGGGGCTTGGGCCATAGCGACCCCATGTGGCGTTGCAAAAAACACCAAATCGCAGCCGGACAGCGCCTCAGTGGTTGGCTCGACAAAACTAAGTTCGGTGTGCCCACGCAAATTCGGATACAGATCATCTAGACGACGCCCTGCTTCGGAGCGTGATGTGATCGCGCTCAACTCAACCTCGGGGTGGGGAGTCAGCAAACGCAACAACTCGACACCGGTGTAACCCGTGCCGCCAACAATTCCGACTTTATACATGGATGACCTCTACTCTGCGGGCGCCTATCATAGCAAGTCACGTTAGGAGTGTTGATGTCTAAATTTAGGATCCAGCAACGGCTGGCTCGCGGCGAAGAGTTTGTGCTGCAAAGCCTGATGGGCGGCATTCTCGGGTTGATCGTGGGCGGTGCCGTGATTGCGTTTCACAGCCTAATTGACCTGGCCGTGAACTGGGCTGGACAAACCTCTGAATGGAGCACATGGCAAATCGTGGTCTATCCGATTGCAGGTGCCAGCCTGGCGTCCCTGATATTGAAGCGCTGGAAGCATCGCCGAGCGCTGGGTACAGGACATGTAATTCAGGTCCTGCACGAATCTCCGAGGCACTGGCCAACCACCAATGCGGCATTGCAGTTTTTGTTAACTCCGATCTTGCTGGCTTCGGGACAAAGCGGCGGTCGTGAGGGCCCTGCCGTTCACATTGGCGCGACTTTGGGCGCGATGATGACCGAAAAGCTAAAGCTGCCGCGTAACAACCTGCGCGTTTTTGCGGGGGCTGGAGCGGCAGCGGCCATCGGCGGCTCGTTTTTAACCCCACTGGCAGGCGTTGCCTTTGCTATGGAAGTCATTGTGATGGAATACACGGTGGCTGGATTTTTACCGGTCATCATGTCCGCCGTTGCCGCCAGCGCGTTGGTTCAGGCCAGCACGGGAGCTAGCCTGGTGCCCTTTCCAACCTTTGCCGACATTTCTGATCCGCACATGGGCTGGGTGCTGTTGATTGGCATCGGTTGCGGCCTTCTAGCATCACTGTTTAATTTTTCAGCGCGCACGGCTCAGCGATATAAGCCTCGCTATTCGATTTTACTGGCCGGTGTTCTGTGTGCAGGCGTGGGTCTTGTAATTCAAAGCGCGCTTGGCGATGGGCACGACATTTGGGGCGAGCTGGCCGCAGGGCAAATGACACTGACCCTGATTCTAGGTTGGATGCTGGCTAAGCTCGTACTGACCACCGTTATTGTCGGATGGGGATTACCGTTGGGCCTGATATCACCGCTGCTACTGCTGGGTGCTGCGGCCGGCAGTGCCGTCAGCTTGGTGTCAGTTGGTAGCTGGCAACCGGCGTACGCCCTGATTGGAATGGTATCGACGATGGGGGCGGCTTTGATGGCGCCGCTGGCCGCATTAATTTTTGTCATAGAGCTGTCTGGCCAAGCGGACTTGATGCTGCCATCGATGCTGGCGTTGACGTTGGCTATCTTGACCCACCGACTGAGCGGCCAAGGGGCGTTGTTTGTTGATCAACTGGCTGATCGGGGAGTGTTATTAAATCTGCATCAAAGCAACCATCCCTTGCATCACCTAGGGGTTCAAAGCGCACTGCAAAGCTCGATTGTGCAGGTTCCACGCCGCTTTGCCGGCCTGCCCTCCCCTGCCAGCTTTGTCATATGGCGCAGCGGGGCGCGAGAAATGAGCTATCTACCCTGGGATGAATTCATCACCTACGCCGAATCATTAGCTCCAGGCGAATTGCTATCTGCCCCCCATGCCCCCACCTTAGGGCGAATTGAAGGCCACTCGACCTTGGCAGAACTGTTGCGCGTGTGTCGAAAAGAATCTTGGCAAGGGGGTTATTTAATCGAAGACCGCCGTGTCAAAGGCATAATTATTGAAAAAACCATCCGGGAGTCATTCCAATGATCGAGTACTACCTTTACGTCAAAGCGTTCCACCTAATTGCGGTGGTAACCTGGTTCGCAGCACTATTTTATCTGCCCAGACTGTTTGTCTATCACGCCATGAGCGACGATCAGATAAGCCGTGATCGTTTTTGCATCATGGAGCGCAAGCTACTCAAAGGCATCATGACGCCGTCGATGATCGCGGTGTGGGCGCTCGGATTGACCTTGGTGTGGCTGAACCCTGGCGCGGCGGCAGGGGGATGGTTTGGAGTGAAATTCATTTTGGTGCTGATCTTGTCCGGGTACCACGGCATCTGCGCGAAACACGTAAAAGCCTTCGCACGTGGCGAAACCCCAAAGTCACACGTGTACTATCGCTGGTTCAACGAATTCCCAGTCGTCATTCTAATCGTGGTCGTCATTTTGGCGGTCGCTAAGCCGTTTTAACTTCGAGGTTTTGCAATGAATGCATCCCAAGGTCTGTTTGAGAAGGCCCAGAAACATCTAGTCGGCGGAGTTAACAGCCCCGTCCGCGCCTTTAAATCTGTCGGTGGCACGCCGTTATTTGTCAGTCGAGCAAAGGGCGCCTATTTGTATGGCCCTGATGACAAGCAGTACATCGACTACATCGGCAGTTGGGGCCCGATGATTTTGGGTCACGCCAACGAGAACATTTTATCTGCAGTGCGTGAAGCCATCGAGCGGGGACTGAGTTATGGCGCGCCCACCGCCATTGAGACGGATTTGGCGATTAAGGTAAAAAGCTTGCTGCCCAGCATCGAGAAACTGCGCTTATGCTCAAGCGGGACCGAGGCCACCATGTCGGCCATTCGCCTAGCCCGTGGCTTTACCGGACGTGATGTCATCGTAAAATTTGAAGGTTGCTATCACGGGCACAGTGACTCGTTGCTGGTTAAGGCAGGCAGTGGTGCGTTGACGCTAGGTGTTCCAACCAGCCCGGGCGTCCCAGCAGACTTGGCGCAGCATACCTACACCCTGCCGTTTAACGATCTTGATGCATGCCGACAGGTCTTTGCTGAGGCCGGTGAAAAGATCGCCGCCGTCATCATCGAGCCAATCACCGGCAACATGAACATGATCAAACCTGTCGATGGCTTTATCGAGGGCTTGCGGGGACTGTGTGATGAGCACGCTTCACTGCTGATTTACGACGAGGTTATGACAGGCTTTCGAGTGGCCGCCGGCGGCGCCCAATCATTGCAAGGCATCACTCCGGATTTAACTTGTCTGGGCAAAGTCATTGGCGGCGGCATGCCGGTCGGAGCATTCGGCGGACGCGCGGACATCATGGCGCACCTGGCCCCTGAGGGGTCGATCTATCAAGCAGGCACCCTGAGCGGCAACCCGGTAGCCATGGCAGCCGGAATGGCCACCTTAGAGGGATTGTCGCAGCCGGGATTCTTCGACGCGCTGGAGCAAAAATCGATTCAATTGACCGAAGGGTTTAAAACGCTTGCCCAGGAAGCCGGCGTGCCAATGGCGACCGAATACGCCGGCGGCATGTTCGGATTCTTCTTTAGTGAGCTGGACAAGGTCACCAGCTTTGAAGAGGCCACCGGATGTGATGCTGACGCCTTTAACCGCTTCTTTCACAGCATGTTAGATCAAGGGGTTTACTTGGCGCCGAGCTTGTATGAGGCCGGCTTTATCAGTGCAGCCCACAGCGAGGAGGACTTGGCGCGGACGCTAGAGGCCGCCCGCACCGCGTTTAAATCGCTTTAAGCACCTCGAGCTGCTGCCCGTGCGGCGGCAGCTCCGGCTTTATCGCCTGCAGCCTCGCGGGCTAGCGCGACCAAGTTCCAGCCGTCCCGGCGGACAAAGGCATCAGGAGCAAGATCTACCGCTTTTAATGCCAGCTGCTCTGCCTGCTTGGCCTCCCCCATATCTAGACGCAAGCGCCCCATCTGATAGTAAACCTCGGGCTCACGAGGTGCGATTCGTAGCGCGCGTTCCAACGTGGCCAAAGCGCCTGAGCTATTGCCGTCGCTGGCTTGTTGATCGGCCTGCTCGAGCAAATCAAGTACCGCCGGGGAAATGCCCGCCGAGGTGGTGGGAACTGCTTGCGCTTCAATTTTCGCCACTTGAACCGGCTGCGTTTGAGTGGCGGCACTGATTGGAGTCGTGGTGTTTGCAACCGGCTCGGTAGTACTGGTCCGAACCCGGTCCTGCTCCGACGCAGGCTGTGTTCCGTCCACGACCGGTGGTGCCACCTGAGTACCCGCACAGCCAACCAACAACACCGCGACTGCGGCCATACCTAAACGCATTTACTGCCCTCCAAAAATTTGTTTAACCCGTTGCCACACGCTGGCTTGAGGTGCGCACTGGCCGGCCTGCGGCAGGCGCTCGGCCTGAACTGGAATCAATTGAGCGTTCGCGCACCCTTCGCGCGACAGCCTACCGAATTCATCCACCCAGCGCAGTTCTATGTCTTGCGGCCGTCGAAAACTTAATGCTGAACCGTTCAGCCGGCGCATAGTATCTAGCCACACCAAGCCCGCGCCCGATGAGCCGGTCAGCCCTGTTGGTCGATTATCATCCACGCCGACCCAAACTGCCGTTACGTTGTGTGAATCAAAACCAGCGAACCATGAATCACGCTGATCGTTACTGGTACCGCTTTTGCCGGCGCTGGGACGGCCTAATCGCTCACCGATAAACTGCCCTGTGCCAGACGTCATCACCTGAGCCAGCACCTGCTGCAGCTGATACACCCCAGCCGAAGGCAATCGCCGTATCGGATCCGTCGAATACCGGCTGGCTGTCTGCCCATCCGGTGTCAGCACGTCACGAATCAATTTGGGCTGAACAGAAAATCCATCGTTGGCAAACACAGCATACAGCTGGACCACTTCGAAGGCGGACATCGAATGCCCCCCTAGAATCCATGAGGGCCGGGCAGCCGAAACATTCACACCGGCCTGCTGTGCAGTTTTGGCAACCGCTTCAAACCCTAAATCTTGAGCGAGATTAACCGCCGCTAGGTTTTTACTTTTGCTGAGTCCATAGAACAGAGGTACGACGCCATCAAACGACTCGTCGTAGTTCTGTGGTTGCCACACACCATCCGAGGTCTTGATCTGGACTGGGGAGTCATCAACAGGGCTGAGTGCATTCAAGCCCGATTCAAACCCGTGCAGATACACCAAAGGCTTGAGTAACGAGCCCACCGGCCGCTTGGCTTGGGTGGCGCGATCAAAGCCGGAACCGCTGCCCTGACGATCACCCACCATGGCCAGCACTTCACCCGTACCTGCCGACATCACAACGCCGGCACCTTGCAACATCTCGCCACGGCCACTCTTTTCGAACCCACTGAGGCGCTTTTGCAGCGAGTCTTGCAGGCCGCTTTGTACCCAAGGGTCCAGCGTTGTGAAGACTCGCAGACCTTGGGTTTGAAGATCCTGCGGGCTGTAGGCTTGGTTTAGCTCATCCCGTACCTGACGCATAAAGCCCGGATAACGCCCCTGCTGCTGTCCCGCCCTGGCACTGACCCCCAATCCACGGGCACGCTCAGTATTATATTGCTGCTCTGATAGCAGCCCTTCTCGTTGCCATACACCCAGCACCGCGTTACGCCGCTGGAGTGCGCGCTCAGGGTTTCGCCTCGGGTTATAGGCCGAAGGCCCTTTGACCATGCCCACCAATAGGGCCAACTCACTGGCGTTTAGCTCATCAATGGGGCGTGCAAACCAGTACAGCGAGGCTTTTGAGAAGCCATGAATCGCCCGCCGACCCGCTTGGCCTAGATACACCTGATTAATGTAGGCCTGCAGAATAAAGTCTTTGTCGTAGTGCCAGTCCACCAACAGCGCCATGGCCGCTTCGTTTAACTTGCGTGCCAGTGTTCGTGAGCGATCCAGAAACAGGTTTTTAACCAGCTGCTGAGTCAGCGTGCTGCCCCCTTCCACTACTCGCCCTGCGGTCAGGTTGGCCCACATCGCGCGGGCAAGACCCCGGGGGTCGACTCCAAAATGCTGATCAAAGCGCCGGTCCTCAACCGCAATCAATCCCTGACTAAGCAATGCAGGCGTATCCAGCGCACTCAGCAACTGGCGATCCTCACCACTGCCGGGCAACAAGGTGCCAATCAGGGCCGGCTCAATACGCACCAAACTGCCACCGGACAGTGCAGCCACTTGACGGCCACTGAACTGCACGGTGATTTTACGCGCAGGCTCGGTTTGATCTGGAAATTCAAAGCCACGGGTATGCACCTGAATCTGGTTACCTGTGCGTTGGAACTGCCCTGCACGCTGAATCGAGCCTAAACGGTAGCCTAGATCTTTGAGCTCTTGCTCTAACTGATCAGCGCCAACGCCCGCGCCCACGTACAACTCCAGTGGACGTGAGTAGACCTGAGCCGGTATCTCCCAACTAAAATCGCTCAGCTGGTTCACGATTCGAGCGTTGAGCCAAATCATCCAGCCGGCCAGCACAACGGCACCCACTAACGTGAGTTTAAAAAGCAGTCCCTGGATCCCTGACGGTTTCGTTTCCATAGCCGCGAGTATAAAGTGTTCGCTCAACAAAAAACCTGTGCTTGAGGGGGCTGAGTGTCCGATTTGAACCTAAAGGTTCTGCAAGACCCATCGTTTTGGAGTGCCGATCCAGAGCGTTTTGAGGTTAAAGAAACTCACTTGAGTTGGGTCTTCCTGACTGACGAGTTCGCCTACAAGCTGAAAAAGCCCGTCTCTCTCTACTTCGTGGACGCCAGATCGCTTGAGAATCGAAAGCACTTTTGCCACGAAGAAGTGCGACTCAACAGCCGCTGGGCGGCCCACTACTATCTGGGCGTTGAAACCCTCAACGGCACTCCCGAACAACCCGTGCTGAACGGGGATACGCCAGCTATCGACTATTTGGTGAAGATGCGCCGCTGGTCAGCCGAGCAGCAGCTAGACCACATGGCACTGGATCCGGATCAGGCGGCCAGCTTAGCGATACGACTCAGCCAATTGCAGGGGCAAGCCGCCAGCGCGGGCGTCGATCAGCCCTACGGTGACCCGACCGAACTTGCGGTCCCTGCCCTGTTGAACTTCCAACAAGTCGAGCCGGTTTTGAGCGAACGCAGCGATCGCGAACAGTTAGAGCAATTGCAGGGCTGGGCCGATGAGGCGCTCAAACGGCTGTGGCCTCGCATGTCCGAACGAAAAGATCGCGGCCGAATTCGCGAGGTCCACGGCGACCTGCATGCTGGGCATATTTTGCGGGATGAATTTGGTTATCAGTTAGTCGACTGCGTCGAATACCGCAATGAGTTCCGCTGGGTCGATGTGATCAGTGAGATGGCCAATTTAGTCATGGACATTGAGGCGCGGGGCCAGCAAGCGCTGGCCAACCGTCTGATCAATGCATGGTTGGAGACCACTGGCGACTATCACGGCTTGTGGGTCTATACGCCTTACAAAGCCTATCGCGCCATGGTTCGAGCCAAGAGTGCGCTGCTCGAACTAGAGCCGCCCAAAGTCGCTCGGGAAGCCGCACTTTCACCGATTGAGCTGTATCGCGAATACGCCAATCGAGCCGAGACCTACACCCAAGTTCCTCAGCGCTTTCTAATCATCACGCATGGCACCATTGGTTGCGGTAAAGGTGAGCTATCCAATCGACTGGTCGAGCAGCTGGGCTGTATTCGCCTGCGTACCGACGTTGAACGGCGCCGTGCCCGCGGCATGGCGATCGATGCTCCAACCGATGCGGAACTAGACGCTGGTATTCATGGGATTGAGGCGAGTGATGAGGTGTATCGGACACTGGCATTGGAGTCCGAACAGATACTGCGAGCAGGTTTCCCTGTCATGGTGTCTGGCAGCTTTTTAAAACGGCGCCAGCGCGAGCGATTCGAGCGCCTGGCCGATGCGCAAGGGGTCTACCTTGTCCTGCTGCAATGTTCGCCCAGCGATGCGTGGGTCGAGCAACAGATTCACAACCGAGCGGTCGTGGCAGACAATCCGACCGGCGCAAATATGAACCTGCTGGTACATCAGCGACAGCAGCTTGAGCCCCTGACAACCCACGAAGAAACCTACACGCGTCAGATTGATACCAGTGAACCTGAACAAATCGGCCGCCTGGTTCAAGAATTAAAGGGAGTGTTCCAACCCAATTATGTATGAGAGGCTGATCAGCGCATTAGATGTCGCGCTAAAGACACTGACCCATAGTTACCATCACGCCAGCCGACCCAATCCCGGCAAATCGCTGGTTGATGATGTCGAGGGCCAGGACAAACACGAGACGATTGGATTGATGCGCGTCAATCACACCGGCGAGGTATGCGCACAGGCGTTATACGCCGGGCAAGCACTGTTCGCCCGGAATCCGGAGACTCGGGAACAAATGCAGCATTCTGCAGAAGAAGAAATCGACCATCTGGTCTGGTGTGATCAGCAACTCAAACAATTGGGCGGCAAGCCGTCGTACTTGAACCCCGTTTTTTATGCTGCCAGTTTCGCGTTAGGCGCTGGAGCCGCCTTAATCAGCGATAAAACCAGCTTAGGCTTTGTCCACGCCACAGAAGAAAACGTTGAAGCCCATCTGGATGAGCACCTAACGAGGTTGCCGACATCGGCCAACAGCTCGCGGGCGGTCATCGACCAAATGAAACAAGACGAGTACGAACACGGCCAGGCAGCCCTCGCACAAGGCGGCGAGAAACTGCCTGAGCCAGTTCGAGGAGCCATGAAGGCGATCGCAGGCCTGATGACCGCGAGCGCCTACCGGATTTAATCCAGATGCCGATCTTGGCTAGGTAGTACTTCGAAGCTGTGGGTAATCTCGACATTCCCCTCGGACAACATCAAAGACGCACTGCAGTATTTTTCTGCCGACAACTTAACCGCGCGCTCAACTTTGGCGGGCTCAAGCTCTTGGCCATAGACTTTGAAATGGACGTGAATCGACGTGTAAACCGAAGGCACGGTGTCGGCCCGCTCGCCGCTGAGCTCAACCACGCAATCGCTGATGTTTTGGCGCGCTTTTTTCAGAATAGAAATCACGTCGAAGGTCGTGCAGCCACCCAGCCCCATCAGCAAGACTTCCATTGGACGGGCTCCTGCGTTGCGGCCACCGTTGGCAGGCGCGCCATCCATCATAAAGCCGTGACCTGAACCAGACTCGGCGACCATCGCCATCCCATCCAACCATTTTACCGTCGCACTTGTTGTTGCCATGTGGCCTACCCTTTGAAGTTGATAGCCGCAGTGTACTGAAGTCGGTATCCGTACAAAACCTTACTCCCCTAAGTGCAATTCTATGGAATTGGTCATACCCCGATAGTGATGTCACACACAGTTAACTAGGGAACTAGTTCTATGCAGACCATCCAGATCCCCCAACCCGACAAGCACATGAAGCTTTTTATGCAGCACTGTCACCGTCGTCGATATCCCGCCAAGAGCACATTGATTTACGCCGGTGACAAATCCGAATCGCTGTTTTTCATTATCAAAGGGTCAGTCACTGTACTGATCGAAGATGACGATGGCCGCGAGATGATCATCGCCTATTTAAACAAGGGCGACTTCATCGGTGAAATGGGACTGTTTGACGAGTCGCCTACTCGCAGCGCTTGGATCAAAGCGAAAACCGAATGCGAAGTGGCCGAGATCAGCTACGCCAAGTTCAAAGAGCTGTTGCGTGAAGATCCCGACATCATGCTTCGAATTGGCCAGCAAATGGCAACGCGCCTGCGTGAGACCACCGGCAAAGTCGGAAGCCTGGCATTTCTAGATGTCACTGGCCGTGTAGCAAGAACCCTGTTAGAACTGACCCGGGAACCGGATGCCATGACCCACCCCGATGGCATGCAAATCAAGATCACGCGTCAAGAGATTGGCCGGATCGTAGGGTGCTCTCGCGAAATGGTGGGGCGCGTTCTAAAGAGCTTAGAGGAGCAAGGGTTAGTGGCAGTGTCAGGTAAAACCATGGTGGTCTACGGTACCCGCTGATGCTGGCACCCGAAGCTGCTTATTGGCTACGCCAGCAAGGTCTGGAAGACCTTGTGTCGCGGACTCCTTTGGGTGCTGCGGCAGCTACGCAGGTGACGCGTTATACGTTCTCCTGCGGCAGAACGGTTGTCTGGAAGGAACAACCGGGCATGTCGTTCGACTACTTCCAAGCCGAAGCGGATGGCATCGCCGCGATTCGAGCAACCGAGTCCATCCGTGTACCGCAATTGTATTTCGTTGGCGAAACCGGCGTTTTGATGGAAGATTTGCAGCCCGCGCAGCCTAGCAAAGACTATTGGGAGCAGCTGGGGCGCCAACTGGCCAAGATGCACCAGCACAAAGCGCCTAGCTTTGGATTTCACAAAGACAACTATTTGGGCTTATCTGTCCAATCGAATCCCATCCATCACGATGGACATGCGTTCTTCGCAGAAGCTCGGCTACTACCCCAAGCCAGCAATGCCTTGGAGCGTGGTCTGCTATCGCACCACCAAATGGCCCAAGTCGAATCCCTGTGCACACGTCTAGAAGACTGGATTCCAAAACACCCACCGGTTTTGGTTCACGGCGATCTATGGTCTGGCAATGTAATGTCGAACGTTGAGGGTGAGCCGGCGTTAATTGATCCAGCCGCCCATTGGGGCTGGGCTATTTGTGATTTAGCCATGAGCGAGCTGTTTGGCGGCTTCGCCGGCGGCTTTTACGAGGCCTATTTCGAGATTTCTCCGAGTGCCCGCGAGTTTCGAGAATCGGCACCGGTATTAAACCTGTACCATCGATTAAATCATCTGAATCTGTTTGGACTGAGCTATTCAGAATCAGTCCGCTCGATCTTGGACCGGGTCAGCAAGCAAAACTGAGCAAACACACTATCTTTGAAGGATGTTGTATTGCTTTGCCCTGATGTTGGGCCTGTTTAGCGCGGCCGCGGCCGCTGATACTGATATTCACATCCTCAGTACCGCCGACGTCGGCGACCCTTGGGTGAGTGACTTAGTCCGCGAGATTCGCATAGCGCGACCTCAAGCGGAGCTGCATCTTGAGGACACCAGCGATCACGAATTGGATTCCGGCTATTGGATTGCGACCGATGCCCAGGCCGCTACTCAATTGGATAAGGTCAGCTCCGAGTATGTTTGGCTAGCCTTCAGCGATCCGGTAACCCAGCGTCCAGACCATGAATTGCTGGCTCAGTCAGCCAACTTAAAGACCCTAATTCGCGTCCTAAGTCTGCTGACTCCAGAACGTCAGATTTGGCTGTCCCAGCAAGCACGACAAAGCCCTTGGTATGGCGCAGCACTAGAAGCGCTATCGAAACACCAATGGCGAGTTGCAAGCCAGCCCACACGGGCTGCAGTTCAGTTGTTGCTGGATCCGAGTGAAAGTGCCCGCCTGCCCTTGGCGGCCAGCCCATGGAAACACCACATTGGCCGCCAAGCGCAATTGGGGGGCAGCCTGGATGGCCAAAAGATGGGACAGGCGTTGGTTCAAATGTTGGACCAGCCCAGGCCCGAAGTGCCCAGAATGCTGACGTTGATCGAACGCCATGTTTGGATCGATAACCGTGCAATGGATGCGATTGGTGTTGATTGGTCCCATCTGGGCGATGCGGTCCGCCCGCTGGATTACAGCTACCTGCAAGACAGTGACGGCGAGCATTTTGTGGTCACTTCGGTGATCGGTGCTATCGCCCTTATCATTATCTTTGGCCTGCTCGCCAAAATTTTGGGGCAACGCCGGGCCAAAGCGCGGGTCGATCACCTGATCACCTCAGATCGACTTACGGGCCTGCTTAACCACGAAGGCTTTATTGCCAAAGTTGATGCGCGGTTAGAAGCCGCACCGCATAGCATTCATGGGCTCGTGGTATGCGAGGCAGATTTGCCCTCCAATTTAACCAATGCCGATCAAGACCGATTGATTCAGCAGATATCCGAGCGCTTACGCGGCAATGCTCGCCAAACGGAGTTGCTTGGGCGCATCGGAGCACACGAATTTGCTGTGCTGATCGAGGGTACTCACTTGGATGAGCTGGGCTTGCAGATGGAGAAGTACTGCGAGTCCCTGCGTCTGCCCGTCTTTATCGGCGAGCACCCCTTTACGCTATCAGCAAATTTGGGCGCTGCGCTGTGGCCAGACCATGCGTCAAACGCAACCGCCACGGTCGAGCTGGCGAGGCTGGCCGCAAGGTTCGCCGGACAGATCAGTGATGTCAGTTGGAGCTTGTATAACCCCAACAGCGAAGATCCGATCGAGCGTAACCGTGCGATGCTGGATGATCTGAAGCACGCCATGAAGCACGGCGAGTTAAATCTGGTCTACCAACCGATCGTCAAATTATCCGATCAAAGTATTGTTGGCGTTGAAAGCCTACTGCGCTGGCAGCATCCCACGTTAGGTGCAATTTCCCCACCGGACATTATTTCGATGGCGCGCGATGGCGGATTAATCGGCTCGCTCGGCGAGTGGGTCCTGCAGAGCGCTGTGGCTCAAGCGGTTCGCTGGCAGCACATGGGGCTGGATATCAAGGTCAATGTAAACGTAGCCCCAGAGCAATTCAGTGATCCCAGATTTGTGTCCCAGATTCAGCAGCTACTGTTTGAAACAGGGCTACCCTCGAATCGTTTGACGCTGGAGATCACCGAGGACGCCACCATCAATAATCCGGCCCAAGCCAAACAAGCCCTGGCGCGACTGCATTCCATCGGTGTCGGCAGCGCGATTGATGATTTTGGTACCGGCTACTCCTCATTGTCCCGCCTTAAAGAGTTCAAGCTGGACGCGTTAAAGATCGACCGCTCCTTTGTCATGGATCTGGATGAGGGCAATAACGATCGCGCGATCAATCGAGCCATTATCCAAATCGCTCACTCCATGAGCTTATCGGTCGTAGCTGAGGGTATTGAGACGCAAGAGCAACTAATGCTTTTAATTGACGAGGGTTGTGACTACGGCCAAGGATACCTATTTAGTAAGCCAGTTGAGGCGCAGCAAATACATGCGCTAATGAATCGCTTGCCCGAGGCCAAAATCGCATGATCCATTGGATACTGTCATCCCTAATTATCGCGGTGATCGTCGCGATGCGCCTATTCCAAGTACCCTACAAGATAGCATTGCTGGCACTGGTGATATTGATCCCGGCACTGGCCGTTGCTGGCCTGTGGCAAATCAAGTCGTCGCTGTGGTTTGTTTTGTGCTTAGCACCAATGGCGGTGGGCTTAGTTTTTGTAGTCAAAGGCGTTCAGTCGCCGCCCATCGCAGATGTCGCCACGCGTCTAGATCCAATGCTCGAATTTCCCGACAGCGTTGCGGCAGCGTCAGAGAACACCATGGAGTTTGGCAAGGCTCAGCGCGAGGCTCACGAGGGTAAGTACGCTCATCTGCGAGCGCTTGAATTAACGCAGCCTCCGATCCAGGCGATTAAAGACGCGGCACAATCCATGGGGTGGCAATTGATTGAAGAGGGCGAACAAACACTCAGGTTTGAATCTCGCTCGCGACTGCTAGGTTTTGTGGACGACATTGTGGTTGTGATTGAGCCATCCGACGGCGCCTGGGTCGTCAACGCCAGATCCCGCTCACGGGTTGGCGTTTCGGACTTGGGTGCAAATGCCGCTCGAATTGAAAAGCTGTGGAATCAGCTGTCTCGTCTGACCAAGGCCTGACAGGCCTGCTTAACCGCATCGCCATGCTCTGCCTCTAGCTGCATGCGCGCCAAATCCAGCCGCATGCGCTCCTGTTTCTCGAGCGCTTTACGCGCCTCTTTGATCGGTTGATCCGCCAGGGCTTCGGCCATTGTCAAAATCGCACGCAAATCTGAACGATCGATCCAACTGGGGTCCGTAGCATCCAGCAGCGGCTTTAGACGCAGGGCCCCTTCGGATACATCACACTGATCTGACATCACTGCTCGGGCAATCGCATCAACGCTGATCTGTAGATTGGCCCGACGCTCTTTGTCTTTTTCAGCCTTAGCCGCCTCGATAGCAGCGACTTTGGAGAGCTCTCGCCAGGCGTACCAAGCCAAAATCGCGATGATCGCAACACCGCCAATTACGGCCAGGGTAATACCGCTCATGCGAACAGCTCCGCCAGACACTCACCCGGTTGGGGCTGGCGCATAAAGGCCTCGCCGACCAGGAATCCGTGCACATCGTGCGAGCGCATCTTGGCAACATCCTGAGGCGTTGCGATGCCTGACTCGGTCACCACAAAGCGATCCGCCGGAATGCCATCCAACAGGGCCAGGGTGTTGTCCAAACTCACCTCGAACGTGTGCAGATTTCGATTGTTGATCCCCAAAACTCCGCGGGGCAAGCGTAACGCGCGGTGCAGCTCTTCTCGGTCATGGACCTCTACCAGGGTATCCATCCCCAACTCTGTGGCCGCGCTCTGTAACTCTAGCGCCTGTTGATCACTCAACACAGCCATGATCAACAAAATGCAGTCAGCGCCCAAGGCCGCCGCCTCGACTACCTGATAGACATCACATACAAAGTCTTTACGCAGAGCCGGCAGATCACAGGCCGCCCGCGCCTGAATCAGAAAGTCATCATGGCCTTGGAAGTAGTCCACGTCGGTCAGCACCGACAGGCACGCAGCACCGGCGCTTTGATACTGCTGTGCGTGCAACGCGGGCTGGAAATCCTCGCGAATAATGCCCTTGCTGGGGCTGGCTTTTTTGATTTCGGCAATCACCGCACTATGACCTGCACGGACTTTGCCCATCAGCGCCGCCTCGAACCCACGAGGGGTCAGGCTGGTTGCCCGCGACTCTAACTCGCTCAATGAGGTACGCGCAGACCGTTCAGCGACCTCTTGGGCCTTGCGAGCCATGATGGTGTCCAAAATGGTGCTCATTAATCAAATCCTTGTGTCATCGCGGCTAGTGCCGACAAACGCTGAGCGGCTTCGGATGAGCTCATGACGTCACGAGCCGCTTGAATACCCGCCTCTAGCGAGTCGGCGATACCGGAGACGTAAATCGCGGCACCCGCGTTGAGCGCAACAATATCGGCTTCGGGGCCCGGAACACCGTTCAATGCGTTCATCACCAGGCGGTGACTATCGGCAACATCCATCGCAGACAAGCCTTCAAGCGAGCCTCGATTGACTCCGTAATCCGCCGGGGTGAGCGTCCAGGTACGAACCTCATCGTCTTTTAATTCAGCAACATGGGTCGGTGCGGCCACCGAGATCTCGTCTAGCCCATCGTCAGAATGAACTACCATCACGTGTCGGCTACCCAAGGACTTGAGTACCTGGGCCATTGGCTCGACCCAATCCTTACTGAATACGCCTAACACCTGATTGGGTGTGTTCGCAGGATTGGTCAGCGGGCCAAGCAAATTAAAAACGGTTCGCACGCCCATTTCTTTGCGCGGGCCGATCGCATGCTTCATAGCACTATGATGAGCCGGTGCAAACATAAACCCAACGCCCAGCTGACGGACGCAATCGGCGACTTGTTCTGGCGCCAACCCTAGGCGCACGCCGGCGTACTCCAATAAATCGGCACTACCGGTCTTGCTGGAAACACTTCGATTGCCATGCTTTGCGACATGCGCACCGGCGGCGGCACAAACAAACGCACTGGCCGTTGAGACGTTAAAAATGGAAGCGCCATCCCCACCAGTGCCGCAGGTATCAACCAGATAATCTACGCCGATCTCTACTTTTGACGACAAATCACGCATGACTTTCGCGGCTGCGCTGATCTCGTCAACGCTCTCGCCCTTCATCGCCAATCCAACCAAGAACCCACCAATCTGAGCATCCGTAGCCTGGCCACTCATGATCTGGCTCATCACATCGCTCATTTGCGGCTGAGTCAGGTCATGATGATCGATGACCTGTTGGATAGCTTCACTGAGTTGCATAGTTATGCCCGTTTTACAAAGTTGTCGAGCATCTCGTGGCCCTGTTCAGACAATATGGACTCTGGATGGAATTGCACGCCCTCCAGGCCCAATTCAGTGTTACGAATCCCCATAATGCATTCGCGCTCACCGTCCGCATCGAAACTCCAACTGCTGACTTCAAAGCCCTCGGGCAAAGTCGCAGGATCGATCACCAAAGAGTGATAGCGAGTAACCTGCAAAGGATTTTTTAAATCTTTAAAAACGCCCAGCGAGTCATGCTGAATGTCAGACGTCTTGCCGTGCATGATGCGCGGAGCGCGCACAATTGCTGCACCGTAAGCTGCAGCCATCGATTGGTGCCCTAGACACACACCCAGGGTCGGCAAGCGGCCCGCGCACGCACGGATCAAATCCATCGAGATTCCAGCCTCATTCGGCGTGCATGGACCGGGGCTAATGACCACCGCCGATGGCTTCAGTGCCAGCGCCTCATCAACACTGATCTCATCATTTCGACGTACTTCTACCTGGGCGCCTAACTCCAACAGGTACTGAACCAAGTTGTAGGTGAAGGAGTCGTAATTATCGAGCATCAAAATCATTCAGATTTATCCTGGTTTTGGTGAGCGCTCAGCTGGCGTCGAAGCGCTGCCAAGGCCTGTTGCGTCTGATCAAGCTCTTTGAGGATGTTCTCGACGCTGGGTGTTTCACGCAGCGCTTCGAGCCGCTCAGATTTCGCTTCGTCTAAGTTGTTCAGAACTACCGCAATAAATAAGTTGACCACCACGAAGGTGCCCAGCACCACGAAGCTGACAAAATAGATCCACGCCCAACGATTGCCTTCCATTGCGGCGTACATCACATCCGTCCAATCCTCGAGGGTGACGACCCGAAACAGCGTTAGTAGCGAAATGCCCAGATCCGACCAGTGCGTGGGGTCAATTTCGTGGAACAGATAAAAGCCTGCGACCGCGTAGATATAGAAGATAATCGACATCAACAAGACGACGTGCCCCATGCTGGGGATCGAGCGCACCAACGTTTGCACAACCAAGCGCAATTCTGGGAAGGCAGAAACCAGGCGCAGAATACGCAATAGCCGAGCCAATCGGGCCAGTGTTGCGAACTGACCGGTCGTCGGAATCAAAGACGCCAAGACAATCGTCAGGTCGAACAAGTTCCAACCATCGCGCAGGTAGCGACGCGAACCGAACGACCACCATTTAGCAGCCGCCTCGGCGATGAAAATGATCAAAAAGAGTCGATCCAAGCCCTTCAGGATGCCGCCATAGCTGCTCATTAAGGTCTCGGAGGTTTCCAGCCCGATCACCACCGCGTTGATTAAAATCACGCCGATAATCACATTGTGTAGAAAGCCATTATCGAGCGAGGCCGCTAAACGCTCACGCATCAATTGTCCTCACGCAAACCTGCATGCGCCATACTCGCGGCACGGAAAACAGCTCGACATTTTTTCAAGGTTTCTTGCCATTCGCTTTCGGGATCTGAATCGGCCACGACGCCAGCACCGGCTTGGATGTGTAAGGTTTGATCCTTGATGACGCCCGTTCGAATAGCGATCGCAGTATCCATGTGTCCCTGCCATCCCAAATAGCCGACGGCTCCTCCGTAGATGCCCCGGCGGGATGGTTCAAGCTCGTTAATGATTTCCATCGCACGAACTTTGGGCGCACCGGATAGGGTTCCGGCCGGTAGACAGGCTTTAAGAACATCGATCGCCGTCAGCTCAGATAAGGCTTTCCCCGTGACGTTGCTGACAATGTGCATCACGTGGGAATACCGCTCGACCATCATCTGATCGGTCACTTTGACGCTGCCAGCTTGCGCAACCCGACCCACATCATTACGGCCCAAGTCGATCAGCATTAAATGCTCAGCCAGCTCTTTGGCATCAGATAGCAAGTCCGCTTCAAGCGCCTGATCTTCAATCTCGTTGGCGCCGCGCGCGCGAGTCCCTGCGATCGGACGGACCGTGACCAGCCCATCTTCAAAGCGGGCCAGAATCTCTGGGGAACTGCCGACGATTTGGAAATCCAAGCAATCGACAAAATACATGTATGGCGAGGGATTCAGGCGACGTAATGCGCGATACAGATTCAACGGCGGCGCCTTAAACGGCAAGCTCATACGCTGTGATGGCACCACCTGCATACAATCGCCGGCGCGGATGTACTCACGCACCGTCTCAACGGCAGCTTTGTAGTCCTGTGCCCCGAACTCAGAGACGAAATCCTGTTCGGTGATGGGCTCGTAGACCGGCGCATCAAAGGCGCCAGCGGGCAAAGCACGCTGCAGCTTGTCGTGTAATACCTTGAGTCGCGACTGCGCCTGAGTCGAGGCATCGGCTGCGGCTGGATCGACATGGGTGATCAAATACAAACGACCGGATAGGTTGTCGAATACCGCCACCTCTTCGCTGAGCAGCAGCATGATCTCGGGCGTATCCAATCCCGGATTATTCGGAAAGGTCGCAGCAATACGCGGCTCGACCATGCCAACTGTGTCGTAGGCAAAGTGCCCAACCAGGCCGCCGGTGAATTTGGGCAGATCGAACTCTGGCAATTCCGACGGAGGGGCCACTGCGAGTGCGGCTTGGTAGTCGGCGACCCAATCCAGAGGCGACTCAGGACTGACTTCCTCGATCAACTCGTTGTTTTGATAGCGACGCATGGTGCCCGCGCGATATTCAATACGCTCACGGCACGCCAATCCAATCATACTGAAGCGCCCCCATTGGGCGCCGCCTTGAACGGATTCAAGCAGGTAGCTGTAAGGACCAGCCCCAAGCTTTAAGTAGCAAGATAACGGGGTTTCTAAATCCGCCAGCACCATGCTGGCGACGGGCACGCGACTCCAACCCTGTTTTGCCAGTTGCGCAAATCGCTCGGGGCTTGGAATCATCATAGGGTTAACTCTTTGAATTCATGGTAAATCAAATCAGGAGCCGCCAGTTCTACGGCCTGTCCGTGGTTATAGCCTTGGCTGAACAACGCGACCGGCATGCCAATCGCCTGCGCTGCACCTGAATCAGCACTGGAGTCACCGACCATAACGCACTGCGCCGGAGCTACCCCCATATCGGCACAGGCCGCCAGCAACATGGCTGGGTCTGGCTTTTTCTGAGCGAATGAGTCGCCACCGTAGACCGTGTCGAACTTAAGATCCAAAGCCGCCAGCATGGTTTGGGTGAACGCTAGCGGCTTGTTGGTTACCAGCGCCGTAGGCAGGCGAGACTGAATCAGTGCCAATCCCTCGGCCACACCATCAAACAACACCGGATTGTGAGCGCATTGGGTCGCATAGTGTTGTAGAAACCACTCGTAGGCATGGGTGATTTGGTCCGCCGGGAGCTTGCCTTCACAGGCTTGCTCAACCAGGCGCCAGGCGCCTCGCCCGACCCAATCGCGTACTTGCGACTCGCCCACCGCCGGGACACCGAAATGAGTCAATGTCGCATCCACCGAGGCGGCCAAATCCGGGACGCTGTCCACCAAGGTGCCGTCAAAATCAAACAGCACCGCAGCCAGCTGACCCTCGACCAAGCCTTCTAGTGTTTTCACTGAGCAGCCAATTCGTTGCGCATTTGACTGATCACCGATGCGTAGTCGTCTTTACCGAAAATCGCACTACCGGCGACGAACGAATCCGCACCGCGAGCGGCCACGGCGGCAATATTATCGGGCGTAATTCCGCCATCCACTTCGATGCGCACATGCTGCGCACCGTGAGCGTCCAAAAACTGTCGCGTATCGGCAATTTTGTCGAGCACGCCAGGGATGAACTTTTGACCGCCAAACCCAGGGTTCACGCTCATCAACAACACCACATCCAACTTGTCCAAGACGTAGCGCAGCGATTCCAGTGGAGTGGCAGGGTTCAGTACAAGCCCTGCCTTTAACCCACGCTCTTTAATCATTGCCAGTGAACGGTCGACGTGATCGCTGGCTTCGGGATGGAACGTAATCCAGCTAGCGCCCGCATCTGCAAACATGCCAATCAGAGCGTCCACCGGGCGCACCATCAAATGAACATCAATCGGCGCCGTCACGCCGTGTTTGCGCAACGCGGCACAGACCGAGGGGCCGAAGGTCAGATTCGGCACGTAGTGGTTGTCCATCACATCGAAATGAATGATGTCCGCGCCCGCCTCAAGAACGGTATCGACCTCACGACCCAAATTGGCCAAATCAGCGGCTAGGATAGAAGGAGCAATAAGGAAATCGTGCATGTCGGGAATCCTGACGTTTTAAAGCCCGATATCATACCCAATGTGCCGAGTCTCAGCGAGATGCGTGGTGTTTGATTTTCGACCAGGCATCTTGGATGGCCTGTGACTGGATTTTTGCGGCTTCCACTTGAGCACTCGTGCCCCCCGCTGCCGCCACTTTGTCTGGGTGAACCCGCCCCATCGCTCGGCGATAGGCTTTTTTTAACTCGGCCCCTCGGGTGCCCGGCGCAACGCCCACCACATCCCAAGGACTGCTTTGAATCGGACGAGCAGTCGGCGGACGAGATTGCGGAGCAGGGTTGCGTTTAAGCCGCAGGGTGCCCGAAGGGACGCCTAATTGGCGCAGGATCTGGCCGAGCCCTTTCTCTGCGGCCAGCGACTGATAAGCGCTGCGCGCGACCACAATTAGCTGAATGGCCAGGTAGGCAGAGAACCCTCGAGATTCTGCTCGTCGTTTTAAGCGCGCAATCACACTGGCCGCATCAATACCGGATTTGCCCAGATTAAATGCACGAATCGCGGCCTCTTGGTGCGACAAGCTTAGGTCCCACCGGGCCATGAGCTGTCGCGCACCTTGAATATGCTCTGGGGATACCGCGCCGGACAGCTTGCAGGTATGCCCTAGCAGACGAAAAAACGCTCGCTGCATCACCGGATCTTCGCGCAGACGAAACTGCCAGCGCCGTAAGCGCCATGCCGAGGCGCCACCGCCGAGCAGTGCGCCGAGCAATGCTGCCCACCCGCCCCAAGGTAGAAAAATCAACGCCCCAATCGGCGCTCCCCAATACCTATGCACATCCACCTCTAAACCGCTTGTTCTTAGTCTAGCTTTTGATCTGCCAGATATCTGCTTATAGTGAGCCCGGTACTAATATGAGATTCAACTTTGCCCAGCTATCGCCCCCTGCTCTACCTATTTGCATTCAGCCCAGTGGCATGGGGCCAGTCCATTCCAGACCGTCTAGATTGGGTCGCGGATGGCGAGGCCAATCCGCTGTGCGGCGGATATTACTTGGCGCCGGCTCTACCCGAGGCGGGGCCTGAAATTGAGGCACGCGCCGACTCGTCCAGTTACGACGGGACCGACCGGATTGTTTTAAAAGGCAACGCTGCGCTGTGGAACGAACAAATTTCACTGGAAGCAGACGACATCAGCCTGTTTCGAGTCTCTGGCGATGGTGACGCCATCGGCGATGTGGCGTTGCGCGAACCTCGCTTTTTAGTCCGTGGCGATTCCGCCTCGTTAAACCTGTATACCGGCCGAGTCGAGCTGTACCAATCGCAGATTGTCGCCCACTCGTTACACCTGTTCGGCAGTGCTGACAGCGTAACCCGAGATGGCGCCGGCGTATTACGAATCCGAGATGCGCTGTACACCAAATGCGCGCCAGGGCAAAACGAATGGCAACTGGGCTCGGACTACATGAAGCTGGACCGGAATACCGGCCGAGGGTTCGCACGCAACGTCACCCTACGAGCCAAAGGGGTCCCGGTGTTTTGGTTTCCGGTGATTGGCTTCCCCGTCGATGAACGCCGACTCACCGGGTTCCTGTTCCCGACGCTAAAGCAAGAATCTAACAGCGACGATGGCACGGATCTGTCATTTGAGGCCCCCTTCTATTGGAACCAAGCGCCCCAGGCCGACATGTTAATCGTGCCGCGTAAGGTGGCTTTTCGTGGGGAAGCCCTGGACATCGAACAACGCTATTTGTTTGATAATGAGAGCAAGGCCGAACTGCGCCTAGGCTGGCTTCCTGATGATGCCAAGGCTGCCAAAGACCGCGAGGCTGCAGAATTCAGTTGGGCTTCAAAAGCTGGCCAACCCACCCTGTATTCGCTGTCCGCCAGTTATGCCGATGACCAAAATTACGACGATGACGTGGCAGGCCTAGTGTCGATCGAAGACGATGATTTTCCGGCGCTACGAGCCAACATCAGCCACCGCGCTGAGGATTATTCGGCCCAGGCCAAGCTTTACAGCTACACCGTCGCCAATGACACCACGGCTCTGAGTGCGCGCCCGTATCAAGAGCTGCCCAGACTGGGTGTCCAAACTCAACGAGTTTATGGTGATGCCAACATTGATATCGACGCCGAACTGGTTCGCTTTGACCGTGATGTGACTGGATTAACCGGCGACGCTGCGGTACTCGGATCCCGTGCCAGCAGCTCGGTGACCGCAGCCCTGCCAGCTCGCCGCAGCTGGGGCTTTGCCGAGGTACGTCTGGGTGCCGACGTGGTTACTTATCAGCTCAACCGATCCGCAGGTGATGTACGCAGCGAGTCACCCAGCGCGTTTGCGCCCCGCGCAAGCTTAGATTTGGGCCTGAATATCGCCCGCGACTATGGCCGGCGCACGCACCGTATTGAACCGCGCATAAAGTACCTCAAAGCCGGTTATGACAGTGGACAAACCGAGCAACCTAATTTTGATACCGGCTCGATCGGATTCAGCTTCACGCAGCTGTTTTCCGAGCAGCGGTTTTCGGGTGGGGATCGTATCGGCGACACCGAACAAGTCGCCCTAGGTGTCTCGAACAAACTGCTACGTAACGAAGATGGCTCCGAGCGAATTCGGGTGGATTTCGGCCAGCTGTTCTACCTGGCCGATCGACGAGTCAACCTGACCGATACGGTGGACACGGCCAAACGCTCGCCGCTAGTCAGCGAGGCACGCATTGCACTAGGCAAAAATTTTTCGGGCAATGCCGAGACCACACTGCGCAGCGATATGGGCATTGATTCCGGTGCGCTTGGACTGAAATATCGAAACTCGGATGACCAACTGGCTACGATCCGAGCGCGCTTCAGCGACGACACCGTGACAACCTACGAGGCCAGCGCCTTGTACGGCATCAACGAGCGTTGGCGCATTGGCGGAGGGTTCGCGTTCTCACGCCCACTGGATCGAACCCAACGATTTGCTTGGGGATTTGAATATGAGTCGTGCTGCTGGCGCGCATCCCTTGTGCAAAGCTATGATCAGCCAGATACCAGCACCACCGGCGGCACTCACGCGGTCACCCTACAAATCCAGCTCATTGGACTGGGCATGATCGGACGTAAAGCTATCACCAACTTGGAAGACAACATTGAAGACTTTAAACCGCGCCCTCTTCGCTTTTAGCCTGCTGGTTGCCAGCGCCGTGCAGGCCGCGCAACCTTTGGATCGGGTCATGGCCATCGTCGAAGATGCCGCTGTGCTCGCGTCGGATATCGACAACCGACTACGTTTCTTGAAGTTGCAAGCGGACGCTCGGCAGCGCGAATTTCCAGAGCTCAGCCAAACCTTGCGCGATCGCGTCTTGGATCGCCTTATCGAAGAGCAAGCTCTGCGCTCAGAGGCCACGCGCCAGGGCTTTAGCGTCAACGACGAACAAGTCAATCAGGCGCTTAATAACCTGGCGCGTAGTCTGGGTATCCAAGGCGGGGTCGTCCAACTCGCGGACGTCGCTGCGTCCTATGGCATTCCGTTTGATCGGTTGCGAGACTCAACCCAAACCGAGCTTTTGATCAACGCAGCACGCACTCGCGCGATCCAAAACGAAATCCGCGTCAGCGATCAAGAAGCTCGCGCCTTGATCGAGCGCGAAGGGTTAAACCTAGGGCAGGTGCGCATCAGTCAGATTTTGATCTCACTGCCCCAAGCACCGACACCCGAACAGCTAGACAGTGCAACGCAGAAAGTCTTAGCACTGAGCTCGCAACTGGCTAACGGTGCGGATTTCGCAAGCTTGGCCCGTGAAAACAGCGATGCCAGCGAAGCGATTAACGGCGGGGATCTAGGATGGCGAGAGGTGTCGGCACTGAATGAGAATTTCCGTCGCGCACTCAACAACATCGACGCCTCGCGGATCACTGAACCCTTTAGAACCCGGGCCGGCCTGCATATCTTGAAGCTAGACGGACAACGAAACAGCGGCACCTCGTTGGTGACCGAAGTTCGCTCGCGCCACATATTGCTCAAGCCAAACGCGGTTCGCGACATTGCCGCCACCCGAGAGGCCTTGGTTGAATTGGTTGAGCGCATCAATGCCGGGGAAGCCTTCGCCGACATCGCCATCGAGTACTCAGAGGATCCCGTCAGCGCATCACGCGGAGGAGAGCTAGGCTGGGCGCGCCCCGATGCTTACGTGCCCGAGTTCACCGCCGCATTGGCCGCGCTGCAACCCGGTCAGCGTAGTGACTTGGTCCAAACCCAATTTGGTTGGCACTGGATCGAGTTGATCGATCGCCGCACCACCGAGGGCGAAAACGTTAGCCAATTGCAACGTGCCAAGGACATCATCGTGCAACGCCAAGCCGACGAAGTGGGTGCCGCATGGAGCCGACGGGTCCTGGCCCGCGCCTTCATCGAGCGCCTGTAATGGATCACAAAGCCCGTAAACGCTTCGGTCAGAACTTCCTAACCGACGAAGGCGTCATCAATCAGATTGTCAGCGCCATTGCACCGCGCGAAGCGGATCATCTGGTGGAGATTGGACCAGGTCTGGCCGCCCTAACAGACCGGCTCGATAGAGCGGGACGCCTGACTCTGATCGAGCTGGACCGCGATTTGGCATCACGCCTGCGTGTGCGCTTTGCCAACAACCCCAAAGTTGAGTTGATCGAGGGCGATGCCCTATCGATTGATTTAGATCAGCTAGAGCAACCCGTTCGATTGGTCGGCAACCTGCCCTACAACGTAGGCACCCAGCTGGTCATTCGATTTTTGCAGTGGGGTGGCGCTCGCAACATGACGTTTATGTTGCAAAAAGAAGTGTGCCAGCGCCTATGCGCGAATGTTGGTGACAAACATTACGGGCGTCTGGCCATCCTGCGGGCCTGCTACGCCAGCGCCGACTACTTATTTGAAGTTCCCCCCACCGCCTTTGATCCGCCCCCCAAAGTGGACAGCGCCATTATTCGGCTAACGCCCCTGCAGACACCCGAGGTCGAGGTTAAAAGCCTAGCGATGCTCGAGAAAGTGACCCAGGCGGCCTTTGGCCAGCGCCGCAAAACCTTGCGCAATAGCTTGTCCGCCCTTATCGATGAGGCTGGGTTGATTGAGTTGGGCGTAGATCCAAAGCAACGCGCCGAGAACCTATCACCCCAAGCCT
>CBFHLC010000024.1:0-30092 GCA_965656605.1 Litorivicinus sp. | reverse complement strand
TGGCAGCCGCCCTGGCCTGCATGGGTCAGAAAGACAAGTTGCTGTTGACTGACGAGCGCCCTGATCGTGCTCAGCGCTCGTTCACAGGCGAGACCGACTGGCACAAAGAGCAGCGCCAGCAAAGCCGCGAGCCGCGTGAGCGTCGTGTTCACGATGACTCGGGCATGGGTTACTACAAGATCTCGTTGGGCTATCAGCACGAAGTTCGCCCAGGCGACATCGTGGGCGCGCTGGTTAACGAAGCAGACATCGAAAAGTCATCGATCGGTCGAATTCAGTTGTTCGATGATTTCAGTGTGGTTCAGATGCCCGTGGGCATGCCGGATAACCTGCTTAGCCACCTAAAGCAGATCAAGATTCGCGGTCAGGCCATTACCATTGCGCCGATTGACGAGCGTGATGTGCCCGAGCAGCCCAAGCGCAAGCCGCGCGGTGACTTCAAACCGCGTGATGACCGTGGCGGACGCGGCAAGGGTGATTTCAAACCTCGCGGTGACAGCAAACCCCGTGGCGAGTACAAGCCTCGCGGCGAGCGCAGTGACTCAGGTTTCAAAAAAGATGGCGGTTCTGGCTTTAAGAAAGGCTCGAAGCGTCGTTCAAACGCGGATGCACCCACCGGCGATCGTACGCCGCGCAAACGTCCGTACAACAAAGACTAGTGATTAATTCCTAGGTTCAACGAAATAAGCCTAGGAATAACTTGTAGCGGCCCAATATAAGGTCTAATCTGCAAGTCGGTATGGAGGCGAGCCCAGACGGCAGGGATTTCTCCGGGAAGCGCTTCGTTTTGCACTCTTCTATACCGCCCCGAAATGGTTCGGGGCACTTGTCACAGATAGAAAAGGTAAACTCGAGCAATGTCCGAGAAGCAAAACGGAACCGTTAAGTGGTTCAACGAAAGCAAAGGCTACGGCTTCATCCAACGCGATGGCGGCAGTGATCTGTTTGTTCACTTCAGCAACATTCAAGGTAACGGCTTCCGTACCTTGCAAGAAGGCCAGCCCGTTACTTTCACTGAAGGTACAGGCCAGAAAGGTCCTCAAGCTGAGAACGTCGAACCGGCCTAAGCCAGATTTGACTATCAAAGGCGCCCGCATCTAGCGGGCGTTTTTGTATCTGCTTGCTAATCAGCCAAGTGGGTGCTAAAACTCTGAGCATGAACACGATTCTTAATCACACTGTATTCGCAGGCGACCTTCCCGTCGCTAACGCAGCTGTGCGTGTTTCATTTGGCGCGCTATCACTACGACTGCCCTGAGGGGCTTATTTTTTCACCTCAGCAGAACCACACCCGCAGTATTTCCAAGTAAGATAGTGGCGCGTACGCCCAAGGATAAAAAACATGTCTAATGACAAATTGGTGATTTTTGACACCACCATGCGTGACGGTGAGCAGTCTCCCGGCGCATCCATGACCAAAGATGAAAAAATCCGTATCGGTAAAACTCTCGAGCGCTTGGGCGTTGACGTGATGGAAGCCGGCTTTGCGATTGCCAGTAAGGGCGATTTCGAAGCGGTCAAAGCCGTCGCCAGCGTGGTTAAAGAATCGACGGTCTGCTCGTTAGCGCGAGCTAACTTCAAGGATATTGACGCCGCGGCCGAGGCACTTCAGCCCGCCGCGCGTAAGCGAATCCATACCTTTATCGCGACCAGCCCGATTCACATGCAGTACAAGCTCAAAATGACCCCCGAACAGGTCGTCGAGCAGGCGGTTGCGTCCGTCAAGCATGCGCGGCAGTACACCGATGACGTGGAATTCAGTGCCGAGGACGCAGGGCGATCCGAGCCGGACTTCCTGTGCCGTGTATTCGAGGCAGTGATCGCTGCCGGCGCCAAGACCATCAACGTGCCTGACACGGTGGGCTATGCCTTGCCGCACGAATTTGGCGGGCTGATCGCGGACATCATTGCGCGGACACCGAATTCGGATCAGGCCATCTTTAGTGTGCACTGTCATAACGATTTGGGATTGGCGGTCGCCAACTCATTGGCGGCCGTTCAGCAGGGGGCCCGCCAGGTTGAGTGCACCATCAACGGGTTGGGCGAGCGTGCGGGTAACGCCAGTCTCGAGGAAATCGTGATGGCGATGCGCGTTCGTCATGACTTGATGCAGCTAAATACAGGTATCGATACGACGCAGATTGTCTCGGCCAGTCGCCTGGTCAGCAGCATCACCGGATTTGCAGTTCAGCCCAACAAGGCGATTGTTGGCGCGAACGCATTCGCTCACGAGGCCGGCATTCATCAGGACGGCGTACTCAAGCACCGCGAGACCTATGAAATTATGAGTGCTGAGGACGTGGGTTGGAGTGCCAACCGTATGGTCTTGGGCAAGCACTCAGGCCGAGCCGCATTCAAGAGTCGCTTGGAAGAATTGGGCATCATGCCGGCGGACGACAATGCCTTCGGTGACGCCTTCGTTCGCTTCAAAGCGCTGTGCGACAAAAAGCACGACATCTTTGACGAGGACTTGGTCGCCTTAATGTCGGGGGCCGAAGCGGACGGCGTCGACAACTTATTCGAATTGACGCGACTGAATGTGACTAGCGAGATGGGCGTATCACCCGAGGCCAGTATCGGCTTGAGCGTTGAGGGCGAAGACGCGTCGGCTAACGCAGTCGGCGATGGTCCGGTCGATGCCACGTTCAAGGCGATCGAAAAGATTGCTAAATCCGGTTGCGAGCAAAAGCTTTACAACGTCAACGCAATTACCTCAGGCACCGAAAGCCAAGGTGAAGTGACGGTTCGCCTTGAGCGAGCCGGCCGCATCGTCAATGGCGTCGGTGCGGATACCGACATTGTAGTAGCCAGTGCGAAGGCCTATCTGCATGCACTGAACCAAATGATGCGTCCGCAGGTGCGCCAGCATCCTCAAGGTGCGACCCCGTAGTGAACGCACAACTGCGCCGGGATGTATTGCAGGCCATGGGCATTGAGCCCATGGTGTTGCGCTCTCGTGCGCCGGTCGTGCTGCAGCCGACAGCCGAGCTGCCCTCGTCAACACCCGAACCGGTTGCAGCCGTACCCGTGTTCGAGCCCAAGCCTGCTCCACCCAAGATCGAGGTTCAGCCGCAGGCTGAGCCACAACCCCAAGCGCCCAAGGCTGACGAGGCTGTGGTACCTGCCTGGCCAACCTTGCACTTTGCAGTGGTGCAAGCCGGTGATGTTTTGCTGGTGGCGCAATTGCCTGCCTGGGCGCGCGGCCTAATCGAGGCCAACTGTGGCGGTTTTCTGAAAGATCTGTTGGTCTACCTGCCATCTGGCGGTAAGCCTGAAGAAGTCATGGGCCTGCCAAAGCAGGTCACACCGACCGCCGAGGACTACCAGGGCATGTTAACCGGGCGGCTGATGCGCGCTGGTGTTCAGGGCGCTAAGCGCTTGCTGCTGTTGTCGGATCATGACGAGCTAGAGGTGGCGGTTCCGCCACAATGGGCGTTATACAAAGCGCCCAGCCTGACTAAAATCATGGACGAGGCCGAGCATAAACAGGCCTTATGGGCTACCGTGCAAACGCTACGTTCGTAATGCAGCTGCGTCGAATGAGCATGGACGATCTGGCTGACGTCCTGCAGGTCGAAAATGCCGGTTACAGCCACCCTTGGAGCGAGGGCGTCATGCGCGGTTGCGTGCGCATGGGCTATGACATGTGGGTCGGTGAGGTCGATGACGTCATTCGCGCTCACGCGGTGATTCAGATGATGGTAGACGAGGCGCACCTGTTAAACGTCTGCGTCCACCCCGCGTTCCAGCGCAACGGGTACGGACAACAAATGCTGACCCACGTGATTGAGCGCGCCGGTGAAATGGGCGCGCATCGCATTATTTTGGAAGTCCGGCCGTCCAACAAAGGCGCGGTCAAGATGTACTACGCCGCCGGCTTTGAGCGGATCGGCGTGCGCAAGGGATATTACCCCGGTGAGGATGGCCGAGAGGACGCATGGGTCCTCTCGATTTACATCTAGCTTAGATCGTCAAACGGGTTGGTCACATTCAAATTGACCGGCTGATCCCAGCCCGGTACCCGCAGACTGTTCGCATCAATGGCGACGTCATCTCCGTCGATTACGTTTTCGCCAAAGTGATACTCCACCTTGAAGTCGCCAACGGCACTCTTCTCGCCATAATCGGCAGACAGCTGGGCTACTTTATCGTGACGTTTTGCCCAGGCTTGCATGTCATGGCGCTTGCCCAACATGGCCTGCGTTTGCTCCGGGCCCAGCACCAACGCCGTGGCATTGTTGCCGCCAAATCCTTTGGCGTTCAAAAAGAACCCGTCGGGCGTGGCTTGGCGATCCTCTAGAACAAAATCCAGGCCATCGGTGTGTACATCATCGGCCAGTTGAGTGGTTGTTTTGATACCCGGCATCCAGCCTTTGGCAAAGGTGCCTAGGGCGCTGGCCAGCTGGTCGCCGCCGGCTGTGCCTTGGCTGTGGCCGATAAATGCCTTGATCGCGGTGACCGGCCAATGCGCGCCCATCGCTTTGGACACTTGGCTGAGCACATGGGATTCGGTGACTCGGTTCTGCGGAGTCGATGTGCCGTGCGCGTGCACGGCCAATGACTGCATGCGGGTCTCGCCGATGATCGATCGGGCCAGGCCGGCGGCCTTGGCCATCGTCAGATAGTTGCCGGCACCGGGCGCTGAAATACTGCGCTTAGGCCCATCGGCATTCACAAAGATCCCCGGCACACAGCCAAGAATTCGTGCGCCCACTTCGGCGGCTAATTGATCATCCATCAGCATCACAAACTGGGAGGCTTCACCGATCGTAAAGCCACAGTTCTGACCAAAGGGTCGGCTGGCCTGGCGCCAATCAACGGATTGTTCGGGTGTTAGGCCATCAATACTGCGCAGGCCAGCTTCATCGGCCAGTGCGCTCATGGCACGGAAGCCTTCAACGACCTCGGGCACGATCGGGGCATCAGCACCGCCAACAATGGCGATACGCGCCGCGCCGGTTTGGATGGCGTGGCTGGCGTTGGATAGGTTGTACAAAAAGCTGGCACAGGCGCCTTGAACCGCACCGGTGCTGCCTAGCGTCCCTAGAATGTAAGCATTCACAAAGTCAGCCGGCATTTGCGGATAGCCCAGCGGTAGCTGCTTAGAGCTGACGCGCTTGCCATGCAAGGCAGCCTGCAACATGCCACCAAAGCCCATGCCATCCAGCTGTCCGATGCTGTTACCGGCGAACACGGCGATTTGATCGGGCGGAATTTGGCTGCGCAGCTCGTCCCAGTTCAGACCACTGGCTGCCAGCATTTCACTGGCGGCAAACACGGTCAGCTGCAGGGCGCGGGGATGAGCGCGGGATTTATACAGCTGGTCTGGGCGAAAACCGGTGGGCAGCATTCCGGCGCTTCGCACTGGGCTGTTGCGTGAATCGTCCAGCCACACGTCGTCTGAGCGTCGACGCGCATCCAGCGCGGACGGGTCGTACCAATCGGTGTGAATTTCTCGGATCAGACTGTTTTGCAGAGCATCGGATGCATCCAAGCCGGTCAGGGCGGCCATTTCGGCTGCGATCTTGGATTGGGCTTGTGCATCTAAGCTGTCAAATACCATGCGATCAAGATCGCTATGGTAGGTGCTGCGTCCTGCAGCATTGATGCCCCCAGCGGACACAATGACGGGAAGGTTAGCCACCCGGTGCTCCTTATTCAGTAATCGCGTTAGAATACCGGCTGATTCTGACAAAAACCAAACAAATGACTGAATTTACTCATACAAATAGTGCAGGCGACGCTCATATGGTGAACGTCTCGCAAAAGGTTCCAACGCTACGTGTTGCGATCGCCGAGGGCTATCTATACGCCAACAGCGATGTGATTGCCGGTATTCGAAAACAGACCATGAGCAAGGGCGACGTGTTAGCGGTTGCGCGTGTCGCGGGAATCTTGGGTGCCAAGAAAACACCTGAGCTGATCCCCTTGTGTCATGGCTTGCCGTTAGAGCAATGCTCGGTCGAGTTGACGGTTGAGGACACTCGAATCCGGGTTGAGGCGCGCTGCGAGTTGCATGCCAAAACCGGAATCGAGATGGAAGCCTTGGCAGCGGTCAGCATTGCGTGCCTAACCCTATACGACATGTGCAAGGCGATTGATAAGTCCATGCGCATTGAGGGTGTGCGTTTGCTGTCCAAAACCGGCGGGAAAAGCGGTGACTACTATGCCGAAGGTTAATCTAAAGTTTTTGGCCAGCCTGCGTGAGGTAGCCGGGGCTGACATGATGGCGGTCGACGCCAGCACGCCCCGACAGGCCTTGCAGGACTTAGATCTGTTGCAGGCGGTGCTGGACAAAACACCGCTGGTCGCGGTCAACCACCAGATTGTCGACATGGATGAGGCGTTAAGCGAAGGCGATGAAGTCGCGTTCCTGCCTCCGATGACCGGGGGTTGATGATGGTTCGCATCCAGACAGAGGTATTCGAGCCAGGCCAGCTGCAATCCCAATTGAGTACCGCGGGGGATGCGGGGGCGGTGGTGACCTTTACCGGACACGTACGCGACTCCGAGGGGCTGTACCTAGAACACTACCCTGGCATGACTGAGGCCGCCTTGCAGTCCTTGCGCGATCAGGCGGTTGAGCGATTTGCCTTGGTCGATGCGCAAGTCGTGCATCGTGTGGGTCTGTTGCAGACCGACGAGGTGATTGTCTGGGTCGGGACCTGTGCACCGCATCGTCAAGATGCCTTTGACGGCGCCTGCTTTTTGATGGATCACTTGAAATCTCAAGTGCCGATCTGGAAAAAAGAAGGCGGCCAGTGGTTAGAGCCCGGACAACATGAGTTAGACAAGTTGGAGAAGTGGTCATGACGGAACCCATGAATTGCGCGGTCTTAACCGTGTCAGACACACGCTCACTGGATGAGGATAAAAGTGGCCATTATCTGGTCGGCGCTCTCACAGAGATGGGCCACCAGGTGATCGCTCATCAGGTATTACGCGACGAGCCCTATGACATTCGAGCTCAGGTCTGCCGGTGGGTAGCGGATCCCGAGCCCCAGGTGGTGCTACTGACCGGCGGCACAGGGTTTAGCGGACGTGACAGCACGGTCGAGGCGATCGAGCCAATTTTTGATACTGAAATTCGCGGCTTTGGCGAGTTGTTCCGCCAGCTCAGCTACGCGGATATTGGCAGCTCTACCGTTCAAAGCCGCGCCATTGCCGGTTTGTCGAACAACACCTTTGTGGCGGCGCTGCCCGGCTCAACCGGGGCGTGTAAGTTGGCGTTCGAGAAAATTCTGCGCGAGCAGTTGGACTCAACCCACAAGCCCTGCAATTTCGTAAACTTATTGAAGCGCGGCGATGCTCGACGTAGCTGAGGCGCGGGCGCGCTTACTCGAGCAGCTGATACCGCCGGCTTTGGATGCGCAGTTACTGCCGTTGGCCGAGGCCGCCGGACGTTTGTGCGCAATCGAAGTGCCTGCGATCAGTCCCAGTCCGCCGTATCGTCGCGCGATGATGGACGGTTACGCCTTGCGGGCAGCGGATCTGCCGGGGCCTTTGCCGGTGGCGTTCGAGGTTCCGGCGGGTTCTGCGTTGCAACGTCTGCCGCAGGGACAGTGCGCCCGAATATTTACCGGTGCGCCGGTGCCTGAAGGCGCGGACTGCGTGATTCCCCAGGAAAACTTGATTAGTCAACAGGGCGGGGTGACGTTGCAGTCCAGTCCGCAAACCTGGATCCGCCCGGCTGGCGATGACATTCAACTGGGCCAACGCTTGGTCAGTGTGGGCCAAAAATTAGGCCCTGCTGAGCTCGGCTTACTGGCCAGCGGGGGACATGCGGATGTGCCGGTTCAACAGCCGCTGAGCGTTAGGTTGTTGACCACCGGTGACGAGGTGCGCGAGCTGGGTGTCGAGCTCGAATCTGGCCAGATCTACAACTCCAACGCCACCAGCTTGTCGGCAATGCTCCGGGGCTGGGGTGTTTCGGTGACCCATCAACATGTGCCCGATGATCCCCAGGCCATGCGGGATGCACTGAAACAGGCGGCGGCCGATCAGCACCTTATCCTAACGGTCGGTGGTGTCAGTGTCGGCGATCACGATCATGTGCGCCCAGCGATTGAAGCGCTGGGTTCGATTGATTCGTTCAAGGTACGCATGCAGCCAGGCAAACCTTTTGCCTTTGGCCAAATTGATGGGGTTCCGGTGTGCTGCCTGCCGGGTAATCCTGCCAGCTCCATGGTCACTGCGATGCTGTTTGTGCGGCCTGCGATTCAGACGCTCAGCGGGCAGTCAGCCGACTTGACGTCATTCGCACTGCCGGTGAAGTTCACAGTGCCTGCGACCGAGCGTCGTCGATTCCTGCGGGTTCGTTGGGTCAAGGATGGAATGACGTTGCACCCAAATCAGGATTCCGGCTCACTCAGCCCGCTGGTGTGGGCCACGGGGCTGTGCGAGATTCCTGAGCACACCGCCGTTAATCGTGGTGATGTGCTGAACTACTATCCCTTTGCCGAGCTGATTTAAAAGGCCGGCGCCAGCAGCAGGGCTACCGGCATTACGCCGACCGTGGCCATGTTGCTGATCAGGACCATGCTGGCCACCTTGGCCGGCTCTTGGTTGTAGCGTTCGGCCACCATGAAGTTCAGCACCGCAGGGGGCAGGGCACCGAACAAGATAAAGACGCTCAGCTGCATGACATCCAGCTGCAGAATGGGTTGCAGGGCGTAAACCAGCACTAAACCCGATAGCGGCGTCAGGACACTGCACCACAGCGCAATCGGCAAGTCATTCCACTTGACCGTGGCCATGCGAACACCCAAGGCGAACAGCATCAACGGGATGCAAATGTCGGCCAGGAAATCCAAGCCAGTATCCAGCATGGTTGGGATTTTAAGATCCAGTAGGTTGACCGCCAGGGCCGCCGCCGTGGCGACTAGAGTAGGTATCGACAGTCCATTCAGAACCCGGGCCCTGCGATCCAGAATGTAAAAGCCCAGGGTGAAGTGCATCACCATTTCGATCACGAACAGCACAACAATCGCTGGCATTCCAGCTTCACCAAAGGCCAGAAAAACCAGCGGCAAACCCAAATTTCCGGTGTTGGTAAACATCGCAGGTGGCACAAAGGTGCGCGCGTCATAACCCAGCAGTTTTCCGATGGGCCAGACCAGCAGACCCGACCCTAAAATCACCAGAACCCCGCCGATCGCCAAATCGGTGTAGGCCATCAGATCAAATTCGGCATCCGAAAACGCCGAAAAGATCAGCAACGGCACGAACAAGTCCATGTTCAGGGTGTTGGGCACCCGCATGTCGGGTTTTTTGTAGCGTGCGTAAGCAGCGCCAATCGCGACGATAATTAATACTGGGACCATGGTCTCCAGTATTCGGTTAATCACATCCACTTAGCTGGCCAACAACACGATCAAACGTTTGGGTCCGTGCACGCCGTAGGCGAGCACCTGTGCAATGTCGGCGCTTTTGGATGGGCCTGACACCAGCAATGCGTTGGTTGGCATCCCGGCCTGCCAGTTCTCGGACACCAGGGTTTCGGTCAGTGTGTTGTTGATGTCGCGAGCGAACAGCAACGCAATGTGCACGGGCGGGACCAATGACAACAGGCGCGGTTCTTGTGCGCTAGGCCATAGAATCAAGGATCCGGTTTCGGCCACGCCACCGCGGCAGGTGGTAAAGCCGGCCGAAATGTCCGCGAACAACTCGCCTTTCCATTCTTCAATGTTTCGATCGTAGCGGCGGGTCTCGCAGCTGACGGCCGACGCTGCTTGGTCAGGCACCTCACCCAGTCCCAGCGCTAGGTTTTCAAATCCTTCGCGGGCGACTAATTCGGCTAAGGTCTGGGCCCAGCTATCGGCGGCGCAGGGAATAATCTCGCCATGGACGCTTTCCAGCTTCTCGCAAAAGCGTTCGACCTTCTCGCTTTGGCTGAACTGTTTGTCCAAATGAACTGACAGATCCACGTCGGCATCGCTGGCAATCACAGAGGGGGCTAGGCGATTAAGAATTCTTTCGCGGGCGCTCATTGATCACGCTCCTTCATCATCTCGTGCAAGGTTTTGGGAGCCAATGCCGGTTTGACCCGAGTGCGCGTCCAGGGCCCCATGGCCGAATTCGGTACCAGCTTGCGCAATCGAGTGGCGGCAAAACCCATCAATTTGTAAGCCGTGGGATTTTGATGGATCCATTTCCAAGATCCCCACACCACGGCTTCGTGGATTTTGCGCAGGGCGCCTTGGCCGTACACGCTGCCTTGCTGGTCATTACGGGTCGCCTCGTGGCGTAACTCGCTGATTAGGTTAGGGATTGGTATGCGAACCGGACAAGCTTCGCCGCAGGCGCCGTTCAGCGAGCAGGCGGATAGCATCTCGCCGGCCTGATCAATGCCGTACTGCTGGGGGTTTAGAATTTGGCCGATCGGACCGGGATAGACCGTGCCATAGGCGTGGCCGCCGATCCGGGTGTAAACCGGGCAGTGGTTCATGCAAGCGCCGCAGCGGATGCATTTCAGCGTCTCGCGCATGCGCTCGTCGTTATAGATTTTGCTGCGACCGTTATCCAGCAGCACCAAGTGAACCTCTTGCGGGCCGTCTTTTTCACCTTCCCGGCGTGGGCTGCTGATCATGTTGAAGTAAGTCGTGGCATGTTGCCCCGTCGCGCTGCGGGTCAGCACGGAGTAAAGCGGTGCAATGTCGGTCAGTTTCGGAACGACCTTTTCGATGCCGGTGATGGCGATGTGGACGGGTGGGACCGTGGTCGTCATGCGCCCGTTACCTTCGTTTTCGACCAGGCACAGGGTGCCAGTCTCGGCCACCGCAAAGTTGACTCCGCTGATGCCAACGGCGGCGCTTTCGAATTTGTGGCGCAGCACCTTTCGGGCAATCGCTGTCAGTGTGTCAACGTCCTCGGTGTACTCCACGCCAGGAATCTTCTCGGCGAACAGCTCGGCAATTTCCTGTTTGTTCTTGTGGATCGCCGGCATGATGATGTGGCTGGGCGTTTCACCATCGATCTGGACGATGTACTCCCCTAGATCGCTCTCTAATGCCTCGATCTGGTGTTGCTCTAAAAAGTCATTTAGGTGGCATTCCTCACTGACCATCGATTTGCCCTTGATGACGTGCTTGGCGTCATGGCGCTGACAGATGTCCAGGATGATCTGGTTGGCTTCAGATGGCGTTTCTGCCCAATGAACTTGGATGCCGTTAGCCAGGCAGTTTTTTTCGAGCTCGATCAGGTTGTCTGACAGAGAATTCAGGGCGCGGCTACGAATCGCACTGGCCAGATCACGGGCGCCCTCTAGCTCCAGAGTGTCTGGAAATTGATGGGCCCGTCGTTCGCGCAGGCTGTCCATGGCTGACCGAAAATTTGAACGTAGCGTTGGGTTTTCCAGCGCTGTTTTCGCGGCATCGGTGAAATTCGCTTTGGCATTCATTGCACACGCTCCCAAATGAAATCGTACAAATGCGAGCTATCCAACTGGATGCCTCGCTTTTCCAGAGTGCCGGAGAGGTTCATCAAGCAACCCGAATCACCACAAACAAAGGTATCTGCACCGACCGCAGCTAAGTGCGTGGTTTTGTCCTCGGCCATGGCAGCGCTAATTTCTGGCTGTTTAACCGAAAAGGTACCGCCAAATCCGCAACACTCCGTCTCGTACGCGGCGACCTCGACAGTGACATTGCTTAGCTGTGCCAGCAGCGCCTTGCCTTGTTCGGCAACACCCATCTCGCGACGAGCACTGCAGCTGGTGTGCAGCACGATGGTGGTGGGCTCGCCCTGATCAGACAGCTGAACCTTTAAGTGATCGACCAGATACTCCCCCAGCTCATAGGTGCGTGCGGCTAAGGCGTTAGCGGCGGCTTCGTGTTCTGTGCCGCGCAACAAATCCGGCCAATGATGTTTGATCATGCCGGCGCAACTGCCCGAGGGCACGACCACGTCGTGGGATTCTTGAAACAGTTTCAACTGATTAATAGCGATCGCAGCAGCTTCTTCTCGAAATCCGCTGTTAAAAGGTGGCTGACCACAGCAGCTTTGCTCGTTCGGGTAGATCACCTTGCACCCGGCCTGTTCGAGCAATTTGATGCCGGCCATTCCCGCGCTGGGGTAGAATAGATCCACCAGACAGGTGCCAAAGTAATAAACGTCTCGCATAGTCTTTCTCAGTTTTATTGGTCTGACCAATTGATGGTAAACTCTTGCACCAAACTACACCAACCTTTCGGTGGAACTACGATCAAGGACGGGCAACATGTCATCCAACTCTAGAGTGTCCGACACCATCGTCGATCAAATCGAAGCGATGATACTAGAGGGCACAATGCAGGCAGGACAGCGCTTGCCGACAGAGCGCGCCCTAGCAGAACGTTTTAAAGTGTCCCGCCCCAGCGTCCGTGACGCCCTACAAAAGTTGAATGCGCGTGGGTTGGTCAACCGTCGTCAGGGCGGTGGTACGTATGTGGCCGATGGCGTCGGTGCCAGCTTTACTGACCCGTTGCTGAATCTGTTGAATGAGGACTCACACGCGGCTGAATCCGTGATCGAGTTTCGACACGCCCTCGAGGGTCTGGCAGCTCGCCTAGCAGCAGAGCGCGGAACCGACGAGGACCGCCAGTTGATTCAGCGTAAGTACGACGAGCTCAAGCGTGCACAGGTCATTGGTACCCTAGAAGAAGAGGCTGCGGCGGACGCTGAATTTCACTTGGCGATAGCAGAAGCAGCTCATAACCCCGTACTTTTGCATGTGATGCGTACAATGTTCCTCTTGCTTAGGGACAACATCATTGGCAACCTAGGGCGCACTGAACGGGCCAGCGAGCCACGACAAAAAATTCGTGCGCAGCATGAACGCATGTTGCAGCACATTGTGTTGGATCCAAACCCTGAGCGGGCAAGGGCTAGCGCACGAGAACATCTAGAGACCGTCACAGAAATGGTCCGAGATAATTTAGCCGCCAAAGAGCGGCAAATAACATCCCAGAGGCGTGACCTATTTAAGCCGTAAACGGCTAAAAGGTCTGGAATAACAAGAAAAAGCGAGTGTTCTGGCCACAAGCCATCGAGCACACGAAATGTATTCGACTAGGGAGCACGACATGGCCAACCATCCAGATAAATCAGATTTAGACCCAACCGAAACCCAAGAGTGGGTTGATTCCTTTGAATCGGTACTGCGCTACGAAGGCGTGGATCGTGCCGGTTATTTGCTCAAGCGGTTGGTGAATCGCGCGTCACAAGTCGGCGCTCAGATTCCGGTAGCCTTGACCACTCCCTATCGCAACACCATCCCGAAAACCGAAGAATCTCCGATGCCCGGCGACTTGTTCATGGAACGTCGTATTCGCTCGTTGGTTCGCTGGAATGCGCTAGCCATGGTGATGCGCGCTGGTAAAACCGGGGACGACTTGGGCGGTCACATTGCGTCTTATCAATCTGCAGCGACGCTGTACGAAATCGGCTTCAACTATTTCTGGAAGGGCCCAGATCATCCCGAAGGTCCTGACCTGATCTATTACCAGGGCCACGTATCGCCTGGGATGTACGCGCGCTCGTACCTTGAGGGTCGTTTTAGTGAGCAGGACCTGGACAACTTCCGTCGCGAAGTCGACGGCAAGGGTCTGTCTAGCTACCCACACCCTTGGTTGATGCCTGACTACTGGCAGTTCGCCACGGTCTCGATGGGCCTAGGTCCCTTGCAGGCGATCTACCAGGCGCACGTCATGCGTTACATGGAGAACCGTGACCTTAAGCCCGCTACCAGCCAAAAAGTCTGGGCGTTCTTGGGTGATGGCGAGATGGATGAGCCCGAATCACTGGGCGCGATCTCGTTGGCTGGCCGTGAAAAGCTGGACAACTTGGTGTTCGTTATTAACTGCAACCTGCAGCGCTTAGACGGTCCGGTCCGCGGTAACGGCAAGATCGTTCAAGAGTTGGAAGGCGTCTTCCGCGGCGCAGGTTGGAATGTCATCAAAGTTTTGTGGGGCCGTCATTGGGATCCGCTGTTCGAGAAAGACACCAAAGGTCTGCTGCAAAAGCGCATGGACGAAGTGGTCGATGGCGAATTGCAGAACTGCAAAGCCAACGGCGGCGCGTACACCCGTGAACACTTCTTTGGTACCGATCCTGAGTTGCTAAAGCTGGTTGAGCACATGTCAGACGAAGAAGTCGGCAAGCTGAACCGCGGCGGTCACGATCCTTACAAAGTATACGCAGCCTATGCGGCGGCCAAGGCCCACAAAGGCCAGCCGACCGTTATCCTGGCGCAAACCGTCAAAGGCTACGGCATGGGCTCATCAGGTGAGTCGCGTAACCCTTCGCACCAGTCTAAAAAGCTAGACGCGGACAACCTCAAGGCGTTCCGTGATCGCTTTGCACTGCCGATCACTGACGAGCAGCTCAGCGATCTGCCGTACTACACACCTGGCCCGGACAGTGCTGAAGTTCAGTACATGAAGAAAGCCCGCCAGGATTTGGGTGGGTTCTTGCCGGCGCGTGACAACAGCTTTAAGGGCATCGAAGTGCCTACGCTGGACAAGTTTAAAGCTCAGACAAAAGGCAGCGGTGAGCGTGAAAACTCAACCACGATGGCTTTCGTCCGAATGCTGGCTACGATCGTTAAAGACAAGCAGATCGGCAAATACGCGGTCCCGATTGTTCCTGACGAAGCCCGTACCTTTGGTATGGAAGGCATGTTCAAGCAGATCGGTATCTACTCAACCGAAGGCCAGAAGTACACACCGCACGACTCAGACATGGTCTTGAGCTACCACGAGAGCTCGGCTGGTCAGATTCTGGAAGAGGGCATCAACGAAGCCGGTGCGATGTCCAGCTGGATCGCAACCGGTACGGCCTACGCAAACTACGGCGTGCCTCTGATTCCGTTCTACATCTACTACTCCATGTTCGGCCACCAGCGTATTGGTGACTTGGCATGGGCCGCGGGTGATATGCAGGTCAAAGGCTTCCTGTTGGGCGCGACTGCCGGTCGTACCACGCTAAATGGCGAAGGTTTGCAGCACCAAGATGGCCACAGCCATATCTTTGCTGGCGTGATTCCCAACGTGGTGTCTTACGATCCGACTTACGCACACGAAGTTGCAATCATCGTTCAGAACGGTCTGAAGCGTATGTACCAGGATGCTGAAAATGTCAGCTTCTATTTGACGCTGATGAACGAGAACTACCCGCATCCTGAAATGCCTGAAGGGTGTCAAGAAGGCGTTCTGAAGGGGCTGTATCGCCTCAAGAAGTCAGCGGGTAAGCGCAAGTTGCGCGTTCAGTTGATGGGCTCGGGCACCATCCTGCGTGAAGTAGAAGCCGCGGCTGAAATTCTGGCCAGCGACTTTAACGTTGATGCAGATGTGCTCAGTGCGACCAGCTTTAACGAGTTGCGCCGTGATGGCTTGGATGTTTCGCGCACCAACCTGTTGAACCCAGGCAAGAAAGCTCAGACGCCGTGGATCACTCAGGTGCTTAGCGAAGTTGACGCGCCGGTCATCGCCGCTACCGATCACATCAAGCTGTATGCCGATCAAGTACGTGAGTGGGTGCCGGGCATCTACAAAGTACTGGGCACAGACGGATTTGGTCGTTCGGACAGCCGCGTTAAGTTGCGTGAGCATTTCGAAGTGAACCGTCACTACGTGGTACTGGCAGCTCTGACGGCCCTGGTCGAGAAAGGCGACATCAAGCCTGCGGTAGTAACCAAAGCGATCAAAGACTTTGGCATCGACGTTAACAAAATGAACCCGATCTTCGCGTAAGGGTGACTAAGGACATGAGTGATATGAACGTAAAAGTCCCAGACATTGGTGACGCCAGCGAAGTCGAAGTCATTGAAGTTTCAGTGGCAGTCGGTGACACAGTTGAAGAGGGCGATACCTTAATCGTCCTCGAATCAGACAAAGCCAGCATGGAAATCCCCGCCCCTCAAGGCGGAGTGATCCAGCAGATCCTGATCAAGGAAGGCGACCAAGTGAACGAAGGTGCCGACATCGTTGTGATGGCGGGTGCCCAAAGCATGGCGGCAGAACCGGCTCCTGCAGCGGCAGAGCCAGCAGCCCCTCAGGCGGCAGCAACTGCAGCACCCGCGGCTGCCAGTCAGGTGGCTCGAGTGCCTGATATTGGTGAGGCCAGCGACGTTGAAGTCATCGAAGTATCGGTGGCGGTGGGTGACAGCGTCGAGGAAGGTGACACGCTGATCGTGTTGGAATCAGATAAGGCCAGCATGGAGATCCCCTCACCCGTGAGCGGTGTTGTCCAGAGCTTGGTTGTTGCTGAAGGTGCCAAGGTGGGTGAGGGTGACGAGATTGCCACCATCGCCTCAGCCGGAGCTGCACCCGCGGCCGCACCTGAACCGGTGGCTCAGGAAGCGGCTCCAGCCCAGGCCCCAGCGCCCGTTGCCGCCCCGGCTGCGAGTGCCAGCGTCCAGGTCAGCGTGCCGGACATCGGCGAAGCGACTGATGTTGAAGTGATCGAAGTGTCGGTTAGCGCCGGCGACAGCGTATCCGAGGGAGACACGCTAATCGTGTTGGAGTCGGACAAGGCCAGCATGGAAATCCCTGCACCTGCGGATGGCGTAATTGAATCGATTACCGTCAAGGAAGGTGACAAGGTCAGCGAAGGCACTGCTATCGCAACCTTGGCGTCAGCTGGCGCGGCGCCCGCGGCGGCTCCCGCTCCTGTTGCGGCTCCCGCAGCAGCCCCGATCGCGGACAAGGCAGCTGCACCCAGTGCTACGGCACCGGCTAAGCCACCTACTGCAGGCCCAACCAGCCCAGCCATTGATGTGCATGCTGGACCGGCTGTGCGTGCAATGGCCCGTGATTTGGGTGTTGATCTGGGTCGTGTAACCCCAACCGGACCCCGTAATCGTGTTCTAAAAGAAGACGTTCAAAACTTCGTCAAGCAAGCGATGGCGAATCCAGCTACGGCGGCACCGGCTGCCAGTGGTAGTGTGGCGTCCAACGGCATTCCTGTGGTCAAGCTGCCAGACTTTTCGAAGTTTGGTCCGGTAACCCGCGAGAAAATGTCCAAGCTGCACAAGGTCACTGCGGATAACATGACCAAGTCATGGTTGAACGTACCGGCGGTTACGCAGTTCGATGAAGTCGACATCACTGAGCTGGAAGCCTTCCGCAAAGCCAAGAAAGCGGCAGCCGAGAAAGCCGGCGTCAAGCTGACTCCGCTGCCCTTTATGATTAAAGCGGTCGCCACCGTGCTGCGTGAGCTGCCCCAGTTCAACGTTGCACTGGACATGGAGTCTGGCGAGATCATCAAGAAGGATTACGTGCATGTCGGTATGGCTGTGGATACACCGGCAGGCCTGATGGTTCCCGTGATTCGTGACGCTGACAAAAAGTCGATTTACGACATTGCCCGTGAAACCATTGTGTTGGCTGGCAAGGCGCGTGATCGTAAGTTGACAGCGGCAGACATGACCGGCGGGTGCTTTACCATCTCATCACTGGGTTCGATCGGCGGTACACAGTTCACTCCGATCGTGAACAACCCTGAAGTGGCGATTATGGGGGTCTCTAAGGCCAGCATGCAGCCGGTATGGGATGGCAAAGGTTTCGAACCCCGCCTGATCATGCCAATCAGCTTGAGCTATGACCACCGCGCCGTAAACGGTGCCGACGGTGCGCGTTTCACGACACGCATGGGTCAGTTGCTGGGCGATATCCGAGAGTTGCTGCTGTAATACTCAGTACTACTTGGCAAAAAGCGTCCTTCGGGGCGCTTTTTTTTGCTTTACTTAAACCCAATGAAACGACGACTACTGTTAACAGCCGGGCTGGCTTCAATGGCCGCGCCTTCGCTTGCGAATATTCGTCAGCGGCCATTGGTATTGAGCACAGGAACTACCGGTGGGACCTATTATCCGATCGGTGTCGGGCTCGCTCAGTTGGTAAACGCCCAGCGCACACCCCGCAAGCGACGGAGGCTGGCTGCTATCTCATCGGCCGGTAGCATCGAGAATCTGGACCGTTTGCAGTTCGGTGACTGCGACATGGCGATCTGCCAGAGCCTGTTCGCCCGGAAAGCGTTCGAGCGAACCGGCCAATTCAGTGATTTTGCGCCCCCGCAGGACATCGTATCGCTGGGCGCCCTGTGGCCGAATGTCGAGCACTTTGTGATGCGCTCAGGGCTATCATCTCAAAGCGATTTGCGCGCGCTGGCCGGCAAGGATGTATCGATCAACCTAGGCTCGCCAGGCAGCGGCGCTCTGGGTAGTGGGCAGTTCTTGTTGGAATCGTTGGGGTTCGAGTTTGAACGTCGAGATGGTCTGTATTATGACGGTTACAGCGACGCGGTGACCGCGCTTATTTCAGGCTCGGTGGATTTGATTAATCTGCCGGGGGGTGTGCCGGTGCCGGCCGTGACTCGAGCCTTCAAGCTCAGCCGGGGCGGGGTGCAGGTGGCCAGCGTGTCGCCTAGTGACGTCATTCGGGCTGATGCGGGGTTGGATTTATGGCAGCCGGTGACCCTGCCTGCTGGATCCTACCCCGGGCAACGTCAGCCCATCCGTACTATGGCGCAACCCAACGTTTTGTTGGGGCGCTCTGATATGAATGATTCCGAGGTCACAATGGTCCTACGCGGCCTGTACGCGCACACTAGATATTTAATAAATGTTCACGCTGCCGCCGCCGGCATTCAGTTGCAGCGGGCGACCTTGGGACTTAGCTTTCCGTTGCACCCTGCAGCAGCTCGATTCTATGCCGAGCAGGGCGCTACAATGCGGCGCTCCTAGCGTTGCCAGTAGACCTCGGTTCCACCATCGCGACGGCACAGACTACGGGATAGGATAAACAGCACATCGCTGGCTCGGTTCAGATACTGCTGACACTCAGCGCGCACGTCGGTATCGCGGGCACGTAACGCCACCACGCTGCGCTCAGCACGTCGTGCAACGGCCCGAGCGACGTGGCAGTGGCTGGCCGCTGCGGTGCCTGCGGGCAGAATAAATTCCTTTAGCGGCGGTAGATCTGCGTTTAAACGCTCGCTGTGTTCTTCGATGGTGCTCAGATGTGCTTCGGTCACCAGCTCAAACCCAGGAACCGCCAATTCGCCACCCAAATCAAATAGATGGTGCTGCATGGCGCTTAGTAGGGTTTGCTCGGCATCATCGTCCGCTAGTGCTGAACGGAGCACGCCGATAAAGCTATTCAGCTCGTCAACGTCGCCAATGGCCTGCATGCGCAAGTCGTCTTTGTTGACACGCGAGCCGTCACCCAGACCTGTGGTGCCGTCATCGCCGGTGCGCGTGGTGATTTTGCTTAATCGATTGCCCATGAAGTTTCCGTTCTAAATCCAGCGAGCGTTGACCGGAAATCGGCCTGCCACGGGGGTCAGTCCCTCGTGAGCCAGTTGCTCTAGTTGCCGCAGTGTTCTGGGGTCATTTGAATCGAAAGCAATGCGCCCTTGCGCATTCATGACACGGTGCCAGGGAAGCTGACTGTCATTGGGAAGCTTTGAGAGGATCTGGCCGACCCAGCGTGCTCGGCCGGGCAGGCCAGCTTTGCTGGCGACGTCGCCGTAGCTGCACCAGCAGCCCTTCGGAATACCATCCAATACCAGATAGATCCGTTGGGCCGCAGGCAGCTCACTCATATGCGCAGCGCACCATCTACGTCCAAGATGCGCCCGCTGAAGTAGTCGTTTTCTAAGATGAACTGCACGGCATGGGCAATTTCGTCAGGTTGGCCCAAACGCTTCGCCGGGATGCCGTTGGCGATTTTCTCTAATACGTCATCGCGCATGCTCATGACCATGTCCGTTCCGATAAAGCCCGGTGCGATCGCGCCGGTGCGGATGCCGTAGCGGGCCAGCTCTTTGGCCCAGGTCACGGTCATGGCGGCAACGCCGGCTTTACTGGCGACGTAGTTGGTTTGTCCTAAGTTGCCGTGACGACTGATGCTAGAGATCGCAATCAAGCAGCCTTGCTCGCCGGCTTCAACCATGTGTGCGGCAACTTCTCGGGTGCATAGAAAAACACCGGTCAAGTTCACGTCAATGACTTGGTTCCACTGAGACAATTCCATCTTGGCAGTCACAACGCCGTCTTTGGCTTTTAACAGCAGACCGTCACGGGTGATGCCGGCATTGTTGACCAAGCCCGAAATCGTGCCTTGTTGTGCGGCGATGTCCTTGACGGTTTGCACCACGGCTTCTTCATCCGCGACGTTGCAGACATAGCCTTGCGCGCTGCTGCCAGCGTTTGCGACCAGCTGACAGGTTTCCTCGAGGTGTTCAGGATTCATATCGACCAGCGCCAAGCGGGCGCCTTGTTCGGCCAAACGTAACGCCATGGCTCGACCGAGTCCCTGTCCGCCACCGGTAATCATGATGAGTTTTTGTTCTAATTTCATGTTGAGATCCTTATTTGGGATATACACAACATAACCATTTTGTGCGGTGCGGAATAGAGGGGCGAGCGAAATCCTGTGGTACCTTATTCCAAAGACTAAAGGACTGTTATGCCGCTACTACTATTCCTAATCATCCCTCTAATCGAGGTCGCCATTCTGGTTCAGGTCGGCGGAATCATTGGATTCTGGTCTACTCTGGGCTTGGTAGTGCTAACCGCGGTGATCGGGGCTCAACTGTTAAAGTCGCAAGGGCGGGCGCTGTTAATGGCGGCTCAAGGACGTCTAGAACAAGGTCAATTGCCGATCAGTGAGTTGGCTCAATGCCTGCTGGTGGCGGTCGGCGGGGCATTGTTATTGACGCCGGGGTTCGCCACCGACGCCTTTGGATTTGCCTGCTTAATTCCTGGAACCCGTGCGGCTATGGGGGCCGCGGTTCGTCGTTGGTTAGAGCCGCGACTGGTCAGCAACGTTCAGTTTGCTCAGGCTGCGCGGTCTAAAAGTGACTCTGACGTGATTGATGGCGAGTTCAAGCGAGAAGATTGAGCTGGCGTGGTTGGCTCAGTCGATGTACGACGGGCGACTACCCTCCAAGTATCAATCCATAGATCTATCCGATGTTTGCCAGTCACTGTCATTTACACTGACGCCGCACGGTGCCGTCTGCTGTAATGATTCAGCGATGGTCGCTCGATACGTCAGTGCTGGTGATGCTCGTTATTTGGTGTTTGGTGGAACCACGGCCGGCAACGCCGTCTCGGATCAGCTGTGGGAACGAGTCAAAGCTGATAGCAAACTCCATCTGATTCAGTGGGTCACCAATGTGTTCTCTGCGATCGGCGGTGTCAGTTCCAATTTAGAGCAGGCCAAGCGACTGGCGGAGCGCCTCGATCCCGATGGGCTGGTCTTAGTGGGGCACAGTAAAGGTGCCGTTGAGGCCACGTATGCAGCCCTAGCACTAAGACTGCCGGCGGTAGTGTTCTGCTCGCCGGGGCTCAGTCAGCGAGTGCTGAGTAGCTTGCCCCAGCCAGCACCCGATCAGGTACATCATTTTGCGCTGGTCGATGATCCGGTTTCGGCATTGCCCCAGCAGCTGGCATGGCTATCACTGCCAGGTACCACCCATTGGCTGCAAGGCCCCGCCGATGTCAGTGGCGTGGATCAGCATCAGCAGTTTTATCGACTGCTGCCAGATGCAAAATCAGTCTAAATATTTTTCCTAAATCCCTTGAAAGCAATCCCCCCAGTCCCATTCATGTGAAGCGCGGGGTGATGGCGCTCGGTAACGCCGGGCATGGATGCAAATTTGATAGCAGTACGCACCCGCGGAAACTCGTATTAATAGCTCTATCGGAGAGAAAAGCGATGAAAATTCGTCCTTTACAGGATCGCGTTGTGGTTCGCCGCATGGAAGAGGAAACCAAGACTTCTGGCGGTATCGTCCTACCAGGCAGTGCCGCTGAAAAACCCAATCAGGGTGAAGTCGTTGCGGTAGGCCCAGGCAAAACCCTAGACAACGGCACCGTCAGTGCCGTCGGCGTCAGCGTCGGCGACCAGGTTGTTTTCGGTCAGTACTCAGGTTCTAACACCATCAAAGTTGATGGCGAAGAGCTTCTGATTATGAACGAAAGCGAAATCTACGGCGTTATTGAAAAGTAAGATCTAGGAGAAAATTATTATGTCAGCAAAAGACGTACAGTTCGGCGACTCAGCTCGCCAGCGCATGTTGGAAGGCGTTAACGTCCTAGCCAACGCAGTTAAAGTCACCCTGGGCCCCAAAGGCCGTAACGTCGTCCTAGACAAGTCATTCGGTGCTCCCACCGTGACCAAAGACGGTGTTTCTGTTGCCAAAGAAATCGAGCTGAAAGATAAGTTCGAGAACATGGGCGCACAGATGGTCAAGGAAGTTGCTTCACAAGCTAACGACGTAGCCGGTGACGGCACCACCACGGCGACCGTATTGGCGCAGGCGATCGTAACCGAAGGCCTAAAATCAGTAGCCGCGGGCATGAACCCCATGGATCTGAAGCGCGGCATCGATAAGGCCGTAAAGGTGGCCGTTGAGTCTATCCGCGAGATGGCTAAGCCCTGTGAGGATTCAAAGTCAGTGGCGCAGGTCGGTACGATCTCTGCTAACTCTGACGCAGCGGTTGGCCAGATCATTGCAGACGCAATGGACAAGGTTGGCAAAGACGGCGTCATCACCGTCGAAGAAGGCTCAGGCTTCGAAGACGAGCTAGACGTGGTTGAAGGTATGCAGTTCGATCGCGGCTACCTGTCTCCTTACTTCGTCAACAACCAAGACAACATGACTGCAGAGTTGGAAGACCCCTTCATTCTGTTGGTCGACAAGAAAATCAGCTCAATCCGTGACCTGATTCCTTTGCTGGAAGCCGTTGCGAAAGCTGGCAAGCCGCTGTTGATCATTGCTGAAGACGTTGAAGGCGAAGCCTTGGCTACGTTGGTCGTCAACAACATGCGTGGCATCGTGAAGGTCGCTGCGGTTAAGGCACCTGGTTTCGGTGATCGTCGTAAAGCCATGCTGCAGGACATCGCGATCCTGACCGGCGGTACTGTGATCAGTGAAGAAGTTGGTCTGAACGTTGAAGGTGCAACTTTGGAAGATCTGGGTACAGCTAAGCGTGTACAGATCAGCAAAGAAAACACCACGGTTATCGACGGTGCTGGCGCAGCGGCTGACATTCAGGCGCGTGTTAAGCAGATCGAAGCTCAGATGGAAGAAACCTCTAGCGACTACGACAAAGAGAAGCTGCAAGAGCGTAAGGCCAAGTTGGCTGGTGGCGTTGCAGTGATCAAAGTCGGCGCAGGTTCTGAAGTCGAAATGAAAGAGAAGAAGGCACGTGTCGAAGACGCGCTGCACTCAACTCGTGCTGCGGTCGAAGAAGGCGTTGTAGCCGGCGGTGGCGTAACTCTGATCCGCGCATTGCAGGCCATCGGCGACTTGACCGGTGACAACGAAGACCAGAACGTCGGTATTGCTTTGGCGATGCGTGCGATGGAAGCGCCTATGCGCCAGATCGTATCTAACGCCGGTGGCGAGCCTTCAGTCGTGGTCGATAAGGTCAAGAACAGCGAAGGCGCTAACGGCTTCAACGCTGGCACTGGTGAGTACGGCGATATGCTGGAAATGGGTATCTTGGATCCCGCAAAAGTTACCCGTTCTGCTCTGCAGGCCGCGGCTTCTGTTGCTGGCATGATGATCACCACCGAGTGCATGGTCACCGAGTTGCCTGAAGATAAGCCTGCTATGCCTGCAGCACCTGACATGGGTGGTATGGGCGGCATGGGCGGCATGATGTAATTTTTCTTCGCTGTAGCTTCGCGAGTCTGCGTTGCTGCTTGTCGCCGGAGTGCTCGAGTAGGCTACCTACACTGCGCTTCCGGCGACTCGCGCGCCTTGACTCACTCGCTCCAGCTCGAAAAATGCCGCTTATTGGCTTAGATAAGAAACCCGCTTCGGCGGGTTTTTTTATGGGTGGGGTTTAGGGTGAGGGCGGTTGAGTTTCAGCGTCAGCTCAAACACTCCATCAATGCCTGCAGTAGTGACGCCTCGCGCGCCGTCATCGAATGCTTGCTCTGCGGCGCTCCGACTCTGGGCGCCTTGCGCGGCTAAATAGCTTAGCCATCGTCCGGCGGCAATCACTAGATCTGCCTGTTTAGGTCCGGTGTGTAGGTGCTGGCCGGCGTCCATCAGATTGCAGGCCAGGCCCATCAGCAGAATCTCAAAGGGCGTGATTAACCCATCCATCTGCGCTTGCTGTTGCATCTCCAGCGCCAGGTTCGAACGGGCCGGCTCGACCAAGGTGCGCAGTGACGGGGCGGCGATATTGATCAGCTGTAGACGGGCCTCATCGCTCAGCTCATCGCGATCCTGTTGGGCAATTAGTGACAGTAATAGCGCGGGGACTTGGGTGGGATCATGCGCCATGGCCAGCAGGTTCATGGGCAGCGCTTGCAGGCTTTCGGCCGCTGGGATGCTGTTATGAATGATTTGTTCGGCCGACTGCGGTTGTCGGGTCTGATTGCGCTGAATGCTTTGCTGAGTTTTGTGGCTGGGCATCGGCGCCTTTAGATCAAAGCGGGGCAGGATCCGCGTCTCCAAAGCGGGGTGAGTGCTGAACCAAGACTTGAACACTAATCGGCCTCGGCAAAAAACAAATGCCGGTGGCTGGCACGGTTGGGGTGTTGAACATAACTGCCGCTACCCCAGCGAATGCGGTTAAGTGCTATGGCAATGCCTTGCGGGTTTCGGGTGAACTGCACCGCCGAGGCGTCGGCCAGGTATTCGCCGATGATGTAGAGGGTGATGCCGGCCACAACGGCCAAACCTATCCAGAACTCCATGGGGACTGCCTTTTATTTACGTCGTGTAAGTAATAGCAGTTGCGTGGGAATTCGTAGAAGTTTTGAGGGTTCAACGGACCAGTTTTGGCGGGCAAAAAAAAAGCCTGCAGATCTAGCAGGCTTTTTTCGAATGGAAGCGTATTACTTAGCGAACTGCTCAGATACGTATTCCCAGTTGACCAACTCCCAGAATGCTTTCAGGTAGTTAGGACGGGCGTTGCGGTAGTCAACGTAGTAGGCATGTTCCCAAACGTCACACGTCAGCAGCGGTGTGTTGCCTTCGGTTAGGGGGTTACCCGCGCCGATAGTGCTAGCCAGTTCCAGCTTGCCGTCAGCAGTTTTGACCAACCAGCCCCAGCCAGAACCGAAAGTCGTGACAGAGGTTTTGGTGAACTCTTCTTTGAATGCTTCAAAGCTACCGAAGGTTTCGTTGATTGCGTCAGCCAGCGCGCCAGTGGGCTCGCCACCACCGTTAGGAGATAGGCAGTTCCAGTAGAACGTGTGGTTCCAAACCTGAGCTGCGTTGTTAAAGATGCCGCCTGAAGAAGACGTGATGATGTCTTCCAGTGACTTGCCTTCGAATTCGGTGCCGGGCACTAGGTTGTTTAGGTTGTCCACGTAGGTCTTGTGGTGCTTGCCGTGGTGGAATTCCAAAGTTTCTTTTGAGATGTGAGGTGCCAACGCGTCTTGTGCGTAGGGCAATGCAGGCAATTCAAAGGCCATGATGTGCTCCGTTACAGGGTTTGGTTTTGTGCAAAGAAGATAGGGGTGCCGGTGACCTATTTCAATGCCCTTGCTAGACTGTCCCGACGATAAAGGATCCTGTAATGCGCCAAGAACCCAAGCTGTCCGAATTGGACACGCTAGACGAGCCCACCATCGCCGCACCCGCGGCTGGCCCCACGGTGATTAAACGTGGCATGGGCTTCTTTGCTTGGCTGTTGCTGATAATTGCACTGGCTGGCGTCGCGGGCTTGGGTTACTGGAACCTGACGCTACATGGACGGACCCAGTCCCAGGGTAAGGATCAATCGATTCAGTTGGGCGATTTGGAGCGTCGATTTGATGAGGTTCAGCGTCAACTCGAGGACACTCAGCGCTCGTTAAGCGAGCAGCTGTTGGTCAATGGCGAGCTGGCCGAGCGCTTGGATTTACTAGCAGGGCAGGGCGTATCGGGTAACGCCAGCGCGATTGCCCAGGCTGATGCGCGGATCAATGACGTAGCTGGCAATACCCAGCGCCTGGAAGGGCGTCTGGATGCCTTGCTAGAGGAGCTAGGACAGTCTAAAGATCAGGATCAAAGCCTGGCCCAACGCCTGGCAAACACTCAGTCCGAGCAAGCCAACATCGCAACCCGCCTAGCCGGTCTGCTCGAGCGTATTGAGGCGCAATCCGCTCGCATCGATGCACAGGATGAGCGTGCCGCATCCTTTCCGACCTTGCTGTCCAACAGCGAAATTCAGATTGAGCGACTCAACGCTGACGTTTCCGAGCTTAGCGGCCGTTTAACTGTCAGCGATCAGCGCCTGATCGACATGCAACGCGACATCAGTGATTTAGCCGATCGGCCGGTCAGCTCAGCCAGTGATGCGCTGGAACTAGAGGTCTCGGTCATCCAAGAACAGGTTGGCCAACAGACGACACAGCTACGAGAAATCGCCGAGCGCTTGCGAGCAATTGATCAGTTCCGTGCTCAGACCAACCAATCCATCTTCAAACTAGAAGACGCTGTGAGGGCTGCCCAGTGAACCCGCTCGATAGTTTGCTAAATCAGCTGGAAGCCGCCTTGGTCCAGCACGGCCTGTACACCCCGGATCGCCCAAGCAAAGAAGCCCTAGCCAGCACCCAACCCTTCGCGGTCGACACCATGTCCTTTCCTTGCTGGCTGCAGTACATCTTTATCGAAAAAATACGACTGGTATTGCAGGCTCAGGGTCCCTTGCCCCGCCCGTGCAATATCGCCGATATGGGCGAGATGTATGCGACCCAAGCTCATTTTCCCCGCGAGGTCATCGAGCTGTTAAAACAGATCGACGACTGCATCAACAACACCTGAATTGTTGTCAGCAACGCGTTAGACTTTCGTCAATTTCTGACCGGGGCTAACAATGACAACAGGCAACCCTTGGTGGCGCGGTGGCGTCATCTACCAAATCTATCCACGCAGCTACTTTGACGCGAACGCCGACGGCGTTGGCGATCTGCGCGGTATCACTGAAAAGCTCGACTACGTGGCCAGCCTGAATGTCGATGCGATTTGGCTGTCACCCTTCTTTAAATCTCCGATGAAAGACTTTGGCTACGACGTCTCGGACTACCGCGATGTTGACCCTAGCTTTGGCACCTTGGATGACTTCAAGGCGTTGCTGGAAAAGGCTCACGCCTTGGGCATCAAGATCATCATTGATCAGGTCATCAGTCACACATCGAACGAGCACGCGTGGTTTAAGGAAAGCCGAAGTGATGCGACTAATCCCAAGGCCGATTGGTACATCTGGCACGATGCCAAGCCCGACGGGACGCCACCCACCAACTGGATGAGCATCTTTGGCGGCACGGCATGGGAGTGGGATAGCCAGCGCAAGCAGTACTTCATGCATAACTTCCTGCGCGAGCAGCCCGATCTGAACTTGCACAACCCTGAGGTTCAAGACGCGGTGCTGGGCGAGATGCGCTTTTGGTTAGAGCTGGGCGTCGATGGTTTCCGTCTGGATACCGCAAACTTTTACATGCACGATTTGGAATTGCGCGACAACCCGCCTCGTGACATGTCGACATTCGACGGCAGCGCCGGGGGCACAGCGGATAACCCGTACTTTTTTCAACAGCACGTGTATGACAAAGATCATCCGGACAACATCGCATTTCTGGGCCGCATTCGGGAGTTGATGGACGAGTTTGGTGTGACCACTACGGTGGGAGAAGTCGGCAGCGACGATCCGAAAATGATGGCGCAATACACCCAGACCGATCAGCGCCTGCACATGGCCTACAGCTTTGATTTCTTGAACGACAACGTGGGCGCAGCTCACATCCGTAAAGTCATCAATCAGATGGAAGGCATGATTGGCGACGGGTGGCCGTGCTGGGCGCTATCCAATCACGACTTTGCCCGTGTTGTTGATCGTTGGTCTGGCTATGGCGGGACTCCCGTTCAGCGAGCACGCCTGTTCAACCTATTGTTGATGACCCTGCGTGGCAGCGTCAGCCTGTATCAAGGTGAGGAGCTCGGTCTACAGCAACCTGAATTGACGCTGGAAGAGCTGGTCGACCCTTACGACATCATGATGTACCCCAATCATGTGGGGCGTGACGGGTGTCGGACGCCAATGGTCTGGCAAAGCCAGTCCAAGCATGGCGGGTTCTCGGCCTCGCAGCCCTGGTTGCCGGTGCGCGACTTCCACCAAGCCATGGCGGTGGATGCTCAATCTGCGCCTGATTCAACCCTGAATCTGACGCGCGCCCTGATCCATTGGCGCAAGCATCAGCCGGCATTGATGCACGGCGATATTCAGGTTCAAGAGCGCGATGACGAGTTGTTGGTGTTTACCCGCAGCACTGATCAGCAAACCCTATGGGTCGCACTGAATATGGGGCTGCAGACTGTTTCGTTGTCGCCTCCAGCGGGCGCGACGATGGTTCGCGAGTCGTTCTTGAGTACTGATGAGGCGCAGCTGGCGCCGCTGAGCGCGACTATCTGGAGTCTGTAAGTGCGTCCATTTGTTGAGCTATGGGGCATGGCCAGTGATCGCTGGGGTGGCGAAGCCGCCCTCAAAGCCATGCTGTACGACGTTAAAAGCACGCAAGAGCTAAACGAGATCAGTGATGATCGGTGGCTGAGCTCGTTCAGCCACTGCGTCTTCCGAGCTGGGTTTCGTTGGGATGTTGTGCGTAATAAATGGCCCGGGCACGAAGAGGCCTTCCGCGGATTCGACACCATGCATTGCGCCATGTTGGGTCCGGATGAGCTGGAAGCGTTAACCAAGGACACTCGGATTATTCGCAATCCCACCAGCATTCGCTGCGTTCGTGACAACGCGATCTTTATTCGGGAGTTGCAAACCGAATATGGAGATCGGGGTCGGGCTTTCGCTAATTGGCCCGAAACCGATCAGATTGGATTGATGAAGGTACTCAAGCGTGGCGGTGCTCGACTAGGCGGCATGTCGGGGTGTCATGCACTGCGTCGCTTAGGCAAGAGTGCATTCGTGCTGACTCGCGACGTCAATGCAGCGTTGATTCGCGAGGGAGTCATCGACAAAACAGCCAGCTCACAACGGGACATGAAGCAGGTCCAGGCGGCCATGAACACCTGGCACGAACAATCTGGCCGCCCCATGACTCACATCTCGCAGGTGTTGGCTTTTTCAATATGAGCATTGATGGATGCGCCGATCAGGACGACCAGCGCGCTCATCCATAACCACATCATCAAGATAATCACCGCACTCAGCGACTGATACGTGGCTGAGTAGCTGGCGATTTTGGATACGTAGACCGACAGGCCGACAGATCCAGCCAGCCATAATCCAATCGCAATCAGAGCGCCCCAGTCCCGCCACAATGAGGCCGGTTGTTGGGTGCGATCCGTCCCGAAACGGTACAGCACAGCCAGGGCCATAAATAAAAACGCACCTATAATGGGCCAGCGTGCAAATTTCAGTGCCGCCTCCAGCAGCGGAATCCAGTCCAAGAATTTCAACGCGACGGGCAGCAAGATCAGAGTCAATAACATCAGCACCCCCATCGCCAGACCGCCTAGGGTCAGTCCCAGCGACATCAGATGCAGACGAAAGAATCCACGGGTCTCATCTTCACGATACGCCACATTTAGGGCGCTCATCATGGCGCGAACACCTTTCCCTGCGCCCCACAGGGCCACGGCCAGACTGACAAAGGTAGTCACGCCCAGTTGGGATCGGCCTTGGCTGGTTAATCGCGTTAATTCGGCATTGATTAGGGTGTAGGCCTCCGCCGGCATCAGCTCCTCAAGATCCGACAGCAGATGGTTGAGTTGCGCAGGATCCAGAAAGAAACCAAATAGACTGACCAGTCCCAGCAGTGTCGGGAAGATCGCAATCAGGGCGTAAAACGCAACGCCCGCTGCGATCAATGTGATTCGGTCGCGACCCAGTGAAAAGGCAAACTGGGCGCTAGGCGACAGCCATCGAGAAAGAGTGGGCCAGAGATCATCCATGATCCTAGTGTATTCAGGTTGTGCGGTTGCGCTAGGCGCGATGGTCTAGGGTGACGGCATTATTATTGTTGCTCGTTGCTCGTTGCTCGTTGCTCGTTGCTCGTTGCTCGTTGCTCGTTGCTCGTTGCTCGTTGCTCGTTGCTCGTTGCTCGTTGCTCGTTGCTCGTTGCTCGTTGCTCGTTGCTCGTTGCTCG
>CBFHLC010000023.1:0-30375 GCA_965656605.1 Litorivicinus sp. | reverse complement strand
GCATGTCCCCGTCGGGATGCCGAATGTTGATATAGCGGCTGTAGAGCTGGTAGACCTCGTCGTCAATGTAGGGCAGCTGCCATTGCGCGGTCATGCCCTGATTGGCTTTCATGGTTTTTTTGAATCGGCGGGTCCATTCGAACTTAGCCACGGGAATACGCACACTGACGCAGGCTTGGCAGGAGCCACATTGTGGACGATAGAAATATTTCCCGCTGCGGCGAAAGCCGACCAGCGTCAGGGTTTGGTAGTCCTCACCCGCGATGTTGACGTCAGGATCGGCGAACAGAGTGGTTGCAACTTGATTATCCAGATAGCTGCAGTCGTGTGGGGCGGTCGCGAAAAACCGGACATCGTTTAAATCACTCATGGCGTTACCACGCGATGGCCGGATGGGTGGGCCATGCCGCCGGTGGGCTGGCTAAGTGCGGAGCAGGGCCGGCGTGTTGCTTTAACTCGTGAACAAAAGCCTCTCTGGGCACCCCTTGGGCTCCCAGCGAAATCAGATGATCGGTTGCAACCTGACAGTCGATCCACTCATACCCCCACTGCTGTAACTGACGGGCCAGTGTGGCAAAGGCCACTTTGCTGGCGTCAGTGCGCAGACTAAACATGGATTCACCAAAGAAAAAGCGTCCCATTGCGATGCCATACAGGCCGCCGACCAACTCTCCTTGATACCAAGTTTCTACACTGCGGCCCCATCCCAATTGATGCAACTGCCCATAGGACTGAATCATATCCGAGTTGATCCAAGTCTCATCTCGGTCGCTGCAGGCTCGAATGACTCGATCAAATGCTTGATTAAACGTGACTTCAAAGCCTGCGTTGCGAAGGGTCTTTTTAAGGGATCGTCGGATTTTCACTTCGCCAGGGCGAACTAAGTATCGGGGATTAGGCGACCACCATAAGATGGGTTGATCATCGCTGAACCACGGAAAGATTCCGCTGTGATAAGCCAGTAACAGGCGTTGGGGGGATAAATCCCCGCCGGCTGCTAGCAATCCGTCAGGGTCGTCCAGCGCCAGATTCGGCGCTGGAAAAGCCAGGTGCTCTGGATCTAACCAGCTGAGCAAGGTTTAGCCTTCTTCGTCCAGAAAGCGCTCGGCGTCGAGTGCGGCCATGCAGCCAAAGCCCGCACTGGTAATCGCTTGGCGGTAGATGTGATCCGCCACATCGCCGGCTGCAAAGACACCAGGAACGCTGGTTTGTGTGGCGTTGCCGTGTTGACCGGATTCGGTGATCAAATAACCGTCTTTCATGTCCAACTGCCCGGCAAAGATGTCGGTGTTGGGTTTGTGCCCGATCGCGATAAACACGCCGTGCACATCTACCTGGCGAGTGCTGTCGTCTTTCATGCTCGACAGGGTCAGTCCGGTCACACCCATTGCATCGCCATTCACTTCGGTGAGTTGATGATCCCAGACGATCTCGACTTTGCCCTCGGCCTCGCGCTGGAACAGGCGATCCTGCAGGATTTTTTCCGCGCGCAGTTTGTCGCGACGATGGACCAGGGTGACCTTGCTGGCCAAGTTGGCCAGATACAGCGCTTCTTCGACTGCAGTGTTACCGCCGCCGATGACGGCGACCGGTTTGTCGCGATAAAAGAAGCCATCGCAGGTCGCGCAAGCACTGACACCGCGACCCATGAAGTTGCTTTCAGATTCTAGGCCCAGGTACTGAGCACTGGCGCCAGTCGAGATGATCAGGGCATCGCAGGTGTAGGTGTCTTTGTCACCTTTTAAGGTAAAGGGACGTTTGGACAGATCAGTTTCGTGGATGTGATCGTTCATGGTCTGAGTGTCGAATCGTTCGGCATGCGCTTGCATCCGCACCATCAGCTCAGGCCCCTGAACGCCTTGCGCATCGCCGGGCCAGTTATCGACGTCGGTCGTGGTGGTTAGCTGGCCGCCGACTTCGGTGCCGGTGATGACGACTGGGTTTAGGTTGGCTCGCGCGGCGTACACTGCGGCGGTCCAACCGGCCGGGCCGCTGCCTAGAATAATAAGTTTGTGATGTTGAGCCATGCGAGTTCCTAAAGCTGAGATAAAGGCAGGGTTTTGTTACGATTGTTCAAATTATGCGGCCACTGGCTGTGAGTTAAAAGGACTGTATGAGCGCCAGCACTTCAAAAACCCCAGCCGCCCCGTTTAAACGGTTGGGTCGAGATCTATGGTTAGTCGTAGGCATTGCCCTGTCTGTCTGGGTATTACTGGCCTTAGCCACCTATGACGCGAACGATCCGGCGTGGTTCTTTACCGGCATCAACGATCCAGCGAAAAATCTGATGGGCGACTTAGGCGCCTTGGTCAGCGAATTTATGCTGATCGGATTTGGCTATTTGGCCTTTGTTTTACCGGTATTAATCGTTTGGCATGCCTTGTCGGTGTTGCGCGAACGCGCCTTGGTGGATTTGTCGCAAACCGGCGGCTGGATTCGATTCTTGGGTTGGTGGTTAGCGCTGGCTGGATTTGGTGGCTTACTCTCGGTGGGTTGGTTCCCGCAGGCAGGCGATTTGCCGCCCGAGGTCACCGCAGGGGGAGCCTTGGGTCAGGTCATGGCCGATTTGATGCTATCGCCCATGGGCTTTGTGGGCGGCGGTCTGGCGCTGTTTGCTTTGGGTTTGGCAGGCTTGACCCTCGCTTTCGCCATTCGCTGGAGCAACGTGTTTGAGTGGATGGGGCGCAATGCCGAGCAACTCTGGCAAGGCATCGTAGGCAAGGCTCAGGCTCGGCCGCAAAGTTCAATGAACTTGGCCGAGTCAAAATTTGAACGCTGGATGCATCCGCTGCAATCGGCGTGGAGTCGTTTCCAAAGCCGGCGAGTGGCCAAGGCCGCCGCGAAAAAAGTCCAGCCGGCGCCAGCCAAAGAAAAATCAATGTGGTTCGACGAGCCGGTTCTGGACGACTCGCCACTCGATTACGCCGAGCCCAGCTTGACGGGTCTAGATGATTTGGAATGGGATCCGGTGGTTGAAGATCCGATCGAAATCCCGCCGGTGCAGCCGGCGACCACCGAACAGCGAGTTGAGCCCGTGTTTGACGAGCCCGCTGTCAGCGAGCCTGCGCCGGCCGAGTCTGCCTTCAGTGAGCCCGAGCCTCCGTTTGAATCGCCAGTGCCGGTGACCGCCTTCGATCCCAAAGAAGTCGGTGTGACGCCGGATGTGGATGTGACACCTACGATCGGCGACAAGCCTCGTCAAACCGGCTTCAAACTGCCTGGGCTGGAGTTGATGATTCGCCGTGACTCGGACGAGAAGGGTTACAGCATGGACGAGCTGCAGGGCATGGGTGAATTGCTCGAGCAGCGTTTGGGCGAATTTAACGTCAAAGCCAAGGTCGTCGAAGTGCATCCCGGACCGGTGGTGACTCGATTCGAAATCCAGCCCGCGCCGGGCGTTAAAGCCAGTCGAATTTCTAACTTGGCTCAGGATTTGGCGCGCTCCCTGGCGGTCGCCCGGGTTCGTGTGGTCGAGGTCATCCCGGGTAAATCTGTGGTGGGCGTCGAGATTCCAAACGCGCATCGGCGCATCATCCGGATGCGTGAAGTGGTGGCTTCCGAGGCCTTTAATTTGGCCGAATCCCCCTTGTCGCTGGCGTTGGGTCACGATATCTCGGGCGAAGCGGTCGTTGCCAACGTGGCTAAAATGCCGCACTTGCTAGTCGCCGGTACGACCGGCTCGGGTAAATCGGTTGGCATCAACTCGATGTTGGTGTCGATGCTGTACAAGGCCGGCCCCGATGAGGTTCGCCTGATCCTAGTTGACCCCAAGATGCTGGAGTTGAGTGTCTACGAGGGCATTCCACACTTGCTGGCACCGGTCGTGACAGACATGAAAGAAGCGGCCAACGCGCTTCGTTGGTGTGTTGGCGAGATGGAGCGGCGCTACAAACTGATGGCCAAGGTGGGTGTGCGTAACTTGGCGGGCTTTAACAAGAAAGTCGTGGATGCTCGCGAAGCGGGTGAGCCGCTGACGGATCCTTTGTGGACCCTAGAGTCTGCCGGCGTCAACGAACATAGCGCGCCGGAATTAGACACGCTGCCGATGATCGTCGTGGTGATCGATGAATTCGCCGACATGATGATGATCGTCGGTAAAAAGGTCGACCAATTGATTGCCCGAATCGCACAAAAAGCCCGAGCAGCCGGCATCCACCTGATTCTAGCGACCCAGCGACCTTCGGTGGACGTGATTACCGGTCTGATCAAGGCCAACGTACCGACGCGCATCTCGTTCCAAGTCTCCTCCAAAATTGACAGTCGCACGGTTTTGGATCAGGGCGGCGCCGAACAACTATTGGGTCACGGGGACATGCTGTTCCTGCCCCCAGGCACCAGCTTGCCGGTGCGTGTGCACGGTTGCTTGGTCGAGGACGACGAGGTTCACCGAGTCGTTGAGCACTGGAAGACCCAAGGTGAGCCCGACCTGATCCCAGACATTCTGTCCAGCTACGACGAATCCGAAGGCGGCTCGAGCGAGGGCGGCGGCGAGGGTGGCAATGCCGAGGAATCGGATCCGTTGTATGACCAGGCCGTCGAGTTCGTGCTTGAGTCGCGTCGCGCATCGATCAGTGCGGTTCAGCGTAAACTCAAGATCGGCTACAACCGCAGTGCTCGCATGATCGAGGCGATGGAAGCCGCTGGTGTCGTATCGTCGATGGGCCACAACGGTCAGCGCGAGGTGATCGCGCCGAAACCTCGGAGTCACGATTGATGCGTCTGCTTGTCCTGTTGCTGCTCGCTCCCCTGAGTTGGGCGGATGCCACGGATCAGCTCAGCCTGCGTCTGGCCTCGATTGAAAGCCTAAGTGCTCAATTCACTCAGCTGTCACGGGATGCTGCCGGGCGCGATGTTCAGTCGATTCCAGGCAGTTTGGCGTTGGCGCAACCGAATCTGCTGCGCTGGGAGACCCAAGATCCGATTCCTCAGTTGATTGTCAGCGATGGTGCTGCCCTGTGGACCTATGACAAAGACCTGGAGCAAGTCACTCGCGATCCGATCGAGGTGCTGGACGATTCGCCTGCGGCATTGCTACTAAATCTTGATCCAGAGGCCCTGCGCCAGCAGTACTGGGTCAGCTTGGATCAGGCCTCTCCCGGCCGCGAGGTCTATCAGTTGACCCCGCAAAACGATTCTTTGTATCAGCTGCTGGTGATCGAGTTTTTGGACGAACGCCCGGTCATGTTGGGTGTGGTGGACTCGCTGGATCAACAGACTCGAATCACGCTGAACCAGATTCAGATCAATCAGCCGATCGACGATGCTTTCGAGTTTGACCTGGATCCGAGCATGGACTTTTTGGATAACCTGGAGTGAGCGAGCTGTTCGCCCAATCGTCACTGGCGCAGCCGCTCGCGGCTCGTTTGCGGCCACAGCGATTGGAGCAGGTGATCGGTCAGACCCATCTGCTGGGGCCCGATGGGCCACTGACCCAGATGCTGGCGCGCCAACACCTGCCCTCGATTATTTTCTGGGGCCCACCTGGGGTAGGTAAAACCACGCTGGCGCGCCTGCTCAGTCAGCACGTGGATGCCGAGATGCTGACCCTGTCAGCCGTCACCAGTGGCGTCAAAGATATACGACAGGTGATCGAGCAGGCCAAGCTGTTGCAGGCTCAGTCCCGTCGAACGGTGCTGTTTGTCGACGAGGTGCATCGCTTCAATAAATCCCAGCAGGACGCCTTTTTGCCCTGGGTGGAAGAGGGGCTCATCACTCTGATCGGCGCGACCACAGAAAATCCGGCCTTCGAGCTGAACGCGGCGCTGTTGAGTCGGGCTCGCGTGTTACCGCTCAAGTCCCTTGATCGCGATGAGCTGAAACAGCTGATTGCGCGGGGATTGGGCGATCGTTCGTTGGCGGATAATGCTCAGGATGCCCTGATTGATGCAGCCGACGGTGATGCACGGCGATGCCTAGGGCTGTTGGAATCTGCGATGGATTTAACGGCCGGTCAGATCGAGTTAAGCGACTTGGCCCATCTGTTGGGCAGCTCGGTTCGCCGTTTCGACAAGGGCGGGGATCAGTTTTACGATCAAATATCCGCGCTGCATAAATCCGTGCGTGGGTCAGATCCCGATGCGGCGTTGTATTGGACGGCCCGGATGCTGGACGGGGGATGCGACCCCCTGTATCTGGCGCGGCGGTTTGTGCGCATGGCCAGTGAGGACATCGGCAATGCCGACCCTCGGGGCCTGCAGCTGGCCATGAACGTCTATCAAACCGTCGAGCGCCTGGGCATGCCCGAGGCGGAAATCGCGCTGGCTCAGGCGGTCACCTTTTTAGCTAGCCTGCCCAAATCCAACGCGGTCTACAAAGCCTGGGGCGAGGCCAAAGCACTGGCCGCTCAAGGTACGCACGAAGTCCCGCATCATATTCGCAATGCGCCGACGCAACTGGCCAAAGAGATGGGTCATGGCGAAGGCGCACCCAGCCCCCACAGTGACCCCGAGGGACATGCAGCCGGGGTCAATTACTTTCCAGATACTCTTGAGCGGCAGCAGCTGTATCGGCCGGTCAATCGCGGTTTGGAAATCAAAATTGGTGAGCGCCTAGCCCGCCTTAAAGCAAGGAATGACGCATGTTAGCAACCTACGTGGCGGTCGCCCTCGGTGGTGCTCTGGGTGCCTGCGCTCGGTTTGGTCTGGCTGGCGTATTCAAATCGCCAATGGCGACCTTGATTGCCAATGGCGTGGGATGCTTGCTGATCGGGCTGTTGGCGGGTTGGTTGGCGACGCGAGTCGAGCTGGAAAGCACTCTGCGACCTTTGTTGATGACCGGCTTTTTAGGAGCGCTGACGACCTACTCGACGTTCTCTCTCGAGGCCCTAAGTATGCTCAACGAGGGCAAAGTCACCCAAGCGGTGGGCTACATTGCTGCGACACTGCTGATATCATTGAGCGCCTGCGCGCTGGGCCTGTCGTTGGCCCGTTCGATTTAACAAGGAATTTTCATGCTAGACCCTAAACGCCTGCGGGCTGACTTAGACGCCACTGCCGCGGCACTGGCCATCAAAGGCTACACACTAGATACCGCGCGATTCGTTGCATTGGATACCAGTCGCAAAGCGCTGCAGGCCGAGATGGAAGCCTTGCAGAACGAGCGTAAGACCGGATCGAAACAGGTCGGTGCATTGATGAAAGCGGGCGACAAAGAGGGGGCAGACGCCCTGAAAGCGCGCATGTCAGAGATCGGCGACAAGCTGGATGCGGCCAAGGCCAAGTTCGATGCCGAGGCAGACGAGCTCAACGCCTGGATGATGGAAATTCCCAATCTGCCTGACGCTTCGGTACCCCCGGGTCAGGACGAGAGCGACAACCAAGAAGTTCGTGTGGTCGGCCAGCGCCCTGAGTTTGATTTCGAGCCTAAAGACCACGTCGATCTGGCCGAAGCCATGGGCGGTGCGGATTTTGAAAAGGCAGTCGCCGTGTCTGGCTCGCGTTTCGCCATTCTGTCAGGGCAGGTCGCGCGGCTACATCGCGCTTTGGCGCAGTTCATGATTGATACCCACGTCAGCGAGCACGGCTATACCGAGGCCTACGTGCCTTATTTGGTGAAAGACCAGGCGTTGCTGGGCACCGGTCAATTACCTAAATTCGAAGACGATCTATTCAAGACCGATAGCGAGCACTATCTGATCCCAACCGCCGAGGTGCCCCTGACCAACTTGGTACGCGACTCGATCACTGATGACTTGCCTCAGCAGTGGGTGGCGCATACGCCGTGTTTCCGCAGTGAAGCGGGCAGCTATGGCCGTGATACTCGCGGTTTGTTTCGACAGCACCAGTTCGACAAGGTCGAGATGGTCTGGCTGACCCGTCCAGAGCAAAGCTGGGAGGCGCTAGAGACCTTGGTGTCCCACGCAGAAAACATTCTGACCAAACTGGGTTTGCACTTCCGAGTGGTCAACCTGTGTGGCGGCGATTTGGGCTTTGGCGCTGCAAAAACCTATGACATCGAAGTCTGGTTGCCCGGGCAGGCGCAGTATCGCGAGATCAGCTCGTGCTCGAACACTTTGGATTTCCAAGCTCGCCGTATGCAGGCTCGGTGCCGAAACGCAGAGGGCAAACCGGAATACCTGCACAGTCTGAACGGTTCGGGATTGGCGGTAGGGCGCTGTTTGATTGCGGTGCTGGAGAACTACCAGCAGGCTGATGGACGCGTGGAAGTTCCTGCCGTTTTGCAGCCGTACATGGGTGGTTTGACCCACCTAGGCTGATGGATCCCATTTGGCTGGGGCTGGCGGCACTGGCCAGCTCCACATTGACCGGAGTGTTTGGCGTCGGCGGCGGTGTGCTGCTGATTGTCTTGATGGCTCAGTTTGTTCCGCCTGCGGTACTGATTCCTTTGCATGCGCTGGTCATGCTGTTCTCGAATACCCAGCGCTCGTATCTACAGCGGGCCCATGTTCAGTGGGCTTACGTGAAGCCTTTTGTGATCGGATCGATAGTCGGCGTGTTGTTGGTCGGGGCCTGGGCGACCCAAGTGCCGGCACAAGTCGGGCAAATTGCCTTGGCGGTGTTTGTGTTGGTCAGCACCTGGCGGCCAGACTGGCTGCGTCTGAAAAGCTGGCCTCCACTGTTCTCGGGCTCTTTAACCAGTGCCTTGACGATGTTTTTAGGGGCGACGGGGCCGCTGGTGATGTCGGTCCTGCCCCGTAGCGACTGGAACAAGCGCGAAGTCGTCGGCACTCATGGCATGGTCATGACTTTCCAACACGGACTCAAGGCCATCGCGTTTTTGGGGTTGGGCTTTGCGTTGAGCGAGTGGTGGATTGCGCTAGTGGCGATGTGCGTGGGTGCCAGTATCGGCAATTTGCTGGGTGCGCGCCTGCTGGGCCATGTGCCTGAGGCCAACTTCAAACTGTGGATTAACCTGCTGTTAACCGCACTGGCCGTGCGCCTACTGGCGCAGAGTCTGTTGTGATTCGAATCATTCTAGCCTTTGTTGGCTTTATCTCGTTGGGCATGCCGGACATGTTGCTAGGAGTGGCGTGGCCCAGCATGCGGGTAGATTTTCAAGCGCAGCTGAGTGCGGCTGGGGCGCTGATCTTGGCTGGAACCGCTGGATATACGCTGAGTGCGCTGGCAGCCGTCAGTATTATGCGAGTGATGAACCTGGGTATGTTGCTGTCGCTCAGTGCGCTGGTGACGGCCTTGGGGTTGCTGGCGTACCTGCTAACCCCATGGTTTCCTGTGATGGTGTTGATTGGGCTGGCCGCGGGCTTTGGCGGCGGGGCGATTGATGTCGCGTTAAATCAGTACGTGATGGATAACCACGGCGAGCGCTTGATGCAGTGGTTGCACGCCAGTTTTGGAGCTGGCGTCACGGCAGGGCCCGTGTTGGTGGCGATGGCGTTGGCCAGTGAGGGTGGCTGGCGTCTGGGCTACGCCGTGGTGGGTGGTGGCATGGTGCTGTTATCCGGATTGTTTTTGATGACGCGCCGCGTGTGGCCGGCCTTATCCATCCAGGCCGCCGAGCACGTAACCATGCCATGGCATCAGTCGATTCGTCAGCTTGCGGTGTTTATTCAAATCCTGATGTTTATGGTTTACACCGGATGTGAGCTGGCGGTCGGTGTTTGGGCGTTCGTTCTGATGACCGAGGGGCGTGGGGTGTCGATTGTCACTGCCGGTTTTTGGGTCAGTGCCTACTGGGGCGGCTTGACCTTGGCCCGTATCCTGATGGGAGGCCTGATTCACCGTCTCAATCATTGGCGCTTGCTCGCGCTGTCACTGGGAATCAGTCTGTTAGCCGCGGTGATCTGGGCTTGGAATCCGCATCCGACCCTCGGCCTGCTGGCCGTGGCGTTGATGGGCGTCGGTTTTGGTCCGATCTATCCGGGCCTAATGTCAGCCACTCGGGTCCGGGTTGGGGAATTGCACGCCGCCCGTACGGTGTCACTGCAAGTAGGATTGGCGGTCATCGGTGCGGGTGTGCTGTCAGGTTTGGTGGGCTTAGTGGCCGAATTTTTGGGTGTGGCCAGTATTCCCTATGTCATCGCAGGCTTAGTTGCCAGTATGATCCTGCTCGAGGCACTTCAGAGGCGCCTCGCTCACTCATCTCATTAAGGAACCCTCATGTCCCACCTCGTATTGACTGTTATGTGTCCCGGCCGAGTCGGCCTTGTTGCCGCGATCAGTGGATTTCTGAGTGGTCGAGGTTGTTTTATTAATGAGATGAGTCAGTTCGACGACACTGAAACCGGCCTGTTTTTCGCGCGCTTGGAGTTTTTGCCACCCCAAGATGAGTCGCTAGAGAGTTTGCGAGACGCCTTTGTGGCAGTTCAGCAGGGTTTCAAAATGACCGTCAGCTGGTCTGAGAAAAGTCAGCCGATGCGCACCCTGTTGTTAGTATCCCAGCACGACCATTGCTTGCTGGATTTACTGCAGCGTAAACAACGCGGCGAGCTGAACGTCGAGTTCACCAAGGTGCTGTCCAATCACGAGACTTGCCGCTCCATTGCGGATTTTTACGGCGTCGAGTTTGAATTGTTACCGCAGCTGGATAACCCGGTCGACACCAAAGCGGCTCGCGAGAAGCGAATCATGCAGGTGCTCGAGGAGACCGGATCTGATTTGGTTGTGTTGGCGCGTTACATGCAGATTCTGACTGAGGATCTGTGTGAAAAGTTGGCCGGTCGTTGCATCAATATCCACCACTCGTTCTTGCCCGGTTTCAAGGGCGCGCGGCCCTACTATCAGGCGTACGATCGTGGCGTAAAGCAGATCGGTGCCACCGCGCATTACGTTACCAGTGATTTAGACGAGGGACCGATCATCGAACAAGAGGTGGCCCGGGTTAACCACACCCACAGTGCGGACGATCTGCGTGACACGGGACGCACGATGGAGACGCAAGCCCTCGCCAAAGCGGTCAAATACCACACCGAGCATCGTCTGTTCGTTAACGGCTTGAAAACCGTCGTTTTAAGTTAGCCTTGGCGGGTTACAACACACCGATTGCGCGCTTTACGGCTGAATACGAAGTAAAGAAAAGCCGTTTTATTGTGGATCTGATCCCATGTGAGGATTCGCCCAAGGGATCGCTGGGTCAGATCAGGGCCGAACACCCCAAAGCGGGTCATCACTGTTGGGCCTATCATCTAGGTCCCAGTGGGCCACTGGACAGCAGTGATGATGGCGAACCCAAAGGCGTGGCGGGCAAGCCAATGCTGGCGATGATGCAGAGCCTGAAGGTGTCGGATTGCTTGGCGGTGATCAGTCGTTATTTCGGCGGTATCAAGCTGGGTACCGGTGGATTGGTGCGGGCTTACTCGCACTCGCTGCGCAGCGCCATTGAAGCCTGTCCGATGCACCATGTGGCGCCGATGGATACTGTGATTGTCAGTTTCGATTACACCCAAGCCGGGTTCGCAGAGGGCATCCGACGGGGGCTATCTGCACTTTGCCAGCAGTCAGAGTTTGGTCAGCGGGTGGTGCAGCACTGGACGGTGCCGCAGGGGCAGGGCAGCGAGGTCATTCGACAGGTCTTAGCCCAGAGTCACCTAGGCTTTCAGATTCACAAGCAGTGATCAGGCCGCGGTAATCCCGCGATTCGGGCCAGCTGTTTGGGTGGGCTGTCGGGGAACAAGCCCCTTAAATAAATCGTTTTGGCCTTGTCCGCCCCCAGGTGCTGCTTGATCCATTTAGCCAACGCTCTATTGGCGGGTGAGTGGTCAAACTGCTCGTAGAATGCCTGGATCAGAGGGATAAGCTCCCAGTGAGCCTCAGTCAGCTCGATTCCCTCTAAAGCCGCCATGTGGTGCGCGACCTGTGCGTTCCAATCACTACGATGTTCTAGATACCCGTCCGGATCCAGTGTTACCACGTCTCGATTCGCTCGGCTTTGTCGATTTTCTCGGCCAGTTGTTCGGCGCTGAGGGCCAACGGATGATCCAAGGGATCGGTTAGATAGGCCAAAAACTGAGCACCGCACACCAAATCAATCGGTTGCGGCTGATCAAAGGTCACCACAACGTCATCGGCCTGAATGCTATCGCGTGCTTGCTCAATTGCATTGGGTGTCATCAAAAGGTGCAAAGTGGTCATACGCGAATTACCTGACTGGCTTGGCGGATGCGTTGGCGCATTGCCTGAGTTGAGAGAGCGTGGCTGCCGTCGATCGGCTGCGATACCTCTTGATCATGAAACCATTGATCCAGCCCGTACATAGGCAGGGCGGACAATAAGCGAGCGGGGGATTTCGGCACGTCGCTGCGTTGCAAGCACTGGCAAGCGGGCCCCGTGAAAAACAGCTCGAATGGGGTCTCGAAGGTTGCCAAGGTCATGGCCAAGTCAATACCAGCGCGGGTGCGTGCCTGATCGGCTGGATGAGCGCTTAATACCAAAGCAATCATTTCAGGCTGACCACTTGCTCGTTCTCCAGCATATCGGCCAGTTGCCCCAGCCCTCCTAGCTCGACGCCACGGGCAAGGGTTTCATGACGCTGATACTTTTCAGCCTGCGCCGCATCCACCACACCGGCTGCCAAGGCGCTGGTCACGCAGGCAATACCCTGAATGTTGAAGCGTTGAACAAAATCACTCCAGCCCTGTGCCAGGGATTCGGAGTGAATCGGGATAGCATTGGTGTTGAGTTGCTCGACGCCACGTTGATAGAAAAATACCCGGCTGAGGCGTCCGCGTTGAGCCAAGGCGGTTGCGATTTTCAACGCACGCCCTTTGTCCGGCGGTGCCATGATCAACAACGCCTGCTTCATGAGGTCGCCACCGCGACACCGACACTGCCCATCACTCCACCGCTGATGCGATTTAGCCATACACCGAAACCGGCTCGGCTTAGCAGAGGACGCAGCCGATGGGCCATCAGGCTGATGCCAAAAATGACCAGCAATAACGAAGATATGATGATGACGCTGACCCACAACATATCCCCAATACTCAGCGATCCGAGCTCTAAAAACAACGGCAGAAAGCCCAGATAGAACAGGATCACTTTAGGGTTAGTGCAGCTGATCGCGCATCCTGCCACTAGGCTTTTCCATCCGCTCCGGCCCATGGGTACGGTGTCCTGTAACGCGGGCGGTGGGCTGCGCCAGGCCTGGATGCCTAGCCAGATCAAGTAGCCACCACCGATCCAGCGTACATAGCCAAACAGCCCCTGGGCCTGCTCGGCGATCAAGCCAAGTGACAACATGGCCGTCCACAAGTAGATCATGTCCCCGATGACCAATCCAACGCCTAGAATAAACGCAGGCCACAGGCCCTGCGCCAATCCACGACTGATCACGGCAAGGGTGCCTGGCCCGGGGGTCAGCGCAAACACGATGGTTGCTAGAAACAAACTGGCGGCCACAAATAAAGTCATATCGAATCCATAAAAAAAGCCCGGGCTAGCCGGGCTTTCGCACTCAGCGTGAGGTTTAGTCGTCGCTACCCATTACACCCATGATCGCCAGCAGATTCGAGAACAGCATGTAGATGTTCACGTACAAAGCGACGGTCGCCATGATGTAGTTGGTCTCACCACCATTCACGATGTTCGAGGTGTCGAACAAGATGAAACCCGCTGCCAGCAGAATCAGCGCGCCGCTAATCGCCAGTTGCATACCCGGGATCTGGAAAAAGAAACCCGCGACGATGGCCAGCAAGCAGACCACCAAGCCGGTCATCAGGAATCCACGCATAAAGGTGAAGTCGCGACCGCTGGTGATGGCATAAGCAGACAAGGCGAAGAAAGTCACCGCAGTACCAGCGGTGGCGTTGAACAAGATGCCCATGCCGCCTGCGCTACCCAGTACGAAGTTAACCATCGGTCCCAGTGACCAGCCCATCCAGCCAGTGAAGGCGAATACCAATGGCAGTGCCCAGACGCTGTTGCGTTTGGCTTGGACCGCGAATAGCAGACCGATCATAACCACCAAAGAGACGATCCAGTTCATGGGTTGCGCGTTGACCGAAACGGCCACGGCAGTCATGGCTGCGCTAAAGGCCAGTGTCATACCCAACAGCATGTATGTCTGACGAAGGATCTTGCTGATGCCTGCGGCAGCAACCTGATCAGCCGTCGTGGCTTGAATTACGCGTTCTTCGCTCATTGTGTCGTTTTCTCCTATTGAATTCCGACTAATGGTTAGAGTGGGGTCGAGCCCAAAAAGTTCAAACAAAACCCTAACTCATTGGGCCCTAAAGCGCTATCAAAGCCGTTAGACTGACATCATGGATTTAGAACGATTTGCCGGGGTCGCTCGGTGTTATGGAACCCACGGTTTGCAACGCTTCGCCAACAGTCACGCCACGGTGGCGGGCATTGGTGGCGTGGGCAGTTGGGTCGCCGAAGCGTTGGCGCGCTCGGGCGTGGGTCAGATTGATTTAATCGACTTGGACGATTTGTGTGTGTCGAACACCAACCGCCAACTGCCCGCGATGATGGGCAACTACGGACGCAACAAAGCCGATGTGATTGCCGAGCGGATTCAGGCCATCAATCCCGACTGTCAGGTTCGCGCGATTCTAGATTTTGTAACGCCGGCCAATGTTGAGCAGCACCTGACTCAATGTGACGTCATTATCGATGCGTGCGATGCGATTAAAGCCAAGCTGGCCATGGTGGTGCACGCCAAGCGTCAGCGTATTCCTATTTGGGTCAGTGGTGCAGCAGGTGGGCAGATCGACCCGACCCAGATTCAGACGGCGGATCTGGCGCGTACCATTCAAGACCCGCTGTTGGCTCGACTCAGGCGCGATCTGCGCCAGCTGGGTTGGCCTGCGGCGCCTAAAAAAATGGCGGTAAATTGTGTGTTCTCTAGTGAGCAACCTAGATTCCCCACACCCGACGGAGGCGTCTCTAATCAGCGTGTTCAAGGTAGCGTGGCAGGCTTGGATTGTGGTGGCGGTCTGGGGGCGATGATGCCGGTCACGGCCGCCTTTGCCATGCAGCTCAGTGCCGGCGCTTTAGGGTCGTTATTGAAATGAAGAAGTTCGCGGTACTCGGGGCTTTGCTCGTCGGATTGGCGATTGAGCGCACGGGGCTGCTAGATATAGCGCAGGCTCAAGCCGCAGAGGTCAGTGGCATCGCCACGGTCACGGACGGGGATTCACTGCGCCTGCAGGGCAAAAAGATTCGTCTGTTCGGTATCGATGCCCCGGAATCTCGTCAGCGCTGTACCGACGCGCAAGCCCAGTCCTATCGTTGTGGTGATGTGGCGCGGGATGCATTGCGTGCGATGACCCAGGGCCAAAGGATTCGGTGCATTCGTCGCGATGTTGACCGTTACGGGCGCTGGGTCAGTGATTGTTTCGCAGGCAACATTCATTTGAATCATCAGATGGTGTTGCAAGGCCATGCCATGGCCTACCGACGGTTCACTAAGCAACAGGTGGATGCTGAAACTCAAGCCAAAGCAGCCCGGCGGGGACTATGGCAAGGATCCTTCACGCCCCCTTGGGATTGGCGTCGTCAAAATCGCTAATTGCTCAATGCAGCAGAACTACCTAATCTGCGCCCCTCAAATTATATGAGTCTCGCTATGCGTAGTTTTGATCACTGGGTGCCTTGGTTGTTTTTGGGCTTTTGGAGTGCTGGGTATTCGGTCGCCAAAGTTGCGCTGGAGTACACCACGCCGATCAATCTGCTGGCCTATCGTTTTGCATTTACGGTCCTGGCGCTCACGCCTATTGTGTTAATGCTACGCATCAAACTGCCTAATTGGACGTCGATTAAAGCCTTGATGGGCATTGGCCTGATCTTGCAGATGGGTCACTTTGGCAGTGTTTATATCGGTTTGAAGTTAGGCGCCAGTGCTAACGTGATGGGCCTGTTTGCTGCATCTCAGCCGGTTTTGATTATTTTGGCCGGCGCACTATTCAAGCGTGAAATGCCATCCCTCGCATTGTGGTCAAGTCTGGCATTAGGCCTGGCGGGTGCCGCTTGGGTGATTGGTCTGCAAATGGACGGCGATACTGGCGTATTGCTCGGCTCGCTGCTGGGCTTTTTGGCGGTGGTCGGACTGTCATTGGGTCAAGTCATCGAAAAGCAGCGCAAATTAGGTGTCCACCCCATCATGGGCGCCTGGGTTCAATACGTATTTGCAGCGGCGTTGAGTGTACCTTTGGCTGGATTCTGGGAAGGCTTCACTTGGTCAAATCAGCCGGCATTTTATGCCTCTGTCACCTACTTAGTGCTGGGCAACTCGGTGATTGGCATCATGCTGATGTTTCGCATGGTTCGCAGCGGTAGCCTGTCCCAGGTCAGTGGAATCATGTTCATGGTGCCGGCTTTGGCTGCACTGATCGCCTGGCCGGTCGCCGGTGAGAGCGTGGGATGGTGGGCGCTACCGGGTATGGCCTTGGCGATGATCGGGGCGCTATGGACCCGAGCGCTGACTCGTACTAGGTCCTAGTTCACAACTAGACGGATTAAGTTTTTCTCGCAAGGCTTGTCGTTGGACACTTCACGGTGTCACCACGGATGGAACGGCTATGCACCCTGCCTCTCAAAATACACATGACATGCTGCGGGTTTCGTTGGGGATCCGCCATCATCTAGCGCGTCTGCTGGTGCTGGCGCATGAAATCTCTTTGGTCTCGTTAAACGCCAAGGTCAGCTCGGCACAGTTGGGTCAGGCCGGATCGGTATTCAGCGTAATGACCCAAGAGATCCAAAGCATTGCCGGGGACTTGCGTCATACCGTTGAGGACGTGCGTGCACTAACGCACGACTGGACTCGTCTGGCGGCCGATGTGGCTTTGCTGAAGGACTTAATTCGCGTTTTGGAACAGACGGGGGATCGCCATCCTCCAGTGCGCTGGGCCTTGATTGAAAAGCGTACACAGCTGCATCACCTACAACGCAAAATGCCACGTATGACCGGCAAGCTGATCATGATCATCGACGATATGGAGCGCTCGCTTCGAGTGGTCAACTACGTGACCGTCGGGATTTTGATTGAGTCCGAACGCATCAGCGCCAGTACCGATGACCAGCAACCCTTTGATCACTTGGCCCGCGAGATGCAAAGCGCGGCTGAGCGAATCCGCGATATCGCAAGTTTTGCCAGCAAACAGATGAATGAATTGGAGCAAACCTCATGAAAGCCGAGGTGTTATTTCAAACCCAGGACTACCAATACATCGTACTTGGGCGGGATCCCGACAAACCGGACTATGTGATTGATACCAATGAGTATTTGATTGTTCACAAAGGACGGGGATTGTTGATGGACCCCGGTGGTACCGAGATCTTTCCCGAGGTCGTCAACGGTATCAGCGAGTTTGTCTCGATTGATCAAATCGATGCGATTTTCGGTTCGCACCAAGACCCTGACATTTTGTCCTCGTTGGCATTATGGCTGTCGGTTTGTCCCGAGGCGCGTATCCATGTGCCGTGGCTGTGGACGGGGTTCATCACTCACTTTGGCTGCACTCAGGAAAACATGGTTCCGATTCCTGATGAGGGTGGGCAGATTGATTTGGCAGGTCACTTGTTACAGGTAATACCTGCACACTACCTGCATTCCAGCGGCAATTTGCACCTGTACGACCCCAAATCAAAGATCCTGTTTTCAGGGGATGTGGGGGCGGCCTTGTTGCCAGATGATCAAACCGATTTGTTTGTCACCGACTTTGACTCACACACCCAGTACATGAAGGGGTTCCATCAGCGTTGGATGCCCTCGAATGTGGCTCGTGATCAATGGATTGAGCAAGTACGCGCCATGGATATTGAGATGCTGTGCCCTCAGCACGGTGCCATATTTAAGGGTGACGATGTGTCTCGATTCTTAGACTGGTTTGGCTCGCTCGAGTTGGGTCAGGCCCACAACTAAGTCCCGCAAAAGGTCTGGAAACCGGCCGCAAAGCTGGCATCGGCAGGTTGGTGCGCCTGAGGGCGCGGGCTGGGGGTATGCGGCTGGGTTAATTCAGCGAGCAGTGTGTTGAAGGCTCGCATATCACCGCCCTGAGCGTCTTTGAGTGCTTGATCGACCAAGTGATTGCGTGCAATCACGGCAGGATTAGGCCGATTTTCGTGTGGGGTGGCAGCGCTCCATCGCTCGTGCCATTGCTGGGCCGTGATCTGATCTGTAAACAAGGATAGCCAGTCCTGAGGCTCGCTCAACCGATAAAACGCCAAGGTCCAGTCGGCTTTGTTGTCCTGGAGTAGTTGTAAAAAGTCCTGGCGCAAACCTTCATCCTGAGTTCCCAGCTTCTGATCGATCAGGTGATCGACGCGGTCTTGATAGATCGCCGGAAAACGATTGAGTACCGCCTTGGCTAATTCTGCATTGTCTTTTATTTCGCCCTGCATCAAAGGCAGCAGGGTCTCGGCTAGGCGAGTGAGGTTCCACTGGGCAATCGAGGGCTGATGAATGTAGCGATAACGCCCATTGCGGTCGATCGAGCTGAACACGGTATTCGGATCGTAACCGTCCATAAATGCGCAGGGGCCAAAGTCGATACTCTCGCCCGACAGCGTCATGTTGTCGGTATTCATAACGCCGTGCACAAAACCGACCGACATCCATTGGGCGATCAGGGCGGCCTGCCGCTCGCACACAGCTGCCAAAAAGGCCATGTGGTCATCTGGATCAATCTCGGGGTAATGACGCTCGCAGGTGTAGCGATACAGCTGCTTCAGATCTTCGTGCTGTTGCCGTGCGGCCAGATGCTCAAAGCTGCCAACGCGAATGTGGCTGGCCGCGGTTCGGGCCAGTACGGCACCGGGCTCGGGTTGTTGCCGCCAGACGGTCTCGCCGGTGGCAGTGACGCTTAATGACCGGGTAGTCGGGATGCCCAGAGCGTGCAAGTGCTCGCTGATTAGAACCTCGCGAAGCATTGGGCCCAGGCTGGCGCGTCCATCGCCGGCTCGGGAATAGGGGGTGCGTCCGGAGCCTTTTAACGCTAGATCAATTAGCCCCGTGGGGGTCTCAATCTCGCCTAGCAGATGGGCTCGGCCATCGCCCAATCCTGGGTTGAATTGGCCGAATTGATGGCCTGAATACGCCGCCGCAATGGGTTGGCTAGCTGGCGGGGGCGTACCGCCGGAGAGGGCATCAAGCCAGTCGTCGGATTGAGTAATGTCCAGATCGTTGGCCAGCTGAGTATTGAAGTAGATCCAGCTGGGTTGTTCGGCGGGTTGTGGCAGGCAAGCGGAGCTCAGGGCAGGCAATCGCGCGGCGAAGTCGTTTTTTAGCATCATGAACCATGAGTGAGGGCGCAGCCTCGGACTTCAAACGAAAACCCTCACTACACCGTGGGTGTAGTGAGGAGGGGTATGACTTAGCTCCAGGGGAAGGGGCTATTTGAGGTGGGGTGCAGATCCCCTTCAGCGTACCGCGAGAAGCGGAAGGGCTTGAGCAACTCAGTGCGCTCACCGCTAAGTAATTCCTCGGCCACCAGCTTGCCGACACCCAGCATTTTGTAGCCGTGGTTTGAGTCTGCCAGGAACATAACGTTATCGCAGAACCGGTCAAACACAGGGAAGCTGTCCGGCGTAAAGGCGCCGATACCGCCTGAGGGCTCTTTCTTGAACATCGGCACTTTGCCCTCAAAACGCTTCTGGCAGTGGGCCAATGCAGAGACCCACATCTCGGCGAATTCGGCTCCTACAATGAACTCGGGTGACTTAGGCCCGTACGGGTCGACGGCCACTTCGTTAGGGTCGCGAGTGATCGGGAAGGGAGCCGCACCGCCTTGGACACCACCGAAGTGGAAGTCTGGTTTGTAATAGATGCCCCACATGTCTTGAGTGATCGACTTGCCAGTGCTGGTCGAGAACAACTCGGCCGTGCTGTCGACGTGGATTACTGGAGGCATGTCGCCGGAGTCGGTCTTCAGGAAGTCAGGCTCGACACCCAAGGTGCCTTCTTGCAAGGACCAGTAGATCCACATATCGACATCGGTGTGGATGCTGCCATCAGTCCCTTTGATATCGACCGTCTTGGGCAGTTCTAGCATGTCCCAGAACTGCTTGGCCCAGGGGCCTGCGCCAATGACTAGCTGCTCGCAGGGGATGTCACCACGGCTGGTTTCGGCTGCAGTCACGGCACCCGAGGCATCGCGTTTGAAGCCAGTGACGGTGGTGTTGCCCTGCAATGTGACGCCTTCGTCCTGCGCCATTTTCGCCAGTGCGTTCATAGCCAACGAGTTGTTGGCGTATCCGCCGGGCTTCTCGTGTAACACCGAGGTAATCTCGCGTGCTTGCCAATCGCTGAAGTATTGCTTCATGTAAGCGGTGCAGTCGGCTTCGCCTTCAATAAAGGTGCTTTCGTAGCCAATATCTTTTTGCTGACTTGCGATGCTGGCCACGTCCTCGTGCATGACTTCGGGGCTGATCTGCATGTAGCCCACCGCATGATAGTGCAGCTTTTCTGAGTGCTCTTCCCATACATCCACGCTATGCGCCATTAATTCGCGCATGGCCGGCTGGTAGTAGTTGTTACGAACGACGCCACAGGCGATGCCAGATGCACCGGCTGCGACGTCATCTTTGTCGATGACCAAAATGTCTGAGCCAGTACCGCGGCCGCTCTCACGCAACTGGCAGGCCAGGTGGTAGGCGGTCGATAAGCCGTGAATGCCGGCTCCAATAATTAGAAAACGTGCTGCCATGGGAGGCGCCCTCTGGTTGTTATTTGACCCAAACAGACTAGGTGGCAAGGGACAAAATAAGTTGTCTCATTTGGTCAAATATTTGTCTTTTTTGACGAGTTGCGCATTCGGATGCAGGGGTAGTGTTGAGCCATCAAAATAACGAGAGCGAATCATGGGATTCTCTGGATTTAAGGTCATCAAAGAAGCCTTAACCGGCCACAAAGGCTGGAAGCCACTATGGCGCGACCCAGCACCCAAGCCAAAATACGATGTCATCATCGTAGGTGGTGGCGGGCATGGCTTGGCGACCGCTTACTATTTAGCCAAAAACCATGGCGTGAAAAATATCGCCGTGTTGGAGAAAGGCTGGATAGGCGGCGGTAATGTTGGCCGGAACACCACGATCATCCGCTCGAATTATCTGTTAGATGGCAATCAGCCTTTCTACGAGCTGTCACTCAAGCTCTGGGAGGGCTTGGAGCAAGACATCAACTTCAACGCCATGGTCTCGCAGCGAGGCGTTTTGAACCTGTACCACTCCGATGCCCAGCGCGACGCCTATCGACGCCGCGCCAACGCCATGCGTATGCACGGCACGGACTCAGAAATGTTAGAGGCCGATGCGGTCAAAGACATGTACCCCTTTCTGAATTTTGATAACGCACGCTTCCCGATTCGCGGTGGGATCTTGCAAAAGCGTGGCGGCACCGTCCGGCACGATGCGGTGGCCTGGGGCTATGCCCGCGCTGCAGACCAGCTAGGCGTGGACATCATTCAAAACTGCGAAGTCGAGAACTTCCGATTCGAGAACGGAGCGGTGGTCGGTGTCGAGACTAATCGTGGCTACATCGGTGCTAACAAGGTCGGCGTCGCGGTCGCGGGTCACAGCAGTCACGTCATGCAAAAAGCAGGCATCGATCTGCCGATCGAGAGCCACGTGTTGCAGGCCTTTGTGAGTGAAGGCTTAAAACCCGTGATCCCGGGCGTCATTACCTTTGGCGCGGGCCACTTTTATCTAAGCCAATCAGACAAGGGTGGTTTGGTGTTTGGCGGTGATATTGATGGCTACAACAGCTATGCCAGCCGTGGAAACCTGCCGGTGGTCGAAGACGTCTGCGAAGGCGGCATGGCGCTGATGCCCATGCTAGGGCGGGCTCGCTTGCTACGCATGTGGGGCGGCGTGATGGACATGTCGATGGACGGCTCGCCGTTTATTGATGCGACCGAGCGCCCGGGTTTGTTCTTTAACGGTGGGTGGTGTTATGGCGGCTTTAAAGCCACCCCAGCCAGCGGTTGGTGTTTTGCTCACTTACTGGCGACCGGACAGTCTCACCCGGTGGCGACTGAGTACCGTTTAGATCGATTCCGCACGGGCCGGATGATCGATGAAAAGGGCCAAGGCGCCCAACCGAATCTGCACTAGGACCTCGTATGTTGATACCTCATCCCTTGCTGGGTCTGCGTGATGCCAGCGAATTTGTCTACAAAGGCGATGCCAGTTTGGTGCAACGCCCCGATGGATTTTCCGAAAACGCCGAGCCTGAATTTCATGAGTATTTGTACTCGCGCAAGAACCCCCGCGGCGAGCATCGTGAGTTGTGGTTCCACGAGCAGGGCGATCGCAGCTGGTTGATCGTGACCCGCAACACACTGACCCACGAAATCCTATCTGCTGAACTGGCCGATACGTCCCGTGGAGGTGCCGCGTGAGCCGCCTACATCAACATCAGGTCGATCTATCTAAGCCGATCAATTTCACCTTCGATGGACGCCGGTACACCGGCTATCACGGCGATACGCTGGCGTCTGCTTTACTGGCGAATCAGGTGCGCTTGGTCGCCCGCAGCTTCAAGTATCATCGACCGAGGGGCATCTTTGGATCCGGTGCCGAAGAGCCCAACGCGATCGTCACGGTACATCACCAAGGCCATGCTGAGCCCAACACCCGAGCAACAACGATTGAGTTGTACGAAGGGCTAGAGGCAACGTCGCAGAGCGCATGGCCATCACTGCAGTTTGATCTGATGGCGGTCAACGACAAGCTGTCCGAGTTTTTTGCCGCAGGCTTTTACTACAAGACCTTCATGTGGCCCGCTAAGTTTTGGGAAAAGCTCTACGAGCCCTTGATCCGTCGAGCGGCTGGCTTAGGAGCCTTGGCTGAGTCGGATGATCCCAGCGAGTATGACAAAGGATATTTGCACTGTGATCGCTTGGTGGTCGGCGGTGGTGCGGCGGGTCTGTCTGCTGCAATCCTGGCGGCTCAGAGCGGCGAGTCTGTGATCCTGTGCGATGAACAAGCGAGCTTGGGTGGTCAGCTGCAGGATGTAGCCGATCGAAGCTGGTTGGATGCGCAACTTGAGCTGGCCCACAGCCTGCCTAATCTGCGGATCTTTTCGCGGACCACGGTGTTTGGTGTGTTCGACCATGGCGTGTACGGTGCGGTTCAGCGGAATACTGAACATTTAAGCGTGATTGCAGCTCATGCGACCAAGCAGACGCTGTGGCGGATTACGGCCCGTCAAACCACACTGGCCAGTGGCGCGATCGAGCGCCCAATTGCCTTCCCCAATAACGATCGTCCGGGTGTGATGTTGGCCGGGGCAATTCAAAGCTACGCCCTGCGCTACGGTGTGGCGGTGGGCCAAAAAGTTGCCTTGTTTATTAACCACGCCGAGGGCCTTTCGACTGCTCGTCAGCTGCAAGCCGCCGGGGTGAATCTGGTTGCTGTGATCGATGCACGCGACGTCGCGGCCCAGCCAGATCTGCCACATCGCACCAACCTGCGGGTGGTTAATACCAAGGGCCGTAAATCACTCAGTGCGATTCAGCTTAGCGATGGCCGCTGGATCGACTGCGATGCGCTGGGCGTATCTGGCGGGTGGAACCCCAACATACAGCTGACCAGTCACCATGGTGCACGTCCCGTCTGGGACGATGAGCTGCTGGGTTTTGTTGCCAGTGATCAGCGTCCGCAGGGACAGTCAATCGTCGGTGCAGCGGCTGGTCGTTACTCGTTGTCTGAGTGCGTGGCCTCGGCTAACGAATTATTCGAGCACAGCTTAGAGGTACCCAGCAGCGAGCCAGTCAATCCCGCGGATGCGCTGCCGCTGTTCCATGTGCCCGGCGAAGGTCCGGCGTTTGTGGACTTCCAAAACGACGTTACGGTCAAAGACGTCAAGCTAAGCCATCAAGAAGGCATGATTAGCGTTGAACATCTGAAGCGTTACACCACGCTGGGCATGGCGACCGATCAGGGGAAGACCTCAAACATTGTCGGTTTGGCGGTGATGTCCGAGCTAACCGGGCAGAGCATTCCGCAAACGGGCACCACCATGTTCCGTCCCCCGTATACACCCGTGTCGATGGGTGCCTTGGCGGGACGCAGTCGCGAGAAGGACTTCAAACCGACGCGCAAAACACCCAGCCATCAGGCGGCGATGGACCGGGGGGCTGTGTTCGTTGAAGTGGGCAACTGGCTGCGAGCGCAGTGGTTCCCCGTCGCCGGTGAAACCCACTGGCGTCAGAGTGTCGATCGCGAGGCCCGTGCGGTGCGCTCAGCCGTGGGTGTCTGCGACGTGACTACCTTGGGCAAGATCGATGTGCAGGGCCCAGACGCAGCCGAGTTTTTGAATCGAGTGTACGCCAACGGATTCGCCAAATTGCCGGTCGGCAAAACCCGCTACGGGTTGATGCTGCGCGAGGATGGCATTGCGATGGACGATGGCACAGCGGGCCGGCTGGCCGAGGATCATTTCGTTGTCACGACCACAACGGCCAATGCGGTACCGGTGTATCGACACATGGAATTCGTGCACCAGTGTCTGTTGCCGCACTTGGACGTTCATATGATCTCGACCACCGAGGCCTGGGCACAGTTTGCGGTGGCAGGTCCCAAGTCCCGTGAATTGATCAGCCGAGTGGTCGATATCGATGTCAGCAACGAGGCGTTTGAGTTCATGGCCTGTGCAGAGATTCGTTTGAAAAACGGCCTGCGCGCTCGCCTGTTCCGTATTTCGTTCTCCGGTGAGCTGGCTTATGAAATCGCGGTGCCGGCTCGTTACGGCAATGATTTCTTTGAAATCTTGCTGGAAACCGGCGCTGATTTGGGCGTGACGCCCTACGGCACCGAGGCACTGGGTGTCTTGCGTATCGAGAAGGGCCACGCGGCAGGCAATGAATTGAACGGCACGACCACGGCCTTGAACTTGGGTCTAGGCCGCATGGTTAGCGATCTAAAAGACGGCATGGGCCGGGTGATGTCCAAGCGAGAGGCACTGCTCGAGGATACCCGCCGCCTGGTCGGCTTCAAGCCAGTCGACCCCTCGCAAAGCCTGATGGGCGGTATGCATTTGCTGGATCAAGGTGCGGCGATGGATTATCAAAACGACTTGGGCTATCTGACCAGTGTGGCGTACTCGCCGCATCTCGAATCGTCCATTGCCTTGGGCTATCTAAAAGATGCTGAGGAACGTATGGGGCACATCGTTCGGGCGGTCAGTCCGGTCGATGGCATCGAAATCCCCGTAGAAATTTGCAGTCCGCATTTCGTGGATCCCAAAGGAGAACGACTCCGTGCGTAATTGTGTCGCGGCGCCTGCCGCTAGTGTGACGTCGCTCAATCATGGTGAGTGGACCCTAACCTTGATTCAGGACTGTGCTTTGGCCTCTGTGTCGAGTCGTGTCGAACGAACAACAGCGCTCAAAGAGGCGCTATCTCAACAGGGCTTTGAGATGCCTTTTGTTGAGTCCTTCACGGGGGACGCTGAACGTGGTGCATTTTGGGTCGGCCCTCATCAATACATGCTGTGGCAGCCCTATCAGGTGAATCCCGATTGGGCGGGGCAGCTAGCGTTGGGCGAGGGCGTATTCACGACGGAGCAAACCGATGGTTGGGCTCGGATTGATCTGGCTGGGCCAAATTTGGCGGCGGTGTTTGAGCGCTTAGTCAATTTGGATGCTCGACGCTGGGTGCCTGGATTTGCGACTCGTTCGGTGCTGCATCATATCGGGTGCTTTGTGGTGGTTCGCGAGGATGGATTCAGCGTGCTGGTCCCCCGGTCAATGGCGGATTCGGCGATTCATGCGATCGAGCAGTCGATGCAGACCGTTCTTGCACTGAATTGACACAATCGGACGAAAAGTAGTTGGTTTTGGCAAATCAGTATCAGGATTTGATATCTCAGTACTGATTTGCTCGGGCTGGCGTCGCTACAGTATTGCGGGTAATTTGCTGATACATCATTCGACCGCGAGTCTGAGTATCAGGCTAGCGGTCTTTTTTAGCAGGCCTCCCGCATGTCACATCAGGCGCTTCGTCCCGAACACGAAAACGACGGAACCCGAGCCACGCTCGCAGGTCAGCCAGTCCGCTACGTTGAACATGGTTTTCCCATCCTTTGGTTCTCTGGCATGTCCATGCCGAGTACTAACTTCACCTGATCACATCCACCCGCGGTAAAGCATTCGTGGGCGATGACATTGCACCATGAAAACGACAATGCCGGCGCGCAAGCGTATCGCTCTGGTGGCCCACGATGGCTGCAAGCCACAACTGATGGAGTGGGCTACAGGTCATGCCGCCGTGTTGGCGCAACATGAGTTGGTCGCAACGGGCACGACGTCGGAGCGTTTGCAGCAGACGTTACAGTTGCCGGTTCAGGCTTTTTTAAGCGGCCCGATGGGAGGTGATCAACAGATTGGCGCGCGCATCGCCGAGGGCGAGTTGGACGTGTTGGTGTTCTTCTGGGATTCAATGTCCCAGCGCCCCCATGTCCCCGATATCAAGGCCTTGTTGCGGATTGCTGCCGTGTGGAACATCCCCGTTGCCTGTAATGCCGCCAGTGCCGACTTCATGTTCGCAAGCCCTCTGCTCGCGGCAGACTACCCTCGCGAGGTTCTCGACTACGCGGCCTATCAAGCCTCTAGACGCTAATGCCGGGAGTTTTCCAAAACTCGCAAATAGCCTCTCGGGCCAGACTCAATTGCGATGGGTTCTGGGCGGTAGGCTCGACTTCCCGCTGAAAGTGTCCCATCAAGACGGTCGCGCCACGAGCGGCCTGCAACTTCAACACCCGAGGTAGACTCTGACCTCGCAGCAGCTGAACCAGCTGCTCAACATGCTAGATAATACGTTTGGGTGGCGTCGTTTAAGCGTTTTTGTTCATTAGCGGCTTCGGCGGCCTCGCATAACTGATTCCAGCGGTGCCAAACGGGATGTGTCGTTTTGTTCACTCTTCTGCTCCTTGCGTTGAATATCCAAGAGACTACTCCGAATATCCATTTATCGCAAATGAGAATCGTTATTATTAATTGGATGCGTTTGCGGTTCAGACTTTTTTGGAAACGACACGCTGTTGTTCAAACCGTCTAGAGTGATTTGCAGGGTGCAGCGGATGTGCCAGATTCACGGTCGGACACAACAAAAATGACAGGTCGACCCGATGAAGTATGAGCATCTCTTCAAGCCGTTGCAGATAAATCAGCTGACGCTGCGCAACCGGATTATGAGTACCGCGCACGCCGAGGTTTACGCAGAGAATAATCTGACAACCCAGCGCTACATCCGATACTACGAAGAAAAAGCTCGCGGCGGGGTAGGCCTTGCGATCTGTGGAGGCTCATCGCCCGTGTCCCGCGACCAGCCGCAACAATGGTGGTCGGCGGTCGACATCACCCATGATCGCTGCATAGAACACTTTGGCAACTTGGCCGATGCGGTTCACCGTCATGGTGCGCACATCATGATCCAAGCCACCCATATGGGGCGACGCAATGCCTATTGGGGAGGCGATTGGCCGCATTTGGTCTCGCCCAGTGGTATTCGAGAGCCGGTCCATCGCGGCACCGCCAAGATCATTGAGCCCCATGAGATCAAGCGCATAATCGAGGATTTTGGTAAGGCGGCGATACGGGTTAAGCAGTCAGGTCTGGATGGCATGGAGATCAGCTGTGCGCATCAACACTTGATCGATCAGTTCTGGTCGCCTCGCACCAATAAACGCCAAGACGAATGGGGTGGCTCGCTCGAGAACCGGATGCGCTTTGGCATAGAAGTCTTCCGATCCATCCGCGAAGCAGTCGGTAGCGATTTTGCAGTGGGCATGCGGATGTGTGGCGAAGAGTTCCATCACGACGGGCTGGCCCATGAAGATTTCAAAGAAATCGCGCAGGCCATGTGCGAGACCGGCCTGATTGATTTTATTAGTGTAGTGGGATCCGGCGCGGATACCCACAACACCTTGGCCAACTGCATGCCGCCCATGGCGCTGCCGCCCGAGCCCTTTATTGACTTGGCTGCGGGGATCAAGTCGGTATCCAGCGTCCCTGTGATGCACGCCCAGGGTATTCGAGACCCCATGCAGGCCGAACGAGCCTTGTCAGAAGGCATGGTTGATTTGGTGGGCATGACCCGCGGGATGATCGCCGACCCACACATGGTCAATAAAATTCGAGAGGGTAAAGAGACTCAGATCCGCCAGTGTGTGGGTGCCAACTATTGCATCGACCGCCAATACCTCGGCCAAGACGTGTTGTGTGTGCAAAACGCGGCAACCTCGCGCGAACAGCATATGCCGCATCAGATTGCTCGCACGGAAGGTCCCTTGCGCAAGGTTGTAGTGGTCGGTGCTGGGCCTGCCGGGTGTGAGGCGGCTCGGGTCAGCGCTGAGCGTGGTCACACCGTAGTGTTGTTTGAACGCTCGGATGCCGTGGGCGGCCAGATCAATTTGGCAGCGCAGGCGCCGCAGCGTGATCAGATGGCAGGCATCGTGCGCTGGTTTGATATGGAGCTAAAACGTCTGGGCGTGGATGTTCGGCTGAATACCGATGCCAGTGCCGATGACATACGCGCAGAGAATCCCGACATTGTTGTGTTGGCGACCGGCGGGCGGCCCGGCATTGAAGAAGACCCTGCCTGGGGCGGTGACGAAGGGTTGGCCGTTTCTAGCTGGGATATTTTGTCCGGCCAGGTCGAGCCGAAATCCAACGTGCTGGTGTACGACGTGATGGGAGCTCATGCCGGAACGGGCACGGCGGATTTCATCTCTAACAAAGGCAGTCGGGTCGAGATTGTCACCCCCGAGCCCAAGGTGGCGGACGACACCGGCGGCACCACCTTTCCGATTTTCTATCGTCGAATCTACGGCCAGGGCATCTTGATGACCCCGAATTATTGGTTGCAGCGGGCTTATGCCGAGGATGACAAGGTCATTGCGGTACTGATGAACGAATACACCGAAGAGCTTGAAGAGCGCGAGGTGGATCAGCTGGTCATCGAGAACGGCATCATTCCCAACGATAGCCTTTACTGGACCCTGCGCGAAGAGTCCTCAAATCAGGGCATCACCGAGCTAAACGAGCTGTATGACCATATCCCCCAGCCGGCGTTAGCCGACATTCCATCGGACTCATTTGCGTTGTTCCGGGTGGGTGACTGCATCAGCCAGCACAATATTCATGGCGCGATTTACGACGCCCTGCGGATCGCCAAGGACTTCTAGCGATGAGCGATTTGATTCTGGTCATGCTGATTATCGCCACGGTGGGTTTTGCTGTGGGGGTTCAGCGGCGTTTGGCGTTATGGCGTCAAGGGCGAAGCGTCGCCATGCCGTGGACGTTGCTGCTGCAGGTGCCCAAGCGGTACTTGGTCGATCTGCATCACATCGTGGCGCGGGATCGTTATATCGCGAATACCCATGTAGCGGCAGCCGGTGGCGTGGTGGGTGCCTTTGTTCTGCTAGTTGTGGTGTATGTCTTTGGATTCAAAAACTCGCTCAGCTACGGGCTGTTGTGGGGGCTTTTGGTGTTGGGCTTGATCGGTGCATTCTTTGTGTATCGCCGTCGCGTAAATCCACCCTCGCGCCTATCAAAGGGCGCGTGGAATGCGGTGCCCTACAGCTTGTTTGCCTTTGGGTTGGGTTTTTTGGGAATGAGCCTAGCCGAGGCCAATGCCTCTCAGGGCACGCTGGCGCTGATCTCGACCGTGTTGGCCATCTTCGGCATCCGGGAAATCGCTGGGGGCGCTTTGCTGTCACGGCCGCTAAAACATTTGCTATCCGGGGCAGTGCATCTAGCCTTTCACCCACGTCAGGATCGTTTTGAATCGCTGGGGCAGCTGTCCACAGACTTACGAGCGATGGATCCTGAAGCGGCACAATACGGCGTCGCAAAGATTTCGGATTTTGAATGGAACCGCCTGCTTAGTTTCGATGCCTGTGTGGAGTGCGGCAAATGTCAGGCGGCGTGTCCTGCGTATGCGGCGGGACAGCCGTTAAATCCCAAGAAGCTGATTCAAGACTTGGTTGCTGGCATGGAAGGGCGGGATGACGCCAAATACGCTGGCATGCCGCATCCGGGGATGGCGACGGGCCAACATCAAGCGAGCGAGGACGGGGCGCTGTTTCCCGGCCTGATCGAGGAGCAAACCCTGTATGCCTGCACGACTTGTCGCGCCTGTGTGCAGGCCTGTCCGATGATGATCGAACACGTTGATGCAATCGTCGACATGCGGCGTTATGTGGCTCTGGAAAAGGGCGGGGTGCCGGCCAACGCGCAAGCCGTTTTGGAAACGCTGCGTAATACCGACAATGTTGGCGGGTATGCCCTGGCTGACCGGGCCAACTGGTCGATCGATTTGCAGCTCCCCATCGCCCGGCCTGACGTGCCGGTAGAGGTGCTGTTTTGGTCTGGCGAATCGGCCTATGAGCTGCGCAACCAAAAGACCCTTCGCCTAGTTGCCCAGCTACTGAAAAAAGCCGGGGTTAATGTGGCGGTGGTGGGTGAGGCCGAGCTGGATACCGGCGATGTTGCCCGTCGACTGGGGGATGAAT
>CBFHLC010000022.1:0-31990 GCA_965656605.1 Litorivicinus sp. | reverse complement strand
CTCGTATTAACAGCGCTGCAGACGATGCTGCCGGCATGGCCATTGCCAGCCGTCTGACCGCGCAGGCATCCGGATTACAGGTGGCACAGCGTAATGCGGCCAACGGCATCAGTTTGGTCGAAACCGCGGACGCGGCGATGGGCACCATGGTCGATCTGCTGACTCGTGCTCGAGATTTAACCCTGCAATACAGCGACGGCACGTTATCGGCGACCGACAAGACCGCCATCTTGGCCGAGGTCGATGACATCAACGGCGAGTTGCAGCGCGTGTTAGAAAATTCTGAATTCGCAGGGGTCGGGTTGTTCACATCCGGTACCGGTAACTTGGGTATTGCGGGTGGTAACGGCGGCGCTGATATTGCGATTGATGCCAGCGGTACGACCATCAGCGTGAACATCGCGGTGGCGGCCGGTAACGACATCACCGGTGCCTTCAACTTTTTGGATTTGAATTTTCAGGACAGCTCTAACGGGAACGATGCGGCGTTCTCTATCGTGCCCGACGGAACCGGCGGCACGGATGTGAATTCGGTCGACGAGATCGACGACATTATCGCCGTGGTCAACGGCGTGCGAGCGGACTTTGGTGCCAAAGCCAATACGTTCCAGTCAGCGATTGAGAACCTAGCGGCGATGGAGCAGGGCATCACAGCCGCTGCCGGACGAATTTTGGATACCGACTTTGCCCGTGAATCGGCCGAGTTGGCCAAGAACCAGATCCTGCAGCAGGCAGGTACTTCGATTTTGGCGCAGGCCAATCAGAGCACTCAGTCGGTGCTATCACTTCTTCAGTAATGTATTGAGCAGCGTTTTAAGCCGCGGATCCCGCGGCTTTTTTTTGCTTGGTTAGTGCGACTTTATCCGCTCATGCACCGCGCGCATGCCACGCGATGACAGATCACTGACCTCGGCTGCATGGGTTTGCAGCAGGGCGACCACGTCAGGGTTCGAAGAGGTTTGGATGACCTGCACGCCGGTCTCGGTCGGAATGATTTGGGTCTCGATCTGCTGGGCTACCTCAAACAGTTTATCTAGGGTGGGCGATTGGATGATGACTTCCGGATTTCGCTGGGTTTGTAGTCGCGCGATCATCTGACTGACGTGGGTGACAATCGCCACTCTGACGTCGGGATCGTCGGATTCCGTGACTGTCCGAATGCCGTTGGGTAGCTCTTCAACCGAACGACGAATGTCTTGGTGCTTTTGAAACAGGGTACGTAGGTCATTGACCTCTTGGGTGGTGGTGTCCCGGCCGTTCAGCCCGGGCATGGTGGCTTCGTCATGCTGACCGTGGTGCATCCCGTGGTGCATCATGCCCATGGGGTAGCGGTCACTGAAAAATCCGAGGTAGACAGCTACCAGTGCCAGCAGCGCGGTGCCGGTTGAGAGCAGTAGTTTTGTTTTTAGCTTCATGGGTGGGGCTCCGATTAATTTTGGTGTTTACTCGGCCAATGTCCCTAGGCAGAAATCTACCGCATTCTCATTGTTTGAGCGGATATAAATCGTGTCAAATGTGCCCTTGGAAGCATCGATTCCTCCGGCCAAATGTAGCAGGGTAGCGTCAGACCCAGCGCCAAGGACATCACGTTCCGTTACGCCCGCTGTCCTGCATGTGACAAGCCAGCTGGTTCGTCCACTGTTGGTAATGCTTGAGAATACTAGTTCAGCCTCGCCGGCTACGTCGATCAGGCGATCAATCGCCTCCGGCCTGCTGGTGTAGCGTTTGGCAAAAGCTAAGTTCTCGGCTTGCCGCAAGTCGCCTTTGAACCTGTATTCATCAACTCGGTTCGTGCCATCTGGCAGGCTTTTGTAGCCCCGATAAACAACATCGTCGATCGGATTATCCCAATGCTGGGTGTACAGCCGAATGGATGAGGCGTCCGAGTTGAGTGTTAGCCCCACACCATCCGCTATTAGGAAGTCGGCCCTCCATCTAGCCAGCATGGCAGAGGGGAAACCCCAAGCCTGCGCGAACTTAACCAGCTGATCCAAGGTTGAGTTGTCTTTCAGCCACCCAAGGAGCAACCGAGATTCTCGGAATTGATCTCCTTGGCTAGTTGATTGGTCGAATACGTCTGCGCTGACCAGCAAGTCTTTGAGTGCCCGCGCAAACGCTGTTCGATCTTTTATCAATTGTTTACTTCAACCTCGAATGTTTGACCGTCAGGTAATGCGAGATTGATATTCAGCGTGCCTTCAAAGCCCTCGGGCATGTCGACCTCTATCTCGCCGGTTTCCAGATTAACACTGACCCAATCGGGGACGGCATTACCGTCGCTGTCAGTTAACTGTATCTGATCGGGGGAAACGTCAACCAAACCTGGAACAGCAACCGAAGACCCTTGCAGCTCTAAAGTTTCAGGTGCCCTAGGTTCGGGAGCCGGCTCAGGTTCTGCGGTTTCGCTTTCGGGTTTATCAGCGGCTGGTTTTTCTTTTTTGTCTAAGAAAGCGATTTTCGGTGCTCCAGCGTTTTCTTTTTCCTCGTCAGCGGTCTTGTCCCCGTCCTCTTTGCTTTCGGTTTTCTGATCTGCCGAGGCTTGAGTGTCTGAATCTTCTTCATCGGAATCAGATGAGGCTGCTCGCGTCGTGTCACCTGCGTCGTCTTGATCTTGCTGAGAGTCGGATGATTCGGTCTCAGAGGTAGAGGCCAGCTCACTCTCGGATGATGCTTGTGTCGAGCTTGGGGCCTCGGACTCTTCACTGTCCGATTTTTCAGTAGCGGTAGTGGTTTTCGATTCGTTCTCGAACGATGCGCCCACCTCAATACCAAACTCGAAGCCTTCGTCGGTCAACTCGCTTTCGGTGATCTCGCCTTCGGCATCAATGTCAGCTGGGCTGTCGAACTCAGTGCCTTGAAGTGATACGTCGCCACCAGACTGGATGTTGATGCCGCCGCTGCCGCCGGAGACGTTGCTGCCCTCGCCGGTCCGTGAATCCGAGATGTCCAAGCCAACGTTGAACTCTGCATTCTGCTTGTTGGTCGTGGTTGTCTCACCGGTCTCTTTGTTTTCTTTTGATTCACTAGAGCCGCCAACACCAACACCAACCGAAACGTCCAAGGAAGACGAAGTGCTGAGCGCTTCATTGAACGCCACATCACCGCCTGCGATTAAATCAACCCCGTCGTCGCCGGCAATGTCGGTTCCTTCGAAAGTGGCATCGCCGCCAGTGGTGATGCTCAAGCTGCCGCCGGATGCTAAGGATCCAGCTGCCGCTTGGTTGGAGTCGCTTCGCCCAACGCCAACATCTACACCGACGTTTCCGCCACTGTCACTGACGCCGACTTCCACACCAACGTCCAGCGATCGTGAGGATTCTGTGCTGCGAGCTGCTGTGATGTTCAAATCGCCGCCAACGGCTAGGCTGGCATCGCCCTCAGACTCAATGGTAGTGCCTTCGAAATTCGCGTCCCCGCCGGTCGTGATGTCCAGTCCGCCTACGTTGAATGATCCGGCTAGCGCCTCTGAGCTTTGCTCGCTGGATTCCGAAACACCCACACCTACTCCGGCCTCGAACGAGTCGCCCACTTCAACAGAAACGTCGACTTCGACCGAGTTGGACTGTGACTGAGCTGTGTTCCTAGCGGCCGTCACATTCAGATCACCGCCCACGTCTAAGGTGGCCAGTCCCGTTGCGTTAACTTCGGTGCCTTCAAAGTTGGCATCGTCGCCGGTGGTGATATTTAGGTTGCCAACGTTAAAGCTTGCCACGGTGGCTTGGCTGCTGCTGGAGCTGTCGCCCGCCACAGCAACATTGACCTCGGCTTCTACTTCTCCGTCGCTGTTGCCTGATGCGGCCACTGCGACAGAAGTGGAGTCTGCTTGTGTTCGAGTAGTGCTCTGTGCGGCCGTGACGTTAAGGGCTCCGCCTATGTCTAGGTTTGCACTATCAGTTGCCTCAACCTGGGTTCCTTCGAAATTTGCATCGCCGGTGGTCGTGACATTTAAGTTTGAGCTGCTCAATGAGCCGACTACCGCCTCAGTGCCAGACTCAGATGCGCTAGCTACGTCGACACCCACTTCCCCCTCGGCCTCTGCTCCAACAGAACCAATGATGGTCGCTTCAACTAACACTTCGACATCTACCTCGGTAGAACTCGAGCTGCTCTCAGAGGTGTTTTGGGCAGCCTCAAAGTTAAGATTCTCAGCGGTAATGTTGATGCTGTCATCGGCGGCGATGTCAGCCCCTTCAATGTTGATGTCGGTATCTGAGTTCAGGTTTACGTTACCTCCACTGAAGCTCGCGGTGACGGCTTCAGTTTCGCGGCTGGTCTCATTTTCGGTTTGAAGATTGAACTCAAGCTCGGCCCGAACCTTGACTCCACCCTCGGCATCGGCACCGGCCTCAGATTTACCGTCGGTGTCCGCTTTGGCGCCAGCTTCTGCCGACCCGCCAACGCCAACAGCAACGGCAACCCGTGTGCTGGTTGAGAGTGAGGAAGATTCCGTATCGTTGGTGTTTCGCGCAGCGGTAATGTTCAACTCTTGAGCGTTGACGTCTAAATCACCACCCGCTGAGATTTCAGTCCCCTCAAATGTGCTGGCCTCTGTTGAGGTAGAGCTAACATTCCCGCCGACCGTGATGTTAGAAACAACGGCCTCTGTAACACGGTTTCGTGTGCGCTCTGACAGAGTATCGATCATGGTCTCAACACCCACGCGAGCGCCGCCTTCAGCTTTCGCTTGTGCCCCAACTTCGCCTTTGGCTTTTGGATCTCCCTCAGCAGTTACGCTGGCATTTGCGGTGGCTCCCGCATCAGCACTCGCCTCCCCTTCGGCTTCAGCATACAAACCCGTGCGTGCCGTGACTTCGTCATAGCTTGAGGTCGTGATGGTCTCGTTACGAGCTGCGAAACTGTCGATTTGACGCGCACTTTGTGTGAAGTCTTGCGCGGCGGCAATCTGAGTGCCCTCGTCAACAATTCGATTTTCTGCGGTACGTGAAACGCTTCCTGAGTTGGAGCGGATCAAAGAAGTGACCGCACTAATTTGCGTTGTTGAGTTTTCAGCACGAGCGTTTTTAGCCTGTAATCCGATGCTGGCTTTGCCCTCGGCCTCAGCAGCTACACCCGCCTTGGCGGTGGCTCCTGCTTTGGCTTCGGCTGTAGCGACATCGCCGGTTAAATCAGCAGTGCCTACTCCAGCTTGGGCTTCAGCAGATGCGCTAGCTTCGGCGCTGGCGCCTGCATCAGCCGATGCACTACCGCCCGCATCCGCGTAAATACCGACTCGAGTTGTCTCGTTGGTCGTGGTTACGGTAGAGATGTCTTCGGCGGCTCGCGCAATGATGTCGGTCGCGGCAATATCTACGTCACCCTCTGCAATCAGCTCGGACCCGACCAGCTCGATTGTGTCCGCGGCATTCAGGCGCATGTTGCCGCCAGAATTAAAGGCAGAGGCCGTATTGGTAATGTCCAAACGCTCTTCTGTATTTTTCTGGACACGAGCGAAATCAACCGTACTCGATGCACTGCCGCTGGCGCGTGCTCCAGCATCGGCATTCGCACTGGCTGCCGCTTCGGCGGAAGCGCTAGCTGAGGCGGCAAAGGTGTCCACTTCAGCCCCGGCGTCGGTATCGAACGAGGTTGATGTGCCCACTCCTGCATCAGCACTGGCCTCGCCGGAGGCTTCTGCGCTGGCATAGACGCCAATGTTTACCGTTTCAACGGACGTGAATTCCCGCTCAATGTTCTGCGCGGCAAGCAGGCGAATATTTTCTGCTTCAACGTCAATATTGCCCTGTGCATTTACCTCAGATCCGCGCAACACCACGTCCTGCGTTGCATCGATATCAACGTCGCCGCCCACATTGATGGCCGAACCCACCGAGCGCTGTGACAGCGACTGATTGATTTCGGTAGTGGTCTGCATCAGGGTCACGCCCTCGGATGAGGACCCGTCCGCTGCATCGCCTACCTCAGCGTTGGCACCACCGATGGTGGTGGTTTAAGTGCGCTCATTGCGCGCATCCACGTTACGCCCGTCCAGTACAGCGACCGAGTTAGCAGAGATCTGAGCGTCGCCGGCTAGGTTTAGCTCACTACCTCGAATCAGAAGGTCGCCCTCTGCGTCCAGGTTAGTGTCGCCCCCAACGTTAAACTCGCTGCCTTGGCTTCGAATTTGCGTGGTCTCGATGGTTTGTTTGACGGTGCCCATGAAACCGCCGCCCCCGACACCTACACCTGAGGTGGTTTGGCTGAACTGAGTCTCGAAGGAGTCTTCTCGATCGATGATGTTGATATCACCGGCGCTGTCGATGTCAGCGTTACCGGCCACCTCAACTTGAGTGTTTGCAAACGTGATATCGCCAGTGTCTGTGCTCGCAGACAGATCGCCGCCCACATTCAGGCCAGAGCCAATCTGTGTCGTACGTTGACTGGACGTTCTAATTCCCGAACCCCGCGGGCCCACCTCAAAGGTGTTCGTTCGATCTTCAATCGTATCGAACCGAATCTCGTTGCCGGCTTGTAGGTTTGCATCCCCGCCGGCTGCTATTTCTGCGCCCAGGTTGGTGATGTTTTCCGCAGCATCTAATTCCAGATTGCCGGTGGCTTGGATCGATGCTGTATTGCCAATGGTGGTCTGACCGACCAGCTCGTTACCTGCAAATTGATTAAAGGTTTCGTTGTTGATGCTGCCTTGGGTCGAGGTTACCGAAACGTCACCTCCTCGAATTGTCCCCGAGATGTTGTTGATATCGCCTTCTGCGGTGATGGATAGGCTCTCATCAGCGGCAATCTCACCACCAAGGTTATCCAGTGTGGCAACGTCAATGTTCAAGTCGTTGCCAGAAAGTACCGCGGCAATTTGTCGTTGGGTACTCGCGGGAAGATAGACCTGCGGGGCCAGCACAGTGATGCCCTCGACCACGGTTTCGACCATCCACACGATCGGAGCATCTAGCTGTGCGAGTTGCTCTGCGGTGGGCGCGGTGCCTATTTCTAAGCCCAGATCTGTAGAGGCATTCACCGCATTATCAAAAAAGCGGCTCATCACATCAGCCATGTCATCAAACCCGTCTAGCAACGCTGAACCGGTTTGTTCAATCAGCTGTTGTTCGACCAAATAGGCTTCATAGCTTGCGCTGCCCAGGCGTTTTAGGGTCGAGTCGTTGTCTACTCCAAGGTTTTCGAGCAGGTAGTCCGATCCGAGCGTCGAGACGCCGGCCTGCAGCTTGGGATTCATCTCCACCAGATACAGCGCCGAGGGATCACGGTTCGTAACGAAAAAGCCGTTTGGGTTACTGGGTAAACTGACGTTTAAGCTAAATCCGTTGGGATTTAGTGCGTTGACGCTTCCCGTGCTGTTTGAACTGCTGTCGGTGGTAAAGGATCCGACGACGAGGAGCTCTTCGCCCGTGACGTTGAGCGCATTGGCCGCTGTTACGACCGCCGATCCTGCATCAAGAGGCGCCGGTACGCCCGCAGAAGGATACGCGCCGGTTGTGCTATCGCTGTATTTGGCGGGGCCCGCGGCGATCCAGTGGATTTTTCTTTCTTGCACCCACTTCCAGTCCTCGCGAATTAGCGCCAGCGAGTCGTTGGTGAACGAGGTCGTCGCGTTAATATTGCTGCCAGCGCTGCCAGTGGCTTCGATCAATCCGCCGTAGTTGGTGATGGTGGCACCATTGAGTTGGTAGCTGCCGGCCAGAATCATCGGATCCTTGGCCGGAGCTCCATCGGTGTAATAGTTAAATTCGTTCCAGCGCTGGGTGATTTTGATGTCTTCTTTGTCGTCGGGGAAATCGTAGTAACGATTTGACGATTGCGAGCGTGAGTAATTCAGCTTCTTGGCGACGGTCATGGTCAGCGGGCGATCGACAGAGAAGCCGTCATTGCTGGTTCGCTGAGGCTGGTTGGATATTGTGGGTGCCGTCAGTGAAAGATCGGCTGACGCGCGAAGCTCAGATGAGTTAACCAGCAAATTGCCTGCGGTAATATCCAAATCGTTGCCAGCGCGGACCTCGGCGCTACTCAGCAATGTCTGGTTTTGCTCGCGGTACGTTCGGCCATTAACTGAGGACGTGCCTAAGGTGCGACCGTTGGACAGGCTGACTTGAGTGAAGTTGCCGAAGCGATCAGCTGCGTTAATCGCCAGATCATTTCCTGCGTACAGGAATCCGTAGTTGAGGATGTCTGAGCCGCTGCCGGATGCAATGATATCCGCGTCATTGAGGGCGGATATCGAAGCGCTATCGCTGACTTCTAGGCCGCCATCGAAACTGGCGACCAGATCGGCACCGGAAAATATCAGGGCTTGGAGTGTCTGTGCATTGGTAATGTCCAGACTAAACGTCGATGCGCCGTCCAACGCGCCTGAAATGTTTTTGTCGCTGGCGATGCTTAAACCATCAAATCCTAAATATAGATCTGAATAGCCCTGCATGATTCCGCTTTGGCTTAGTGAGCTTCCCCGGCTACTGGTGCTGTTTGCGATCCAGTTGCCACCGGCGAACAAAGTTCCGTCACTCGTGTTAGTCAGTGAGTCGACTGCCCAGGTGCTGGTCGCGCTGCTATTTTGCAGCGACAGCGTTAATGAGCCTTGGTTTGAGGCGGAGGCTAGCGTGGCGTTAAATGCGACGTCAGAGGCAATGGTGCCTTGGTTAGTCAGACTGCCATTGCCGGAGTTAGTCATGTCGTTCAACGACCACGTATCAGCCGAGGCAATGGTCGCGCCGCGCTGGTTATTGAGGGTAGTGACGCGCCATGTAGCGCCACCCGTGGCTGTGTCCGTTTGGCTGGTTATCCAGCTTCCGTAGTTTGTGAGCGTCGGGGTACTTAAAACGCTGGATTGGTTGGACTGAATGATGCCGGTCGTGTGGTTGGTCACGCTGCTGCTAAGTGCGAAGTCAGACGCATCGTCTGATGCCAAAGTTCCGCTGTTTTCAAGGGATTGTGCCGCGATGTCGAAGGTGTCAGCCGCATTCATCACGACGCCAGCGCCGGTGGTGATGGCCAATGAGGTGCCGGAAATTGATAGATCACTGGCTTTCCAGGTGGTCCCGGTCAGGTTGGCGCTTTGTGCAATGTTCAGCGATAGATCGTTCTTGGCGTATCGCGAGTTATTAAATTCCGCAGCGACCGAGCTGGCGCTGTCGATGTAGCTCAATGAGTTAAAAGCTAGGTTGTCAAAGCTATACAGCTGACCACCAATCGTGGCTATAGAGCCGCTGCGCGCATTTAGGGTTAAGTCATTACCGGCGGTAAGGGCCCCGTTAAAGAACTGCAGATCCGCAGCACTGGGGTTTGCCATGTTGCCATCAGCGGTGGTCTCGACCGCCACATCGTTGCTGGCCGAAATTCGCCCCTGCAGGCTGACCACACCATCCGCATCCAGCACCACGTCACCCGCATTGGCTGCAATTTCACCAAAGACATACAGGCTTGCTGATTGGTTTGAGCTGGCACTATCAACGGTCACGTCATTCGCGAAAAGACCGCCCGCGGCGCTGACAAACAATGCTTCTGAATGTGTGCTGGCCGGAGGAGTGTTCATTTGCGACGGGACCAAACCAAACAACAGTTAAGGTTCTGGCGATTTTTGAGTAATTCAGATGGTCGAAGCGGGTTTTTGGGAGCAGTGGACTTATGGAACGTAGCAAGTTCTTGATCGGCTGGTTGGTCTCGGATTAGATTTTTACAGTGCTGAAACGTTTTGGCATCACGGTGGCTTTTGAACTAGGCGGCAGGTGACTCGCATAGCCTATGGTTTTTGTATTATTGCTTTTGGACGCCACAGTATTACGTGACTTGACAGTATGCAGAGTAAGAAATTAAAGAATAAAGAGTTAGTTAAGCGGAGCTTGCTTGAAGCTAAAAAGGTGGGGGAAAATTTTGACCAGCTTGTCCATCTTGCAATCACTCATGGGCTAACTCGGGATCAGGCGATTAAAGCGGTTGAAAAACACTGCGGCAAAAAGTCTGGGCCGAGAGCGCGCATAATCTCTGGTGGTTTGCCATCGTGAGCACGAATCGATTTTTTTAATCCCACCATTTTTAACGGGACTGATTCATAGAGCCTAAGCTGCCTTTATCAGCCATCGCGGCGGCACGCTGCACACCCCACAGCAGAGCGGCATGATTGAGCGATTATTTAGAACCACTAAGGAGCAATGCATCTGGCTCCACAACTTTAAAAACTTCGAGGAGGCACAGACCACAATCGGCCAATGTGTGACTTGGTATAACACCCAGAGACCACACCTAGCTTTGAACATGAGAACGCCAAAACAGGCATTCGAATTAGCCGCTTAGGTGTGCAGAAACCGGTGGGTCATTACTTACGTTTGGTGTCGCAGCTAAATCTCACACCGTGAGATATGCCTCCCACTCAGCCATCAAAGCTCGCCTTTTCTCAACCAACGTACTGCGCTGATACGACTGCTCGACCTTGCTGCCGACAACGTGATGCAGCTGATGCTCGGCCAACTCCCCTGAAAACTGGGTTTGCTCGGCGACCCACACGCGAAAACTGGATCGGAACCCATGTGTGGTGATTGGCCGCCCCTGCGGATCGCACCACTTGGTTTTTGACTTGGTGATGGCCGGCTTAAAGGTCGCCACGGGCTTTCCCGTTTTTTGGCCGTTGAATACGTAGTCCGAGACACGCACAGCTCGTTGAGCTTCCAGTAATTCGACACACCGCTGGGTTAGTGGCACCTCATGAAGAACATCCCGCTTGGTTCTAGAGGCAGGGACAGTCCAAACCATGGCATCCAGATCGAATTCTGACCATTTGGCACCCTGAACCATCTCGAATCGTGAGGCGGTCAGGATCAGGAACTCCATGGCGCGGCAGATGACGCCCCGGCGGGCTCGTATGTCGCTAATGAATAGCGGAACGTGCTGCCATGGCAGGGAGGGGAAGTGCTCAACCTTGTGGATTTTGGTGGGGCTCGCCAAATGCAGATCCAGATTATCTTTCCAGGTCGCAGGATTATCGCCCTCGCGGTATCCCTGCTTCTTGGCCCAAGCCAAAACTCGCTCGACGCGCTGCCGGACTCGGGTGGCTGTTTCGGTCTTTGTGATCCAAATCGGCTCTAGGCAGTCGTAGATATGCTGGGTGGTGATCTGATGAACGGGAATCTGCCCAATGCGTCCGTGGACATAAGTGTCTAAGGTGTTTTGCCATTGGTTGGCGTGCTTCGCATTGGTCCACTCTGGCCCGCGCATCTTGATGTAGGAAGCAGAGCACTCTCTCAGCGTTTTCGGCTCGCTCACGCGATTAAGCAGGCTGTCACGAGCGCTTTTAGGATCGACTCCTTTGGCAATCAACTTGGCCAGTTCCAGCGCGTAGCCTCGGGCGTCGGCCAGGCTAGTCGCAGGGAATGCTCCCAGACTGAGCTCTGGTCGTTTTCCGCCCAACTTAAAACGATAGATCCAAGTTCGGCTTTGGTTTTTCACCTGCAGGTACAGATTGTTCCCGTCGCCATGGCTGCCGTTGGGCAAGTGACGGAGTGCAGCGGGTTTCAATTGGTTCATTTCAAACTCCTTGTCGGAAGCTTGTATGAAGAAGACGGAACCAAACCTCGTCCCTTGGTCGGAACGTACCCACCACATTCCCCACCACGCTGCTGTGAATACGCTTGGTGAAGAATGAAACTGATTGACACACGATGACCACCCAATCCCTTGTCGGGACTGGGTTTTAGGGGCCATTTTGATAAATTTTCAAAGCATCTGAATGTGCTTGAAACAGTAAGATGGCGGAGAAGGAGGGATTCGAACCCTCGATGCCTGTTACAGCATGCACCCTTAGCAGGGGTGTGGTTTCAGCCACTCACCCACTTCTCCTGAGGGCGCGAAGTATACCCACACAAATGGCAAACGAAAACCCTTGAGGGCACCCGTTTATTGGCGGTAGTCCTGATGGCACGCTTTGCAGCTGGCTCCCAATGCTTTAAGCGCGCCTGCCTGCTCGCTGAGCCCGGCATTTTGTAACCGCAGCGCAGCCGCTTCAAATTCAGTACTCGCATCGACAAAGCCTTGCCAGTCCTCCCAAATACGATCCCGTGCCTCGCTGGGTGGTGGGTTCGAGTTGGCGGGGAAGGCGTCTGGAATCTCGGCTGCCCATTTCGCGAGCTCACCAGTCAATCGATCGATCGTTGCTGAATCACCATCCCGAATCGCTCCGCGCAGTGCTCTGATACTTTGCTTGGACTCTTTAAAGCGATCCATCCGCTCTTTGACGATGCCTGTCGCGCCGCTGTGGGCGAACACCGCTCCGCTGAGTGCCAGAGCACACAAGCCCATTCCAATTAGTCTTTTTTCCACAGTGTCACTCCCAGCCACAACCAACTCAACACCATCACAACCCCGCCTAGTGGCGTTACAAATACCAGGGGGCGCAGCCCACTCAGCAGATACCCATACAGGGATCCAGAAAACAAAATCGCGCCCAGCACAAAGCCCCAGCCAACCCGAGACGCACTTAACGCCACGCACAGCAAAGCCGCCAGCACATGAATAATTAGGTAGTGGCTGGCGGTGTTCCAGGTATCGATTTGGTCGGTGGTGAAGTAAGGCTGCAACGCATGGGCACCAAAGGCACCCATCGCTACGGCCAGCGCGCCAAGAGCGGCGGCTACAGGCCCAAGTCGTCCCACATGTCGTCGACTTGGCCTTTGACCTTGTCGCTCATCACAATGGGTTCGCCCCATTCACGGTCGGTTTCACCCGGCCATTTGTTGGTGGCGTCGATTCCGAGCTTTCCGCCTAATCCCGCCACGGGGCTGGCGAAATCTAGGTAGTCGATCGGCGTGTTATCAACGATGGTCAGGTCACGGCTGGCATCCGAGCGTGTGGTAATCGCCCAGATCACGTCCTTCCAGTCCCGCGCGTTGATATCGTCGTCGCAGATGATCACGAACTTGGTATACATGAACTGGCGCAGGAATGACCAGACCCCCATCATCACGCGCTTGGCGTGGCCGGGGTATTGCTTCTTGATCGTCACGACCGCTAGACGGTACGAGCAGCCCTCGGGCGGCAGGTAAAAGTCGACAATCTCGGGGAACTGTTTGATCAGCAGCGGCACGAACACTTCGTTCAGGGCCACGCCCAGAATCGCAGGCTCATCTGGCGGACGTCCGGTGTAGGTCGAGTGATAAATCGGATCTTTGCGGTGGGTGATGCGCTCGACCGTAAAGACCGGGAACTCGTCCACTTCGTTGTAATAGCCCGTGTGATCACCAAAGGGGCCCTCGGGCGCCATGTCGTCCGGATACAGATAACCTTCCAGCACGATCTCGGCACTGGCAGGCACCTGTAACGGCACGCTTTGGCATTTGACCAACTCGGTACGCGAGCCGCGCAACAAACCCGCAAAGGCGTATTCAGACAGCGTATCGGGAACCGGTGTGACCGCCCCTAAAATGGTCGCGGGATCGGCGCCCAATGCCACAGCCACGGGGAAGGGCTGGCCGGGGTTTTCTTTTTGGAAGGCTTGGAAATCCAAGGCGCCGCCGCGGTGACCTAACCAGCGCATGATCAAACGGTTTTTGCCAATCACCTGTTGGCGGTAGATACCCAGATTGACGCGACCCTCGGCGTTTTGAGTAATCACCAACGGCCAGGTGACCAAGGGGCCGGCATCGCCAGGCCAGCAGGTCTGCACGGGAATTTTGGACAGATCGACTTGATCGCCGGTCAGCACGACGTCCTGGCAGGGGGCTTTGCGTAGGACCTTGGGTCCCATGTCCAGCACCTTTTTCCAGGTCGGGAGGTTATCCAGTAATTCTTTGAAGCCCTTGGGTGGCTTGGGCTCTTTTAAAAAGGCCAGCAGCTCGCCCAAATCGCGCAGGGCGCTGACGTCTTCTTGGCCCATGCCTAAGGCGACTCGGCGGGGTGTGCCGAATAGGTTAGCCAGGACTGGCATGTCATAGCCAATGGGATTTTCAAACAGCAGAGCGGGACCCTCGGCGCGTAGCACCCGGTCCGCGATCTCCGTCATTTGTAGATTCGGATCAACCGGATGCGATATCCGTTTGAGCTCCCCCTGCGCTTCCAGTTGCGCTATGAAGTCCCTCAGATCCTTGTATTTCATACTATTTTACGCGCTTCATGCTCTGGAAGAATTCTTCGTTGGTTTTGAAGTCTTTCATCTTGCTGACGATGAACTCAATCGCTTGGATATCTTCCATCGGATCCAGCAGCTTGCGCAGAATCCACATGCGCTGCAGCTCTTCTTCGGTGGTCAGCAAATCTTCGCGGCGAGTACCGGACTTACGGATGTTTAGGGCGGGGAAGACGCGCTTCTCGGCCATGCGGCGATCCAAGTGAACTTCACAGTTACCGGTGCCTTTAAATTCTTCAAAGATCACTTCGTCCATCTTCGAGCCAGTATCGACCAAGGCCGTTGCGATGATGGTCAGGCTGCCGCCCTCTTCGATGTTACGGGCCGCACCAAAGAAGCGCTTGGGCTTTTCCAGAGCGTTGGCATCGACACCACCGGTCAGGACTTTGCCCGAGCTGGGCTGTACGGTGTTGTACGCACGCGCCAGACGGGTAATCGAGTCGAGCAGAATGATCACGTCTTTTTTGTGCTCGGTCAGGCGCTTGGCTTTCTCAATTACCATCTCGGCAACCTGTACGTGCCGTGCCGGTGGCTCGTCAAAGGTCGACGCGACCACTTCGCCGCGCACGGTGCGCTTCATTTCGGTGACTTCCTCAGGGCGCTCATCGATCAGCAGAACGATCAGGTGGGCCTCGGGGTTGTTACGTGTGATTGAGTTGGCCACGTTCTGCAGCATCAACGTCTTACCGGCCTTGGGCGGCGATACGATCAGGGCACGCTGGCCTTTACCCATGGGGCTGGTCAAGTCGATGACGCGAGCGGTCAAATCTTCGGTCGAGCCGTTACCGATCTCCATGACCAAGCGGTCTTGGGGGAACAGCGGCGTTAAGTTTTCAAACAGAACTTTGTTTTTGGCGTTTTCGGGTTTGTCGAAGTTGATCTCGTCAACTTTCAACATCGCAAAATAACGCTCGTTGTCCTTGGGCGCGCGGATCTTGCCGCTGATGCTGTCGCCCTTACGCAGGTTAAAACGTCGAATCTGGCTAGGGCTGACGTAGATGTCGTCCGGTCCGGCCATGAAGTTGGAGTTGGCACTACGCAAAAAGCCAAAGCCGTCGGATAGGACTTCTAGGACGCCATCGCCGTAGATGTCTTCACCAGATTTTGCGTGTTTTTTCAGGATGTTAAAGATGACGTCTTGCTTGCGAGAGCGGGCCTGATTGTCCAATCCCATGCTCTCTGCGATCTTGAGCAGGGCGGGGACGGGCATCAGTTTTAGTTCGGACAGGTTCATAGAGTTCTTCTGAAAGGGGATTACGGGCTATAAGAGCCAATAAAGAAAAAGGGGTTTTTACGAATAGCGCTTGCGCTTGAAATTGCGCAATACCTCGAATATAGAGCGGGTCCAGCGGGTTGTCTAGTGGCAGGTACAGCTATTGAATGCGGATGACGCGGCCTTGACCGTCATCAGTCAACAAATATACCCGGCCCTGATCGTCTTGGGCCAGATCGCGGATGCGGCCAAACTCACCCGCAAAGTGCCTGTCCAGCTCTGCCGTGCCATCGGCGGATACCACCGAGACCAGCTGATATTTCAGTGCGCCCACTAGGAATTTATCCTGCCAATCTGTGAAGCGCTCGCCGGTATAGCGGATCAAGCCAGCAGGCGCGATCGAGGGCGTCCATTGCAATGTCGGGTCGATGTAGCCGGGTTTGGTTTCAAAATCGCTGATTCGGGTGCCTAGGCCGTAGTTGCGACCGTAAGTCACCAACGGCCAGCCATGGTTTTCACCGCCACGGATTTGGTTTAACTCATCGCCCCCTTGTGGGCCGTGTTCATGTGCCCACAAACTACCGTCCGGATCCATCCACAGCCCTTGCACGTTGCGATGCCCCATTGAATACAGCGCGGGGTGTCCGGGCATGATGCCGGCGGGTTGACCGTCCAAGGTGAAACGCAGAATCGAGCCGGCCGAGTCATCGGGGTCCTGCGCGCGCTGGGCGTCGCCTCGATCGCCGGTGGATAAATAGACGTAGTCGCCATCGGTTACCAGACGACCGCCAAAGTGGCGAGAACCAAAACTGCCTTGCATACGATACATTTGATCAGCATCGGTGAAGGTGTCCCCTTGGATTTTTCCACGATACAACTCCAATCCCATATTCGTTCGCGAGCCGCCGTTCAGCGCCATGTAGACCTGCCCGGTTTGCTTGTAATCCGGTGCCAGCAGCAGATCAAATCGTCCGCCTTGGCCCGCCGCGATTGCCTTGGGTAAGCCTGTGATCTCTGTGACCGCGCCGCTTTCCAGCTCGATGCGTTTGATACCTGCATCGCGCTCGACTACATAGGCGTAGTTGGGGGTCAGCTCGATCGACCAAGGGTGGTTCAGATCGGCCGCGATGATTTGGGCCTCAAAGGCCAGGGCCAAGGGGCTGGTGGCCCACAGGCCAAGGTATCTAATCATGGTGATTAGCTAAGGTCGCCTGCTAGATAAAGCAAGGTATTAACGATCGATTAAGCGATCAGTGAGGCCTGCGCTGAGCCACATAAATAGCAGGGCGACCCACGCGGTAAGCGCCATCACAGCACCACCTGTCACGCCCGCGCCCACCGCGCAGCCGCCGGCTAGCATTCCACCGAAGCCCATTAAGACTGCACCGATCAGATACCGACTCAGGCCGGTTTCCTCGTTAAACGATTGCAACTGGAACTGGCCGGTGACTAGGGATGCCATCAGGCTGCCGCCGAATACGCCCAACACGATGCCGATGTCGAAGTTCAACGGGATAGTTGGCGAATTGATAAACCCCATCAGGGTGTCTGCTGAAGGCCCGGTAAACGAGACGCTCTTGATGCTGACAATGTCGAAGCTCCAACTGGCATGCCAGGCGGTGAGAGTCCAGCCCAACGCGACTGAGCCACCGACGATGCCGGCACCCAGCATAAAATAGCGTGACGCTTTGTGTTTGACGCCCATCCATAGGCCGAGTACCAGTAGGCCTGCGCCTAAAAACATGGGTAGGTAGCTGGGCAGGTAGTCAGCCAAGTTGCGCTGCTCTGGGCCGATCAGCCACAGATTGCCGAGATCTTCACGCACAGGGCTGAGGCCTCCACGTAGAGTCGCTTGGGCGACCAGAGTTACGACCAGTCCGGCAACCAGCGCCCGCTGATTTCCGGTGCCGGACAGCACCAGCAAACGGCTGGCACAGCCGCGAGCTAATACCATGCCGATGCCGAACAAACTGCCGCCAAGGACGGCACCGGACAGACTGCCTGTCGTAGTCAGCTGACGAATGCTGCCGGTCTCAAGCATTTGGTTGGCGATTGCCATTTGAGTTGCGATCAATGCGCACGAAAAAGCGATTAACCAGATAGCAAACTTTTGCGCGGGGTGCCCGCGCCAAAATTCGATGCAGGCAGCGCGCAGGCAAAAGCGGCTTTGTTGTGCGAAGACGCCAAATACCAAGCCGGTGATGATGCCGATCAGTACCGAAACTGTTTCGGCCTCGAGTGATTCAATCCATTCCATAGGGTTATGACAATATAACGGTTTGGGATAATGGGGAATTGATCGAGGTCATGCAGATGTAAAAAAAGCGCCCGAAGGCGCTTTCCTAGCGTGCTGTAAAAGGTTCTTTACAGCTGCTCTTCCAAGAACGCTGCCAGCTGTGACTTGTTCAATGCGCCGACCTTGGTGGCCTTGGCTTCACCGTTATCGAACAACATCAATGTGGGAATGCCACGCACGCCGTATTTCTCGGCACTGGCGCGGTTTGAGTCCACGTCGATCTTGGTGATCTGGACACGGCCTTCGTATTCAGTGGATAGCTCTTCTAGCACCGGAGCAATCATTTTGCAGGGGCCACACCACTCCGCCCAAAAGTCGACTAGGACCGGGCCGGATGCATTGATGACGTCGGCTTCGAAGCTGTCGTCGGTGATGTGTTTGATCAATTCGCTCATCATTTTTCCTTTGCTTGTGTGGCGCGTGGGGTAATCATCGGGGCTGTGATGCCAAACCTCAAGCGTTGAGTAGTCGTGCCGCATCCAGCGCATGGTAGCTCAGGATCGCGTCCGCTCCGGCCCGCTTGAAGCTCATCAGGGTCTCTAGCATGACCTTGTCACGATCTATCCAGCCGTTTGCGGCGGCGGCCTCTAGCATCGCGTACTCGCCGCTGACGTGATACGCCGTGACGGGGGCTTTTAGTTCCGTTTTCAGACGGTGAATGATGTCCAAATAGGGCAGGCCGGGTTTGACCATTAAAAAGTCCGCCCCCTCGGCCAAATCCATAGCCGCCTCTTGCAAGGCCTCATCGGAGTTTGCCGGATTCATCTGGTAGGTCTTTTTGTCTGCCTTGCCTAAGTTGCCTGCGCTGCCGACGGCATCGCGGAAGGGGCCGTAGTAGGCGCTGGCATACTTGGCGGCGTAGCTCATGATGCAGGTGTGAATAAAGCCGGCATTCTCCAGGCCATCGCGGATCGCACCGATGCGCCCGTCCATCATGTCGCTGGGCCCGATAATGTCGGCGCCGGCCTGGGCGTGGGACAGCGATTGTTTCACCAACACCTCGATGGTCTCGTCGTTCAGCACATAGCCCGACGCATCAATAATGCCGTCCTGTCCATGGGTCGTGAAGGGGTCCAGTGCCGCGTCTGACATGATCGAAATCTGCGGAACAGCGTCCTTGATGGCGCGCATGCATCGCTGGGCCAAACCCTCGGGGTTGTAAGCTTCTGCCGCATCGAGTGATTTCACATCGCCCGGAGTGACCGGGAACACGGCCATGGCACTAATGCCCTGCTGGGCAGCTTGGCGGGCTAGCTCTACACTGTGATCGATGCTCAGGCGCTCGACGCCGGGCATACTGGGCACCGGTGTTCGTTGATCCACGCCTTCTTGAACAAAAAACGGCAGGATCAAATCACTGGGTTGCAGAACGGATTCCTGCACCATGGCACGCAGCGAGTCAGTACGACGCAGACGACGCGCGCGCGCCCTAGGAAATTGACGTTCAATCATGGCTTGTCCTTTTGATCAGTTTCCCAAGGGTAACTACAGCGGAACGAATCCCCAAGGGGGTGTTCCAATGGCGGTAAGTAAGGGAATTCATAATGTACAAGAAATTCATCATTCTGGCGCTCGCGGTTGCGATCGTCGCCGCCTTTATCGGCTTTGATTTGGGTCAGTATCTGACCTTGGGCAGCCTCAAGTCGCGTCAAGCGGAACTCAACGGTTGGGTAGTGTCCCAGCCGGTGTTGGCCGGTTTAGTGTTCGCCGCAGGATACGTTGTGGTGACCGCGCTGTCGTTGCCTGGTGCCGTGATTTTAACCCTGGCTGGGGGCGCGCTGTTTGGCCTGGGCTGGGGGCTGTTGCTGGTGAGTTTTGCCAGCTCGATCGGTGCGACCTTGGCGTTTTTGATCAGCCGCACGGTGCTACGTGATTGGGTGTTACAACGCTTTGGCAAAAACCTGCAGGCCTTAAACGATGGGATCGAGCGCGAGGGGGGCTTCTATCTGTTCACTTTGCGTCTGGTGCCTGTTTTCCCGTTTTTCGTGATCAACCTAGTCATGGGCCTGACGCCCATTAAAACGCGAACCTTTTATTGGGTCAGTCAGCTAGGGATGCTGCCGGGCACGGCGGTGTTTGTGAATGCCGGCACCCAGTTGGCTCAAATCGAAACCCTGGGCGGTCTGCTCAGCCCCGCCTTGATTGGCTCATTCGCCTTATTAGGAATCTTTCCCCTGATTGCTAAAAAACTGGTTGAAATGCTACAGGCCCGCAAGGTCTACGAGGGCTTTACCCGCCCGAAATCCTTTGACAACGATATGGTCGTGATTGGCGCAGGCTCGGGTGGTTTGGTCAGCGCCTACATTGCTGCCGCGGTCAAAGCCAAAGTCACTCTGATCGAGAAAAATGAGATGGGTGGGGACTGTTTAAACACCGGTTGCGTGCCCTCCAAAGCCCTTATTAAATCGGCGCGGACGGCGCAAAATCTGCGCGAGGCCAGCAAGTTTGGTATCGCTTCGGTCGAGCCAGACATCAACTTCGCCGCCGTCATGGATCGTGTGCACGACGTGATTGCCCAGATCGAGCCACACGACAGCGTCGAGCGCTACCGCTCGCTGGGCGTGAATTGCATCATGGGCGAGGCCAAGGTGATTGATCCCTGGACCGTCGAGGTCAACGGCCAGCGAATCACCGCACGAAACTTGGTCATCGCCACCGGCGCGCGGCCCTTTGTTCCGCCCATCCCGGGTCTGGACGAGGTCGGTTACCGCACCAGCGACACTCTGTGGAATCTGCGCGAGAAGCCCAGCCGTATGCTGGTGATCGGCGGTGGCCCGATTGGTTGTGAGTTGGCCCAGTCCTTTCAGCGATTGGGCTCGCAGGTCACCCAGGTAGACATGTCGCCTCGTCTAATGCCCCGCGAGGACGCCGATGTGGCCGAGGAAGTCACCGCGCGATTTGTCCGTGAGGGCGTGCGAGTCATGACCTCGACTAAACCCACGCGCTTCGCACTCGAGGACGGCATCAAGGTGCTGTACGCCGAACAGGATGATCACACGCATCGCATTGAATTTGACGAGGTGCTGATCGCGGTGGGCCGCCGTGCGAACTCCGATCTGCCGGCCTTGGCGGCGCTAGATTTGCCCACTCGAGCCAATGGCACGCTAGAGGCCAATGAGTATTTGCAGGTTAAGTTCCCCAACGTCTATGCGGTGGGTGATGTGGTGGGGCCGTATCAGTTTACCCATGCCGCCGCTCATATGGCGTGGTACGCCGCAGTCAATGCCTTGTTTGGCACCTTCAAAAAATTCAAAGTGGATTGGAGTGCTTTGAGTTGGGTGACCTTCACCGACCCTGAGGTGGCCCGGTTGGGGCTGTCCGAGGACGAGGCGCGCGCCCAGGGGATTGAATTTGAAGTGACCCGCTATGGCATTGATGATTTGGATCGGGCGATTGCCGATGGTGAGGCCCATGGATTCGTCAAAGTGCTGACCCAGCCCGGCAAGGATACACTGCTAGGCGTGACGTTGGTTGGCGCTCATGCCGGGGATCTGATTCAGGAATTTGTCCTGGCCAAGCGTTGGAAGCTGGGCTTGAACAAAATCCTGGGCACCACCCACGCCTACCCCTCGATGGTCGAGGCCAACAAGTATGCTGCAGGCGAGTGGAAACGCGCCAACGTGCCAGAAAAACTGCTGGGTTATGTGGCGAAATACCACGCCTGGCGTAGAACGTAGGAAAGGAAGTTGAAAATCATGAAAAAAACACTGCTTGCATGCGCGCTGGCCAGCTCTCTGCCGGCCTGGGCGATTCAGCCTGACTCGCCCTGGAGCGAGGTGCTGGATAGCGCTCAAGGCCAGACGGTCTATTTCAATGCCTGGGGCGGATCGGATCGGATTAACCAATACATCGACTGGGTCGGTGAGCAGGTCCTGAGCCAATACGGTGTGACGCTAGAGCACGTCAAAGTCGGCGATATTGCCGAGATCGTGACTCAAATTGAGTCGGCCAAAGCGGTCGGCAAAAACGACGGTGGCAACGTCGATCTGATGTGGATCAACGGTGAGAACTTCGCCAATTTGAAAAAGGGTGATCTGCTGTTTGGTGACTTTGCCAACCATGTGCCCAACGCCCAGTGGGTCGCGGACAAACCCTCCATTGCCTATGACTTCAGTGTGCCCGTCGAGGGTCTAGAAGCCCCTTGGGGTGGCGCGCAATTGGTGTTTTTCCATGACAGCGAGTTGCTGCCAAATCCGCCCAAAAGTGCTCAGGCTTTGTTGGCTCATTTAAAACAGGGCGGTCGTTTCGCCTACCCCGCACCGCCTTCGTTTCACGGCACCACCTTTGTGAAGCAGCTGCTGTCCGAGCTGACCACTCAGCCTGATGCCCTGTTGCAGCCGGTCGATCAGGCCGATTTTGAGTCGGTGACCGCGGAGTTGTGGGCTTATTTAGATCAGATGCATCCCTTGCTGCGTGGCCAGGGCAAGGTGTGGCCCAGCAGTGGCGAGGAAACCCGCCAGCTGATGGACGATGGCGAGATCGACATCGCGATTAGTTTTAACCCGAACGAGGCCAGCGCCGCGGTACGTGAGGGCCAACTGGCAGACACCACACGCACCTATATTTTTGAGGGCGGCACGGTTGGCAACACGCACTTTGTCTCGATCCCCTTTAACGCCCAGGCACCGGCGGGGGCGATGGTGGTGGCCAACTTCTTGATGAGCCCCGAGGCGCAAGCACGCAAAGCCAACCCGGACTACTGGGGCGATCCGACTGTGCTGGATCTGTCCAAGCTAGATGCCGCGCAGAAAACCCAATTCGAACAAATTGATCTGGGCGTGTGGGCGTTGCCGATAGAGCAGCTGGCCAACACCCGGAGCGAGCCTCACGCCAGCTGGACGGCTGCTTTGGAGGCCGCTTGGGCCGAGCGTTACGCCCAGTAATTGCAGGCCTGATTGCGGCGGCCTTTATGGTGCCGCTGCTGGCGGGCTTGTTGGGTACGCTGCTCTCAGCCGCCGGGGTATTTCCTGGGTCACTCCCGGGCATGAGCGTTTTTGATGATCCCCGTTGGATCGCCGCAACCCACCGCACGTTAATCAGCGGCTTGGGTGCGAGTGCGTTGGCGTTAGCGCTGGCACTGCTGGCGCTGGCGGCCTGGTGGGGTCGGCCGTCACTGGCGCGGGTGCGTCAGCTGCTGGCCCCGATGCTGGCAGTTCCACATGCCGCCTTAGCAGTGGGGCTGGTATTTTTGTTGGCACCCAGTGGTCTGCTGGCGCGCCTTGTGGCGCCCATGATGGATTGGACGCGACCCTCGGATGGATGGGTGGTGCCCGATGCGATGGGGCTGTCACTGATTCTGGGCTTGGCGCTGAAAGAGCTGCCGTTTTTGTTGTTCACCGCCTTGGCCTATCTGCCGCGACTGCAGCCAGACGAGCATCTGCGTCAGGGGCGAGTGCTGGGCTACTCCGCGGCCCAGTGCTGGACTCGCCTGATTCTGCCGCAATTGCTGCCGATGATGCGTCTGCCGATTGCGGTGGTGGTCGCGTACAACCTAACCGTGGTCGATATGGCGATTATCCTGGGTCCCGGTCAGCCGCCCACTTTGGCTTTGTGGGTGATCGAGTATTTCACCCAGCCGGGCGGGCGCGCGCAGGCATCGATTGCAGCCCTTTGGTTGTTGGCGGTGGTGATCCTGAGTTTCGCGCTACTGCATACCTTTTATCGAGCGCTGGCCCCGGTGATGGCCGCTCATCGTGTGAACGGTCGTCGTCATCGAGCGCTGCCGGGCTGGATCGCCCGACGATTATTGTCTGGACTGTGGTTGGTCAGCGGCTTGGCCCTGATCAGCCTGCTGGTATGGTCGTTTACGCAACGCTGGCGATTCCCCGACGTCTTGCCCTCATCCTATAGCCTGCGATTGTGGAGCCAGCGGGCCGATGACTGGTGGCCATTGCTGGAAAACACGCTGGTGTTTGCCTTGGCCTCATCGGTGTTAGCGGTGCTGGCCGCGATCACGTGGCTAGAATTGGAGCGTCACCGCCAAGTCCCGCGTCTGGATGCAGTCTGGTATGTCCCGTTGCTGCTGCCACAGGTGTGTGTGCTGCTGGGCTGGCAGGGGGCGGCGTTGCTCGGGGATTTGGATGGGCTGCGTAGCACGCTGATCTGGGCGCATTGGGTCTACGCGATGCCCTATGCGCTGTTGATGCTGGCGGGCCCATGGCGTGAATTGAACCCGGGATACGAGCGCCAAGCCCAGCTGGTCGGTGCAGGCTACCTGCGGCGACTGATGCGAATTCGTCTGCCGTTGCTGATTCGTGCGGTGCTGGGTGCCTGGGCCTTGGCTATGTCGGTCTCGATTGCGCAGTACTTGCCCACCTTGTTATTGGGCGGTGGACGTTTTCCAACCCTGACCACCGAGTTGGTGACCAGCTTCGGCGGTGTGGATCGCCGGGTGATCGGGGTGCTGGCGAGTTTGCAAATGGCGCTGCCTTGGTTAGCCTTCGCCCTCGCGCTGGCCCTTCCGGCGTGGCTGTATCGGAATCGTAAATTTGCTTAGCGTCTCAAACCTTTCCATCTCGCTGCCCACGCGCAGCCTGATCCACGAGCTGTCCTTTGAGGTGCAGCCCGGACACGTTTTAGCGCTGCTGGGACCCTCGGGGATTGGCAAATCGACTCTGTTGGATTGGATGGTGGGGTTGCTGGCGCCGCCGCTGCAGGCCCGCGGCCAGATTCGCTTGAATGACACGGACATCACCCATCTTAGCTGCGAGCAACGACAGCTGGGGCTGATGACCCAAGCGCCGTTGTTGTTTCCCCACATGGATGTTCTGGGCAATCTGAAATTTGGCGATCGCAGTCCAGACACCGATTACGACACGTTGCTGCAGTCTGCAGGCTTAGCGGGTGTTTTGAACCAAGACGTGGCGACCCTATCCGGTGGTCAGGTGGCCCGGGTGTCACTGCTGCGCACCCTGCTGTCACAACCCAAAGCCATTTTGCTGGACGAGCCATTCGCCCGTCTGGACAGTACCCTGCGCGATCAAATTCGCAGCTTTACCTGGCAGCGTTGCGCGCAGATCCCCGTGGTGCTGGTGACCCATGACGAGGCCGACATTCCCCCCGGCGCGAAAAGGATTCAGCTGTGCTAGATCGTCATATCGTGCCCCGCATCAAGGCGCCGCTGGCACTTTTGGCTCGTATGCTTGATGCGCGGGGCGTTCGTGCGGATCAGGTCACTTGGGCGGGATTTGGACTTGGGCTGCTGGGCGTATTGGCCTTGGCATTTCAAGCCTATGCACTGGCGCTGTTGGGCTTGGCACTGAATCGGCTGGCGGATGGGATTGATGGCGAGCTGGCGCGCCTTCAGGGGCCAACTGATGCCGGCGCATTCTTGGATATTGCCCTGGATTTCGCCTTTTACGCCTTATTCCCTTTGGGTTTCGCGCTGGGTCAGCCCGAGTACGCGTTGCCCTCGCTGGTATTGGTGGTCAGCTTTGTCGGCACGGGGTCGAGTTTTTTGGCCTTCGCCAGTCAGGCGGAAAAGCGCGGCATTCAGCATCCAGATTTTGGTTACAAAGGGCTGTACTACCTCAATGGTCTGGCCGAGGGGACCGAGACGATCGCCTGCTTTGTGCTGATGTGCCTGCTGCCACAGCACTTTGCCGTGATTGCCTATGGGTTTGCGGCGATTTGTTTAGTGACTGCCGCCAACCGCATTTGGGCTGGCTGGCGGACGCTGTAAATCAGGCGTGGGTCAGCACACCTTCGTGTTCGATAAAGGCGATTATCTCGTCTAGGCCCTGATGGGTTTTGAGGTTCGAGAACACCCAAGGCTTCTGGGGCCGCATCCGATTGGTGTCCGACTCCATCACCTCTAGGCTGGCGCCCACGTACGGTGCCAAGTCGATTTTGTTGATCACCAACAAATCTGAACGAGTGATACCGGGGCCGCCCTTGCGCGGGATCTTTTCACCCTCGGCGACATCGATCACATAGATCGTTAAATCCGCTAGCTCTGGCGAGAACGTTGCGCTTAGGTTGTCACCACCGCTCTCGACAAACACCACATCCAAGTCGCCATGGCGTCGGGCCAGCGTTTCGACCGCGGCCAAATTCATTGAGGCGTCCTCTCGGATCGCGGTGTGCGGACAGCCGCCGGTTTCGACCCCGATGATACGGTCCTCATCCAGCGCGCCGGCCCGAGTTAGGATTTTGGCGTCTTCCTGGGTGTAGATGTCGTTGGTCACCAGGGCGATCGAATAGGTGTCGCGTAAACGCTTGGACAGGGCTTCGAGCAGTGCAGTTTTGCCCGAGCCCACTGGGCCGCCGACACCGATACGCAGGGGTTGTTTGTAGTCAGACATAGGTTTCCTTTTCACGATCGATACAGTCGTGTGTATTGAGTTTCATGCGCGGCGCTGGCCAGTGCCAAGGCAAAGGTCGTCGCGCCGGGTTCTTGTATGGTTTTTGAGTCTTGGATGGCCTGGTTCAGGGCGCCCGCCAGTTGATGCATCAGTTGCTGGCCGTGGGTCTGCCCCAAGGGGATCAATTTAACCCCAGCCACGCAGGCGCCTTCTAGCCAGGCCCACAAGTAGCCTAGGCACAGCTCATCAATCTCGATCTGCCACTGCGCGCCGGCCAAGGCGAATCCGCAGATTTGATTGCTCTGGCAGCTGTCCATCCAGTCGGGCTCGATACTGACCCCTAATGAGGGCAGCAGGCGTGTCAGGGCCGCGCCGCGTTGGCGCTCCTCTGCCCTCAGCTCCGAGGTTTCGCGCCCGGCGATGACTTGATCGGCGATCTCGGCGAATTGCGCCGCATTGCCATCGATGGCGGCTTGATACGCCTGGCGCAGCAGAGGTAACTCAAAGCAGGTCATGGATTGTTCGAGTGTCGACTCCAGCCATTGCTGCATCTGATCTTTGTTGCTGACCCAGCCGCGCTCAACCGCCCACTCCAATCCCTGGGAGTAGGTAAACCCGCCGATCGGCAGGTTGGGACTGGCCAGTTGCAGCAGGCGCAGCTGTGGAATCACACCTTGGCCTTGACGTGATGAGCCACCACGGCAGCGGTGACGACGGCGGCCGCACTCATCAACAAATGATCGGGTTGGCTAAACCAATGGCCGATCGTGGCCATCAGCGACTGGGTGTGGGCGCCGGCGTGGGCCATCGCGTGGGTAGAGAGCAGTGCCGTGCTGGTTAGGATGAGAGTTTTCATCAGGGGTCCTTAATGTGAGTGTGCGTGGGAATGAGAGGTGCCGCCGTACGCGCCGTCCTCGGGCTCGAAGGGGCTGAATTGGACTTCGACCTGCGCGCCGAGTCCGCGCACCATGTCGTCCAGGACATGATCGTGCAGGTAGCTGGCCCAGTGCGGTGTAATTTGTAGGGGCACGTGGCGGTTGCCCAGGTGATAGCAGACGCGAGCCAGCAAGTGTGGGCTGTCGGCGGTGACCTTTGAGATGGTTTCGGGGGCCGAGACCACCCGAATCGTGGTGCCATCATCACAGGCCAGGCAATCGCCATCGCGCAAGGTGATGCCGCGCTCGATTTCCATCAGAGCTTCCTCGCCGTTGGACAGCTCGATGCGCTGACGGCTGCGGACACGCTGTTGAATGGTCATCGGCACGTTGAGCTGTGGCGGCTCGTGGCTGTGGATGCGTTGATTAAAGCGTTTCATCATGAATCCTTAAAACAAGTAATAGCGCTGAGCCATGGGCAACTCAGTGGCCGGCTCGCAGGTCAGAAGCTCACCATCCGCGCGAACTTCATAGGTTTGGGGGTCGACGTTGATATCCGGCTGATAGTCGTTGTGAATCATGTCGGCCTTAGAGATGTTGCGGCAGTTCTTGACCGCGCAGATCTGGCTTTGCAGTCCCAGCTGCTCGGGCACGCCGGCTTGGATTGAAGCCTGCGACATAAACAAGATCGAGGTGTTCTTGGCGGCCTTGCCGTAGGCGCCAAACATCGGCCGGTAATGAACCGGTTGCGGGGTTGGAATCGATGCATTGGGGTCGCCCATCGGGGCGTAGGCAATCAAGCCGCCTTTTAGAATCAGGCTGGGCTTGGTGCCAAAGAAGGCCGGCTTCCAGAACACCAAATCCGCCAGTTTGCCGACTTCGATTGAGCCGACTTCTTCAGCCACGCCCATCGCGATCGCCGGGTTGATGGTGTATTTGGCGATGTAGCGCTTGATGCGCAGGTTGTCCGAGTCGTGCGGATCCCCCTCAAGCGGCCCCTTTTGCACGCGCATTTTGTGCGCGGTTTGCCAGGTGCGGGTGATGGTCTCGCCCACACGTCCCATCGCCTGTGAATCCGACGAGATGATCGAGAACGCCCCTTTGTCGTGCAGGATGTCCTCGGCGGCGATGGTTTCACGGCGAATACGCGACTCAGCAAAGGCCACGTCCTCGGCAATGCTGGGATCCAGGTGATGGCACACCATCAGCATGTCCAGGTGCTCATCCACGGTGTTCACGGTGTAGGGCCGTGTTGGGTTGGTCGAGGAGGGCAGCACGTTGGGGTAACCGGCAGCGCGAATGATATCCGGTGCGTGACCGCCGCCTGCGCCTTCGGTGTGATAGGTGTGGATCACTCGATCGCCAATCGCAGCCAGGGTCTCTTCGACAAAGCCCGACTCGTTCAGGGTGTCGGTGTGAATCGCCACTTGCACGTCGTACTGATCCGCCACGCTTAGGCAGGTGTCGATGGCCTGTGGCGTGGTGCCCCAGTCCTCGTGCAGCTTCAGGCCCATGGCGCCGGCTTGGATTTGCTCTTCCAGCGCGTCGGGCAGGCTGGCGTTACCCTTGCCTAAAAAGCCCAGATTCATAGGCATTTCATCGCCGGCTTCTAGCATCCTGGCGATGTTCCAGGCGCCCGGCGTGCAGGTGGTGGCATTGGTGCCGGTGGCAGGGCCGGTGCCGCCGCCCAGCATGGTGGTCACACCCGAGGCCAGCGCCTCTTCAATCTGCTGGGGGCAGATAAAGTGGATGTGCGCGTCGATGGCGCCAGCCGTGACGATTTGGCCTTCGCCTGCAATCACCTCGGTGCCCGGTCCTACCACGATATCCACGCCAGGCTGAATGTCGGGGTTGCCGGCCTTGCCGATCGCCTCGATGCGTCCGTCTTTGACGGCGATGTCGGCCTTGATGATGCCCCAGTGATCAATGATCAGGGCGTTGGTAATGACCAAGTCGGGTGCCATGGCGCGGCCGGCTTGGGACTGGCCCATGCCATCCCGAATGACTTTGCCGCCGCCGAATTTGACTTCTTCACCGTAGATCGTGCGGTCCTCTTCAACCGACAGCCATAATTCGGTATCCGCCAGCCGGACGCGATCGCCGATGGTGGGGCCGAACATTTCTGCGTAGGCGGTGCGGGACATCTTGCTCATGACAAATCCCCCATCACCTTGCCTTGGAAACCAAAGATCCGGCGATCACCCGCGACTGCCACTAACTCAACGTGACGGCGCTGGCCGGGCTCGAATCGAGTCGCGGTGCCAGCGGGAATGTTCAGCCGGAAGCCCCGTGCGGCTTCGCGATCAAATTTGAGGGCGTCATTGGCCTCGGCGAAGTGATAGTGCGAGCCAATCTGGATCGGGCGGTCGCCGTGGTTTTCGACTGACAACGCTACGGTCTCACGGCCAACATTCAGCTCGATCTCGCCGGGCTGTGCTTGGATTTCTCCTGGGGTCATGCGGGGCTCCTAAACAATCGGGTCGTGGACGGTGACCAATTTGGTTCCATCAGGAAATGTCGCCTCGACCTGAACGTCGTGGATCATGGCGGGTACGCCGTCCATCACGTCGTCGGCGGATAGTAGGGTACGGCCGAAGTCCATCAGCTCAGCGACGCTACGGCCATCCCGGGCCCCTTCTAAAATGGCGGCACTGATAAAGGCGACGGCCTCGGGATAGTTCAGCTTCAGTCCACGGGCTTTGCGGCGTTCAGCCAGCAATCCGGCGGTGAACAGTAACAGTTTGTCTTTCTCTCTGGGCGTTAATTCCATGGGGATTCCTAGGTGTTCCAAATACGAGGGGGGCAGGCGGGGCGGCCGATTAAACTCGGACGCAGGGCCTGCCATAAATCGATCCAAACCGGCAGGACTTGATCGGTCGACTGACACAAGGCGCGGATGATCAATACATCGTCAATCAAGGTGGCTGCGGCTAGCAGGGGGTGCTGCTCTAGAATGTCACGCGCACGCTGCACATCATCGGCATCTGCGCAGCTGCCGATCCAAGTGGATTGCATGGGAAAGTCGCGATGACTGGCCTGGTTAAACCTGCCGCCAAGGCGGGCATGATCATTCAGTTGCAATCGACCATCGCGATACAGGCTCATGCTGGCCAGTACCGAGCCGCTCTCAAACCCTTCATTCATGACCGGACGTCCGGCGCAGTGCATCTCCCAGCCGATGAACCGGGCGTTACCCATCAGCTCAATTCGAGTCTGTGCACGCACCTGGGCACCGCTGAAATAGATGCTCTCTTGCGGCAAAAACTCCAGCGCTGCGTTTTCATGCACCTGCAGGTGTTGTTGCTGCGTCGCGGTTTGGCCCAGCGAGCGGTAAAACTTGGTCGCTCCAGGCGTGGTGACCAGTGCCTGCGCACCGGCCTCGACCTGGCATTGGATGTCGATGCTGTCTCCACCGACCACGCCGCCGGGGGGGTGCAGAAGGTAGCTGTGACAGACTTCGCCCTCGGGGAAAAAACCGCGCTGAACTGACAGGGGCCCCGAGCGCGTGCGCTCGACCATTTGCGTGCGGTGGCCGCGGTGGGCAAAGCGAAGCGCAAGGTGCGCCTGCCAGCCGGGTCGTTGAGGAGTCGTGATCGCATTCATTATACGGTCAGATACTCCCCGATTAACTCATCGGATAACTCGTCCATCGGGCCACCGGCGACCGCATGGCCTCGGTCCAATAGGCAGAATCGATCCGCCAATTTGCGGGCAAAGGGTAGTTTTTGTTCCACCAGCAGCACCGTCATGCCCATTTCTTGGTTGAGTTGGCGCACGATGTCGCCAATTTGGGCGACGATGTTGGGTTGGATGCCCTCGGTCGGTTCATCCAATATCAACAGCTTGGGATCAATGACCAAGGCGCGGGCAATCGCCAGCTGCTGTTGTTGGCCGCCGGATAAATCACCACCACGCCGAGTCAGCATATCCTTTAACACGGGGAACAGATCGTAAATAAAGGATGGGATCGCGCGATCACCGCGTTTGCGCATCGGCAGACCTACCTGCAGGTTTTCGAGCACCGTCAGCGTTGAAAAAATCTGACGCCCTTGGGGCACACAACCTATCCCTAGCTGCGGGCGGCTCTCGACGCTTAGGCGTGAAATGTCCTGGTCCCCCATTAAAATCTTGCCACTGCTAAGGCGTTGCTGGCCCATGATGCAGCTCAGTAGCGTGGTTTTACCCACGCCGTTGCGTCCCATAACAACGGTGCATTGGCCTTGTGGGATCTCGACACTTAGATCCTTAAGGGTGTGGCTTTGACCGTAGTGTTGGTTAATCGAGTCGACGTGAATCATCAGGCGTCCTCCCCTAAATAGACCGAGCGGACCTGTGGGTTGTTTTGCACGCTATCCATTGAGCCCTCGGCCAGTACCGAGCCTTGGTGCAATACCGTCACGGTGTTGCCGCCTTGGGCCAGATCTCGAACAAAATCCATATCGTGCTCGACCACCACCACGCAGTGATCGCCGGCCAGCGACCGAAGCAATTCAGCGGTCTTGTCGATTTCTTGGTGGGTCATGCCGGCGACCGGCTCGTCGACCAGCAACAAACGCGGGCGTTGCATCAACAACATGCCGATCTCTAGCCATTGTTTTTGGCCGTGCGACAGGGCGCCGGCATTGTTGTGCAATGAGTCTTTGAGACCGATGAGCTCGGCTACTTGCTCAATCCGGTCAAGCTGCTCGCGATTCATCCCGCTCTTTAGCAAGGACATGAAGTCCCGAGGCTGCTCCATTGCCAATTCCAAGCACTCAAACACGCTGAGTGGCTCAAACACCGTGGGCTTTTGGAACTTGCGACCGATGCCAGACTGGGCGATGGCGGTCTCGTCGAGCTTTAACAGATCGATGGTTTGGCCAAAGAACGCCTGCCCACTGTCCGGCCGGGTCTTGCCGGTGATGATGTCCATCATGGTGGTTTTACCGGCCCCGTTGGGTCCGATAATGCACCGCAACTCACCGTCACTCAGATACAGGTTCAGATCGTTGATGGCTTTGAAACCATCAAAGCTGACGGAGAGACCCTCTAGGTACAGCAGGATCGAGCGATCCACATTCAGCATCGGGTTTTCTTTGGGGATCAGGAAATCAAACACCTGATCTCGGTTAATCAATGCACTCATGCCTGGGCCTCTTTACGGTTGATCCAGCCTGCGATGCCCTTGGGCAAGAACAGCGTGACCAAAACAAACAAGCTGCCTAGGGCAAACAGCCACACTTCGGGTAG
>CBFHLC010000021.1:0-32685 GCA_965656605.1 Litorivicinus sp. | reverse complement strand
GATTACACCCGCCATTACGGCGATGATAGGCATCATCACAAGTTTACCGAAGCATGCTAAAGCCGTTGGTGCCGCATCGGCCTTGAACGCATTCAAACTGATTGAGGCGCCCGCACACAGCAAAGCTAACGGCAGGCAGAGCTGCGCTAAATACTGACCGCTTTGTCGCGCAATTTCAGGCAACTCCCATCCAAAGAACGAGAATGGTAGCGCCAGCGTGATGCCGATAATCAGGGGATTTTTGAACATGCCTTTCACCTGATTCAGCACGCCGCCCTCGCGGGCTAATGACCAATTCAAGGACAACGTCGACAACACGTTAAATAGCAGTGTGACTACTGCCAGGTATAACGACGCCAAGATCAGGCCTTCATTGCCATAGGCACTGCCACAGTAAGCCAGACCGATAATGCCCATGTTGGCGCGAAAACCACCCTGAACGACAACGCCGACATCACGTGCTTGAGTCACCCATGGCGCCACCAGGTGAAGCAGCGCCCACCCCAGCAAGGTCACAGCCACACCGCAGCCTATGAGCGTCCAGTTTAACGCCAGCTGAGGATCCGCTTTGGAGATGGTCAAAAACAACAGGACCGGCAGGCATAGGTTAAATACCAGTTTTGAGCCGGTCTGAGTGAACTCGTCGTTAATCCAGCGCAGGCGCTTTAATACAAACCCAACCACCATCATAGCGAAGATGGGCCCGGTCACGGACGCAGAGAAAATGATGGATTCGAGCACAGCGCCCCCTTACAGCAAGGCGCGCAGTCTATCCCAGCAGCGCAGGGGTTACGAAATCAAAACCGGTGAATGCGCTGAGTGCCATCAGCCATGCAAACATCAGCACTTGCTGGGCTTCGAGTCGAGTTAGGCGAGCCCGCATCGGCACCAGCTGCTGACAGACCGAATCGATCCGCTGACTCAAAAGACCCCATTGCTGGCTGGCAGACTCCGCGACATCCGAGACGGTATCACGTGCCCGTGAGGCGCCGACAACGCCGGCACACGCTGCCGCCACCGCGGTGTGTTTAAACGACTTTTTTAACCACTCACGTCGATTCATACGAATGCCTTATTAGGTTGCCTTCTCGTTCAGCCTATCACGCAGCCGTCGCTCGATGGTGTCGAAGTCCTGGCCGGCCGGAGCAATCTGACGCAGCTGGGCCACCACTTTGATCGCCCGGGCGTAGTCACCCCGCGCCTCCAAAATCTGCAACAAACCACTAAGCGCGCCGAAGTGCCGGGGCTCGAGCGTCAAGGTTTGAATAATGTCTGAGACAGACTGATCCAGCTGACCCGCCATGAAATACAGCGTGGCCCGCTTGTTCCACGCTTCGGCAAACTCGGGATGGAATTTCAACAATTCATCGGCTTTGGCCAGACCTGCTCGGATCTGACGCGTGGCGATCGCCTGCTGCACTTGATCCATCAATGCCTGATGTGGCGAGTCTGGTGGTGGTAGTAACCAACGCTGCCAGATCTCGGCCTCGATCCGGCGTGATTCTAGTAGACCTTCGGCTTGGCCAAGTTGATCAAATAGGCGTGTCAGATCGGGATGGTTCTGATCCGCCAACGCGACTTGAGTCGATAACATGCCGGCCAATAATATTCGCAATACCATCACTACCCCAAGGCTGCCTGCTGCTCCAGCCACTCTAATAGCGCCCGTACTGAGGGCTGTTCAACATAGTCCGGATGACAGACCGCGTAATAGCTCTGTTGCGCAGGTATGCGCAAATCAAACGGCGCGACCAGCTGTCCCGAGCTTAATTCATCGGCCAACAGCCGATACTTACCTAAGGCTATTCCCTGCCCATTCAAGGCGGTCGCAATGGCCAGCTCCGTGCGGTTAAAACAATAGCTATAACTAAGCTCTTGGTGCGCCAGCCCTGCCGACTCACACCAATAGCGCCACTCGGCATAGTCATCACCCGAACTTGAGTCGTGCAACAACAAACACCCAGCCAACCGATCGGGACGGCCAATCAATTGATGCTGAGCCGCGTAGCTGGGGCTGCATACCGGAATATGAAACTCGTCCAGCAACTTGACCGCGTGTAGCTCAGGGTAATGCCCAGTGCCGTAGTAGATCGCGACATCGACCTGTTCTTGGCGAAAGTCAATCTGCCGATCGCGGGTTTCAATGTTTAACAACAGGCCGGGGAAATGTTTTTGAAAATCACCCAAGCGAGGCGCCAGCCAGCGCAACGTAAACGAAGGCGCACTGGATAGTGTCAGCCGCCCAGATACGTCCTGGCGCCGTATGTCTTTAATGGTGGTTTCTAGCTGATCAAAACTGGACTGCAATACCTGCAGCAGCTGGGCTCCTTCTTTGGTGAGCTTCAACTGTCGGTTAAATCGCAAAAAAACCTTAAATTCCAGCTGCTGTTCCAACTTTTTGATCCGGTGACTGACCGCACTTTGGGTCAAGTGCAGATCAACCGCTGCCCGTGTGAAATTGAGGTGCTCGGCCGCCGTGACAAAGCAATGTAAGCCAGACAGAACCGAGCCGTTCAGTGATATCGGCTGACCATTAATTTGACTCATGCGAAGCCTTCAAAGATTCATTTGTTCATTTCCACAAAATTAACATCTAATTCAGCTAGTTAATAACTCTATTCAGATAGCTCAGAGGTTTTCTTGGTATGAAGGTAATCGTTCTAGGAAGCGGCGTTGTCGGTGTTACCAGCGCTTACTATTTGGCGAAGCAAGGTCACGAGGTCACGGTCATTGACCGCCAAGCGCAGCCGGCCTTGGAGACCAGCTTTGCCAATGCCGGTCAAATCTCTCCAGGCTATTCGGCACCCTGGGCGGCGCCAGGTATCCCTGCCAAAGCCATCAAGTGGCTGATGCAACAACACGCGCCCCTCAAGATCCAACCGTTGATCGATGCACAGATGTGGAAGTGGATGCTGCAGATGCTGAGCAACTGCAGCACTGGAAAATACGCGGTCAACAAAGAGCGCATGATGCGCCTAGCCGAGTACAGCCGAGACTGTTTTATCGACCTGCGGCAAGAGACCGGCATTCAGTATGACGATCGCACCCAGGGCACATTGCAGCTGTTTCGCACCCAAAAGCAGGTAACTGACGCCGCCAAAGACATTGAAGTGTTAGAGCGCTGCAACGTGCCCTATCAGCAATTGGATGTGGCCGGCTGCATCGAAGCCGAACCCGCATTAGCACGGGTCAGTGACAAACTCGCCGGCGGCCTGCGCCTGCCCGGGGACGAGACCGGCGATTGCTTCGTATTCACACAAAAACTGGCAGCGATGTGCGAGGAGATGGGCGTTCAATTCAAAATGAATACCCGTATCTTGGGTATTGAGAGCGATGGGGAAAAAGTCACCGGCATCAAGACCAGCGCGGGCGTTAAAACCGCAGACTCGTATGTCGTCGCACTGGGCAGTTACACCACGCCTTTGCTGTCAAAAATCGATGTTCGCCTGCCGATTTTCCCGGTTAAGGGCTACTCATTGACCGTGCCAATTACCGACCCCGAGTCTGCGCCGATCTCGACCGTGATGGATGAGACCTACAAGGTGGCGATGACGCGATTCGATGACCGTATCCGAGTCGCCGGCACCGCCGAGCTGGCCGCCTTTAGTGATGAGTTGCTGGATCAACGCCGCGCAACCGTCTCCATGGTCGTCAACGATATCTTCCCCGATGGAGGCGACGTCGAGCAGGCCGAATTCTGGACCGGATTGCGCCCCATGACGCCAGATGGCACGCCGATCATTGGCGCCACCCAGTTCCCGAACTTGTTCACCAACAGCGGCCACGGCACCTTGGGCTGGACTATGTCCTGCGGGTCTAGCCAGTTGCTGGCTGACATCATGTCGGGCAACCCCACCGCCATTGAGGCGGGCGATTTGAACGCGAGTCGCTATCGCGCATAAAAAAAGGGGCCCACGGGCCCCTAAACAAGCTACTGAAATAAATTAGTCAAAAAACGAAAGTGTCTGCGGTGTAGAAGTCGAGGTCACTTTGATCACCGTGCGGTGTAAAGCCGTTGGCGAATTCATGGCCTCGGGTCAGCTGAAACCGTAAAAACAACCCGATCACAGCCAAAGCTACTTGTGGCTGAAAGGTTTACCCCCTATTCCGAAGTGGAGAAGACTCTAACGCGGAGCATTTTTTATTGTTAATTAACAAAGAGATAAGCCCCGATCACAACAGGTACAATGATCATTGGACCCCAAGCATTTAACGCCCTTGTGCTGCGGATATTGTTCCAAAGTACAGTGAAGTACGTACAGTTACGTACAGAACACACTGCACCGGCTCAGATCGCCTTCACGCGGTGCTTTTGGAGGTAACGGAAATGCATAAGACTAACGTCACCGATTTGGCGAAGACACTTTGCCATTTGGCAAAAAGCACCAGTGATCCCGCGGCACGACGCCAACGGGTAGATCAGTTGATTCGCCTGTGCGAAGTCAGCTTGGGAAAATCCAGCGACTCGTCAGAGGCGCTGCGCGTCAGCGGACCCGAGTTCACCCGCTGGTATCGAGAAATCAACAGTCAGCAGATGACTCAAGAACGCTAGGCATTCTTTTTGTTAGCACGCAGCCAATCGATCGCTGCGGCACTCGAGGCATCCTTTCCTTGGGTGTTTCCACTAGCCAAGGACTCGGCCGCAGTCAACGCCAACTCTTTACCCAACTCGACACCCCACTGGTCATAGGCATTTAGGTTCCACAACCAGCCCTGAACAAAGATCCGATGCTCGTGCAACGAAATCAGCGCACCCAGGGCTTTGGGTGTCATCGCCTGTGTCAGCATCAAAGCGCTGGGCCGCGATCCTGGGAAAGTCCGATGGGGACCTAAATCTAAACCATTAGGGCCCGATTTTTCAGAACGAGCGGTCTGTGTATCTTTGCCGACCAACAATGCCTCGGCCTGCGCCACGGCGTTGGCGACGAGCAATTCATGCTGCTGAACACTGCCCAGACGAGGCTGTGCGTTGACTACAAATTCAACCGGAATCCAGTCGCTGCCTTGATGCAACAACTGGAAGAAAGCATGCTGGCCGTTCGTTCCAGGCTCGCCCCAGATGACGGCGCCGGTGGGATGCTCGATCGCCAGCCCCTCACGGGTCACTCGCTTGCCCAAACTTTCCATGTCCGCCTGCTGCAAATATGCCGGCAGCTCGCACAAATGCTGGTCATAAGGGATCACTGCGACGCTAGGTTTGTCCCAGTACTGGCGATACCAGGCATACAACAATCCCATCAGCATCGGCACATTGTGCTCCAGCGGCTGAGTCTGGAAGTGCTGGTCCATCTCGCGGGCACCGTCCAGGAATTCTTGGAAGTGCTGCGCACCGATCGCCAGCATGATGGGCAGGCCAATCGCGCTCCACAGGCTGTAACGACCGCCCACCCAGTCCCAGAAACCAAAGGTTTGATCCGCAGGAATACCAAAGGCTTCGACCTTGTCGAGTGCGGTTGAAAGCGCTGCGAAATGCTGCCCAACCGCCGCCTCACCCAAAGCACTGACAAGCCATTCACGTGCCACACCCGCGTTGGTCAGCGTCTCGATGGTGGTAAATGTTTTTGACGCGACCAACACCAAGGTAGTGGCCGGATCGCAGGCGTTCAGCGCTCGATGGATATCGCTGGGATCTACGTTGGCGACGAAATGGATGGCCGGGCCATCATGATCCGGGGTCAGTGCCTGCACTGCCATGCGCGGCCCCAGATCCGAGCCGCCAATACCAATGTTAATCACACTGCGAATTTTCTGACCGGTGACACCGAGGTGACGGCCATCGCGAACTCGCTCAGCGAATTCCATGCATCGGGCACGCTCGTCCAACACAGCCTGCATAACAGACTCACCATCCGCCATGCACTGATCTGACGGGGCCGCGCGAAGCGCCATGTGCATTACCGCGCGATCTTCGGTCAGATTCAACGGCTGCCCGGCGAACAGATCGCTGATGGCTTGGGAAAGATTGCGCGCTTGAGCCCATTCTGAAAAAGCCGCCAATACGTCGTCATTGATAAAGTGTTTGCTCAGATCAACTCGCCACGGACCGGCCTGCAGCGTTAACTGTTCAACACGTTGCGGAGTCATCCAATCGTTCAGGTCTTGATCATTTAACGACTGGGCTAGCTGGCTCAATTGGTTCATGCATTAAATCCTTTTACATCGTCGTAACTGGGCAGATCTGCACCAACCCGTGTACAGGTCACGGCCGCCGCTTTAATCGCCCATTCCATGACCACCGCCATATCGGCCTGACCAATCGCCGCTCGGCTCAACCAGCCGTGACGCTGGAGTGCATCCAGTAATCCTGCTTGGAAAGCATCACCCGCACCTACGGTATCGGCCACAGTGATTTTATGACCGCCTTGATTGATTTGCTGGCCGTTGGCACCCCACGCGCGGGCACCCTCACCGCCCTGGGTAACAACCACCCATTTGGGCCCATAACTCAGTGCCTGGGCAGCAAACTCGTCGAGGCTCACACCGGGGCTTAAGAACTCTACGTCCTCATCAGACAGCTTGATGATGTCGGCTCGTGCCGCGAGCACATCAAATGCTGCCCACCATACCGCGGGATCCGGCTGAATCGCAGGACGAACGTTAGGATCGTACGCGACGACGGTCGACTCGCCTGCTTGTGCGATCATGGCCTGCAATGCACCCGCAATCGGCTGAACGACGGTGGTGTAGGAGCCAAGGGAGATCGCGTTGAACTGATTGGGATCTGGCATATCACCGGGAGTCAGCGACACATCAGCAGAACCGTCGATGTAGAACGCATAGGAGGGATGGCCGACTTCGTTCAGCGACACCATTGCCAAACTGGTGTTCTTGTCGGTCCGCACCACGTGCGAGGTATCAATGTTCTCGGCCTGCAGAAACGCTTGAATTTTGTCGCCAAAGGCGTCGGTCGAGTTAGCCGTTAGAAATCCAACCGGCTGCCCTAGGCGTGCCAAGCCCAATGCAACGTTCAGCGGTGAGCCTCCGATCTGAGCGGTCAGCGCAGTTTGTGTGAGACTGGGATTATCAGTCTGAAAAACGTCGTATAGCGCGTCGCCGCAGGATAGAAACACGGTGAGAACCTTTTTGTAGTTAATTGACTACATGATGCCAATCCGGCTATCCCCGTGGCAAATACTCAATTGAGTGTGGCTGCAATATTCTTGATAGCATCGCGGCATGACAACGCCGATACACCTCACTTGGGTCAATGAGGACAGCCTGCAGATACACCTTTGCGAGCCGCGGGATTGCGGGCACTTGTCAGCCGGAATCGCACGCCTACGAGGGATTTACGGCGATAACATCCGCGATTTGAGTGCGGGATTTGGACAAATTCTGCTAGTGCTTGATGCCCCCATCTGCACTGAGCAGCTACTGGGGCAGCTAGAAGGGCTAAGCTATACCGAAGTCGATCCTAAAACGATCGAGATTCCAGTCTGCTACGACCCCGAGGTCGCACTGGATTTACCCGAAATCGCAGACACGCTCGGACTGACCATGTCAGAGGTCATTCAACGTCACTGCGCCCAAACACTAGAGGTTATCGCGATGGGATTCGCCCCCGGCTTTGGCTATTTAAGCGGCCTAGACCCCCGGCTGTGCCTGCCTCGCAAGCCCACCCCACGCACCGAAATCCCGCCGGGTAGCGTAGCCATCGCGCAGGATCAAAGCGTGATCTATCCGACCGCGACGCCGGGTGGTTGGAACATCATCGGACGCACCCACGCCTCGCTGATCCGCTACCAACCTGAACCAACGCCGCTGTTTCAAATAGGCGATCGCGTGCGATTTGTAGCATGCGGGTAATTCAACACAGCCCGTTGCATAGCGTGCAGGACCTAGGCCGTCACGGCTGGGGCCATATGGGAATTTCAACCGCAGGGTCCGCCGACATGCTGGCGCATTGTTGGGCCAACTGGTTGGTCGACAATTCAGCCACCGCCGCCACCCTAGAGCTGATCGGTGGCGGCTTTAAAGCCCTATTCACCCAGCCCCAAAGCTTTAGCCTGAGCGGCGCCGACTGCAATGCGCACTTAAACGATCAGGCGATTTATCCGTGGCAAAGCTATCAGGCTCAGGCCGGCGATGAATTACGACTTAGCTCGCCTCAAACTGGCCAAATTGCCTATCTGGCAGTGGCCGGCGGTTTTCAGACCTCGTTGGCATTGGGTAGCCGCTCATACAGCCGAAGGGATGGCCTTGGGCAGACCATCAGCACGAGCTTACCCACGTTGGCGAAAACAACCCTTTCGAGATCCGTGCCACGGCGCTTCATCCCAAGTTACCGATCCGATTTAGTGTTGGAGCTACTGGTGGGTTACCAGTTTGATCAGATCAAGGGTCAAATCGAGCAGCCACTGACGGTGACGCGCCACAGCGATCGAATGGGCATTCGGTTGCACGCCATTCAGCCTTTCGAGTCGACTCCAATGGAGCATTCAGAATCCATCGCGTTGGGTGCGGTTCAAATTCCACCCGATGGACAACCGATCGTGCTGAATCGAGACCGTCAAAGCCTAGGTGGCTACCCAAAGCTAGGCTGTCTAACCCGGCTGAGCCTGTCGGCATTGGCTCAGTGCCCCCCTGGACGCCAGGTCTGGATGCGAAAATCTGATCCGGCCGACGCTGTCAGGAAACTCGCTCAACTACGCGAGTTTTTCGGCAACTTCGCGTAGCGAGTCACTGGGTAAATACTCTTTGCCCCAACCCAAACCGGCAATGCCCTCGTCGATCATGCGCTGAATCTCGAATCCAGAGAGACCCAGATCCTGTAGCACCTCAATGGTTGAGGCACCGAAACGCTCGGTTGGCGTCGCCGCAATCACCGGCGCCTCGACCGGCCGAATCGCGTACTGATCAATTTGGGTGACACAGTGTCCGCTGGGGTGATCCGGATAGATCGAGAACGCGAAGCTGCCCTGGTCCGTACCCACACGACCGTCAGCCAGACGAGAATAGTTATCCCGCAAGGTTTGAATCGAGACCGGCTGGGCCGCCGCAATGTCCATCCCTCGCAATACGGTCAGCCAGGTCTGCGCATCGGCCAAGGCGAAGGCCTCGGCCAGCATGGCGTGTCGGTCTTCGACCAACGACAAACCATCCAGCCCAGGGATGTGCTCAAGGGTTTCAATATCGGATTCAGTGGCGTCCAGATACAGCCACCCATCGGCGCATTGATAGAAATGAGATAGCGCATTGAAACCCATGGCGTCACGGCCTGAGGGCTCATCGAAAGGCGCGCGACCTGCGTAGTCATAGGCGTAGGGAATCTGCGCCATGTTCGTGACCACCGACAAGGAAGTCCGAACACGGACCGCCTGCCCGGTGCGCAGGCGTTGATACAGCGCCAAGCCCATGCCAAAGCCGGCCGCGAAGCCGCAGTTCACATCCAAGGTTCCAATGTGCGCATGCTCTTCGGGCGTCTCGGGGCCACCGAAACGACTCATAATGCCGCTGTTAGCTTGAATAATGTCGTCATACCCGACCGCATCGGATTTGGGGCCCCACTTGGGCCCACCCAAACAATCCAGCCGGCAAAAAATGACATCAGGATTAATAGCGGACAGGCTATCTGCGTCTAAGCCCAGTGGTTTGACTTGGCGCTCGGGTGAGTTCATGACCACGATATCTGCCTCGCGGACCAGGCGCTCAAACACATCCCGGCCGGCCGGAGTCGTCATATCCACTAAAGCACTGCGCTTGCCTACGCCGGTTTGAAAGGAATACATCACTCCGATCAGGGGGTCGTACAAGCTCTTGACGGGGTCTAGCTTGGTCACCTCAGCACCAAAGCGGGTCAGAAACGCAGCGGAATGTGGGCCGGCAATAACGTTGGTTAGATCAAGCACTTTAATGCCCTCTAACCAGGCCTGCGGCTGAGCGCGCTTGGGTGCCGGCAGTGGCAAGAATGGCATCTGACTGAGCAATTCCAACGCCTGTGCGAAGTCCACGTCCTGCCGTGGCTTGGGTTGCAACATCTGCTCGGCGCTGTGTTCAAACCACGCCAGTGGCCCGGGCTGCTTCATCGTGCCGTATTCGCGATCCTCCACCTCAATGATGATGCCGGCGGCATTGGTGTGCTCGTCATTGACCCATTCTTGAGTCGTTCTATGAGGGGCACCCGGAATGCCACGCTCGACAAAGATTTGACCCCACTCCTCGGAGGTGCGAGTCAAAAATGCCGCCTTCATTTTCTCGGCAATCAGCGCGGCCCATTTTTGCGGCAATGGATAGACCCCAATCGAGGTCTCGCCATTCCACTCATCCATGGGCATGTGAAGGTCTTCTACCTCAGGCAGCCCCAGCTCAGTCAGTTCATCGTAGACACCCAAGGCTTGTAGCGCGCGTCGAGCATGATTGCGATGCGATGGGCACACGCAATAAAAGAAACGCCCATCTGCGCATTCGTAGGTGCGGAAAAATGGATCGAGGAACTCTTGCAACTCGTCGTAGCTCAGATCCATCTCAATAGCGTTTTGCCGGCGATGTTCGATCTCATGTTCGCGCATGGTTTTGTAGCGCTCAGGCAAGTCGTCAATGACATAGGAGTTATACGACAGCCCTTCCATTAATGAAGACGCGATGGGCACCTCGATATGGTCACCGCGACCGCTAGACAATCGATTGAATAACGCCAACGCAACCGAGGCGCAGGCCAGCGAAATGGCGTAGGAAGAGCCCAGTGGCAACGGCGAGAAACTAGGATTCACACCCATCAAAACGCGGTTAAAACCCATGTCAGTAAAGGCGCCGCAGCTGGCTGCCACAATGGATTCAGTAGCTTTCCAATCCCGACGCAGCTGATCGTTACTGGCAAAGCCTGGGATGGACAGGCTGATCAGCTCAGGGCGCGCGCGGCGTAGTGCTTGGAAATCAATGCCCAAACGCGTCATGACGCCGGGGCGGAACCCCTCAATCACCACATCGGCTTGGGCGATCAGCTGATGGGCCTGTTCCAAACCTTCCGGCGTCTTTAAATCAATCCGAACGCACGACTTATTGCGGTTCAGAACCGCGTTGGCCGGTGAGTCCCATTGCGGGCCACTAGGCGGGTCAATATGAACCACCGTCGCGCCCATATCGGCCAGTGCCATCGCAACCGCCGGGGCTGCAATTTGCTGTCCAAAATCGACCACTTTCAGGCCGCACAATGGCAATGTGTGTGACTGACTCATTCGCTGTTCCGCCTGCGCTTAAGGTTATCAACAATAGTCTGCAACTTGCTGAGCGCAGAATAGTCCTGCGCAGGCGTAATCTATGACAGTTTTGCGCCAATCCCATTCGACTCAGCGACGCATGATGAAAAGCAATGTGATCAATCGAATTAGTCGATTTCACTTAACCTCGGGCCAGCTCAACCAAGCGGCCGTCGACCCAGTAATCTTTGTATCCGCAACGCGCGACTAACTGTGCTTTTGCCGTATCAAAACGTCCAGACTCGGTAATAAATTCGGGCTGGATGTGTGCACCGACTACCTGCCCCATGACCATCCAACAATCGGTCATTTGCTGATCTTTGTCGGGAATACGAAACACCTGCGTGACCACGCATTCCAATGCAGCTGGCGCATCACTGACCCAGGGGCAATCCACCTGAACCCCCGGCTGGCTGGCCAGCCCAGCCAATGCAAACTCGTCGGCATCCGTCGCAGCGCTGGTTTTTGACATCGCCTGCATCAGGGATTCAGAGACCAAGTTATAGGTGAACTGCCCGGTATCCCTGGCATTAACCAGCGAATCCTTTAAGCCGTGGCTGACAAACATCAGCATGGGCGGCTGCCCACAGATCGCATTGAAGAAGCTGTACGGAGCCAAGTTGGCCTGGCCTTGCACGGAGCGCGTCGAAATCCAACCGATCGGCCTAGGGGCCACCATGGCCTTGAAGGGGTCGTACTGAAAGTGCTCTGAAAATGATTGCGTATCGATATACATAGGGGCTCCCACTCACCTTGGAGCACCTTAGCCAATGGCATTTGAGGATGCTAGCGTGTGAAGTAGCGCACGCGTTAAGACCCGATAAGCTTTGTCTCTTTCATTCTATTTGGGCCGCCCACGAAGGCTTTACGAATGCATGGAATTGCCCGAGGATTGGGCCGACCCGATTCGCGGCACAGCAAAGAACATGACATGACACTGATCAACGAACTACGAGACGTACTGAACAGCGATCAAATTATCCAAGATCCGGAGCTGTGCGGTGTGTACTCGAACGACGCCTACACCACGGCCCGACAGACGCCGGACTTGGTATTGCTGCCGCAGTCGACCGAGGACGTCATCAACATCATCAATCGATGTCGCCAACATCAAACGCCGGTTGTGACCCGTGGGGCCGGAACCGGGCTGTCCGGTGGCGCCACTCCCTTGGCGGGCGCGGTATTGATGGTGACCAGTCGCATGAACGAGATCGGCGAAGTCAACGGCACGCGATTGTGGGTCCAGCCAGGCGTACGTAATCAAGCCATCAGTGACTATGTCGCCAGCCAAGGCTTGTATTTCGCCCCAGACCCCAGCTCACAAAGTGCTTCGAGCATCGGCGGAAATGTCGCAGAAAACTCCGGCGGCATTCACTGCTGTAAATACGGCGTGACCGTGAACAACGTTCGGGCCATCGAAATTGTCACCGTCGATGGCGAGCGCATGGTGCTGGGCAGCGAGGCTTTAGACGCCGCAGGACTGGATTTGATGGCATTGATGCACGGCAGTGAGGGCCTGATGGCGGTCGTGACTCGAGTCTGTGTTGAGCTACTGCCGATTCCACCGACCCAACGGGTCATCGCAGCCGGCTTCAAAGATTTGTTTGATGCCAGCGCAGCAGTCGCCGAAGTCTTCGAAGCGGGCTTGATGCCAGCGGCCCTAGAGGTGGTGGATGGCAACATCATCCAAGCGGTTGAAGGCATGCTGCAAGCGGGATTCCCGACCCAATGCGAAGGGCTGGTTCTGCTTGAAATGGATGGACTGGAGTCAGAGGTCGAGGAGACCATCCAGGCGGCCAAGGCGATTCTGGCGCGCACCGCCGTCACCTTAGAGGTGTCCCGCGATGAGGCCCACCGCCTGCATTTGTGGAAAGCGCGTAAGGCAGCTTTCCCTGCGATGGCAATGAACTCGCCTGACATTCTAGTGTTGGATGCGACGGTTCCACGCAGCGCCCTGGCTCCGGCCTTGCGGCAAATCAATCAGCTGGCCGAGGAAAGCGGATTTCGAGTGTGGAACGCCTACCATGCAGGTGACGGCAACATTCACCCCTCGGTGTTATTCGATGCAAGCCAGAACCAAACCGAACAGGCCCACGCCCTTGGAGCGCAGGTTCTGCAAGTGTGTTTGGATTTCGGCGGGACCATTACGGGTGAACACGGGATCGGGATCGAAAAGATTGATTACATGTGCCTGCAATTCAGCCAGGCCGAGAATCAGGCGTTTTGCGACTTGAAGTCCGCATGGGATCCACTGGGGCTACTGAACCCAGGCAAAGCCATTCCCACGCCGCATCACTGTGCCGAGGGGGGTGCATTGCACGTCCACGACGGGCAATTCCCCCACCCAGAGCTGGAGCGGTTCTAGCGGATACGAGCGCCGCTAGCCGGATCAAACGCGACCGCCTTGGACAGGTCAATCTGAATTGGCGTTTGTGCGCCTGCTCGTAGACCGGCCTCGGGTGACAGGCGTGCTTGGATCTCTTGCCCGCTCCACTCACCAATCCCCAAGGTATCCGCGCCCATCGGCTCTGTCACCTCGAAATCCATGACCGCGGCAGTGCACTGGTCTGCGAATTCGGGTTTGGGCTGCGTGATCATCTCGGGACGCAGACCCAGTACGATTCGGGTAAAGCCGCCAGCGCGAATGCCATCAGAGCAAGGCAGCTCAAACTGATGGGTTTCACCGCCGATCTGAACCTGCGCACGGCCCTCAACGACCGGGCATTCGACGAAGTTCATGGCCGGCGATCCCATGAATCCAGCGACAAACCGATTGGCTGGATCGTCGTAGATCTCAGACGGCGTGCCCAGCTGCTGCAAAATACCGTCCTTCATCACCGCGATCCGATCCGCCAAGGTCATCGCTTCAATCTGGTCGTGGGTCACGTACACGATGGTTGTGCCCAAACGTTTGTGCAGTTTTTTGATCTCGGTACGCATCTCGACCCGCAGTTTGGCGTCTAGATTCGATAGCGGCTCGTCAAACAAAAAGACCTCAGGTGAGCGTGCCAACGCCCGCCCCATCGCCACACGCTGTCGCTGACCACCGGATAGCTCGCTGGGTTTACGATCCAACAGATGATCAATCTGCAGCAAGCTGGCCACATCCGAGACTACTTTGTCGCGCTCAGCCTTGGGCACTTTGCGCATCTCTAAACCAAAGCTGATGTTACGGGCGACATTCATGGTTGGGTACAGCGCGTAGGACTGGAACACCATGGCGATGTCGCGATCCTTGGGCGAGCGATGGGTGACGTCCTCGCCAGCCATTAGCATCTCGCCGCTGGTGACGGACTCCAGACCGGCAATCATATTCATCAAAGTGGATTTACCACAGCCAGACGGGCCAACCAGAATAATAAATTCCCCATCCGCAATATCTATGTTGATGCCCTTGAGGACTTGGGTGTCACCAAAGGACTTGGTGACGTTGTTAATGCTTAAAGATCCCATGACTTATCCCTTGACTGCGCCGGCGGTTAAGCCGCGAACAAAATATTTACCGGCAACCACATAGATCACCAAAGTCGGAGCCGCTGCGATTAACGCCGCCGCCATATCTACGTTGTATTCCTTGCCGCCCACCGAGGTATTCACCAGGTTGTTCAAGGCCACAGTGATCGGCTGCGTACCGGGGCCGGAATAGACCACCCCAAACAAGAAATCATTCCAAATCTGGGTGAACTGCCAGATCAGGGTAACCATGAAAATGGGCAACGAGACCGGCAGAAAAATATGCCGAAAGATGCCAAAGAACCCGGCGCCATCTAACTGCGCCGCCTTAACCAACTCGGTCGGCACGCCGACATAAAAGTTACGGAAAAACAGAGTCGTAAAGGCCACCCCATAGATCACATGAACCAGCACCAAACCCGGCACGGTATTAGCCAGACCCAATTCGGCCAACAAGCGGGCCATCGGCAGCAAAATCACTTGGAATGGGATAAAGCATCCGAACAGCAATGCCCCAAACATCAGCTCGGATCCGCGGAAGCGCCATTTCGCCAGCGCATATCCATTCAGAGCACCAATGATGGTCGAGATCACCACCGCCGGCACCACGACTTTAACGCTGTTCCAGAAAAATGGAGCCAGTCCGGCGCATTCACTGCCGGTACAGGCGCTGCCCCAAGCCTTGGCCCAAGCAAATAGCGTGACGTTGTCTGGTAAGGCTAGCAGATTGCCGGTTCGAATCTCTTCGATGTCTTTAAGGCTGGTCACCACCATCACGTAAAGCGGCACCAAATACACCACTGCAAACACCAGCAGCAGCGCGTAAATAAACAATCGCGCGGGGGATAGATTAACCACGATTAGATCCTCGCAATTCGCTGTATAAATACGGTACCAAGATCGCCAGAACGCCGAACAACATGATCATGGCACTGGCTGCGCCCACACCCATTTGGGCTCGGTTAAACGCAAAGGTGTACATGAAGTTGGCCGGCAAATCGGAGGCGTAACCTGGCCCACCGCCGGTTAGCGCCTGGACCAAATCAAAGCTCTTAATCGCGATATGCGAGAGCACCACAATGGCCGAGAAAAAGACCGGGCGCAGGATCGGCAAAATGACATGCCAGTAGGCTCGCATCGGCGATGCGCCGTCTATCTGAGCAGCCTTGATCAGGCTGTCATCAATGCCACGCAAACCGGCCAGGAACATTGCCATGACAAACCCGCTGGACTGCCAAACCGCTGCGATCACAATGGTGTAGATCGCCATTTCTTGATCGACCAGCCAGCGAAACTCGAAATCGGTAAAGCCCCAATCACGCACCAGCTTCTCTAAACCCAGTCCGGGGTTTAGGATCCACTTCCACGCCGTACCGGTTACGACAAAGCTAACTGCCATGGGGTACAAATAGATCGTTCGTATAGCGCCTTCACCGCGGATGCGTTGATCCAGGAAAATCGCCAGGGCCAAGCCCAGCACTAATGAGATGGCCAAAAACAAAACGCCAAACACCACTAAATTTGATAGGGCGACGTCCCATCGTGGGTTACCGAACAGACGCTCGTACTGATCAAAACCAACAAACTCCCACTGGGGCAGCATTCTGGACTTGGTAAATGACAGCGCGCCGGTCCACAAAATGAACCCGTACATGCACACAACCATCGCCAGGGTAGTCGGTGCGAGCACAATTTTTGGCAATAACTTCTCTAGTGAAAAGCCCTGAGAGCGATTCGACATACGAAAAACCTATGAGTAATGAGAAAAGGTCAGAGGGGCAATGCGCCCCTCTGAGTTCAGCTTACATCGCGGCTTGAATCGCGCTGACCAGCTGTGACTTGCCTTCTGAAGGGCTTGTCTGTGTGTTGAAGTAGTTGGTGGCTACGTCATAGATCGCACCACTGACCGCTTCAGGTACTGCCATGCCGTGCGCAAAGCTAGGAACCAATCCACCGGTCTGCGAGCTGGCAACGAATGCATCCATTGAGTCATGAGCACAGCTGTCAAACTCATCACGCTCCATACCTAGGCGAGCGGGGATTGAGCCCTTGTTCAAGTTGAACACCTGCTGGAACTCGGTGCCCAGGATCTCGGCTGCCATAGTTTTCTGAGCGGCGGCTGCATCGCTGTCTGACTGCTCGAAGAACGCAAAGCTATCCACGTTAAAGGTATACGCACCTGACGTGCCCGGCGCGGCTACGCAAACGTAGTCAGTACCTGAGTTTTTGCCTGCCACGGTGAATTCACCCTTGGCCCAGTCGCCCATGATCTGCATGCCGGCTTCGCCGTTGATGACCATTGAGGTCGCAACGTTCCAGTCACGGCCTGGTGAGTTCTCGTCGATCAGGTTACGGATCTCGCCGAATACGCGGAAGACTTCTTCGGTGGTGTCGCTGTTCAGGGTTGCCTGATCCAACTCAACAAAGGCTTTTTTGTAGTAGTCAGCGCCGCCGACACCCAATACCACGGCCTCAAACACCGTGGCGTCCTGCCATGCCTGACCGCCGTGTGCCAGAGGAATAAAACCTGCGTCTTTCAGCTTCTGCGCCTGCACCAAGAAGTCATCCCATGTGGTAGGAATGGTGGCGCCGGCCTTGCGGAAGACTTCGGGGTTAGCCCACAACCAGTTCACACGGTGAACGTTGACAGGAGCTGCGACATATTTGCCTTCGTGCTTCATCACGTCGGAGACGACACCGGGCAGTAAGTTATCCCAGTTGTTTGCCTTGGCCACATCGTCGATGTCTGCCAAAAAGCCCAACTCACCCCACTCTTGGATTGACGGACCTTTGATCTGGGCCGCTGTGGGCGGGTTGCCAGATACTGCGCGTGATTTCAAAACGGTCATGGCGTTTTCGCCACCGCCACCGGCGACTGCGAAGTCTTTCCAGTTAACGCCAGCACCCTCTAGGCGCTCTTTTAGAAAAGATACGGATTTAGCTTCACCGCCACTGGTCCAGTAGTGCAGCACTTCTACTTCGCTCGCTTGAACGCTCATTGCAGAAGCGGCAGATACCGCCATTACGGCAGCCAAGGTACGCTTTAACATCATGGTGTTTAACTCCGATTATTGTTTTTGTCGCCTTTCGACATTTGGCAATCTACGCAGTCCTGTGTCAGGCAACGTCTCGTTTTGTGTCAAAGTGTGACAGCGCCAGCTCGACCCGCACGATCAACCCGCCACCTAAGCGATCCTTTAAAGAAACCGAACCGCCTTGTTGTTGAACCAAGGATCGGACAATGCCCATTCCTAGCCCAACATGGATGGTGTTGGGCGAGCGGTCCTGCCGGTAATACGGCTCAAACACTTTTTCTTTGAGCTCATCTGCAATGCCCGGGCCACGATCCATCACGTCAATCTGAATACGATCAGCGAAGCGGCGAGTTTCAATTTCAACGCCTTGGGCGTAATGCAACGCATTGTCGATCAAATTGCTGAAGACGCGTTCAAGTGCCAAGCGTCGCCCCTGAATGACCAAGTCCCCACGGGCATCCAACACACTAGGAAATCCGCTGATTTGAGCATCTCGAACGCACTGACCCAGCAAGGCTCCTAAATCAATGGTTTCTGGGTTTTCATGGATCGCGCCCTCCTTGAGCATCTGCAACGCTCCTTTTAGCATCACATCCAAATCGTCCAAGTCTTTGATCAGATCCTCGCGGGTATCGTCCTCTAGCATTTCGGCCCGCAGGCGGGCCCTGGTCAGGGGCGTTTTCAAATCGTGCGAAATCGAGGCAAAGAAACGCTCTCGGTCAGCAATAAACTTGTGAATGCGCTGACCCATCGAGTTGAACGCTTTGATGGTCGAGATCATCTCGCGACTTCCCTGCTCGGCGATCCGCTCGGGCGCATCACCGCGACCCAGTGCATCCGCACGCCGCGCCAACAACCTCAATGGCCCCACGATCCAACGCACTAGAAACACAGTCAGGATTAGCACCGTCAGACTGACCAGACTTAGACTGAGAAGTCGGTCTGGCGCCAACCACGACACCCCATAAAACGATTCCCCTAACGGCACGACTGCCGCAACGTAGATCCATTGCTGATCCGCCAATTCGTACTGCACCACCGCAACGGGGCTTTGGTCCTGCGGGTCGACCAATGCAAAGCGCTGCCACTGCATCGGCAGATCAACCATCAGGTTTTGATTCGACAAGATCCGCACCTTGTCGAAGGGCACGAACTGAACGGTCAGGGTCGGCTGGACACCGGTTTGGGCTTGTAGGTTCTGCGATAAAATTTCCCGAGCGCGCCGAGTGATGTCCGTTTCAGGCAACTGATTTAGCGGTATGAAGGATGGATTGACCGACACAAAAAAACGGGTGCCACCCATATCCCGAAGTTGATCCAACACAATGTGTCGATATTGGTCCGGTAAGCGGCTAAAAAATTGAACCGTCTGACCGATGCGCGAGCCTAAGTTGGTCGCGACTTGTTCTAGACGCTGGGCCTCGCCAACCTGAATCTGCCGACTCCACAGCGCGCCGCCCAATGCCTGAGCAATCAAAATACCGATGAACAGGACCAGACTCATGCGCGCGACGATGGATTTAGGCAGCCACCGGTCCCGCAAATTCATTGGGGTTGCACCAAGACGTACCCTTTTCCACGCACGCTACGAATGCAGTCCTGTGCCCCGATGCTGGTCAGCTTCTGGCGCAGGCGGGAAATCGCCGTATCAACGGTTCGATCAAACGCCAAGGCGGCACGGCCATGTAATGCGTGACTAAGCTGGTCACGATTAGCCAAATCCGGGTGGCACTCGAGTAACACCTGCATTACCTGAAATTCCGCACCGGTTAGCTGAATCGACTCAGGCCCTAACGTGACTGCTCGACGGGCGATGTCTAGGATCAAAGTGGATTTAGGCGTGGCTTGCGTCCGTCGTAGTGCAGCTCGGAGTCGCGCCAGCAATTCCCTAGGATTGAAAGGCTTACCCATGTAGTCGTCCGCACCAAGCTCAAGCCCTAAAATGCGATCCACGTCATCGCTGGCAGCGGTCAGCATGATGATAGGAATGTCGCTGCGCAGACGAACTTCTCGGCAACAGCTCAAACCGTCCATACCCGGCAGGCCGATATCCAATACCAATGCGTGCCCTTCTAAATCACCCGCCAACAGGCTTTCAGCGTCAGCAAAGGCCGTCACATCGAAGCCGTTTTGGGTCAAATATTGGGTCAGCAAGGTCCGGATATCAGGATCGTCATCGACCAACAGAAGTTTATTCATAGTCCGCCTTTTCTTTTAGAGTATCGAAAACGGGAGGCGCCATCATGAATTTCGGAATACTAGGCTACGGCAAAATTGTTCGCGAAGAAATCGCGCCTGCCATCGATCAGGCTGGACACCAGATCTGCGCAACGGGCTCTCGATCAAACACTCGACCCGACGGATTTACCGGAAGAGTGCACGGCAGTTATTCGGACTGCATCAACGATCCTGAGGTCGATGCCATCTACATTGCAACGCCGAATCATTTGCATGTTCCGCTGGCTTGCGAAGCCATGCGCGCCGGCAAACCGGTGCTATGCGAAAAACCCATTGCGTTAAGCGTCGCAGAATTCGAGACCCTTTGCGCAGTCCAAGCGGAAACTCAGGTGACGTTGCAAGAAGCCTTCATGGTCAATCACCACCCGCAATGGGAGCAGATCCGGCAACAAGACCTAGGCAACTCTCGAATGTTGCACACGAGTTTTACCTACACCCCTCGTTTGGGCAGCGACGTGCGTAGCCGATCCGAGTGGGGCGGCGGAGTGTGGTGGGATATCGGGTGCTACGGGTTGTGGGCTTGCTATCAGCTTGGGGCACGAACGCTAGAGTCCGTTTCTGGGATTTGGAAGACCAACGGCGAGGTGTGCGATCAGGTTCAGGTGACCTTGGGTTTTGCAGAAATGGACGCTCAAATCGAAGTCGGCGCCCGCCATTTTCGACAGCAGTCACTGCAATTTGTCAGCAACAGCCTTCGACTGCACATGCCCCGCCCATTTAACCCGCAGGGCCAGACCGTTAACGTCATGGAATCGGACAAGGGATCAACGACACTTATCCAAGAAGCCAATCAATATGAGCGAATGGTGCAAAGTTTCTGCATCCAAATTGAATCAGGGAAATTTCTAGACATCGCCTGCTCCCGTGCGGTTTCGCAATGGAGCGAGGCTGTTAAACAGCAGCTGGCCTAGACGTACCAGTGCGTATGCAAACAAGGCTGCTTGGCTCGAGCCTTCGCACCGTTAGTCCACAGGCCAGCCTGAGCACTTGAATAAGTACTGCGCAAAATAGAACCAGAAAAAATCGACTTTAGGTATTTCATGAGGATGCTCCCGCTAATCGCTGTGTGTAGACTCACGGTAAGGGTTGCCGGTGATCGCGACTAACGATTTATCCTTCACCATAGATTACCAAAACTAACCTATGCCATCCTTCGAAGATGAACGGAGATTTTTCACGGGGCAGGTGTCGCGCAGTTAATCAACTGCTAACGGCATTCATGCTGCAAAATCACTCAAAACGGCTAATTGACGCTCGTCGTAAATGCCGCTCTGATAGATTGGTCGTATGACGAAAGTAAAGATCGCCGCGTAATGTCAATCAACGCAGGCAACACAAACACTCTGGCCAGCCATCATTGGTTCGATCAGAATCTTACCCTCTCGGAAGGCGCTCACCGGCGACTTGCCGAGTGCTTGCTTGCGTCCAGCCAATTTAGAAAACAGGTACCCAGCCCCAACCGAACATTGGGAACGGAGCTGCTGTTGCTGGCCAGCCTTGAACGTTGGGAATTAAAAATCGATAACTTTTGCCTGATGGCAAACGTGAGCCGCCCCACCGGACGCAAACTGATCAAGAATTACCTGCAGTATGGCCTAGCCACCAGCGACGATAACGGAAACCTGTTTGGCTCGAACGCGCTTCAAATGGCGTGCGACGTGCGAGCTCGGGATTTCCTGAACACCTTTAATGAGGTGGCGCCAAATCCGCTCGAAGAGACCCATCAGTTACTACAGGCGATTGAACATGCCCTGATACGAACCGATCACGCTGCTAACACTGGCCTGCTGCCCTGCGCGACTATTAAATTCGTCGGGCTACTGGCCATTCACATGGGCGTAAACTCGGCTCCGCGTCGCACGCGAAGCGTTCTAGACTCCCATCGCAACCTGACCGGCGAAGATCTGGAGCCCACCCTGCGGCGCTGGATCCTGTTGGGATGGGTCGAGTCTAGCGACGAGCATTTCTTTAATGACCGATTCTTGGTGGCTACCTCGCTGGGTACCAAAGTCGTTGGGAACTTCATCAATCTGTTGGGTGGTTGCCTGACCAAAGCCGGTGCAGCTTCTCTAGCCCAATAACCTATCTCGCGTAAAAAATTTCCGTACAAGGCTACGGAAAGGTTCATTGTCGCCACTCATATCACCTACCAGACTGACTGCATGCCAAAAGGAGCGCGGCGTGGCGCAATCAGATGAGTTGTTGCGGACACTGCAAGTAGGTGTTTCGTGGGTAGTCGAAGCCCGGCTATCTAACCAAGAAGAAGAGATTGACCGAGCCACCGGGGCTTTTTTACGCCTAGCAGAAATCGCCTGCGACAAGGGTATTGAAGCCGATCAGCTGCGCATCGTTCCCGGCTCCAGCGTAGACGGCCCCACCCTAGCCAGAATTATTGGTGCAGTTCGCCCTCGATCACGGCCGGCTTTGACCCTTGTTCCGAACACTACCGATCAACCCACTTAGGGGTATCGGGTAATTCACAGCGCGTCATTTGACGCAGTAAATCGTCCGCGGATTCGCTGGCACACAAAATGTCGCGGTGCGCCTGCTTCATGAATCCCGCCACCGGAATTTGATCCAAAAACGCCACCAGCCCGTCGTAAAAGCCACCGACGTTAAGCAGCCCCAAAGGCTTCTTATGAATACCCAACTGAGTCCAGGTCCATACCTCGAATAGCTCCTCCAAGGTGCCCACTCCGCCGGGCAAGGCGATAAAACCCCCTGCACGATCCGCCATCATGGCCTTGCGTGAGTGCATATCCGGCACGACTTCCAAGTGTGTCAGTCTCGTATGAGCCAGCTCTACCCTAGCCAGATTCTCGGGCAACACGCCGAATACCCGTCCGCCCGCGTCTAAACACCCATCGGCCACTGCGCCCATCAGTCCCACTTGCGCGCCGCCGTACACCAACTCGATTTGTTGCTGCGCCAGATATTCCCCAAGGCGTTTCGCCGCCGCCACATAGATCGGGGATTGGCCCGGACTTGAGCCACAAAACACGCAAATAGACTTCATCTTCGTTCCTTAATAAGAGGGTGTCGTAAAGCGTTGCATTCGAATGCACTCGCAACTAATCTGTTCGAACGCAAAAAGGATATCTGCATGAACACACCGGTACAGCTTGTAACTTACGCGGAATTGAAGCCGTGTAAAACAGCCTTCATTGACGCCCACACCCCTGGCTCTAATCAGAAAGAGAACTTCACGATCATTGGGGGTGGCGTATCTGAATCCACCGATCAACATGTACATATTCAAGAAACGCCTGGCTTCAATATCGGCGCCGCCGGCCAACCGCCCAAATGCAATAACTCGCTGCATACGCACCGTACCGCTGAAGTATTTTTTGTTTTAAAGGGACGCTGGCGATTCTTTTGGGGCCGCAACGGCGACGCCGGTGAAGTGATCTTGAACGAAGGCGATATCTTTAATATTCCCACGCCCGTATTTCGAGGCTTTGAAAATGTCGGCGAGGACTACGGCATGATCATGGCAATATTGGGCGGCGATGATGCCGGTGGTGGTGTGGTCTGGGCGCCAAAGGTACTCAGCGACGCACAAGCCCATGGATTGGTGCTGGGTGACAACGGCCAGCTATATGACACCAAAGCGGGTCAAACGCTACCCGCCGGGATTCAGCCGATGAAACCGCTGGACGAAGACGCCTTAGCAGCCTTTCCCGAAACACCGACCATTGACGTCGTGCCGCGCTTTGTTCGACGCTACTGGGACCTGATGGCGCTGTCGGATCATCAGCCAGCTCGGGTTATCGGCCACGGGGCATCGATACACGACACCCCCGGATTTGAAGTGGATTTTGTCTCTCGAAACTCGCTGTCTGGCAGCTACCAGTGCGATAGACATGAGGTGCTGATGGGCATGCGGGGGCACTGGAAACTGACCACTCAGGCCGGTGTGCATTACATCAATCCAGGCGACACCGCCTTGGTTGCTCCAGACATGGAGCGGACGCTCGAGCCTTGCGTATCAGGCGAGGCCAGCCTATATCGAGTGCGTGGTACCGATGATAAAGCCGGATCAACTCTAGGGTTTTAACAGCCCTGCTAGACTGACTCCACACACAACCAGTCAGTCCGCTTGAAACTCTTCCAGAAAGCCCCCCCCCCTGCAGTGAGTGCCCTGTAGGGCACCGCTTGGATCTGGTGGGCAACCAATGGCAGCTGTGCCTGCTGCGGAAGCTGCGCCAACAGCCTCATACCTTTGGCCAATTTCTGGCCGAAGTCACCGATATCACGCGCGAGGTATTGACCAGCCAGCTGAAGCCACTGGTCGAACATGGATTCGTGCTGCGCGAGCCGATCCAAGGCGGCCAAGTCGGCTATTCGCTGACTCAGACCGGACAAGGTTTTACTCATGCGTTGTTAGGCGTCGCTGCCTGGGCGCAACAAAACTCCGATCAGGTCGAGGCGGCCCTGCAAAAGAAATACGCAGGTTAAGCCGACAAGGCTTCACGCATCGCGTAGAATCCGCGCGCCAGTCCACGTGGAACCTGATATGAAACTTCGTACCCTGCTGCAAAGCAAACTGCACCGCGTCACCGTCACCGCCGCCGAGCTGCACTACGTGGGTAGCTGCGCCATCGACGCTGATTTGATGAAGGCTGCTGGCTTAGTCGAGCACGAACAGATCGATTTGTGGAACGTAAATAACGGCGAGCGGTTTCAAACCTACGCCATTGAAGCCCCGGCCGGTAGCGGCACGATTTCAGTGAATGGCTCGGCCGCTCGCAAAGCTGAGGTGGGCGATCTGTTGATTATCGCCAGCTGGATTCAGATGACGCCTGAAAGCGTCGCTGATCATCAACCGGCCAAGGTCTTTGTCGACGGGCAAAACCGTCAGATCAGCGAAGCCGAGGCGTTGGCTACTCAGCTGCCTCGATAGGTCGAGTAGCCGAAGCTGGCGAGCAACAAAGGCACGTGATAGTGGGTCTGGTCGTAGATACTGAAACGGATCGGGACCTGGGTTAGATACTTATCCGTGCCGCCATTCGCTGCCAGGTACTGGCCAGCTTCAAAGATGATCTCGTACTCACCTAGCTGGGTATCTGGGTCGTTAAATAACCCACCGTCAACGCGCCCGTCATCGTTGGTTGTAAAACGGCCCAGCTCAACCCGCTCGGACCCATTGATCTTGTATAGCGTCAGATTCAATCCACGAGCGGGGCAACCCAAAGCCGTGTCTAGTGCGTGCGTCGATAACGATGCCATGTCATATCCTTTCTATAGGTGTTTATGTACAGGGTGATCGGCCATTTCGGCCTCTAAGAAATCCAGTAACAACCCAACTTTCGTGGGTCGGTGCTCGCGCTCTGGCATCAAAGCATTGATGCGCAAACCTGAGGGTTCATTCTGGGGCAGGACGCAGGCCAACTGGCCTTGGTCTAAGACGTCATACAGGGCCCACACCGACTGTTGAATCAAGCCCAGTCCATCCACTGCCCAGTCTTGAAGAACACTAGCGGCTGAGGCCTCTAATCCACCCGAGAGGCGCATCATTCGACGCCCCTGGCCAGATGCGAATTGCCATTGAAACTGCAGCGACCCGGGAAATCGCAGCATCAGACAATCGTGATCCTTTAGCTGATCGATCCCCTTGGGTTGCCCTCGCTTAGCTAAGTAATCCGGTGCACCAGCCAACACCCAACGATCCTCGGCCAGGGGCCGCATCACCAAGGATGAGCTTTTGGGATGGCCGTGGCGAATCGCAATATCAAAGCTCTCTTCGATGACATTCACGACGCGATCCGAGTTGTGCAGACGGATATCCACCGAGGGGTATTGGGCCCTGAACCGACCCAAGATCGGAGCAATGACTTTGCGCCCCAGCTGATCTGGCGCGCTTATGCGGATTGCACCTTGTGGAGAATTTTGTATCTCGTCGAGCTTTTGCAAGGTATCGCGCATTTGTGCGGTGATCTCGACACAGGTTTGGTAATACACCAAACCTGCCTCGGTCGCACTGACACTGCGCGTGGTTCGATTGAGCAGCCGAATGCCTAGACGTTCTTCTAGTTTAGCGATGCGCGCACTGACGACCGCCGTGGACAACCGCAAGGTTCGACCGGCTTTGGAGAAGCTGCCCTGGTCGACGACCTGACAGAACACCTCGGCATCATCGACGCGGTACATATTTTACTTGCTCTGCAGCCACAGACCCAGTTGGCGACGCTCGTCGTCACTCATGCCGGTGGCGTTACCCATTGGCATGGCCCGTCCCACTACCGCTTGCGCCAATACGCCGGCCTTATTGCGAAGAATTGAATCCACGTCGTGCAGCTGAACCCCTTTCATGGCAACCGCCGCAACCGCGCCATGGCAGGCCACGCAATGCTGATTCGTGATCGCCAACGCCTGTTGATCCGTGATGACGACCTCGCCTGCTTGAGCTTCAACCGGCGGCACATATAAGAGCCATGCCAACACCAGCGTCAGGGCTGCTGCTGTCGGCCACTGCCACTGAACCGCCAGGCCTGTCCGGCCTTCATGGCCAAAGTTGAACCAGCACCGAATGCTAGCGCCGATCAAAACAATCAAGCCGACCACGATCCACAATTGATCGACCGCAAACGTCATCGGATAATGATTCGACAGCATCATGAACAGTACAGGCAGCGTCAGGTAATTGTTAAAGGTCGAGCGTTGCTTGGCGATCTTGCCGTAAATGGCATCGGGTGTGCCGCCGGCTTTGAGCGTGGCGACCACCTTCTTTTGATTCGGAATTATGATGAAGAAGACGTTTCCGGTCATCCACGTAGCGATCATCGCACCCACATGCAACAAGGCTGCGCGACCGCTGAACACCTCTGAGTAGGCCCAACCTGCGATCATCAAGAAAACAAAGATAATGCCGCCCAGCAACCACAGGTTTTCGCCCAGCTTGGATTTGCACAACTGGTCAAAAAAGATCCAACCCACCACCAGAGAGGCGGCACTAATAGCAATCGCACTGGTCACACTGAGTTCGGCCACGGCCGGATCAATCAGGTAAGACTGAGCGCCATACCAATAGGTGACCATCAGCAGTGCGAAGCCCGACAACCATGTGAAATAGCTCTCATGCTTGAACCAATGCAGCTCCTGTGGCATTCGCTCGGGGGCGACAAGATACTTTTGCACGTGGTAAAAACCACCGCCGTGGACGCTCCAGCTCTCGCCATGCGCGCCCTTGGGCATGCCGTCGCGCTTGCGCAAGGACAAGTCTAGCCAGACAAAATAGAAAGAAGATCCGATCCATGCAATCGCTGTAATGACGTGCAACCAGCGCAATAAAAGGCTGCCCCATTCCATGATGTAGTCGATCATTTTCTTACCTCGTGACTTTTGTTGCGTTGAATACTAAGCCCGCAATGCGCTTGGATCTGTCAAAAAGTCAGGGTTACATTATCAAAATAATATTGACAAATGAAAACGATAATTGCTGTCTAATGATAATAGCTAATTAGGAAAGCCTATATGACGGATTATCCACGGGATTTAATTGGATACGGCCAAAAGCCTCCCCACGCGATGTGGCCAGGACGGGCCCGAATTGCTGTGCAGTTCGTTCTTAATTACGAGGAAGGCGCCGAAAACGCGGTGCTGCACGGCGATGCGGCCAGTGAAACCTTTTTATCCGAGATCATTGGCGCAGCCGCCTTCGAGGGTCGGCGCCACATGTCGATGGAATCGATCTATGAGTATGGCTCGCGCGCTGGGGTATGGCGCATTTTGGATTTATTCCGCAGCCGCCAAATCCCCTTGACGGTGTTTGGGGTCGGCATGGCCATGCAGCGCCACCCGGCTGTCATCGAACAATGCTTAAACGATGGGCATGAAATTGCCAGCCATGCTCATCGCTGGATCAACTACGACAACATGTCGATAGAGCAAGAGCGCGCGCTGATGGATGCCGCCATTGAGGCCCACCTGGGTGTGGTCGGCGAGAAGCCCAAAGGCTGGTACACCGGCCGGACCAGCGAGAACACCCGGGATTTAGTCGCCGAGCGTGACCACATCGTGTACGACGCGGATGACTATTCAGATGACCTACCGTTTTGGTCCACCCAGATCCAGAAACCTCACCTAGTCGTGCCCTACACCTTGGACACCAATGATATGCGCTTTGCCGCACCCCAAGGATTTAATACGGGCGAGCATTTTTATCAGTACTTAAAAGATGCCTTTGACGTGCTGTACGCCGAAGGTGAAAGCGCCCCTAAAATGCTGAGTATTGGGATGCACTGCCGCTTGCTGGGCAGACCTGCTCGGTTTAAGGCGCTACAACGCTTTGTCGATTATGTGCTCAGCCACGAGCACGTGTGGGTCGCCCGCCGGTTAGATATCGCCGAACATTGGATCGCACACCACCCCTATGGAGCACGTTAAATGCTGAACCCACGCCCCAGCCTTTGCAGTCGTGATGAGTTTGTTGCCGCCTACGGCAGTATTTATGAACATAGCCCGTGGGTTGCCGAACAGCTGTTCGACTCACTTGGCGATGCCGAGGACCATGCCGCGGGCTTGGCTGTGCGGATGCAGCAGATAGTCGATGACGCCGGTAAGGCTCCCCAATTAGCCTTGTTACGGGCACACCCAGAATTGGTTGGAAAGTTAGAGCTGGCCGAGCTGACGCAAGACAGCCAATCCGAGCAGACCGGCGCCGGCCTCGATCAATGCACCGCCGAGGAATTCGCGGAATTCCGAGCCCTTAACGAACGCTACAACGAAAAATTCGGATTCCCTTTCATTTTTGCCGTTAAAGGCTTTCATCGAACCGAGATTCTGGCGTCGTTTCGTCAGCGGATCGACAACGATGTCGATGCCGAATTTACAACCGCACTCAACCAAGTACATCGCATCGGGCTGTTGCGCCTGAGCGCCATGGAGAACGACACATGAACCTTCTAAACCTAGCCAGCGCGAAACTCGGCGCCCAAGCCATTGAGTGCTCGGATGACTCCTTTGCGTCGATGGATCGCCTGTTGCAAGACCATGACGCGGTTTGGAAAGAAGACGTGTATGACGACTTTGGCAAGTGGATGGACGGTTGGGAGTCCAAGCGTCGACGCAGCGGCGGCTTTGACTGGTGCATCATCAAGCTGGCCGTGCCTGGACAAATCGACCATTTCATCGTCGATACCAGCTACTTCACCGGTAACTACCCACCCGGCGCTCAGATTTGGGGCGCTACAGGCGGCAGCCAACCCGACGCGGACAGTGACCGCTGGGTCGCTTTGTCAGACATCCTGAGCTTGAACGGCAATGATCAACAAAACGCCGCCTGCACCGACCGTGACGGTGTCTATCAGTGGTTGAAATTCGACATCTACCCTGACGGTGGCGTGGCACGCCTTCGCGTCATGGGCAACGCGGTCGTCGAGCATTCCGGAGGCGAGCGCATCGAGCTGTCCGCGCTAATCAATGGTGGCCGTGTAACCGCCTACTCGGACGCACACTACGGCAATGTCGAGGCGGTGTTAACCGCAGGACGCGGTCAGGACATGGGCGATGGCTGGGAAACCAAGCGCCGTCGCGAACCTGGCCATGAGTGGATCATTTTAGAGTTAGGCGTGCCTGGCTATATCGATGAAATCGAAATCGACACCGCTCACTTCAAGGGCAATTTTCCTGGCGGATTCACCCTCCAAGCCGCTGACATGCCCAAGCTGGGTGATCAAGCGATCGTGACTCAAGCCATGTTCTGGGATGAAGTGGTGCCCTTTCATCCGCTGGAAGCCGACAAAATCCATCGCTTCACATTAGACACCCCGACCGGCCGTGTGACCCATATCAAGGTGAATAACATTCCCGATGGTGGCATGTCGCGGATCCGAGCGTTCGGAATCCCAGCCCATGATTAAGATCGAAACCCTAACGGCCGAGGCCTTCGCGCCATTTGGTGATGTCATTGAACAGGCCGGCGCTGACAAAGTCTTTGAAATTAACAATGGCTACACCACACGTGTCCACGATCTGTTCCAACCCGAGGTATTGGGCACCAACACCCGGGTGCTGGTGAACTACTTTCTGGGCCGTCCGCGGCCCTTAGAGGTCTCGATGGTCGAGTCCCACCCCTATGGCAGCCAAGCGTTCATTCCGATGGACAAACAGGACTGGTGGGTCGTGGTGGCCGAAGAGCCTAAATTTGAGAGTCTGCGAGTGTTTAGAGCTCGTGGGGATCAAGGTGTCAACTATCGCCCTGGCGTATGGCACCACCCGTTGCTGGTTGATAGCGATCAGCAATTTTTGGTTATCGACCGCAAAGGCGATGAGCACAACTTGGCGGAAGTCTTCTTTGAAGAGACGCTGACCTGGAAATAATAAGAAATGGCACACAACGTGCTTATGCACGGCGTGCACTTAATTGAGGAGCAATGGAATCATGGCAGAAACAATGGCTGACAAGCTGAAGGATCCGGACTACGTCCCCCCGCTGTCACAAGCAATCCCGCTGGGCATTCAGCACGTACTGGCGATGTTCGTTTCGAACTTCACCCCAGCAATTATCATCTCGTTAGCGGCAGGCTTTGGTTTTGGTAGCGCAGACATGGTGTATCTGATTCAGATGTCGATGTTGTTTGCTGGTGCAGCGACCCTGTTCCAAACCATCACCCTGGGCCGTATTGGTGCGAAGTTGCCGATTATGCAGGGCACCAGCTTTGCGTTTATCCCGGTCATGATCCCAGTCGTGAAAGGCGCTGGTATGGGCGCGCTGTTCGGCGGCATCTTGGTCGGCGCGTTTTTACACACCATCATGGGTTTTTTCATTGGTCGTATCCGCGGTTGGTTGCCGCCGTTGGTCACTGGATTGGTCGTCGTCACCATCGGTTTGTCACTGATCCCGGTAGGCATCGACTATGCCGCAGGTGGCGTTCCCTTGAAGGGCAAGCCTGAATTCGGCGGACTAGAACACTGGGGCTTGGCCTTGGTCGTTGTCATCGTCAGCTTGGGATGCAAATTCTTTGGCCGCGGCATGGTCTCGACTGCAGCGGTGTTGCTGGGTCTAATCGCCGGCTACATCGCCGGTATCGTTACCGGAGCGGTTGATTTTGGACGCGTAGCTGGCGCCGCATGGTTTGCCATCCCGCAGCCATTTAAATACGGCATCGAGTTCAACGCCGCCGCGATCATCGGTATTTCACTGATGTGTGTCGTCTCTGCGATTGAAACCGTCGGCGACGTGGCTGGTATCACCAAAGGTGGCGCAAACCGCGAGCCAACCGAGAAAGAAATCGAAGGCGCGACGTTTGCTGATGGCGCGGGATCGTTTGTTGCTGGCATCTTTGGTGGCCTACCTAACACCTCGTTCAGCCAAAACGTTGGCTTGATCGCCCTAACCGGCATCATGAGCCGCTTCGTGGTGACCTGCGGTGCGATCTTCCTGATGCTGTGCGGCTTTATTCCTAAAGTGGGCGCCCTGATCTCTGCCATGCCGATCTCGGTCTTGGGTGGCGGCGTCATCATCATGTTCGGCATGGTCGTCGCGGCCGGCGTAAACATGTTGGCAGACGTTCGCTGGGACTCTCGCAACATGAGCATTCTGGCCATCGCGCTAACCATGGGCCTGGGCCTAAAACAGGTGCCGCAGGCACTGCAGCACTTGCCTGACACCCTGCAGATCCTGATGACCTCGGGCTTGTTGCCGGTCGCGTTCTTGGCGATTGCGTTGAACCTGCTGCTGCCAAAATCTAGCGATCCTGCCTAGATTCACCAGCGTCAGTAAGAGACCGGGCTTTTGCCCGGTTTTTTTTACCCTTCACAAACCTCGATTACCGCACACTCGGTTTGTGATCTGGGTTACTCGCGCAATTCAGCACAGCACTACATTTGCCTCACTAACCGAGGCCACTGCAATGCAAAACGATCGTTACCAAACTCGCCGATTGCTCCGACAACAGGAGATGTGGAACTGGGACTCAGACTTACAACTGGCGACCCACCGGCTGGGTGTGAAGGTCAGCATCGTCGTGCAACTGAGTGCAGACGGCGAGCGCTGCGGATATTCGGTCACCATCACCTATGCCCCTCAGCCCAAGCATCTATTGATGCTGATCCCAGAAATGATCCCAGAGGTCATCCAAAGCGTGGCCGCCTGGTTTGTTGACGGAACCCAGCTGTTCCAAGCGATTCTGGTGCACAGCGCAGAGCACAACAAATTTTGCGCACTGACCAGCGACTCGTTTCAGAGAACTGATGCACTACTTAGCGCAACCCAACTCGAACCGAATACTCACCCGTGATGCATTTCACAATCTGAATTTCGAAAATCACTAGTGTACGCACCATCGCGCAAGGACGAGCGAATCTAACCTTTGAGGCACCACCCATGGGACCGCTAGCACTTTTCCTTCACGACCCAGACCTTTGGTTTTGGGATCACGATCACTGCAATGCATATCATTTAAGCGGCATCAGTGTGTCCATCAAGCCAATTCAAACAGGCCAAACCCACCCGATTTACCGCATCGCTTTGACAACAGATCCACAAGGTTTGCTGTCAGACAACGACATATGGGAGTTGTTCAGCATTTTGATGAAGCGCGATTTTCTGGAGGCTTCAGCGTCAACATTCGAGATGATCGAGACAGATGACCCCAAAGTTTATTGGGTTCAGAAATTAACGAGCAACGAGCAACGAGCAACGAGCAACGAGCAACGAGCAACGAGCAACGAGCAACGAGCAACGAGCAACGAGCAACGAGCAACGAGCAACGAGCAACAATAATAATGCCGTCACCAATGCCGTCACCCTAGACCATCGCGCC
>CBFHLC010000020.1:0-33941 GCA_965656605.1 Litorivicinus sp. | reverse complement strand
GGAAAACTGGTGCGCGAACGGGGTATTGAAACCAGTGTGTTTGGGCGTCTGCTCAATAACCGCGGGGTTGTCGATATTATCAAGGCACACCGCTTTGCTCGCCAGATTGAAAGTGAAGAGTTGAGCGTCTTTGAGACCCTGCCGATGCTACGCGCGGTCGAAAAGCTGAATTTGAAACCGTGTCATATCGATCTTGGCAAGTTGGTTGTCCGTCACAAAAAACTATTCGCCAACAAATCGATCGAGGATTTTGTTACCGACGAGTTGGCGGGCGCAAAGCTGCTGCAAGGTGAGCCTGCCCTGAGTGAGCAGACTGACGTGGTGCTGTACGGGTTTGGCCGAATTGGTCGATTGTTGGCCCGTGAGCTATTGGCCCAACGTCCTTCGGGTGCAGCGTTGCGCCTGCGCGCGATTGTGGTGCGTCGAGGCGGCGAGAGCGACCTGATTAAGCGAGCCTCATTGCTGCGCCGCGATAGCGTTCATGGCTCGTTCAAGGGCACCATCAGTGTTGATCACGAAACCAATGTGATCTACGCCAATGGCACCGCGATTCAAGTGATTTATGCCAGCAGCCCAGATGCAGTGGATTACACCCAGTACGGGATTAAAAACGCGTTGATTGCAGACAACACCGGTATTTGGCGCGACCGCGAGGGGCTGTCGCAGCACCTTCGCAGCCCGGGTGTTTCGCGTGTGGTGCTGACTGCGCCGGGCAAGGGTGATCTAAAGAACATCGTGATGGGCGTGAACGATTCAGACATTGATTCCGCAGACACGATTTTGTCTGCGGCGTCCTGCACCACCAACGCCATTACTCCGGTGCTCAAGGCGCTGGATGATAAATACGGCGTTCCGTCCGGGCATGTCGAGACGGTTCACAGCTACACCAATGACCAGAACTTGATCGATAACTTTCACAAAGGTGATCGGCGCGGCCGCGCAGCGCCAATGAACATGGTCTTGACCGAGACCGGTGCTGCCAAAGCGGTGGCTAAGGCGCTACCGCACTTCGAGGGTCGTCTGACGGGTAACGCAATCCGTGTTCCTACGCCTAATGTGTCGATGGCTATCCTGAATCTGCAGCTTGACAATGCGGTGACCGCCGATGAGCTGAACGATTACTTGCGTCATATTGCCTTGCACTCGCCGCTGCAAAAGCAGGTCGATTTCACCAATAGTCCGGAAGCGGTTAGCTCGGATTTCGTGGGTTCGAGGGCGGCAGGAGTGGTAGATTCACTGGCCACCCAAACCAACGCCAATAGCGCAGTGGTCTACGTGTGGTATGACAACGAATACGGCTATAGCTGCCAGGTGGTTCGCATGATGCGAAAGATGGCCAACGCAACACTGAAAGCCTATCCCATCGAGGGGTAAGCCGCTGTGCGATCGATTAGCCCGCCTTGTGCGGGCTTTTTTTTACCGGATTGTTAGACCTTTCGCTTGCTCTTATTTCGTCACAAACAGTGGCAGAGGCGCAGTGCGTTGGCTTATACTCTTTCGGAATAACGATTGCCCTTTCTTATAGCTATGTGATCAGGCAATCGAACGAATTAGAAAAATATACAACCCTGTTTTGACAATATTGCCCTTCGAGGGCACTTCGTGCTGTGTGCGAAGAGTGGAGAAAACGGCTCTTATGATAGAGATAAAAAAGGGATTGGATCTGCCTATTGAAGGGGCTCCAGCGCAGACGATTGGGGAAGGCCGAAAGGTCAAAACCGTCGCAGTCGTGGGGTATGACTTCAATGGCATGAAGCCAACCATGCTTGTAGCGCAGGGCGACAGCGTAAAGCTGGGGCAGCCTCTGTTTACCTGTAAGAAAACCGATGGTGTGGTTTACACCGCCCCGGCTGGCGGTACTGTTGTTGCCGTTAATCGTGGCGAGAAGCGTGTATTCCAGTCGTTGGTCATCGAGATCAGTGAGAACGAAGAGCAGGTCGAGTTTACAGCTCACGCTGACGTAAATTCGCTGACCCGCGAGCAGGTTCAGACTCAGCTTGTTGAGTCGGGTGTTTGGACATCGATCCAAACTCGGCCGTTTAGCAAAGTGCCGGCTCCGGGCAGTGTGCCGAATAGCATCTTTGTGAACCTGATGGATACCAACCCTTTGGCGGCGGATCCCAAGGTTATTGTGTCTGAGCGTACCTCGGACTTTAACGATGGCCTGACTGTGCTCAGCAAGTTGACAGACGGAAAGGTATTCGTATGTCACGGACCTCAGGGACATCCGGATCTAAGCAACAACCCGCAGGTCGTTGCGCAGGGCTTCAGCGGACCTCATCCCGCTGGACTGGCCGGCACCCATATCCATTACTTGGATCCCGTCAGCGAGAACAAAACCGTCTGGACAGTTAACTACCAAGACGTCATGGCGATCGGCAGTCTGTTCAAAACAGGCCAGATTGACACGCGTCGCGTTGTTGCGCTCGCAGGTCCCGAAGTTTCAAGCCCTCGTCTCGTTCGCACGCGTCTTGGCGCCAGCCTCGAAGAGCTGAGTGCCGGCGAGTTGATGGGTAACGAGACTCGCCTGATCAGTGGTAGCCCATTGGGCGGTCGAAATGGACAAGGTGCGCTGGCGTTTTTGGGCCGTTTCCATCTGCAGGTCAGCTGCCTGCTCGAGGGGACCGAGCGCAAGTTGCTGCATTACCTGCGTGCTGGTGTAAACCGCCACTCGGTCATGCCAATTTACGTTTCTTGGTTTAACAAAGCGCGAAAGTTTGCATTTAGCACCAGCACCAACGGATCGGAGCGTGCGATGGTTCCGGTTGGGGCCTATGAGCGTGTTATGCCTTTAGATGTATTGCCGACACAGCTGCTTCGTGCGCTGATCGTAGGCGATACCGACAGCGCGATTGGACTGGGCGCTCTTGAGATGTCAGAGGAAGACTTGGCTTTGTGCACCTACGTGTGCCCAGGTAAGTATGAGTACGGCCCCATCTTGCGGGACACTCTAACCACGATTGAGAAAGAGGGTTAATCCATGTCACTACGTAGCGTCCTAGAGGACCTCGAACCGCATTTCCACAAGGGTGGAAAGTGGGAGAAGTGGTACTCACTATACGAAGCAGTTGACACCATTTTCTATTCGCCCGCGTCGGTCACTAAAACGACCGCACACGTTCGCGATGGTATCGACTTAAAACGCATCATGATTACGGTTTGGATGTGTACTTTCCCTGCAATGTTCGCAGGCATGTATTTCCATGGCGGTAACGCGATGGAAGCCATTGCTGCGGGTGTTGCTGAAGCGCCCACGGGTATTCATGGCGGCCTGATGGCGATGTTTGGCGGTGCCGAATACTGGACCACGCCGGGCTTGCTGCTACAGATGCTGTACGGCGCCTGCTTGTTCCTGCCCTTGTATGCCACGACCTTCATCGTCGGCGGTTTCTGGGAAGTTCTGTTCGCAACGGTGCGTAAACACGAAATCAACGAAGGGTTCTTCGTGACTTCGGTGTTGTTTGCTCTGACCCTACCGCCGGATATTCCTCTGTGGCAGGTCGCATTGGGTATCAGCTTTGGTGTTGTGGTTGGCAAAGAAGTGTTTGGCGGTACCGGCAAAAATTTCTTGAACCCTGCCTTAACCGGTCGTGCGTTCCTATATTTCGCATACCCCGCTCAGATCTCGGGCGATGCGGTATGGGTCGGTGCTGACGGTTACACCGGTGCAACGGCTTTGGGCATCATGGCAGCCGACGGCGTCGACGGTTTGGCCTCTGCCGGTCAGGTGGTCACCGACTTCTCTTGGATGAGCGCCTTTATTGGTGATGTGCCAGGCAGCTTCGGCGAAGTCTCGACGCTTGCGATTTTCCTTGGCGGTGCTGTGCTTCTGTTGATGGGCATTGCGAGCTGGCGTGTCGTTCTGGGTGTGTTCCTAGGCATGGTCGTGACCAGCTTGTTGCTGAACGCGATCGGTTCAGACACCAACCCGATGTTTAACGTGCCGTGGTACTGGCACCTAGTGGTGGGCGGTTTCGCGTTTGGTATGATCTTTATGGCGACCGATCCGGTATCGGCTGCGATGACCAACACCGGACGTCTGTGGTACGGCGCATTGATCGGTTTCATGACCGTATTGATCCGTGTCGTCAACCCAGCATTCCCAGAGGGCATCATGTTGGCGATTCTGTTCGCTAACTTGTTTGCGCCGCTGTTCGACTACTACGTCGTGCAAGCAAATATGAAACGGAGGCTAGCGCGCAGTGTCTAGTAACAATGAAAGCATTAAAAAGACGCTCACCGTAGCGCTTAGCTTGTGTGTGGTCTGCTCGGTCGTCGTCTCTGGCGCGGCCGTTAGCCTGCGTGCACAGCAGCAGGTCAATGCAGAGGAAGAGCGTAAGCGCAATATTCTGCAAGCGGCGGGCGTGTATGACGCCGCCGGCTCAGTCTCTGAGCAGTTTGCCCAGTTCGACACCAAAGTGGTCGATCTGGCAAGTGGCGAATACGTCGACTGGAGCGTCGAGGAAGTCATCGCCTGGGACATGTACAAAGAGTCGGCTAATCCCGAGAACAGCCGTGCACTGACCAAAGAAGAGGACATCGCATCGATCCGTCGCCAGGCGAACTATGCGACCGTATACCTGTACGACGCAGACAAAGACGGTTCGGCTGAGCGTTTGGTGTTGCCAGTACAAGGGTACGGTCTGTGGTCGACGCTGTACGGTTTTATGGCGCTCGAGAACGACGCGAATACGGTCGCTGGATTGACTTTTTACAGCCACGCTGAAACGCCTGGCCTAGGCGGTGAAGTCGACAACCCAAACTGGAAAGCTCAGTGGAACGGTAAAAACGTGTATCGCGATGGTGAAGTCGCCCTGCGTTTGGTCAAAGGCGGCGCGCAGCCCGGAGACGCTTACGGCGTTGACGGCCTGGCTGGTGCAACCCTGACCGCTCGTGGCGTAACCAACTTGGTCCAGTTCTGGTTGGGTGAAAATGGATTCCAGCCTTATCTGAATAACCTCAAAGAGGGCAATATCTAATGGCTAAGACAAAGGAAGTATTGGTCAGCCCAATCTTTGCCAACAACCCGATCGCATTGCAGGTCTTGGGTATATGTTCTGCGCTGGCGGTGACCTCGTCGCTGACGGTGGCGTTGGTAATGAGTATCGCGCTGACCGTGGTGTGTGCATTCTCGAACTTGTTTGTTGCAATGATTCGTAACCACATCCCCTCAAGCATCCGAATCATCGTTCAGATGACCATCATCGCCAGTTTGGTGATCGTGGTGGATCAGGTGCTTAAGGCGTTCGCCTATGAAATCTCAAAGGCACTGTCAGTGTTCGTTGGATTGATTATCACGAACTGTATCGTGATGGGGCGTGCTGAAGCCTTCGCGATGAAGAACCCTCCGCTGCCCAGCTTTATTGATGGCGTCGGCAACGGTTTAGGCTATTCGGTGATCCTGTTGGCGGTCGGATTCCTACGTGAGCTGTTCGGGGCAGGCACTCTGTTTGGCGTGGAAGTCTTGGCCAAGGTGACTGAAGGCGGTTGGTATTACACCAATGGCATGATGCTACTGCCGCCGAGCGCCTTCTTTATTATCGGTGGCCTGATTTGGGCTATCCGTGCGAAGTACACAGACCAGGAAGAAGCGCCTGAGTTCAAGATCGCGCCCAACGCGCGTGCATCGGAGGCGTAAGCAGCATGGAACAAATGATTAGCCTATTTATCAAAGCAGTGTTTGTGGAAAACATGGCTTTGGCATTCTTCCTAGGCATGTGTACGTTTCTGGCATTGTCCAAGAACGTAAAGACAGCTTTGGGTCTGGGTATTGCCGTGATCGTTGTATTGGCGGTGACGGTGCCCTTGAACAACATTATTTTGCATTTCCTGCTAAACGAAGGAGCACTGGTCTGGATCAGCGATGATTTCGCAGCGGTTGATCTGAGCTTCCTAGGTCTTCTCTCATACATTGGTGTGATTGCAGCGTCGGTTCAGATTTTGGAAATGTTCTTGGATAAGTTCGTACCGGTTCTGTACAACGCGCTGGGTGTATTCCTGCCGTTGATTACGGTGAACTGTGCGATCTTGGGTGCGTCACTGTTCATGGTAGAGCGTGACTACAGCTTCGGCGAAAGTATCGTTTATGGTACTGGCGCTGGCATCGGCTGGGCCTTGGCCATTGTGGCACTCGCAGGGATCCGCGAAAAGTTGAAGTATTCAGACGTACCTGCAGGTTTGCAGGGACTAGGCATCACCTTCGTCACTGTCGGTCTGATGTCTCTGGGCTTCATGTCATTCTCTGGCGTATCACTGTAAGGAGCCGACATGTTAGATATTCAAATCCTACTGGGCGTGGTCATGTTTACCGTGATCGTTATCGCCTTAGTGGCGATCATCCTAGGCGCGCGCTCCAAGCTCGTGGCTTCGGGTGACGTCCAAATTATGATCAACGACGACCCGGATAAAGCGATTACCGTTCCGGCGGGCGGCAAGTTGCTGAACACCTTGGCTGATAATGGCATTTACTTGTCATCTGCCTGTGGCGGCGGTGGCACGTGCGCCCAGTGTAAGTGTGTTGTTCAGGACGGCGGTGGTGACATCTTGCCGACTGAAGCCTCCCATTTCACCAAAGGTGAAGCCCGTGAAGGCTGGCGTTTGTCCTGCCAGGTAGCGGTCAAGCAAGACATGAAGATCGAAGTTGAGCCTGAGTTCTTTGGCGTTAAGCGCTGGGAGTGCACGGTCGAGGCAAACCCGAACGTGGCGACCTTCATTAAAGAGCTGACCCTGCGTCTACCTGAGGGTGAGGACGTGGACTTCCGCGCCGGTGGTTATGTCCAGTTGGAAGCGCCTGAGCATCACGTTAAATTCTCTGACTTTGATGTCGAAGAAGAGTATCGCGGTGACTGGGATCGATTTGGTTTCTTCAACTACGAGTCGAAAGTTGACGAGCCGATCATCCGTGCTTACTCCATGGCGAACTACCCTGAAGAGAAGGGCATCGTTAAGTTTAATATTCGTATTGCAACACCGCCTCCGGGAACCGATCTTCCGCCGGGTCAAATGTCGTCGTACGTATTTAGCTTGAAGCCAGGCGACAAGATCGCCGTATTCGGGCCCTTTGGTGAGTTCTTCGCAAAAGATACCGATGCCGAGATGGTATTCATCGGTGGTGGTGCAGGCATGGCTCCCATGCGCTCACACATCTTTGACCAGTTAAAGCGTTTGAACTCAACTCGTAAGATGTCGTTCTGGTACGGCGCCCGCTCCAAGCGTGAGGTGTTCTACGATGATGAATACGACATGCTGGAGGCCGAGAACGAAAACTTTAAATGGCACCTAGCCTTGTCAGATCCTCAGCCCGAAGATAACTGGGATGGACTGACCGGCTTTATTCACAATGTGCTGTATGAGCAGTATCTCAAGGACCATCCGGCTCCTGAAGATTGTGAATACTACATGTGTGGGCCGCCGATGATGAACGCTGCAGTCATCAAGCTGCTGGAAGACATGGGCGTTGAACCCGAGAACATCCTGTTGGATGATTTCGGAGGCTAAGCCACATCGAACAACCGCCGGCTCAGCCCGGCGGTTTGTTTATCTGAGGACACTATGAAACGACTCATTTCACTGCTTTTCCCCCTGGCATTGTTGGCCGGTTGCACCGGCGAGCCGAAAACGGTTATCAGCGAGTTAGCTGGCCAAACTATGGGCACGACTTGGAGCGTTAAGATTGCTCACGCTGAAAATGCGCCAGTATCCAGTGCCACCCAAGGTCAAATCGAAGCGTTATTGGCCGAGGTCAACCGACAGATGTCGACCTGGCAGAAAGACAGTGAAATCAGTCTATTTAACAACCAACCCGCACCTTACAGCGTGGATGTTAGCCCCCCTTTTGCCCGCCTGATCATGGCAGCGCTGGAAGTCAGTCAACTCAGCGGTGGCAAGTTTGATCCAACCATCGGACCCGTGGTGAACCTGTGGGGTTTTGGGCCGCCCAAGAGCGAGAATCGCCTACCCACCGATGACGAGATTAACGACGCACGATCCAACGTTGGCTATCAGGCCATTCAGGTGCAGGCCTCAACGCTGAGTAAAAACGCTGATCGTGGCTTAGACTTGTCTGCAATGGCCAAGGGGCATGGCGTGGATGTCGTAGCGGATCATCTGATCAGCATGGGTTATCTGGACCACTTGGTCGAGATAGGCGGCGAGATGCGCGCTGGTGGCGACAAAGCTGAGCTGGGAGCTTGGCGGGTGGCGATAGAAAAGCCCATCGATGATGAGCGAGCGATCCAGCAAATTATTGAAGTTAGCAATATCGGTATCGCGACCAGTGGCGATTATCGGAACTTTCGTCAGATTGCCGGTCAAAGATTTCACCATGCCATGGATCCGGTCACGGGACGTCCAGTGACTCATGATTTGGGCAGTGTGACAGTCTTGCACCCATCGGCTGCGATGGCTGACGCGTGGGCGACTACGCTATTAGTCATGGGGCCCGAGCAAGGCATGCAGTTGGCTGAACAGCAAAACCTTGCAACGTATTTTGTCACTCGGGGTCAGGGTGGTTTAACGACCCAACACTCGAGTGCATTTGAACCCTATCTGGAGACAGCACAATGAGTACGATGTTTTTAGCATTCGGATTGATGGCGATCATTATGATTGCGATGGCGGTTGGCGTGATCTTTGGACGTCAGCCGATCTCAGGGTCTTGCGGCGGCGCTGCTCGTTTGGGGATTGGCGGTAAGTGTTCGCTGTGTGGGGATGACCCCTCGCAGTGTGATTCCACTGAGGATTCCAAGAGTGTTGTGCCCGTTAAACGTAAACCGAGCTTTACCGACGCCAGTCGTCACTAAGGAAAGAAATGTCAGGATTTGACTTCGATGTTCTCGTAATCGGCACAGGACCAGCCGGTGAGGGCGCGGCAATGATGGCCGCGAAGCACGGCAAAAAGGTCGCCATTATTGACGAGCGTCAGCTGGTGGGCGGCAACTGCACGCATATGGGCACAATCCCGTCCAAGACCCTGCGCCATGCGGTCAAGCAAATCATGGATTACAACTCGAATCCGATGTTCCGGGAAGTCAGCGAGCCAAAATACTTCAAGTATCCCAATGTGTTGGATGCCGCTCGACGAGTGATTGATAAGCAAGTTTCGCTTCGGGCCAAGTTCTATGCCCGTAACCGCGTCAAAGTGATTCATGGGCGGGCGGAATTCCAAGATGCCAACACCTTGCGTGTGCATGATGACAACGGAGTTGAATTAGTCAGCGGTGCCGAGATCGTCATCGCGACTGGCTCGCGTCCTTACAGTCCTCCGGACGTTGATTTCGAGCATCCTCGTGTCTACAACAGCGACAGCATCCTAACCATGTCGCATACCCCACGAACCATCATTATTTATGGGGCAGGGGTGATTGGTACTGAATACGCATCAATCTTCAACGGGCTTGGTTGCAAGGTGGATTTGATCGATACCCGGGACCGGTTGTTGAGCTTTTTGGATAACGAGATCTCTGACGCGCTGTCCTATCACCTGCGCGAAAAAGGCGTTTTGATTCGTCATAACGAAGAATACGAAAGCGTTGAGGTCAGTGATCAAAGCGTCACCATGCACCTCAAATCTGGCAAGCGTGTCAAGGCAGATGCCCTGCTATGGTGTAACGGACGTACCGGTAACACAGATAACCTCGAGCTGGACAACATTGGCTTGCAAGCCAACAGCCGCGGCCAGCTAGAGGTTGATCAGACCTATCGCACCTCGGTTGAGGGAGTCTTTGCGGTAGGTGATGTGATTGGTTGGCCTAGTCTGGCCAGCGCCAGTTACGATCAGGGTCGAAATGTAGCATCCACGCTGTTGGATCAGCCCGATACCCGCTTCGTTGACGAGGTGCCAACGGGTATTTACACCATTCCCGAGATCTCGTCGCTGGGAATGAACGAGAAAGAGCTGACCGACAAAAAGATCCCCTACGAAGTGGGTCAAAGCTTCTTCAAGGACTTAGCGCGCGCCCAAATCACGGGAGAGGCGGTCGGGATGCTGAAAATTCTGTTTCACCGGGAAACCTTAGAGATCCTTGGGATTCATTGCTTCGGTGACCAGGCGTCCGAGATTGTTCACATCGGCCAGGTGATCATGAAGCAAAAGGGTGAGGCGAATACGCTGAACTACTTTGTCCACACCACGTTTAACTACCCGACGATGGCAGAGGCCTATCGTGTGGCAGCTCTTAACGGTCTGAACCGACTGATCTGATGTCTTATTCCAAGCCGTGGTTGCCGCGTTTTAGTCCGAACAATCAAGACGTTTATTCCTCCATGTTCGTGGTCAATGGCCAACGGGGTGGAGTTCTGTCGGGCATGCGCTTGGCAGTCAAAGATCTTTACGACATCGTCGGCCACCAGACCTTAGCCAGTCAGTTTTCCCGCCGCTATGAGTCCTTGGCTAAACGCAACGCGGTGGCCGTTCAACGATTGCTGGACCAAGGTGTTACGATTACGGGCCATACCGTCAGTACACAGCTGGCTTTTTCGGGCGTCGGTCAGAATCCCGATTTTGGTGAGCCGCGGGCGCTGTGGTCACCGGATTTTGAGCCTCGGCTAGCGGGCGGTTCGACTCGCGGTGGTGCCCTAGCGGTAGCCGGGGGCATGGCTGATTTAGCATTGGGAACCGATACTGGGGGGAGTTGCCGAATTCCCGCCGCTTGCAACGGCCTGTACGGGATTAAGTACACCGCCTCGTCGGTGTCCCTAGAAGGGTGCCGTCCACTGTCTCCCTCGCTGGATTCGGTCGGTTTAATGGCCAAGCGGTGGTCAGACTTACGCGTGGCGTCAGATGTGTTGTTGAACCAGAGCGCCGACGGTGACGACAGTCCTCGACGTTTCATTATTCCCGAATTTTCTATGAGGGAATTAGATGAGACGGTTCAGTGGCAGTTTGATTGGTTAGTTCAAGAAATCATCGCTGCGGGTCATCAGGTGGATGTTCAGCTGATGGGTGCCGAACGAGCCTTGTCGTCGCTCCGAGCCAGTCCTTCGATTGTGTCAGTCGAGGCCTATTCCAGTTACCGACAGGGTGAGATGGTGGGCGTGACGGACCCCTTGGTGATGGCACGGGTCAGGGCCGCGGCCGGTGCTTCAAAAAACTCAATTGATATGGCCTATCGGCTGCGCACTCAAATCATCAAGGAATACACCGCACAGCTGCAGGATGCTTGGGTGTTAATGCCAACACTGCCCTGCATGCCACCTTATCTCAGCGAGATCGCATCCCCTGAGGGCTTCGATCATTGGAATCAGCGCCTGTTGCGTAATCCCTCGTTTATTAACATCGCAGATGGCTGTGCGATTTCGTTACCGATCTCGGCGGCGTTTCCTGTCTCTGCAACCATTGCCTCCTATGCGGGCAATGATGCCCGGTTAATGGCAGTGGGCGAGCAGATTAATCAGATAATCTTTGGCCAAAGCGCTTGATGCCCTCGGCATCTTGATTGGCGAACGCCAGTCGCATCGCGCGATCGTTGGATCCAAAATAGTGCGCCGGTAGCGCCAGTATTCCCAGCTCGGATACCCATCGCTGGGCCATGGCGACACTGTCAATCGGCTCGTCGTATCGAACCCAAGCGAAATACGCACCGCTGGCTTGAATCTGTAGCCCGCTCAAAGAGTCAATCACCTCTAACAGTACCTGCTCGCGCTCCGCGATCTGGGCGCGCCATTGTGCAACCCAGTCCTCGGCCACTTCGATGCCTTTGAGTGCCAAGTGCTGGCCGATTCGAGGGGCGCAGATGGCCCAACAATCAATCACTTTTTCAGCCTGCTGAATCAGCTCTATCGGCGCGATCAGCGACCCAACTCGATGCCCAGCTATCGCGTAGGCTTTGGAGAAGCTATACACCCGAATCAGATTGGGGTGCACACGCACTGTCGTCAGGTGCTCAGGTTCGACGAAGTCGCAGTAGGTCTCGTCCAGCACCAAGTGAATCGAGTGCTCGCTGGCATAGTCCAGCAGGCGCAGGATCTGATCCGGGGGTGTGACGTATCCAGTCGGGTTGTTGGGTGTGACCAGCACGATCGCGACGACGTCGTCGCCCATCAGCTCAGGTAGTTGTTCCCAATCTAGCGACATATCCGCGCGGCATGGCCATTCGATCACGTTAAAGCCCTGCATCTGCAGGGTCATTTGATGATTGAAGTAGTAGGGGGTCGGTAGCACCACACTGCGTCCACGACGGGCCAGGCATTGCATTGCCACCGCAAAGGCCTGATTACATCCGGCGGTGATTGCCACGTTGTCGGTGGGGATGCCCAGCTGCCTCGCATGGGTTTGTCGCAGTTCAGGCAGTCCCAGTGCAGGTGCGTATTTGTGCGTAAGTGGATTACGCATTTCGCCGATGGCGTGCTCGATTAGTGCCTCATGAGGGGGGTAGCCAGGGACCGCTTGGCTAAGGTCCAGTAGCTCTAAGTCCGCAGGGCACAGCGCTTTGAGGGCATTGGCTAAGCTCACTGGCGGGCTCATAACGCCTTGAATTTCGTAAGTTATTTTCATTCTAGGATGCGACCAAAGAGCACAAATAAAGACTAGCTTTATTGTTTCAGTTGATTAGTCTGTTCTCAAGGCCAAAGACGGCCTGTTTTGCCACACTGAGCTGCTGGATTGTGTCAACTTGTGGGGAGTGATCACAGCCTCTAGCAGAGCCCAAGGAATCAGGGCTTTCATTTCGGACTGCGGTCTGCGTGCGGCGAGCCATATTGCTTAGGGAATGTGGCTTTTTTTTTGCCTTTCTTTAACAGTCTGGGACAATAGCACCCATGATTGAAACCAAACTCCGCGAACTGCTCGCACAGCTGTCTCCTCTGCGTATCGATGTATCTAACGACTCGCATCTGCATGGCAATCCACCCGAATCGGGTACCCATTTTAAGGTCGTTCTTGTCAGTGAATCCTTCTCAGGTTTGAGCCGGGTCAAACGACATCAACTTGTTTACGGTATTTGCAGTGAGCTGCTGCAGAACCCGATTCATGCGCTCGCTTTGCATCTGTATAGTCCCGACGAAGATCAAGGACAGAACACGCCGCAGTCAATTGCTTGTGGCGGCGGAGATGGAAGACTGTAAATGAGTACGCACTACGATGTGGCAGCGTTGTATCGCTTTGTTACGATTAATCAGCCCGAGCGCTTACGTGAACCGCTATTGGAGCTGGCCGAGTCTTTGGATTTATGCGGGACCCTGATCCTAGGGCACGAGGGCATCAACGGGACTATTGCAGGCGATCGCTCCCAGCTGGTGGTGTTGTTGAACAAGCTGGGTGAATGGGAGCCGGGCTTGGCTCGCCTGGCGCCGTCCTGGTCGACGGCCGAGGTCAAACCCTTTTTCCGTTTCAAGGTGAAAGTCAAAAAAGAAATCGTGACCTTAGATGTCGAGGGTGCTCATCCGGATACCTCGGTCGGGGTGTATTGCGATCCTGAGCAATGGGATCAGGTTCTGTCAGATCCGGACACCCTCATCATCGATACCCGCAATGATTATGAATTCAAAGTAGGCACCTTTAAGGGCGCGATTAATCCTCAGACTGGGGGCTTTCGTGAGTTTCCTCAGTGGGTTGATGAAAATTTGGATCCAGCTAAGCACAAAAAGGTCGCGATGTTTTGCACCGGGGGTATCCGCTGCGAAAAAGGCACCAGCATGATGCTCAACAAGGGCTTCGACCAGGTCTACCACCTCAAAGGCGGCATCTTGGGTTACCTGCGCGAGCGAGACCAAGATAACAGCCTATGGCAGGGCGAGTGCTACGTGTTCGACCAAAGGGTCTCGTTAAAGCACCGGTTAGAGCAGGGCACATTCAGTAATTGTGGGGGCTGCCGCATGCCGTTGTCAGAAGTTGACCGTGAACACCCCGACTATCAAAAGGGCGTTCAGTGCGGTAACTGCGCCCACCTTTACTCGGATGAGGATCGCAGGCGCTTTGGCGAGCGGGTTAAACAGCAGCGTCTGGCCCGTGAGCGTGGAGAGGATCACTTGGGAATGTCTGCCAAGCGCCTACTGCAAAAGCGCCAGAACGCCCGTCGACTGCGCCAGCTGCGCAGCCAAGCGTCGAACTCTCAGAATCAGTAGTGTGGCGGGCGCTCGTCACCCGTATTGATATCGCTATCGCCGCTGCGCACCTGCTTAGCTAAATCTCGATAAGCGAGTTCTAGGATGCGCAGACGCTCATTTTGCTCGCTGATCATGCGGTTCATGCCGTCGATCAGGTCGTCTTGAAAGGCCAGCCGGGTTTCTAACTCGGCGATTTCTGATTTAATGTTTTCCGTCATGCTCTTGATTCCGTTACACTTTTGCGCGTCAACTTCAAAAGGTTAGTTTTGCTATGAAAAGTAATGCCCGCGCCACGGTTTTGGCGCTTCTTGGTACCGCAGTTATCGCATTGGTCAGCCTTGGCACCAGCAAGCTGGAAAATACCTCGGTATCGTTGTTTGTTCTCGCTATTGTCTCGTTTTTGGTGCTGCTGGTTGCGATCTACTCAGACCGTAATCTGAAACGTCCGCGCCGTAAAATCCCAAGCGGACCGCGTATGAACGGCTCAATCAAATGGTTTAACGTCTCCAAGGGGTACGGCTTCATTACTCAAGAAGACGGCGAAGATGTGTTCGTTCATTACCGCAGTTTGCGCAACCAAGATCGCTACGCGATCAAGGAAGGCATGGCCGTGACCTTCGTAATGGGTCGCAGCGGCAAAGGTCCTCAGGCCGAAGACGTCGCAGAAGTCTAATCGCGACCAATCCGTAACAGCCGGCTTAGTAACAGTCTAAGCCAGCCCGTTATACCAATCGTGGCGCCGGCAAAGGCGCCATAGATTGCCCAGTGAAGATGCTCCCAAAACGCGCTGTCCGCCGGTGCAAATACCACCACCATGCCGATGTAAATGACGCAGGGCGCAAACAACAGTGCACCGAACATGATCCAGCGCAGTCCTCGAGTCTCATCCAACCAACGCTGACCTATCCGCACATACGCTCCAAGATACGCGCGTACACCCGACTCAAATCCACCAAATCTTGCGTGCTGACGCATTCGTTCACCTGATGAATGGTGGCGTTGATGGGTCCCAGCTCGACCACGTCGGTACCGGTCGGTGCGATAAAACGTCCATCGGACGTGCCGCCGCCGGTGTTGATGTCCGGAGTGATGCCCAAAATGTCTTGGCACGCACCGCCCAATGCATCCGATAGCGGACCGCCTGCCGTTAGAAACGCATGTCCGGACAGATTCCAGTCGAAATCCAGCTCGGCCTGGCAGCGATCAAAGCAGGCTTCCGCTTTGGCTTTTAGATCGTCTGGGGTCTGTTCGGTATTGAATCGGAAGTTGAAAAGCACGGTGGCGGTGCCGGGAATGACATTGGTCGCGCCTGTGCCCGAATTCATATTACTGATCTGCATGGTCGTGGCGGGGAAATGCTCGTTACCCTGGTCCCATTCCATACCGGCCAGTGTAGCTAGGCCCTGTGCCACTTCATGGATTGGGTTGATCGCCAGGTGCGGATAGGCGACGTGACCCTGACGACCTCGAACGGTCAGTTTGCAATTCAACGACCCCCGTCGGCCTCGACGTGCCACATCCCCTAGCCGATCTTTACTTGAGGGCTCTCCAACCAGGCACCAGGCAATCTTTTCACCGCGTGCTTCCAGTACTTCGATGCAGTGTTTGGTGCCGTGAGTTGCCGGGCCCTCCTCGTCTGAGGTCAACAAAAAGGCCAAGTTGTAGGGCAGATCGGGCTGATCCGCTAAGAAGTCTTCACAGGCCGTCACCATGGCCGCCAGCGAGCCTTTCATGTCGGCTGCACCTCGTCCGTGTAACACTCCGTCTTCGATGACGCCGTCAAAGGGAGGGTGAGTCCACTCAGACAAGGGGCCAGGGGGAACCACGTCGGTGTGCCCAGCAAAGGCGAACACTGGCTTGCCTTGGCCACGACGGGCCCACAGGTTGCACGTATCACCGGCGTCCATGCGCTCAAGCTCGAAGCCCAAAGCCGCCAGACGCTCGCCAATGACGCCTAAACAGCCGGCGTCCTCTGGGGTGACTGAGGGCTTTTGGATTAGTGCTTGGGCTAATTCGACCGTGGCATTCATCAGTTATGGCTGTGCAATGCGGGGTTCAATTCGATGGCGCGTGCATTGGCCAAGCACTCAATCGTGCCGGTCATGGAGTTGCGCCGGAACAGCAGGTCACTGACGCCCGCCAGATCACGGGCTTTGACTTCTTTCAGGGTGGCGCCACTCTCGTCCAACACGCGCACCTTGCTGCCAGCGGTCAAATACAGTCCGGATTCAACGGTGCAACGATCGCCCAGTGGAATACCTAAGCCAGAGTTGGCGCCTAGCAAGCATTGCTCGCCGACACTGATGATGATGCTGTTGCCGCCGGACAATGTGCCCATGGTCGAGCAGCCGCCACCGAGATCAGACCCTTCACCGACCATCACACCCGCACTGATACGGCCTTCGACCATGCTGACGCCGGCGGTACCGGCGTTGAAGTTAACAAAGCCTTCATGCATGACCGTGGTGCCATCACCTAGGTGTGCACCCAGGCGGACGCGGCTGGCATCACCAATACGAATGCCTGCGGGTACGGCGTAGTCAGCCATACGGGGGAATTTGTCGACGCTATTAACGGTGATGGTGCGGCCTTGGGCACGCGCTTCGATTTGGCGTTCGGCCAATTCGTCCAGAGCGATCGCGCCTTCACTGGTCCAAGCCACGTTAGGTAGCTGGGCGAACAATCCCGTTAAATTCAATTCGTGCGGCTTAGCCTGGCGTGTGCTGATCAAGGTCAGTTTTAAGTAGACCTCGGCGGTGCTGCTGGGTGCTTCATCTGCAGGTAATGCGGTGACAAAGGCTTTATCACCCAAGGTGCGCACGGCTGCTGCCATTTTGTCCTCGCCAATGGCGCTTAGGCGTTCGGCACAATCCGCATCTAGCTCTACCTGGGCGCCTGCGGCGTTATCCCCCAGCAGCGCCTGGACCAGTGCCTCGCTGGGATCGCGAACGGGGTAGGGAAAAAACGCTTCCAGTAGTTGGCCGTTTGAGTCGGTTGCGCCGGTGCCAATTGCAATTGCAAACATATCAAGTCCTTAAAGGGTGGGTTACAAGCCTCGGGCTTGCCAATCTTCGATTTTGAAACCGTTAAAAATAGTGTCGCCGTCAATGACCAAGGGCCGCTTCAAGACGGTCGGCTTGGTCATGGCTGCGCTGAAATCAGTACCGGATTTAAGAGCGGCTTTGTCCTGCTCGTCCAACTCGCGCCAGCTAGGCGAGCGAGTATTGAAGACTTTCTCGCCCAATGCCGCGTAGGCGCGCGTGATGACGTCGGCAGGTAAGCCCTGTTGCCGGACGTCGTGGAATTCATAAGCTCGACCGTTGGACTCTAAATACTTACGAGCCTTGGCAACGGTGTCGCAGTTTGGAATGCCATATAAAATCATCGTGCGCTCCATTCATCCAATGCGCCACGCAGCCGCAGGATAGCCTCGCGGGTGGTCTCGATCGAGCTGACCAACGCGGTTCTGACGCGGCCGGCGCCGGGGTTATAGCCATTCACCTCTCGGCCTAAGTAGCGGCCGGGAAGAGCGCGTAGATTGTAGCGTTCTAGTAGATACCGAACAAAGCCTTCGTCATCACCGCCGGGAACCTCGATCCATAAATAGAATCCGCCGTCGGGTGCCTGAGCAGGCAAGTAGTCCGCCAGCTCATGTTGCGCCATGGCGTATTTTTCGCGGTACAACTCACGGTTCGCGAAAACGTGTTCCTCATCTCCCCAAGCCGCGATGCTGGCGCTTTGATGATGCCCCGGCATCGCACAGCCGTGGTAGGTGCGGTATTTTGCGAAACGGCTCATTTGATCGGCGTCGCCAATCATGTAGCCGCTGCGCAAGCCGGGTAAATTGCTGCGTTTGGACAGGCTGCCGACGGCGATGCAATTTTTAAAGTCACTCACGCCTAGTTTAGCGGCGGCCTGCAGCAAACCCGGAGGCGGTGCGTCTTCATCACGGTAGATTTCGCTGTAGCACTCGTCAGAGATCAGCAGGAAATCGTGTTCTTGGGCGGCTTGAATCCACGCTTGCAGCTCGCCTTCACTCAGAACTCGGCCGCTGGGGTTGCCTGGTGTGCACAGGAAAACTGCGCCAACATTATCAAAACTGTCCAACTCATCCGGGGTCGGTGCAAAGTCGTTACTGGCATCGGCGTTTAAATAGATAGGGGTGGCGCCAACCATCAGCGCCGCGCCCTCATAGATCTGATAGAAAGGGTTAGGCATGACACTCCGCTGGCCTTGACCCACCAGCGCTTGAACGCATGCGAACAATGCCTCGCGAGTGCCGGTCACAGGAATCGTTTGTTCAATGCTGACCCTCGCAGGGGCGAAGCGATGGCTGGCCCATTGGGCAATGCTCTCGCGCAACTCGGTTCGACCCAAGGTCGCGGGATAGTGTGCAACGTCCAGGACCGATTGGGTCAAGGCATCCAATACGATCTGGGGCGGCGCGTGCTGAGGCTCGCCGATGCCTAGCGAGAGCGGGGCCACGTCCGGATTGGGAGTGATGTCGCCGACCAACGCGCGAAGCTTTTCAAAGGGGTAGGGGTGGAGCTGGTCAATTCTTGGGTTCATGCGTTTTCTTCTAAAACAGATTCTAACTCTCGTCGGACGGACTCTAGAGTTTGATCGCAGCTGACCGCACGACCGTCGGCGTTGACCAAATAGAAATAATCCTCGACTCGCTCGCCTAGGGTTGCGACTTTGGCCAACACCAAGTTCAGCTCGTAGTGATCCAGTGTTCCAGCTACCTGTGCCAACAGACCTGGCCTGTCCGGCGCGATCAGCTCCATTACGGTCCGATTTCGCGTGTTGTCGGCAAAGAACTTAATCCGAACCGGGTCGTTAAAGTGGCGCAGGATGCGGGGTGTCAGACTCGGAGTTGTCTGCGGGATCTCGCGCGGTTTGCGGCAGGCTTGCAGCAATTGCTCACGCAGCTGCTCGATCCGCGTCGGGTCGGTCAGAGCTTTTTGCTCATCCAGCACCACAAAGCTGTCCAGCGTTCGGCCATCCAAGCTGGTGTTCAAGCGGGCATCCACCACATTGAGTTGATGGTGCTCGAACACACGACATAGCGCTGAAAACAGCAGCGGCTTGTCCTGCGCGTAGACAAAAATCTGGGTGCCATTGCCTTCGTTGCGGATCAGTACCTGTGGCAACGTATTGTCTTGAAGCAAGGACTGCGTGTGCCACCAGATCTCGGCGACCTGATGCTGAGCAAAGTATGAGTTGCCCCAAAAGGCCCACATCGGGTCTAGAATGTCGCGGCGATCAACGTCCAATTGATTGGCGACCGCATCTTTGGCGTCTTCAATCATGTCCGCTAATACCGGTACGCTTTCGTCTAAATCATGCTGCAAGGCGCTTCGTGTTGCGCTGTATAGCTGACGCAATAGGCTGGCCCGCCAGGCATTCCACAACTCAGGATTCGTGGCTGAAATGTCAGCCACGGTCAGTGCCAACAAATAATCCAATCGCTCTAGCGAGCCGACTGTCTCGGCAAACTCACGGATGACCTGTGGATCCGAGATGTCTTTGCGCTGCGCGGTAGTGCTCATGACCAAGTGATGGCGGACTAACCAGCCGACCAGTTTGGCGTCGTAATTCGACAGCCAATGGCGCTTACAGAATTCTTCAGCCTCTGGCGCGCCGATCTCTGAATGATCGCCCCCGCGGCCTTTGCCTAAGTCATGGAACAGGCCAGCCATCATCAGCAGTTCAATCTTGGGTGATCGCTGGGTCGCTGCGGTGGCAAAGGGGTATTTGTCGGATAGCTCGCCGGTCCAGAACGATGTTAAATAATTAACCAGCTCTAAGGTGTGGGCATCGACCGTGAAGATGTGAAAAAGGTCATGCTGCATCAACCCCATAATGTTGCCAAAGCTGGGAATATAGTTGCTCAACACCCCGTACAGACGCATGCGACGCAAAATGTCGGTCAGCCGTTGTGGGCGGCGCAAGATTTCCATGAAATGCGAGATCACGCGCAGATCCGATCGGAAATCTTCGTCGATTAAGTGTCGGCTGCGATAAACCAGTCGGGTCGTGGCTGCGCTGATTCCGATAATGGCCGGATTATCGGCCAGCAGTGCGAACAGCTCCATAATCGCTTGTGGGGACTGTTCGAACACGTTTTCATGAGTGACTTCAAGCAGCCCGTCGCGAATCTGAAATCGGCTGTTCAGGGCAATGATTTCAGGTTCATCTTGCGAATAAAGAGTTTCTGCCATTTGCTGCAAAAGCACTTCGTTAAATTCGTTGACTCGCATGACCATCAGGTAGTAGCGCTGCATAAAACGCTCAACCTTCTGTTTCGGGTGATCTCCTTCGAACCCTAAGACCTCGGCGACGTGCTCCTGGTGCTCAAACAACAAGCGATTTTGCTTGCGCGGGCTGATCTGGTGCAGGGCAAAACGGGCGGCGGATAGAAATTCCTGAGCCTCACGCAGCAAGCTGTATTCACGCTCGCTCAAAAAATCGGCGTTGGCCATCGCCTCTAGGCTTTTTTCGCCGCGCAGGCGCCGGGCGATCCACAGCAGGGTATGTAAATCTCTCAGTCCACCGGGGCTGGCTTTGATATCGGGTTCTAGGTTGTGGTCGGTGTCGCCACGACGGTTGTGACGTTCGACTTGTTCAGAGCGTTTCGCTTCAAAAAAGTCACGCTCACTCCAGGTTTCGCCGACTAACTGGGCCAGTCGGTCTGCGACTGAAGGATCGCCGGTCAGCACTCGAGCTTCGAGCATGGCGGTGGCGGTTGAAATGTCCTTTTTTGACTCGGCGATACAGTCATCCCATGTGCGAACGGCATGACCGACATCCAAGCCTAAATCCCAAAGGCTTTGAACGAAGTCAGACAAGGCTTGAGTGGGCGTGTCCTCTTGGATGATCACCAGAAGATCTACGTCGGACTGAGGATAGACCTCGCGACGTCCGTATCCGCCGACGGCCAGCAGGGTCAATTCACCCGGGGCGGCAGTCTGCCACAAATCCAGAATTGCTTGGTCCACTTGATCAGCACGGCTGCGTGCTAGCTCTAGTGCTGAGTGTCCTTCGCGTAACGCGCGAAACAGCGGCTCTAGGCCCTGTTTTAATTCACTCTTGTGGGTCATGAGCTGACCCGGGGGAAGCTCTCTTCGCCGTGGCGATACGTAAAGATCTCATACCCCGTGTCGGTCACGCACAGGGTGTGCTCCCATTGGGCACTGGGTTTTCGGTCTTTGGTGATCACCGTCCAATCATCGCCCAGCAGGCGAACGTGGCGATTGCCCTGGTTGATCATGGGCTCAATCGTAAAGCACATGCCGGGCTTGAGCTCGATGCCGCTGCCGGCCTTGCCGTAGTGCAAGATTTGGGGCTCTTCATGAAAGACCGAGCCAATACCATGTCCGCAATATTCACGCACAACCGAATAGTTGTTTTTCTCCGCATGGCGTTGAATGACCTCGCCGATATCACCCAGACGTGCGCCCGGTTTGACCTGCTCGATGCCTAGGTACATGCATTCCTGAGTGATCTGAACCAGACGCTGTAGGTGGGGGCGTGGCTTGCCCACGAAATACATCTTGCTGGTATCGCCGTGGAAGCCGTCCTTAATGACGGTAACGTCAATGTTGACGATATCACCATCTTTAAGAATTTTGTCAGCGGCAGGAATGCCGTGGCACACGACGTGGTTAATCGACGTGCAGCAGCTGGCTGGGAATCCGTGATACCCCAAGGTGGCTGGAATTCCGCCTTGGACGTCGACGATATGGTCGTGCACGATTTTGTCGATATCAGCCGTGCTAATGCCCGGCTTAACAACGTCGTCCAGCAAGCTCAACACTTCAGCAGCCAGCTGTCCGGCCACTCGCATTGCTTCAATTTGATCGGGTGTTTTGTAGGTGATTGACACAACGTGCTCCAACAGTAGGGGCGCAGTATACCGCCTTTTATTTTGTCTCGCCGAGTTCTCCCCTTATTCACAGAGTCGTGGTATATTTCGCGCCGACTTTTGAGTCGAACCAAATCCTTTGGTGACATAGCGCTGTCAGATGGGTGCCCGCAAGGGTTTCTGTAGTGGTCGTCAAAGCTGTTTGTTAACCCTGAAATAGGAAAATTTCAATGAGCGTAGTAAGCATGCGTGACCTGCTAAAAGCGGGCGCACACTTCGGACACCAGACCCGTTACTGGAACCCCAAGATGTCTCAGTACATTTTCGGTGCACGTAACTCGATCCACATCATGAACCTGGAGCACACTGTTCCTGCGTTGGAGCAAGCGGCTGAGTTCGTATCTAACCTGGCGTCGAACAAGAACAAGGTCCTATTCGTAGGTACCAAGCGTAGCGCAAGCAAAGTCATCAAGACTCAGGCTGAGCGTTGCGGAATGCCTTACGTCAACCATCGCTGGTTGGGTGGCATGCTGACCAACTACAAAACGTTGCGTCAGTCGATCAAGAAACTGCGTGACTTGGAAGTGAAGTCAACTGACGGCACATTCGACAAGCTGAACAAGAAAGAAGCTTTGGATCTGACGCGTCAGATGGAAAAGCTAGAGCGTTCAGTGGGTGGTGTTAAGGATATGGGCGGTTTGCCCGACGCTATCTTTGTGATCGACGTTAATCACGAAGACATCGCGATCCTAGAAGCTCGCAAACTGGGCATCCCTGTGATCGGTGTGGTCGACACCAACTCAAACCCCGATGGCGTTGACATCGTAATTCCCGGCAACGATGACGCGATCCGCGCGATCGACATCTACTCGCGTGTAATTGCTGATGCGGTATTGGCTGGCGCTGGTGCCACTGAGGTGGCCAGCGACTACGTTGAGGAAGCTCCCGCTGAAAGCGGTGATGCAGCCGACGCCTAAGGCAGCAAAGCAAGGGGCCTAGAGCCCCTTTCTTTTATAACGAATTTTTCAATACAGTTTGGAGACATAACATGGCACAGATTTCTGCGTCTTTGGTAAAGGAACTGCGCGAGCGTACTGGCTTGGGCATGATGGAATGCAAAAAAGCATTGGTTGAGCAGAACGGCGACATCGACGCTGCGATTGATCACCTGCGTAAATCCTCTGGCATGAAAGCCGCTAAAAAAGCGGGCCGTGTTGCCGCAGACGGCGTGATTCGTGCCAAGGGCGCGTTCATGGTCGAGATCAACTCAGAAACCGACTTTGTTGCTCGCGACGACAACTTCTCAGCGTTCGCTGACAACGTGATCGGCGCCGTCGAAGCGGCAGGTAGCACAGACGTGGCAGCCGTGATGAGCGGCGACTTGGAAAATGCTCGCGAAGCATTGGTCCAAAAGATCGGTGAAAACATCACCGTACGCCGGATCGCAACCGCTGAAGGCGACGTGGTCGGTAATTATGTCCACGGCAATAGCCGTATCGGCGTATTGGTTGCACTGAAAGGTGGCGACGAAGCGTTGGCACGTGATGTGGCAATGCATGTCGCTGCGGTTAACCCTCAGTTTGTTAAGTCAGATGACGTGCCGAGTGACGTCGTAGACAAAGAAAAAGAAATCTTCAGCGCTCAGGCGGCAGAATCTGGCAAGCCTGCAGAGATCATCGAAAAAATGATCGGCGGTCGTATCCGTAAATTCCTGGCTGAAATCAGCTTGGTCGATCAGCCCTTCGTTAAAGACCCCGACGTAACCGTTGGCAAGTTGGTCGCTGGTGCTGGTGCTGAAGTCCAAAGCTTTGTACGTTATGAAGTGGGCGAAGGTATTGAGAAGGAAGAAATCGATTTCGCGACCGAAGTTATGCAGCAGGCTCGCGGCGAATAAAAAGGAAATCCCATGGTTGAACGTTCCACTAAGTACAAGAGAATTCTCCTCAAGCTCAGTGGCGAGGCGCTCGCCGGTGATGAAGCTTTTGGCATCAAGCCAGAAGTATTGGATCGGATGGCGTTGGAAATCGGTCAACTCGTGGGAGTCGGTGTTCAGGTCGGCTTGGTCGTGGGTGGGGGTAACCTATTCCGCGGCGCAGCCTTGAACGCTGCGGGTCTGGATCGTGTCGCCGGTGACCATATGGGTATGCTGGCAACGGTCATGAACGGCCTGGCACTGCGCGACGCACTAGAGCGTAGCAACATCACAACGCATGTGATGAGTGCCATTCCCATGGACGGCGTGGTTGAAAAATACGATCACCGCCGCGCCATGCGCTACCTCACCAGCGGTGATGTGGTCATATTTTCAGCAGGAACGGGTAACCCGTTCTTTACCACCGATTCGGCCGCCTGTTTGCGTGCGATCGAAATCGATGCAGATTTGATGCTCAAGGCCACCAAGGTCGACGGCGTTTACTCTGCAGACCCTGTTAAAAACCCAGATGCCACTCGCTATGACCGTCTGACCTACGACGAAGTCCTGGCCCGTCAGCTCGGCGTGATGGATTTAACAGCAATTTGCTTGGCGCGGGATCACAAACTGCCTGTGCGCGTATTTGATATGAACGACTCGGGCTCATTGGCCCGTGCGGTGTTGGGTAGCGACGAAGGCACCCTGATTGAGTAACGAGGTTTTTGCATGCTAGATGAACTGAAACAAGACGCTCAAGAGCGTATGGCTAAAAGCGTCGAGGCACTCTCGCACCAACTGGCTAAAATCCGTACCGGACGTGCTACGCCTGCCATCTTGGACGCGGTCAAGGTTGATTATTACGGCACGCCTACGCCAATCAGCCAAGTGGCTCAAATCAAAGTTGAAGACGCGCGCACCTTGGCCGTTTCTCCGTGGGAGAAAAACATGGTACCCGCGATCGAGAAAGCGATTTTGTCCTCAGATTTGGGCTTAAACCCTGCGACCAACGGCGACATTATTCGCGTTCCGATGCCGCCTTTGACCGAAGAAACCCGCAAGGGTTACGTCAAGCAGGCCAAAGCTGAAGCAGAGCAAAGCCGTGTGTCGGTCCGCAACATCCGCCGCGACGTGCTGGCAGATGTAAAATCTCTACTTAAAGACAAAGACATCAGCGAAGATGACGAGCGCCGTGCCAGCGACGATATCCAAAAGATCACGGACAAGTACGTGGCCGAAGTTGACGCGCTGTTGGGCGTCAAGGAAAAAGACCTCCTCGAGGTATAGGCGTGGCGGCAACGACGCCGCGGCACGTTGCCATCATCATGGATGGCAACAACCGATGGGCAAAGGCACACTCTAAGCCGGGCCTAGCTGGCCACAAAGCTGGAGGAGAGAGCGTACGCGTTGTAACCGATGCGGCGTTGTCCTGCGGCGTCGAGTTTCTAACGCTATTCGCGTTCTCCTCTGAAAATTGGCAACGCCCTGCGGCCGAAGTGCGCGGCTTGATGGAGCTGTTTGCCACCACACTCAAGCGTGACACCCCCAGCCTGATTGAGCGAAACGTTCGGTTACGAGTCGTTGGGCGTCGAGATCGCTTATCGGACCGACTGGTTAAGTTAATCGAAAAAGCTGAGCAGGCGACCCAACATTGCAACGCGCTGACGGTGACCTTGGCGGTCGACTATGGCGGACGTTGGGATATGTTGCAGGCGGCCCAAGCACTTGGATCTGACCTGGATCAAGCTCAGGAAAGCGATCTTTCAAAACACTTATCCCTTGCCTTCGCAGGCGATGTGGACCTGCTGATTCGAACGGGCGGGGATCAACGCATCAGCAATTTCTTGCTCTGGCAGAGTGCTTATGCCGAGCTATGTTTCTCGCCCTGTTTATGGCCTGACTTTGGCGTAGCCGAATTCACACAGTGCGTAAATGAGTTTGCAACACGTGAACGCCGATTTGGCTCGCGCATTGAACAAGACAAGGATTCGGTTTGACCTGGGTGCGTTTTTTAACGGCGATCATTATTGCTCCGCCTGTATTGGTGGCGGTATTTATGCTGGCGCCGAAGTTTTTTGCTTTGATGGTGGGCGCCGTCATTCTGCTGGGTGCGTGGGAGTGGTCTCGGCTAGCGGGTATTGATGCCCGTCGCTATCGCTCGATTTTCGTCGGCGGAGTGGCCATGGCCCTGTGGGTTGTCTGGTTAATCCCGGATTCACTCAAAATGGCGATCCTATTACTCGGCGTTGTGTGGTGGGGCTTGGCGTTGGGATTGGTGATGGGTTACCCGTTGTCGATCGAGAACTGGCGCGGTCCGTGGCGCAAACTGATCAGCGGATGGCTGGTCCTGATTCCGGCCTGGACGGGGATGGTGGTTCTTAAAACACACCCGGATGCCAATTGGCTTTTGGGTTTGTTGCTGTTTCTGATCTGGGGCACCGACGTGGGGGCCTATTTTGTCGGTCGTAAGTTCGGCAAAACTAAGCTTGCAGCGCAAGTCTCCCCAGGCAAGAGCTGGGAGGGTGTCTGGGGCGGCATCGCTTTAGGCCTGCTGGTCACGGTGGTCGTCGGCGTTTGGTTGGGACTGAGCGGTTCCGATGCATGGATCGGCTTGGTAGTGACCTGTCTGGTCACGATGGCCGCCAGCGTGCTGGGTGATCTGTACGAGAGCGTCATCAAGCGTCAAAGCGGCTACAAAGATAGCGGCAACTTATTGCCCGGGCACGGCGGGGTTATGGATCGAATTGATTCACTGACCGCCGCAGCCCCCATCTTTGCTCTGTGTGTGATGGCAGGGGCCTTTTGAAGTCGCTGTGTTTGTTAGGGGCGACCGGCTCGATTGGGGCATCGACCCTTGATTTAGTGCGAGCGCATCCTGAGTCCTTCACCTTACACAGCATCAGCGGCTTTCGTCAGATCGATGCGCTGGCTCGCATTGCTAATGAATTCTCGGTCAATCGAATTGCAGTGCCTGATGAGGCGGCACGCACGCAGCTCATGGGTTTGCTTAACACGCCGTGTGAAATCCAAGTGGGCCCCGACGCGCTGACTGATTTGGCTCAGGATTCGGCGGTTGATCTGGTCATGGCCGCCATTGTCGGCTCGGCCGGACTGGCTTCAACACTGGCCGCGGCGCATGCCGGCAAGTGCATTGCCTTGGCCAATAAAGAAGCGCTGGTCATGGCTGGCGATTTACTGATGCAGGCGGTTGAAGCGGGGGGGGCGACCTTGCTGCCGGTCGACTCTGAGCACAATGCGATCTTTCAATCGCTGCCCAGTGACTATCGTTGTGGCCAAAACATCAATGGCTTGCGCCAATTGTGGTTGACCTGCTCGGGTGGGCCGTTTCGCAACCAGCCCACGCTGGACTTAGCATCGGTCACGCCAGAGCAAGCCGTCGCCCATCCCAACTGGTCGATGGGACGTAAAATTTCGGTCGACAGTGCGACCTTGATGAACAAAGGGCTTGAGCTGATCGAGGCCTGCTATTTGTTCAACACTCCGGCAGACCAAGTACGGGTGGTGATTCATCCACAAAGCAGCATTCACAGTTTGGTTGAATACTTAGATGGCTCGTTCATCAGTCAGCTGGGTCAGACAGATATGCGCATCCCGATTGCTCACACACTGGCCCACCCTGAGCGGATCGACAGTAATACGCCTGCATTGGATCTGACGCAGCTAGGGTCGTTGGATTTCGCTCCCGTTGATCACGGCCGGTTTCCAGCGATTGAGCTAGCACGGCAGGCGGTGTCGACTTCACAGGCCGCCTGCATTTGGTTCAACGCGGTTAACGAGTGTGCAGTGGATGACTTTTTACGGGGCCGAATTCGCTTCGATCAGATCACTCAGTCTGTCCAGCAGGGCTTGCAGCATGCGCCTGCTAGCCCGATTATCGATATACAAGGCGCGATTGATTGCGATCGTGCTGCCCGGTCTTGGTATGAAGGTGAAACTGCATGAGTTTGATGATGATTGTCGCCACGCTAACCGCGCTCGGTGTTTTGATTACCATCCACGAGTTTGGACATTTCTACGTGGCTCGTCGCTGCGGTATCAAGGTGCTGACCTTCTCTATTGGATTTGGTCCTAAGGTGTGGTCGCGAGTTGGACGCGATGGGGTGCAGTATCAATTGGCGGCTTTACCGCTAGGCGGCTACGTGCGGATGTTGGATTCCCGCGAGGGCACTGTCAGTGCCGATGAGGAACATCAAGCCTTTGATAAAAAAAACCTCAAACAGCGCGCTGCAGTCGTGGCTGCGGGGCCTGCGATTAATTTGATTTTTGCGGCCATCGTTTACGCCATTTTGGCAATGGCGGGTACTCAATTCGCAGCGCCGATTGTGGGTCAGGTCGAGCCGGGCAGTGAAGCGGCTCGCGCCGGTATTCCGGCAGGGCATGAAATTCTGTCCATTGATGGCGTGGCGACCGATGGGTGGCAAGCGGTGGGTCTTGCGATTTTGAGTCACGCCGGCGAGTCCGAGCCTCTGATGCTAGAAATGTCACGGCCGGGTGACTCGATTTCACGCACCTATGCGCTGGATGCATCCATTTTAGAAGGTGAGCTGAAAGATCCGTTAGGTCAGTTGGGCATCGAGCCTTTCTCGCCGGTGATTGAGCCGGTCGTGGGCGAGTTAAGCCCTAACGGTCCTGCGATGCAGGCGGGCCTGCAGGTAGATGATCAGATTTTAGCGATTAATGGCCAGGCGGTTTCTGATTGGATGCCATTGGTTGACATCATCCAAAGCTCACAGGGCGAAACGCTGATTTTTACGGTACAGCGGGGGACCCAGCAGCTGGATCTGAATATTGTGCCCGAGCAAATCGATGGCGCCTTGCGTGTAGGCATTCTGCCCAAGCCGGTCGATTTACCACCAGAGTTTCTACGCACGCGGCAGGCAGGCCCAATCGAAGGTCTGATTCAGGGGGTCCAGAAAACGTGGCAGATGTCGACTATTACACTCGAAGCCATGTGGAAGATGGTCACCGGAGTGCTCTCGACTGCTAACTTGTCCGGCCCTATCACCATTGCTAAAGTGGCGACCAGCTCTGCAGAGTCAGGATTGTTACCTTACCTGGCCTTTATGGCTTACCTCAGCGTCAGTTTGGGCGTGTTAAATCTGTTACCGATTCCCGTATTGGACGGGGGACATCTGGCTTGGTACGCGATCGAGGCGATCCGCGGCAAACCAGTGTCCGAGCGCATTCAAGCGATGGGCATGCAGGTCGGAATGAGTTTGGTGCTGATGCTGATGGTAGTGGCCTTTTATAATGATTTGTTCCGTCTTTAAGACGGGCGTGTATGGACATTTGACGTTGACTCAATTTCGTTGTGCATTGGCCTCTGCGCTGTTGCTATCGGCTGCAGGTGCAGCCGCCTTTCCGATCCAAGACATTCGCATCGATGGCCTAAAGCGAGTCAGCTCAGAGCGGGTGTTCGGCAGTCTGGCTATCGAAGTCGGCGATGAATACACGGCCGCCGCGGGTGCCCAAACGATCCGCGAGTTGTTCGATCTGGGTTTGTTTAAGTCGATTGATTTGGCTCGCGACGGGTCGGATCTGATCATCCAAGTTCAAGAGCGCCCCGCGATCGCTCGTATTTTGATCGAGGGCAACGATCTGGTGCCCGAAGAGTCTATTCGTGACGTGATGTCTCGACTCGGTTTGCGCGAAGGCGATGTAATCAATCAGTCGGCTCTGGATAATCTGTCCAAATCCTTGCAACGTGAATATGAAAACCAAGGCCGATACGATGCGCAGGTGTCATCTCGCTTGGTCGATTTGCCGGACAACCGTGTCGGTATCAACGTCACCATTAACGAAGGGGCCGTCGCCCGCATTGGTCAAATTCGGATCTTTGGTGCCCAGGCCTTTTCCGCTGATGATTTGCGTGACGAGATGGAGCTCAAAGAGCCGGGCTCTTTCTCGTGGTTTAGTAAGTCCGATCGCTACAGCCTCGAAAAGCTTCGAGGGGATTTGGAACGTTTGCGCTCGCTGTATCTGAACAGCGGTTACGCCCAAGTTCAGATTGACACCCCGTCGGTTCAATTCGATCCGGCCAGTAGTTTGATTTTTCTTAGCCTGCGAATTGACGAGGGCGCCAAGTTCCAGATCGGCGAAATCCGTGTGGCCGGCGACATCCCGGATGAAATTCAGTCCCTAGAAGACAACCTGCAAATCCAGACCGGCGACACGTTCGCGCGCAGCGCCTTATTAAGTGATGTGAATCGACTGCAATCGGTGATGGGCAATGCCGGTTACACCCAAGCACAGGTTCAAGAGCTGCCCGAGTTCAACGACGACAACACCGTCGATATCACCTATCTGATTACGCCACAGCTGCAGACCTACGTTCGCCGAATTGATTTCCGCGGAAACCTCGTGACCACGGATAACGTACTGCGTCGTAGCATGACCCAGATGGAAGGGGCCTTGGCTGATGCCAGCAAGGTCGAGCAGTCACGTCGCCGGCTCCAGCAATTGGGCTATTTTGCTCGCGTCACCCCGCGTTTTAAACCGGTGCCAGGTTCGCCCGACCAGGTCGACCTGGAAATGGAAATTGAAGAGCAGGCGACCGGATCGTTCAGTGCCAGTGTGGGTTACTCACAGGGTTCGGGTGCGGTATTTGGCGTCTCGTTGGCTCAAGACAACTTCCTAGGAAGCGGTAACAACATTAGTGTGTCCTTGAACCGATCGGACAGTGTTCAGCAGCTGAGTTTTTCATTCTTCGACCCCTTCCTGACGGTGGATGGAGTTAGTCGAAGCATCAATGCGTTTTTCAGTCAGACAGATTTTGATGAATCGAGCTCGAGCAGCTACCAGATTGACGAGTCAGGAGTATCAATTGGCTTCGGCTATCCGATTTCCGTAAACCAGAGGATCGGATTTACTGGTGGATTGCGTCAGACCGAATTTAAGAAAGGCGTTAATAACGAAGTCCAACAGATCGACGATTTCCTTTTGGAAGTCGGTGGTGAAGAGTCTTTCCTTGAATATGAAACCAATGCCTTCTGGCAGCGCTCAACCTTAAACCGTGGCCGTTTCCCAACCGATGGTTCTTTCCAGCGGGTCGATCTGGATCTGTCGTTACCGATATCTGATTTAACCTATTACACCCTGGGCTTCCGGGGCGAGAAGTACTTTAATACCGGGCCTGAATCCGCTTTCCGCGTTCGCTCGCGCTTGAGTTACGGTGACGGTTATGGCGATTTGAGTAAATTGCCATTTTTCCGCCATTCATTTGCCGGGGGTGAGCGCAGTGTGCGCGGTTTTGAGGCCAGCTCGTTGGGACCGCGGACCATATCTAGCTCTGATTTAGCAGAAACCGCGGATCCATTCGGCGGTAGCGTCTTGGTCACCGGCGGGTTTGATTATCAGATTGCCGCACCGTTCTTGGATAACCCTTCATCGAATCGCCTGTCAGCCTTCATCGATTATGGCCAGGTCTACAACGCGGATGGCAACATCGATTTTGGCGAATTACGCGCCAGTGCGGGTGTCGGCCTGACCTGGATGACGCCGATCGGGCCGCTGACCTTTAGCTACGCCAAGCCCATCAAAGATGAGCCCGGCGATAAGGTTGAAAGCTTCCAGTTCTCAATCGGCGCAGGTCTGTGATTAGAGCCTTTGCGCTGGTAGCTGCGTTATGTGCGCCGACGGCTTGGTCGGCTGGTATCGGCGTGATCGACGTCGAGGCGGTCATGGCGGCTTCGAACCAAGCGAAACAGGCTCGTCAGTCGTGGCAGCAGGCATTGGCCCCGATCGAGCGAGATATCCAGCAGCGGATTGAACAAGGCCAAGCGTTGGAGCTGCAGTTTCAGCGCGCGAGCGACCCAGCGGAAAAAGCTCGATTGGAGTCGCAGCTGAAAGAGTTGCGAGTTCAGGTGCTGGATTTGCAGCAGCAGGCTCAAACTCAGCTCACCCAACTAGAAAATGAATTCTTAGCACAGCAGTTGCCGATCCTTGAGTCGCTGGTGGTGCAATTGGCTCAAGAGAACCAGCTGGATTTGGTGGTTCGTGCCGACGCAGTGGTGTGGGGCGATTCGAGTGTCAATCTTAGTGATGACTTGCTGGATCGGTACAACCAGCCGTGATTAAGGCCGCTCAGGTCGCACAGCTGTGCCAAGCGCAGTGCGATGACCCCGAATTCTTGCTCGAGTCGATGGCCTCACTCTCCAGTGCAGGGCCTACGCAGTTGAGTTTTCTGATGCCCGGCCGGGCGCCTGATACCCAAGCCGGTGCGTTATTGCTCAGACAAGAAGACCAAGCCGATTATGCGGGCCTGTGTTTATTTGTTGAGAACCCCTATCTGGCATTCGCTCAGGCCAGCTCCTTGTTTGATCGCGTTCATTGGACGGATCAGGGGATCGATTCTGGCGCCTGTGTGTCGGAGCATGCGCAGGTGGCCGAGGATGTTCGTATCTGCGCAGGTGCTGTCGTCGAGGCAGGCGCCATCGTCGCTCAAGGATGCTATATCGGTCCAAATTGTGTGCTGGGTGCGGATAGCCAAATCGGGCAGGGCAGTCATTTGCAGGCCAATGTGACGATCTATCATGGCGTTCGTATTGGTGCTCGTGCACGTATTCATAGCGGCGCGGTTTTGGGTGCGGACGGGTTTGGTTTTGCGTCGGAGAAAGGCGAGTGGGTCAAGATTCACCAGCTGGGCGGTGTTTGGGTGGGTGATGATGTCGAGATCGGTGCCAACACAACCATCGATCGAGGCGCATTGGATGACACCCGAATTGGTAACGGTGTAAAGATCGATAACCAAGTAATGATTGCGCACAACTGCCAGATTGGAGCGAACACGGCCATTGCCGCGTGCGTTGGAATGGCAGGTAGCACTCAAATTGGTAAAAACTGCACAATTGCCGGCGCCGCTGGGTTCACGGGGCACCTGTCTGTCTGCGATAATGCTCACGTCGGCGCGATGACGTTAGTCGCCGGCGATATACGGCAGCCCGGAGCCTACGCAGGTGGGGTGCAGGGCGCTCGTCCCATGAAGGACTGGAAGCGCAACGTAGCACGATTCAATCAGCTCGATCAGCTCGCTAAACGACTGATCCAGCTCGAGAAAAAAATTACCGATTAAGGACACGCGCGGCATGCTCGACGTAAAGGAAATTCAGAAATACCTTCCCCATCGCTACCCATTTCTATTGGTCGATCGGATCCTGGAACTGGAAGAGAACAAGCGCGTCGTTGCTCTGAAAAACATTTCAGTCAACGAAGATCTGTTTAACGGCCACTTTCCAGGCAACCCGATTTTTCCTGGTGTGTTGATCATTGAAGCACTGGCCCAAGCCGCTGGTGTTTTGGGTTTCAAAACCATGGACAAGACACCTGAAGACGGCAGCGTTTATCTGTTTGTGGGTGCCGATAACGTGCGTTTCAAACGTCAAGTTGTGCCCGGCGATCAGCTGATTCTGACTGCAGAGGTGCTTAAAGTTCGTCGGGGTATTTGGAAGTTTGGCTGCACGGCCATGGTCGACGGCGAGCTGGTCTGCTCGGCCGAAATTATGTGCGCGGACCGAGAAGTTTAATGATCCACCCATCGGCGATCGTCGATCCGAAAGCTGAGCTGGATTCCAGTGTTGAGGTCGGCCCGTTCAGTGTGATCGGTGCTGGCGTCAAAATTGATGCCGGCACTCGCGTGGGTCCCCACGTCGTGATCAATGGTCCCACTACGATCGGCCGCGACAACCGAGTCTTTCAGTTCGCCAGTGTTGGTGAAGCCTGTCAGGATCTAAAGTACAAAGACGAGCCGACTGAATTGGTCGTTGGTGATGGCAATACCATCCGCGAAGGCGTCACCATGCATCGCGGGACCATTCAAGATCAGGGCGTTACACAGATAGGCTCGAACAACTTGTTCATGGCCTATGTCCATGTCGCGCATGATTGCCGTGTTGGCAATAACATCATTGTCGCGAATAACAGTGCTTTGGCCGGTCATGTTCGTGTGGGTGATGGTGCAATTTTGGGTGGTGGAACGCTGGTCCATCAGTTCTGCCAGATTGGTGCGTACAGCATGACTGCCGCAGGTACCGTGGTGTTTCAGGACATCCCCGCATTTGTCATGGCTTCGGGCAATCGCGCCCACCCCCACGGCATGAATTTCGA
>CBFHLC010000019.1:0-34801 GCA_965656605.1 Litorivicinus sp. | reverse complement strand
CGTCTTGAAATAGCCCTCTGATGTATCTGGGCAGGTACAGCAACATCAACAAATCTCAGCAGGCCCTCCCGGTACCCTTTAGAGGCCGGCACAGCCATCTCAGCGGATGATTATGTTAGTTCTTTGGCGCTACCGTCTGCTTTGATTAACACCGCTACAAAGCCTTCCATAGTCGTCTGCGCCGCCTCTCTGCAAGTGTTGTAGAAACTGTAGACAATCCTGCTCCCTTGTTAGTGAACTGAGACTGTGTAAGTCTTTGATTATTGGGGGCTGACAAGCCTATATGGCGCCTACAGAAGGCTCTGAGCTGATTCAGAGAACTCTACCCGCTCCAATATCTCAGCAGAAATTCCTCTGTAGCCCTTGTCAGTCCTACGTTAACGCTACACAGCCTCCTCAGGCTGTAGACAGGACGACCTTTCTAAGCCAAGCGTGACAATGATCAACGCTGTAACCATCGCCGTATCCCTGCCCCACACTCTTTTGCGACCACCCACCAATCTGATCAATCATTTCTAACGGCGCTTCCACAGCCCTCAAACGGTCACGCAGTCCATGACGTAGTCCGTGAATCACAACCTGATCGCTGCATACTGACTTCAACCACTTATTCAATGCCGCACTGGCGCTATTCGTGTTTGTTATTGACTGGCGGTTATAGCGTGGAAAACAGAACCCGTTCTGCTGTGAACTGAGTATCCTCTGCGCCGCCCACAATGATGTCCCGACGAGAGGAACCGTTCGTTTACTGGATGCGGTTTTCAATGAACGGTGTTCATGTGGCGTAATTAAAACATGAGGTATGTCAGCGTTTAGGTGGATGTCGTCTATGAACAATCCAGCGGCTTCACCCAATCTCATTCCTGTATCGCTCAACAACCCCACCAGCCAACGCATATCATCGTCCAACGTCATGCACGCCTTTTGAATCAACGCCAAGTTCGTTCCCGTAATCGCCAAACGCTTCTGGCTGTCACCAGCATCAGGTAGGTAGATGCCAGTGAATACATTTCGCATGTCTAAACCCAACTCACCAATTGCCAAGTTGATTACCGCTTTAACGACACTAAACACACGTTTGACTGAACTAGAACTAAGCCCTCTATCGACTAACCAAGACCTGAAACCAGAGGCATCACCACCACCATAAGCGTCGATTGGACGGTCACCATGACATTGAATGAGGTAGGACACAGTTCTTTCCGTGGACTGCACGAACACTTTAGAGCGACCAGCACCCTTCAAGTCCAAATACAGTTGCTTTGCTTCTGACAGTAACGGCGCACTGCTCAGTACTTTGATAGGCGATTCTAGAAACTTATCTTGAAACAGCGGCGAACTATTTCGCAGGCGAAGATCTAGCCAGTATTCATCCAAGCGAGCGGCGAGCAATGAAGCCGCTTGTTTTGCCTTTGTCGGTGAACGAGTACGCAAGCTCTGTACAAGCCTGTCGGAGCGATAGTGCTTTTGGAGATCTTTGGGGACACAGCGGCTGAAGTAGTAAACGCCGTTCCTGATATAGGTATAGCGTAGTGACGAGTGTACTTGGTACATAATTGTCTACAGTCCTGTCTACAGCCTGAGGAGGCTGTGTAGCGTTAACGTAGGACTGACAAGGGCTACAGAGGAATTTCTGCTGAGATATTGGAGCGGGTAGAGGGAATCGAACCCTCATCACCAGCTTGGAAGGCTGGGGTAATAGCCTTTATACGATACCCGCGTGGTGATCACTAAAAGCGAGGACGCAGGTTAGCCACGTGCCTCGCTCCCGTCAACCGTTTATAGTGCCCTACTCCACTGATTCGGCTGACCTCCATGACCACGCTCACCTGCTTTTTAATTGCCCGTGGCTCGCTAAGCCTAGCCAGCACGATGCTGACGGTGGCATTGGGTTGGCACCTGTATCAAATCAGCGGCAACGCAATGGATCTAGCCTACGTCGGCTTGATGCAGATTCTGCCGATCTATTTGTTCTTTTTTGCTTCGGGATGGGCCATTGATCGCTTTCGACGTGATCAGCTGGTGCGCTGGTGCAGTCTGGCGGAACTGATCGCCTATGCCGGTATCGCATGGGTGATGACTCAGGATCAGCTGGATCGTGGTCTGTTGTTTGCCTTGGTGTTCCTGCAGGGCTCGGCCAAAGCGTTTTACTCGCCTGCACTGCAAGCCATCCTGCCCAACATCGTGCCACCAGAGCGTCTAAATCAGGCCGTCGCCATGGCCTCGACGACCTGGAACGCCGCTATGACCGCCGGTCCCGCTGTGGCTGGATTTTTAATTTTGCTGTTCGATCGCCAAGTGTATTGGTCACTGTGTGCCTGCGTGATCGTCGCCAGTGCCTCTTATCTAGCACTGCCCGCACTTAACATCGACGCCCCTCTGCAACGGGGCCGGGAGCAGCTGGTCGCCGGGCTCAAATTTGTCGCCTCTAACCCTATCTTGCTGGGCAGCCTAAGTCTGGATTTGTTGGCGGTTGGATTGGGCTCCGTGATTGTGTTGCTGCCCATCTATGCAACAGACATTCTAAATGTCGGCCCCGAGGACCTCGGAATTCTGCGCGCAACACCCGCGTTAGGCGCAGTTCTGATGGGGTTATGGATGGCCCGGCAAAAGAGCCAAATGCACAATGTTGGCCTAAAGTTGTTTATTACCTTGCTGGTTTTCGCGCTATCCATTGCTGCGTTTGCACTGTCGAACGTCTATTGGATCAGTCTGCTGGCGCTGTTCGTTTACGGGGCATCAGACATGGTCAGCGTCAACATCCGAATGACGCTCGTGCAATTGGCCACACCCGATGCGCTGCGCGGTCGGGTCAGTGCAGTGAACAGCCTGTTCATCGCGACCAGCAACGAGGCCGGCGACTTTCGTGGAGGGGCGTCAGCGGCGGCCATTGGGCCGGTTGCAACCGCCGGCGCGGGCGCCGTGCTGGCACTGGCGGTCACCTTGTGGGGCTGGCGCCAGTTCCCCAGCTTATTCAAGCTGGACACCATGGAGTCAGTGAGTCGTGGCCCGAGCAATAGCGCGTAACCAGCCCGCTTGTTTATCCGCCGCCTGTTGTGCGGGCATCACTCGCTCAAAGCTTTGGTCTAGCTGCCAGCTTTGACAGGCCTGTTCTAGCGAGTCAAAAACACCCACGCCTAACCCCGCCAGCAAGGCTGCACCCAGGGCCGTGGTTTCGGTCACCTGCGGCCGGTCAATACACGCACCGGTAATATCCGCTAACGCCTGACAAAACCAATCATTAACCACCATGCCGCCGTCCACCCGAATCCTGGATACCGGCTGACCGTCGGCTTCCATCGCTTGGGTTAGATCTGTGGTCTGGTAGGCCGCCGCTTCAAGTGCGGCTCGAACCATCTCATTCGGGCCAGTATCGCGAGTCAGGCCGCATAACAGCCCGCGAGCATGGGGATCCCACCACGGCGCACCCAGCCCGGTAAAGGCCGGCACCAAATACACTCCATCATCCGATTTGGCCGCCTGCGCCATAGACTGAGTCTGCACGGCATCGTTAAACAGTTTTAGATTGTCACGTAACCACTGTATCGCGGTGCCCACGTTAAAAATCGCCCCTTCCAGAGCGTAGGTTGGCTGTCCGTTTAATCGATACGCCAGGGTGCTGAGCAAGCGCTGATTCGATACTCGCCGCTCAACGCCCGTGTTGGCGATCATAAAACAGCCAGTCCCGTAGGTGCTTTTCAGCATTCCCGGCTGAATTCCTGCCTGACCAATCAATGCAGCGTGTTGATCCCCGGCAATGCCGGACAACACCATGGGTGCCCCCCAAATCGACTCATCAATGTGAGCTAGGTCCCCGGCGCTATCGACCACCGATGGCAACATGACCGCCGGCACATTAAACAGCGCCAGCAGCTCTGGATCCCACGCTTGTGTGTCGATATTGAACAGCAATGTTCGAGCGGCATTGGTCGCTTCAATAATGTGGGACTGACCGCCACTTAGATGCCAAGCAACAAAACTGTCGACCGTGCCGAAGGCCAACTCACCCGCCTCGGCGCGAGCCCTAGCGCCCTCGACATTGTCCAAAATCCAAGCCGCCTTGGTCGCTGAAAAGTACGGATCCAATAGCAGTCCGGTTTTGCTCTGGACCATCGCCTCGTGGCCTTGATCCTTAGCCTGAGCGCACCAATCCGCAGTTCGACGATCCTGCCAAACAATCGCCGGGTAAATCGCCTGTCCCGAGGCTTTATCCCATACTAGGGTTGTTTCGCGCTGGTTAGTTAAGCCCACCCCTGCAATCTGATCAGCACGCAACCCCGCGGCCTGTATGGCCATACGGCCCGACTCGATCAGGCCCGATAAAATGTCAACGGCGTCGTGCTCGACCCAACCGTCGGCTGGGTAATGCTGGGGCAATAAAATCTGATGCTGCCCGAGCGCCTGACCGTCAGCGCTGAACACGATGGCGCGATTTGAGGTAGTGCCTGCATCGAGGGCCAAAAGGTAATCCATGGGGTGGGTCCTAAAATTATTGTTAGCCCTAAGGCTAAGTAATTTAGGGACCAGTTCAAGCCTTGCGTGATAGCCATCTCATTATTTCTTTGATGCTGATGGCAATATCCGCCAGCTGGGCTGGCACGGTCGCCAGCGACACTATCCCTTGATCAGGATTGCGGACCATTGAAAACAATAATAATTGCGCTGGCGGCTACTTGGGTCCTGCCTGCCGCTTCTTCTACGCCTAACCTAAACCAATTACATCAATATCTGGGTTTTGGTGGTGCGACCGATCACTTTAAAACTTATCTGATCTCGGGCAATCCCGATCAGCTGTCACAGGCTCGACTAGATTTGGCCGGAGCGATTGCATTGGTCGAGCCCTTCGCAGCCAGTGATCCAGATTCTCGCATTGTTTACCTGACACTGATGGGCTTGCAGCGTGCAATGGATCAGGCCCCGATGCTGATGGATGCCGGTCACTCACCGGCCCAGTTACTGGATTTGGTGCACGTGCCTGACCAGCAAGCAATCCAGGCCATTGCCCGCTGGGAGGCGCAACAACCCATCGCCCAACCTGCCAATTATCTTAGCTGGGGCGCCAGTGGGGTCTTGGCGGCTTTGCTGTTAGCGGCTGGCGCCACATATCAATACCAGACTAGAACCAAACTGGAGCAGTTATCAGACATCGCCAACCAGTCGGTCATGGGGATCGATCGGGCCCTGATTCAACTCAAAGACCTCGGCAGCACCGAGCGCCTGGGTTTGTTTGAAATGTGCGACGATGAGGTCATCAATGCGTCTTCCCTAGCCAGCTTAATGGGTGCGTCACGACTCCCCAAAAATCGCACCCAGCTGATGGCGTTATTTCCGGACAGCGTCGAGCTGGCTGCCACGCATCACATCAACCATCGTCATCAGAACCTGCTAACCCTAGATTTCGCCCAGAACGAGCGCCTATTCCGCCTGATCCTGCTACCCATCACACCACAAGGACGCGTTATTGGCGGGGTGCAGTCGTTCGCATTGACGTCAAACAGCACACTGCTTGCCAAGGGTGCGCAGTCCGAGCGCAAAGCCTCAAAACGCGGATTACGCATTCACGAATTGACGCAGCGCCTACGTCAGACGCGGACTCGCGTCGAGCAACTGGAAAAGCGGGCCTCGACCGACTCATTAACCGGTGTACTCAGCCGCCAGGGGCTGCTGGATCAACTTCAAATTGAAGTACGCAGGGCTCAACGAAGTGGACAAACCTTGGGCATTTTGGTGCTGGATTTGAATAGATTCACGCACATCAACCATCAATACGGCAAAGACGTCGGCGATGACTGTCTGAACATGGTGGCATGCCTGCTAAAGCGTCTAACTCGCTCGGGCTCGGGTGATTTGGTGGGACGAATCGAGGCCGATCGATTCGCTGTCATTCTGGGCGGGGGCAATGAAAAGTTAGCGTTGCGAACCCTAAAGATGGTTCAGACGTTGCTCGCACAGGAGAAAATACCAGGCATCACGGACACCGAAGCTCGACTGCAAGTATGTGGCGGTGTCGCGACACTCAATCCCGAAAACGACGACCCGGGCAATGTGCTTCGGGTCGCTAACGATGCCCGCCTGCTAGCAAAAGAGAGCTTGGCAGGTTAACAACGTATTTGTGATGAACATCCCATCAACTAGCCCGAATCACATCCAAAATATGTGATCGGGGTTACAGGAGTTGAAGGATGGTGTGGAAACAATGGATGGCAGTCACGCTACTGGTGGTCAGCATCAGCGCCTTGGCAAATCCGGTTCATCAAATTCAACGCCTGCTCGGATACGGTGGCGCCATACCCTCGCTACAGAATTTTTTAATCGCCGGTAACCCAGAGCAAATCGCCCTGGCACAAGTCGATATTCAACAAGCGATCAAAATTGCCGAGGCGCACGCCGACACAAACACCAATGCGGCCCGGGTTTTGATCACACTGCAGGCGTATGAACGGGCTCTGCCCCTGGCGCTCGAATTACGCCAAGAGGGACTGTCACCGCAGCAAATTCAGCAACGATTGCAGCTGTCTGATACCGATGCCTTGCAGGCGTTAATCCGCTGGCAGCAGCAGATAGACCGCGAAAATCGCACCGGGGTGTGGGTCAGCGCCTTGGTATCGGTCCTGGCCGCGCTGATCATCACTGCATTGCTTGCCCTACTGTTCAAGCGCCGGGATTATCCCCAAATCTTAAGGGACAGTCGTCAAGTACGTCGGTCGTTAAACCATCTAGACAGAACGCTGACCGGCATCAGCGATTTAAAAGACACTGAGGGTCTGGGTTTTTTTGAGGTCGCCGGCGATCAGGTCCACCACGCCACCTCAGCCACGCGACTGATGCGCGCCAACACACCGCCGAAAACGCGAGAGCAGTTACTGCAGCTCTTCCCTGAGCCCGCTTGCCATGATCTGGCCCACGCGATCTATCAGGCTCAGCAACTGCACGTGCCTCAGTCCGTCGACATTAAATCGGCCCAAAGCCGTTACCGCATATCGCTCGAGCCGATTACCGGCTCTGATCAGATACTGGGGCTTATTCAACTGCTGGTGCCGATCAGCCGCAAAGAGCTGGAGAGCGCCCAGAAAACGACCATGCAAATCGCCTCGGATCGCGCCGGTCGCATCAAGCGCCTGACCGCCGGCCTGCGCTCGGCCAAAGAACAACTGGCCAGCCTAGAGAAAGCCGCACACAAAGATCCGCTGACCGATTTGTATAACCGACTGGGCTTTGGTGAGCGGCTACGCGCTGAGGTGCAACGGGCCCGACGTAAAGACCAAACTTTAGGCGTGCTGATGGTCGACGTGGACCGCTTCAAGGTCGTTAATGACGCGTACGGGCACGCGGTGGGTGATCAGGCCCTAAAGCTGATTGCCGATACACTGCAACGCTTAGTGCGCAGTGACGGCGGGGATATTGTCGGCCGCTTGGGCGGGGATGAGTTCATCCTCGTGCTGGCTGACGCATCTGCAGAGCACGCCAATCGAACCTTGAAGATGGCGAAAACCTTGCTGGCAGACGAGCCCATTCCGCAATGTCCGGATGAGTCAATTCGCGTGGATATTTCAGGGGGAGCAGTCACGCTCAACCCGGCACGTGATGAGCCGGGCGAGGTGATCAAGCTGGCTGACGCTGCGCTGTATCGAGCAAAGGCACAGCACAGCACACAGGCTAGCTAGTAACGGGGCCTACGATATGGAACAGATCTTCGTTGATCCACATGTGCATGGCGATGGATGCGGCATAACCGATAGCAATCGCCCAAGTCCACTTAAGGTGGCCAAAGAAGGTGTACCTGCCACGGGCCTGACCCATCAGGGCCACACCGGCAGCCGAACCAATCGACAGCAACGATCCACCGACGCCCGCGGTCAAAGTGACCAACAACCACTGTCCGTGTGACATGTCAGGCAGCATGGTCAAGACCGCAAACATCACGGGGATGTTGTCAACAATCGCAGACAAGATACCCACCAAAATGTTGGCCGTTGTCGGGCCAAGGTCGGCGTACATAAACTCGCTCATCAACGACAAGTAGCCAATAAAGCCCAAACCACCGACGCACAACACGACGCCGTAGAAGAATAACAAGGTGTCCCACTCGGCACGCGCCACTTTTTGGAATACATCGAAGGGCACGACTTCACCCAGGCGACGCATCGCTTCCATATCCCCTGCACGCTCGGCCAATGCCTTTTTTTGAGAGATCGAACGCGGCAGTGACTTGCGCAGGTAAAAGCCAAAGAACTTGAGGTAACCCAAACCCAGCATCATGCCAACCACCGGGGGCAGATGCAGGAAGCTATGGAAGCTAACCGCCGTGCCAATCGTGACCAAGAACAGGACCACAATACGACGGGCACCGCGTTTCATTTCGACGTCTTCGGCCGAAGCATCGGGGCGCACGTTGGGGATTGTGACTGACATAATGGCAGCCGGGATCACCCAGTTGACAAGGCTTGGAAGGAACAAGTTAAAGAATTCAGTGAACTCAATCAGACCCTTCTGCCAGACCATCAAGGTGGTGATGTCACCGAAGGGGCTAAAGGCACCACCGGCGTTCGCGCCTACGACGATGTTGATACAGGCCGGGCCGATAAAGCGTTTATTCTCGCCGCCGACTGCCATAACCACCGCACACATCAACAATGCTGTGGTCAGGTTATCCGCGATCGGCGAGATCACAAATGACAGTGCACCGGTCACCCAAAACAACGAGCGCAGTGACATGCCAGAGCGGACTAATGTCACGCGTAGACGATCGAACATGCGACGCTCTTCTAGGGCGTTGATGTACGTCATGGCCACCAACAAGAACAGCATCAACTCGGCAAATTCGAGGATGTTGTGTCGAACCGCCACTTCGGCCGAATGATGGTCCCCCATATTGGCGTAGGTCAGGCCAATGGCAGCCCAGATAACGCCAGCCGCGATCAAAACGGGCTTGGACTTGCGAAGGTGCAGGACTTCTTCGCCCATCACCAACGCGTAGGCTAGGACGAATACAGCAATTGCAAAGAAACCTACCCAATGGGTAGTGAGATCAGCACCGGCTTCTGCCGCCCAAGCCACAGAAGGCAAGGTCAACAACGATGCGAGTAAGAATTTGATCATCCTTGGGCTCTCTAATCGAAGATTGCGAGAAAGAGGCCCTAAAGAACTAGCGCCCCACGAAAAACAAGCGCGCGTATCATATAGAAAAAGGGCTGTAAAGTCACGCCCCTATAATCAGCACGACCACGGTTTTAACCACAAAAACCAAGGGTGCTGCCATCAAAACCGCCATCATGATCCACAGCCCCAATTTGCCCGCGCCGGCGCGGGTGCCTACGTCATAAACGATCCAGCACATCAGGCCAACCAGCCCAGTGATACCTGCGTACATCAATAGCTCTTCGATTTGCGCCAATTCCATCGCTATGCCTGATCCTTATCCTGTTCGGGGCCTAGCAGTACTGCCAGCCATCGGGTTTGCTCGTTGGTAGCCAAGGCGATTTTCAAACTCATGGTCAAGGGAATCGAGAGCAGCATGCCCACACTGCCCAGCAACCAGCCCCAGAAAATCAAACTGAAAAAAACCACAAAGGTCGACAATCCCACCCCACGTCCTTGAAAACGCGGCTCGATCACGTTGCCAAAGACCGTATTGATCGCGAAGTACCCTGCGGCCACGCCCAACGCAGGTCCACCGCCCAACTCGAGCAGTGCCAGTGCCACCGCAGGTATCGCGGCGATAATCGATCCAATGTTGGGAATGTAATTAAGCAAAAAGGCCAACAGCCCTAGCACAAACGGGAAGTCCACGCCCATGGCGTAACACAACACCGTGGCCGAGATGCCGGTGCCAACACTGACCATCGTCTTGATCGCCACGTAGGTGTTCATCTTCGAGGCCAGCTCAGCAAAACGATCCAACGCTTGCTCGGGGAACTGCAGTGCAGTGCGCATTTTGATCGGCAGTGAGGAGGCCTCAAGCAAGATAAAAATCGTCAGCAGCAAAATAATAAAACTGTTCGCCAGCAACCCACCCAGCCCGCGGAATAGGTTAGAAACCACACCCATCGCTGCGCCAGGGTCCACAATATCTTGCAGCGCCTGCAAATTGACCGGCAGACCCAGAGTCTGGGCCAACGGCGTCAGACTGCCAATCTCGCTTTTAAGCCGGGCCTGATACTCGGGCAGAGCAGCCACAAAGTTATCGACTGAACCGGCGACCACCATGCCCACCAGCGCGGCTAGCACCACAATTAGTCCGACGACGCTGAATACTGCCAACACGGGTGGGACTCGCTTGCGCTCTAACCAAAACACGGGTGGTGCGGCAATCATCGCAATAAACACGGACACCAATAGGGGGGTAATAACAGGCCCGGACAATTTTAACCCGCCCAACACCACGACCACCGCCGCCAAGTTCAGCAATAAATTTGAATTCTTTTGAAGTTCCACAGCATCCTCCGCGCCGTCAGTCTAGCGATTGAATCCCCGATTGGCATACGCGACACTGAAAAAAAAGGACGCACCAATGCAAAAGATCCACCCCGCGGCACTGACCGCCTTGGTCGAGCAGACCCTAACAGCCGCCGGCAGCAATTCTGATGAGGCACACATCGTGGCCGATCATCTGGTCCGCGCCAACCTCGCCGGCCATGACTCCCATGGCGTAGGCATGCTGACCAACTACCTACCGGGTTTGAAATCTGGCGCCCTAATCGCCAACCAAAGTACCCAGACCTACTTGGATGCGGGGCCGCTGTTAGGCGTCGATGGCCAACGGGGGTTTGGCCAACGCATCGCGCGTGAAACCATGCAGACGGGGATCGAACGGGCTCGTGAACACGGCCTGGCTTTAGTCGGGACGCGACGCTGTCATCATGTGGGACGCATTGGCACCTATGCTGAACAATGCAATGACGCCGGCCTAATCAGCCTTCATTTTGTGAATGTCCAAGACCATCGCCCGCTGGTGGCGGCATTTCGCGGTAAACAAGCGGTCTTTGGCACCAATCCTATCTGCTTTGGCATGCCCAGCATTGACGGCTCGCAAGCCATCTTATTGGACATGGCGACCTCGCAGATCGCATTAGGCAAAACCCGAGTGGCTTATTTAGGCGGCAAAAGCGTGCCCCATGGCGCTGTGATTGATGCCTCAGGCACGCTGACGGATCAGCCTACGCCGATGTGGGAGGAGCCCTTTGGAGCGTTAACGCCACTGGCGGATCACAAGGGGTATGGGCTGGCATTGATGTGCGAGATTTTGGGCGGCGTGATGACCGGCGGCGGCAGCATCGCCCCACATAATGAGCGCCAAGGTGGGATCGTTAACAACATGATGTCGATCATTATTGACCCGGCCAAACTTACCGATCTGACTTACTTGGCAGACGAGTTGCACCGACTATATGGCTTTGTCACTCACAGCGCACCGGCTGGGGATTTGCCTGTGATTCTGCCCGGGCAGCCTGAATTGGATACGCACCACACGCGCAGTCAGGGCATCGAGTTTGACCAAGGTAACTGGCAGGCACTGGTCGAAGTGGGTGCCAGCGTTGGCGTGGACTGGAACGCTTAAACAGCGAGCGCCTTTGTACGTTGGCTGCGGCGGTATTCATCGAGCAAGAAAATCGCCACCGCCGCCCAAATAAAGCCGAACGCGATCGCACGGTTGGCGTCAAACGGCTCGCCCAGCATCACTACGCCAGAGAACATTTGCAGCGTCGGCACGGTGAAAAACAGCATACCCAGCAGACTTAAAGGGATGCGACGGGCCGCTGCCACGTGGGTGATCAGCGGAATGGCCGTGACCGCCCCCCCGAGCAACAGCCAAATCGCAGTGGGTTCTGTGGTGATCCACTTCATGTCGCCGTAGAAATACAGATAGAAAGCCCAGATCGGGAAGAGTAGAAACGATTCAACACTTAAACCCACTATTGACTCGACGTTAATCATTTTGCGGGCGGATGAATACGCCGCAAAGCTGAAGCCTACGGCTAAACCAAACCATGGCCATTCGCCGACCAGCCAAGCAACGCTGAGCACTCCGATTACGGCCAGACCCAAGGCCAGGTATTTCAGGCGACTGAGCTTTTCGCCAAACACCAAAAGGCCCATGGCCACGTTCAGCAACGGTGTTAGGTAATACCCTAAGGCCGCCTCAGTCACCGCTTGCTCGGCCACCGCCCACACGTAAACGCCCCAGTTGATCGCAATTAAAATTGCAGAGACCGCCAGCCATTTCAGATTGGCCGGCGCCATGGCCTCGCGAACCTTGGACCATAACTTGAGCACACTGACGACCACCACTAGGACTGGCACTACCCAAAATCCACGATGCGAGAGGACTTCGAACGCTGGGACTTGGATCGTGTTGACCCAATACAGCGGGAAGTTGCCCCACATAAAAAAGCTGGCCATGGCCAATGCGATGCCTTTGCGGTCCACGCGGTCTCCTTAAGACTCGGTTTCCAACAGCCACGCTTTGCGCCATTGGCCCCATCGATAGCCTCCCAAACCGCCGCTGGCCGGGATCACTCGATGACACGGCACGCTAAGGCAAACTGGGTTAGCCGCGCAAGCGCTACCGACGGCACGAGCCGCCTTCGGCGCGCCGATTTGCTGCGCCAACTCGGCGTAATGCAGGGGCTGACCTGCGGGAATCTGTTGCAAGGCCCGCCACACACGCATTCGAAAGGACGTCCCGTCCAGATCCAGCGGCAAATTAAGCTGCTGTCGTCGCGCGATCTGCCTCAGCGCCTCGCCGCAGGCATCGCTCATCGGCTCTAAATAGGCATTCGGGAAACGCTGGCCTAAATCGGCTAGGACCTGGCCCGGTGTCTGGCCCAATCCGGCAAACGCCACACCGCGCGGGCTCAACGCAACCACTAACCAACCCAATGACATGGCCGTGAGGCCCCAACTCAGCTTGCAAGCTTGGGGTTGCTCTGATGACGATAGTCCCAGCCAGCGCACCACGCTACGACGCATGCCCGCCTCGCTGCCAAAGCCCGCCATCATCGCCGCTTCCAGCACGCCATGACCGTGCGCCCTGAGTTGGACACACTGCTGGGTCAGACAACAATCGACGAACGCTTTGGGCGACACTCCCAGCCAGCGCTGAAACCCGCGTGTTAGGGTCGCAGGCGCGATACTTAATAGCTGTGCGCACTGTCCGGGGGAGGTGCCCTGTCCCAGCAGATCTACCGCTGTTACCAACCAGCTCGGATAGGGTTCAACTTGATCCGGCAGGCAGCGTTTGCACGCCCGAAATCCGGCCTCAAGAGCTTGAGCAGGCGAGCTGAAAAATCGGAGGTGCTCGGACTTGGCCTCTGGCAACGGGCAGCTGGGCCGGCAATAGATCCCAGTGCTCAATACGCCATACCATAAATGCCCATCAATCGATGCATCACGGGTCTGAATCGCTACCCGACCGGCTTTTTGCCACGCTTCACTTGTCATGGCTTCAGTCTGAGGCCAAAGTAGCCGCCTAAACCACTCATTTTTTGACTTCGCAGGCGACATTCGTCTGCCCGTAGCAGGACATTCATGGCTCAATACGTTTACACCATGAACCGCGTATCCAAGACGGTTCCCCCTCAGCGACAGATTCTGAAAGACATCAGCTTGTCATTCTTCCCCGGCGCCAAAATCGGCGTTCTCGGTTTGAACGGTTCAGGTAAGTCGAGTCTGCTTAAAATCATGGCGGGCGTGGACAACGAATTTGATGGCGAGGCGCGTCCTCAACCCAACCTGCGCGTGGGTTATTTGCCTCAGGAGCCCCAGCTGGATCCTGCCAAGGATGTGCGTGGCAACGTCGAGGAAGGCGTGGGCGAAGTCAAAGACATGCTCAATCGCTTTGATGAGATCAGCAATCGATTTGCTGAACCCATGAGTGACGATGAAATGAACGATTTGCTGGCCGAACAGGGTGAGCTGCAAAACCAGATCGATGCGGCCGGTGGTTGGGAGCTAGACCGAACACTGGAGCGCGCAGCAGACGCCCTGCGCCTACCCGCATGGGATGCAGATGTCAGCAAACTGTCGGGTGGTGAGCGCCGTCGTGTCGCGTTGTGCCGACTGCTGCTATCAAAGCCCGACATGCTGCTGCTGGACGAGCCGACAAACCACTTGGACGCCGAATCAGTGGGTTGGTTGGAGCAATTCCTGCAGGAGTTTCCGGGCACCGTGGTCGCCATCACCCACGACCGCTACTTCTTGGACAACGCTGCCAGTTGGATTCTCGAATTAGACCGCGGACACGGCATTCCTTACGAGGGCAACTACTCCAACTGGTTGGAGCAAAAAGAAGTCCGACTGGAGCAAGAAGCCAAGGGCGACGAAGCTCGCGCCAAGGCGATCAAACACGAATTAGAGTGGGTGCGCTCAAACGCCAAGGGCCGCCAGTCCAAGTCAAAAGCCCGTCTGAAGGCCTTTGAAGAACTGCAAAGCCAGCAGACCCAAGCACGTAACGAGACTCAGGAAATCTACATTCCGCCGGGGCCGCGTCTGGGCGAAAAAGTGATCGAGCTGCACAACGTCAGCAAGTCATTCGATGGCAAGCAGCTGTTCGATGACATGAGCTTTAGCATCCCACAGGGTGCGATTGTCGGCGTGATTGGCGGTAACGGCGCGGGTAAATCGACCCTGTTCAAACTGATCACCGGCGATGAGCAGCCGGATTCAGGCGAAGTCGTCGTCGGAGAAACGGTTAAGCTGGGCTATGTCGATCAAAGCCGCGACACGCTGGATGGCGATAAAACCGTCTGGGAAGAGGTCTCTGAAGGCCTGGACCAAATCACCGTAGGCAGCTATCAGATCAGCTCACGCGCCTACTTGGGCCGCTTTAACTTTAAGGGCCAAGACCAGCAAAAGTGGGTCAAGGACTTATCCGGTGGCGAGCGCAACCGTCTACACCTAGCTAACACCCTTAAACAGGGCGGCAACGTCTTATTGTTGGACGAGCCGACCAACGACCTGGACGTTGAGACCCTGCGTGCACTCGAAGAAGCGGTCCTGTCCTTCCCGGGTGTTGTGGTCATGATCTCGCACGATCGCTGGTTCCTCGATCGAATTAGCACCCACATTCTGGCCTACGAGGGCGATTCGAAAGTCTCGTTCTTTGAGGGTAACTACACAGAATACGAAGCCGACCGAAAGAAACGTTTGGGCGATATCCAACCCACTCGCGTTAAATACCGCAAGCTGGGCGACTAAGCCATGGCGTGGTTGCTGCTAGCCTGCTCAGCCTTGTTCTGGGCGGGCAATTTCGTGGTCGGCCGCTTGGTGGCCGGCGAGGCAGGACCACTGACCCTGTCAATCTGGCGCTGGGGCTTGGCGACATTGATCATCTTGCCCTTTGCGCTACCCCGACTGTGGCGCCAACGTCGGCTGGTTCAGCAGCACTGGCGATTACTCAGCTTTCTGGCGATTTTCTCGGTCGCCAGCTTCAACACCCTGCTGTACATCGGGCTGCAAACCACCACCGCCACCAACGCCCTGATCATTAACAGCTCCATTCCCGTATTGATCATTGCCTTTGGCTTGGTGTTTCTGAAACAAGCGCCGACTGCACGTAGCTTGATCGGTATTTTGACCAGCTGCGCGGGGGTCGTTTGGCTGGTCTCGCAAGGGGATTTGGAGCGCCTGGTTCAACGCGGGATCAGCCAAGGGGATTTGTGGATTCTGGCCTCGTCTGTTGTCTGGGCGATCTACTCGTTGTACCTACGCTTTAGACCGGCCGAGCTAGACCCGATCGCATTTTTAGGTTTTATGTGTGTGATCGGGACCAGCGCGATTGGTTTGGTGCGTTGGATCAACCCCTTTGGCGAGGCGCCGCTGTCGATGGAGCCACACCTGCTGGCGGCGGTTGGATTCTTTGCGCTGTTTCCGTCGTTGGGTGCCTACCTGTGTTGGAACGCCGGGCTGGCCAAGGTCGGCGCAGCACGCGGCGGGCAGATCATTCACCTGATGCCGGTGTTTGGTCTGACACTAGCTGCCGCTTTTCTAGGTGAGCGTATGGTGACTCACCACTGGGTGGGCGCGGGATTAATTGCCAGCGGCCTATTGATTGCTCTGCTTCCTTACAGGGTTTCAAAACATGCTTGATTTCAGTCGTCAAAACGAGCGTCGCGGATTTCGCTCGAAAAAATGGAGCCGCTTTGAAGCTGGGGTTATCCCCTTGCCGGTGGCCGATATGGACTGCCGCATTGCGGCGCCTATTCAAGCCGCGTTAAGTGAGCGCGTCGAGCATGGCATTTTTGGATATGACCATCCGCCGCGCGATGCCATCGACGTGTTTATCGCCCATTGCAAAACGCAATACGACTGGGATGTGCAGGCTGAGTGGATTGTGCCTGTGGCGGGCGTGGTGCCGGCCCAATTCGCGGCGACTCGTGCGTATTCCAAAGGCGGACGCGTTGCCATCCCGAATCCTATCTACCACAGCTTCCCTAGGGCGCCCGAGATCGGTCAGGCCGAACCTGTGGGTGTGCCCTCGGTGCTAGAGGAGAGCCGCGAGGTGTTAGATCTGGATCAGCTAGAGCAGCACATGGCGCAGGCGGATAATGCTGGCGTGAGCTTGCTGTGCAACCCACACAATCCAGGCGGTGCGGTGTATCGCCTGGACGAGCTAGAACGAATGGCCAAGATGGCCGAGTCGCACCACAACGTACTGGTGTCAGACGAGATTTGGGCTGATTTGATTTTGGATGAGTTACCCCATCACCCAATGGCTAAAGTCAGCCCGAAATGGGGCGTCAGCATTCTGGCCGCCACCAAAACCTGGAACATCGCAGGCCTTGCGTTAGCGTTTGTCGTGATTCCTAACCCCGCTCTGCGCGCCCAGTTCCAGACGGCGATTATGGGTTACCCCGAGATCAGTTATTTGGCGTGGATTGCGACTACAACCGCTTATCGGGATGGCGAAGCCTGGCGCCAAGAGATTCTGCGCCACCTGCGCGACCAGCGTCAGATCATCCAAGACTTTGTCGCTCAGCAACCTGAATTACGCATGACTCAATTACAAGGCACCTATCTGGCGTGGATTGACTGCAGGGCCTTGAATCGCCCTAATCTTCACAGCGAATGCGTAGCGGCCGGCTTGGGGCCCGATGATGGCGAGCCTTACGGCAAACCGGGATTCCTACGGTTTAATTTGGCGTGCTCAACCGACAACCTAGAAACCGCGCTTCAACGTTTTGCGAGTCTTTTGTAGATGAAACCCGACCTGATCCGGCTGGTCGCCGCGCAGGCGATTCTCGGTAGCGCCATGACCTTGCTGGTCAGTATCACAGCACTGGCCTCGAAACCCATCGCCCCGGGCATTGGCTGGATCACCCTGCCGGTCAGCCTGCAATTTCTAGGGTTGTTGCTGTGCACGGCACCGGCCAGCTACCTGATGGCCATCGTCGGCCGGCGCAACGGATTCTTGGTGGGGTGTGCCCTGGGCATGCTGGCCGGCATCCTGGGTGCCGCCGCGATGATCACTGAGTCTTTTGCTTTGCTGTGCATCACCTCGATTTTGGCGGGCGCTAGCAACGCCTTTGGTCAGTACTACCGCTTTGCCGCTCAAGAGGTGGTGCCCGAACCAGAACGGGCGCGCGCCCTGGGCTGGGTGATGTTTGGCGGAGTAGTCGCTGCCTTTATCGGGCCGCAACTCAGCATCTACGGGCGCGACGCGATGTTGACCCCCTTCGCTGGGGCTTACATCGCGATGAGCCTATTGTTTGCCGTGTCGTTCGCGGGTCTGCTGCACCTAAAATTAGGCAAAGCCGAACGTCCGCCCAGCGGTGGCCGCTCAATTCCCGAGCTGCTGCGCGATCCAAACTTAATCGTGGCCATCATCGCGGGGATTACCAGCTACAGCGTCATGGCGCTGTTGATGAACGTCACCACACTGGCGATGGATCGCTACGGATTTGCCTTCTCGCAAGTGGGCCTGGTCATCCAATGGCATGTTGTGATGATGTTTGGGCCGAGTTTCATCACCGGCCATTTGATGACCCGCTTTGGGACCCGAGCCATTATGTTGGCTGGTGCTGTGCTGTTTTTAGCATGCTCAGCGCTGACCCAAATCGGCTTGGAATTTTCCCACTTCGTGGCCGCGCTGATGTTGCTAGGGCTGGGCTGGAACTTCTTGTTCCTCGGCGCTACCCGCGCAGTCGGTGAATGCTTGGCCCCATCCGAGCGCGCCCGAGGACAGGCGCTCAATGAAACCTTGGTGTTTGGCTTTACCGCCTTGGCGGTTTTGTTTGCCAGCAGCCTAGAGGAAAGCCTAGGCTGGCAGCCGTTAAATATCGCGATACTTGCGCCGATATTGGTGGTGGTCGCCCTGCTCACGTTCATTCGAGGTACAACGCCAGCTCGTACTCCGTGAGCTGGCGAAATGCCTCGGTATTACTAGGCTTGTTTGCATAGTCGTATTGGCAGGTAATTCTGGTAGTGAAGCAGTTTAAATTGATCGGGCACAGTATTGCCCTAGCCGCGGCCCTAAGTGCTGGGTCAGCACAGGCGGTTCGCCTGAACGACATCGAGGTCGGCTCTTACCTGAATGAGCCCCTGCAGGCGCGCATTAAACTCACACGCACGCAAGCCAGTGATTTGGCATCCTTGGTGCCTTCGCTGGCATCGCGTGAAGCGTTTCAAGCCGCCGGCATCGAGCGGACAAACACACTGGCAAATCTGACCTTCACCGTGGGCCCCAATCGCGAATACCTGTACATCCAATCTGACGAGCCGGTACGCGAGCCGTTTTTGCTATTTCTGATGCGCGCGGATTGGGATGGTGGATCCACTACTCGCGAATACGCCATGTTGCTGGACTTACCCGGAACCGGCACGGCAGCCAGTTTTGAAATTCCAAGCACCCTGCAGGCGGATGTCGTGCAACCCTTCTTGGCCAATCCCGAGATCGTCAAAAACACCCCAAAGCCCAAAGTCGAGACGGCGGCCGCACCGGCTCCTGCTGAAGCCACACCAACCCCCGATTTCGACGAGCTCACAAAAATCGTAGTCAAGTCTGGCGATTCATTATCACGTATTGCGCGGCGTTATTTTGACCCTGCCCTGGCGCCCTCGGCCTCAGATTTTGCCAAGGCACTATTTGAATTGAATCCTCAGGCCTTTATCCGTGGGGACATAAACCTGTTGCGCGCGGGCGTGACCCTCCAGATTCCTAAGCTTCCACAGCCCTTCGAAACCTCGGCTCCGACTCAGATCGCTGAAGCACCTAGCCTAGTCGAAGAAATTGCCGTGGTTGAGGCGCCCAGTGCGCAATTAACTCTGCTCAACGACAACGGCATTGTGGATGACGTCGAATCACAGTTCCTGCGCCAGCGTATCCAAGAATTGGAGCTGCAACTGGCGCAAATGCAATCGCAAAACGCCAGTCGTGAAGACTTAGGGGCTCTGATTGCAGCAGAGACGGGTTCAGCGCTGCAGCCATTATCACCAGAGAAACAACCCAGCATCAGTAGCGTGCCGGTCGTTCCACCCCAAGCCCCAGGGGCGGTGGTTGAAACCGCTGTAGCCGCTGTTGCGCCAGTCGCCACACCACCTGCCGCCAGCCCAGCCAAAACCGGCCCGGCCATTGCACCCGTTGCGGTCACTGAGCCGGCGGCACCTGTGCCACAGCCGTCGTTTTTCGCACAATGGAAATACCTAATTGCAGGAGTACTGGTCTTGACCCTGGCCGGTGGTGCCTGGCTGATACGCCGCAAACGGTCTGTCGATGACGAGCTTGATTTGGACGACGCTTACGAGCCAGAACCGATGCCCATGGCCCAACCCGTTGCTCCTCCGGTCGTCATGGCGGCTCCGCGCCTGGCCACTCAGGATCGATCAGAAGAGGCCCTGCTAATGACGGCCTACGGACACTCGGCGCAGGCCATTGAACTACTGACCGACAGCATTGAAAAACAACAGGATGATGATCAGCACACGCTGGTACGAACATTGGCGCGCATTACCAAAGCCTCCGACCCCGATGCCTTTGCCGTGCTGATGCACGATCAGATGGCCCAGCACCCTGAACGCAGCGCGCTTCATCAGTTTTTAAGTGAGCTTGCCGGTCAGCCTCTAGAACCCGCAGCGCCTGAACAAGACGATCCTGATACCGATGACATCATCCTGGGTGGCGAGGGCGAGCTAGACACCATTGAGTTCACCCTTGAGTTGGACGAAGGAAAAAACTAGCTGGTAGCATCGGGGAAAACGATAAGGATTCCCCGCATGCAACTCACTGACATTAACGGCCGCACGGTCACGCGGCTTTGCCTAGGCACGATGACCTGGGGTGAACAAAACACCGAGGCACAGGCCCACAGCCAGATTGATCTGGCGCTCGAGCGGGGTCTGAACTTCATGGATTGCGCCGAGATGTATCCGGTCCCGCCCAAACCTGACACCCAAGGTCTGACCGAGCAATACATCGGAAACTGGTTTAGCAAAACTGGCAAGCGCGACGAGTGGGTTTTGGCCACCAAAGCGGCAGGTCCAGGCAATACCATGGATCACCTACGCGGCGGCCCTCGCCACACACGTGCCCACATCCATCAAGCCATAGACGACAGCCTGCGTCGCCTGCAAACGGACTATGTCGATCTGTATCAGTTGCATTGGCCGGATCGTCAAACCAACTACTTTGGCAAGTTAGGCTATCAGCACAATCCGGTTGACGAGACCCCGATTGAAGAGTCTTTAAGCGCACTGGCCGAGCTGGTTGAAGCCGGCAAGGTTCGTCAAATCGGGCTGTCTAACGAGACTGCTTGGGGCGCGATGAGTTTCCTGCGTTGCGCCGAGCGTATGGGGCTACCCAAAATCGTCACCATCCAGAACCCCTACAACTTATTAAACCGTACCTACGAGGTTGGATTGGCCGAGGTCAGTCACCGCGAGAATGTCGGACTGCTGGCTTACTCGCCGCTGGCCTTCGGTGCACTGTCGGGCAAATATCTGAACGGACAAAAACCAGCCAACGGTCGCCTGACCCTGTACACCCGTTTTAGCCGGTACAACAACGGCCGTGCCGTCGACGCCACCCAGGCCTATGTTGATTTGGCCCAGCAGCACGGCCTGGATCCCTCGCAAATGGCCTTGGCCTTTGTCACTCAGCGCCCGTTTGTGCTGTCTAACATCATCGGCGCAACAACGTTAGAGCAGTTAAACACCAACATCGACAGCTGGCAGATGACCCTGAGTGACGAGCTGATGGAGCAAATTGAGGCGATCCATTTAGGCAACCCGAACCCCGCTCCGTAATTCGAGCCAAATCGGCACGAATCCATCAACTTGCTTGGCCGGCGCTGTCGGCCAATAGTGTGTCCAACGGAGGACACCATGAACCCATTAAATATCCCGCATGAAACGGCTCCCAGCGATGCCGTAGAGACGTTGATCGTTCCGCGCACCCGCGATTTGGGGGGCTTTGAAGTCCGTCGCGCCCTACCCGCCACACAGCGGCAGATGATTGGGCCCTTTGTATTTCTGGATCAAATGGGGCCGGCCGATTTCGCACCCGGACACGGGATTGATGTGCGTCCGCACCCTCACATTGGATTGTCGACCGTGACCTGGTTGTACGAGGGCAGCATGCTGCATGCCGACTCACTGGGTAACAACATGGTGATCCAACCGGGACAAGTGAATTGGATGACCGCGGGGCACGCGATCACCCACTCCGAGCGCTCAGTACCTGAGGCACGCGAGGCGGGTTTTAAGATGTCTGGCCTGCAGACCTGGGTCGCACTACCCAAAGAGCATGAGGACCGAGCGGCCAGCTTTGATCATCGCAAAGCCGAGGAGCTTCCGACTTTGGAAGCCGAAGGCAAAAGGGTCACCCTGATCCTAGGCGAGATGTATGGCGAACGCGCCCCCAGCGAAGTCTTCAGCCCGATGTTCTACGCCGATGCTCAGATCAAGGCCGGCGCCAGCCTGCCGCTGGATAACCGCGATCAGGACCGCGCCGTGTATGTATTTAGCGGCGCGATTGAGCTGGCCGGGGAAGTCTACGAGGCCGGGCGAATGTTGGTGTTGCGACCGGGTGATGCGCTGAGCTTGAAGGCCGTTCTGGATTCTAGGCTGATGCTGCTGGGCGGCGATCCGCTGGATGAGCCACGCCATTTGTGGTGGAACTTTGTCAGCTCATCGCTGGAAAAACTGGAGCAAGCAAAGCAAGACTGGCGTAAAGGCGACTGGGAGAACGGCCGCTTCCAATTGCCGCCAAGCGATAAAGACGAATTTATTCCCCTGCCTTAAACAAAGCGTTGAGAGGGATCATCCTCGATGGCTCGTACATCCACTGACACCGACAGTGACTGCGAGCCACCGCCGTTGGTAAAGCCCTTAACCGGTACCACATCGGCATAATCTCGGCCCCACGCGATCGTGATGTGCCGGTCGGTTGGCATCTGATTGTTGGTCGGATCAAAGTCGACCCACCCCAATCCCGGTACCTGAACGGCGACCCACGCATGCGAGGCATCCGCACCAATCAGGCGCGGATGACCTGGCTGCGGTTGGGTTTCCAAATATCCACTGACATAGCGACACGCCAGTCCGTGACTGCGCATCAAGGCCAGTTGCAGTTGGGCAAAGTCCTGACACACCCCGGTTCTAGACTCGAACACCTGGCGAACCGGCGTTGTGATGTCGGTCACCCCGGGACTGTACTGGAAATCCGTAAAAATCCGCTGGGTCAGCTCCATGACCGCCTCGAGGATGGGGCGTCCGGGTAGAAAAGATTGCCCCGCATAGGCCCACATCGCACTGTCGCAGTCAGGCACCATGGCCGAGGACAGTCGATATGGCATCAACAGAGGATCGCCCGTGGCTGCGCTCTCCCACGCCGGCGAGTGGTGCAATGGCGCATGCATCGGCGCGCTGACCTCGACTCGGCTTTCGGCCAGCACTTCCAGATAGTCATGGACACTCTCGACGGCAAAATCATGCCGACGATTGCCGAACCAATCACTGCGCTCGCGAATCCAACGACAGCTAGGCGTGACCACTAACTCGGAGCGCTCAACGCTCTGCCATGGCGTATTTCTGGGCAACAACACGGTCGAGGACTGCCCGTCGCTGACTGCACTTGAGTACTGATATCGAGTTAGATGACGAATGTGAAACTTCATGAGTTAACCCGGATGAACTGACTGGGAACGTCGGCGTGGTTGAAATAGGCCAATGTCAGGGTCTCGGACAGGCTTAGCAGACGCTGCTCGGTCGCGTTGAGCAACTCGACCAACTCGGGTTTCGCCAAACCTTCTGGCGTCATCAGGGCATCGGGCTGCGCCAACTGCAACGCACTGCGAGCGGCCAGACTCATGCGCTGATGCGGACTGAGCGTGCCGCGCTTGGCACTGCCTGGCAGATACTCGATTTGCTCTACCAGACGACGTAGCTGATAGGCCAAGGCACGGGGCGTCGCATCATCCAGCATCAACATGTCCAAGACCGCACCTGGATGCAGGGCTGCCCGGTAACGGCGCTTATAGGTCATTCGGGTATCCGTGACGCCTAGCACCATCTCCCAGAAACTGGTCTCGTTGCGTCGCGAGGTCTGAGCCGCCTCGCGTAACAACGCACAGGTCTGCAGGGCGCGCTCTAGATGACGACCCAGATCAAGGAATCCGTAGCCTAGTGTTCGACTCATGGTGTCGCTTAACAGGCCGTTCGCGGCATTTAGCAACATCAGAATCTGCTCGACTCGGTCGATTTGATGGCTGACGGGCAAACCGGACAACCCGACCGCCGACTGGGTGCTTTTCTCGAGCCTGACCAGCAACTGCCAGGCATCGGCGCTTAGGTAATCTGGCACAGCGCGGGCATTTTCCAACAAACCTTGCAGCGCTCGGTGCAAACCGACCGGATGATCGCTTTGGGTCAGAATCGTTTCTAGGTGCGCAGCCGGTTCATCATCACCAAAGCTGTGTGAGCCCAGCGCAATCCCTTGAAACAGCATCGGCATGATTCCGACATCGGGCTCGCTTAGAGCGCTTTGACGCTGCTCTAGCATGCGTTGCAGCACTTCACGCAGCAGCCGCCCGACAAACCCAAGTCGTTCAGAGTAGCGCCCCACCCAGTACAACGAATCCGCCACACGACTGGGAATGCCGCCGGGTCCTGTATCGATGGCTTGGGGTTTGGTGATCTGAATATTCAGCGTGCCGGTTTCTTCAAACGAGTCGCCCATCACCCACAGGTCTTTAACGCCTTGGGCACTGCGGCCACACGCCTGCAGTTCGGCAAAGTCGTCACGGGTGTAGCGAACCAACCCGCCGGGCATCGCCTGCCACCCCTGAGCCGTCTTGACTGCGTACAGCCTGATGGATGCTGACACCTCATTCATCAACCCTTGCTGGGACGCTGGGATTCTTGATCCCGCTAGACGCTCTTGCGCGACCCAATTGTTCGGTTGGGCGGCAATCTCTTCGAGCTCGATGTCCCCGGCATTCAAGGCCAAACCATCGCGCCCGACACCACCCAAGGCTCGGAAAATAAATTTTTCAGGGGCGCCCAGTGCCTCACGAGCATGCTCAGCATCACTTAAATTCAGCGTGCGCGCTGATGGCAAGCTCAGCTGATGGCCCCAAGCCTGGTCGAATTGACTCATAAATCCGGTGCTATCAATCAACCCTGCCCCGGGGGCATTCCAAAGACCGACCTGCTGACTGCTGACCACCGTGCCCAAGCCCGGCGTTCCTAACCGCGAATCGTCTCGAAAATTCAACGGATCAACGAAGGCATCCAAGACCCTGCGCATCACCATCGAGACCGGCTGCAGGCCATCCAAGGTTTTAAGCCACAACTGACCGTCACGAACGGCCAAGTCGTCACCCTGAGCCAGGGTCATATCTAAATAGTTTGCCAAAAAGGCATGTTCGAAATAGCTGGGGTGGTGCTGACCCGGCGTCATCATGACGCAGTGGCCTTCGCCGATCATGGAATCCGAGATAGCCGCGCGGAAATCGCTAAAAAATCCTGCCAGTCGGCGCATCGGCATCTGTCGCGTCAAAAAGCCAAACACCCGCGCCATGATCATGCGCCGCTCGAGCACATACCCTAAACCCGCTGGGGGGCGGCTGACGTCTGAATACACCTTCCATTGGCCATCGTGGCCCCGTGCCAAATCAAACGCTAATACGTTCAACCACTGATCAGACGGCACTAAAGAGTGCGCCGCCATTAAATAGTCTGGGTCGCTAAACAGCAGTCGCGCATCGTAAGCACCGGAGCGCACCCGACTTTGCGGCCCCATCAAGTCCGCTAGGACGGACTCTAGGGCTTGAGCGCGCTGGATGATTCCAGCCTCAATGCCCGACCACTCGGTGGCCGACAGCACCATGGGAACGGGATCCATAACCCATTCCCGATCGTCACGGCTCTCTGGCATGTTGCGGTAGGTCGCACCGTTGTCTTTCAGACGGCGTTGAAGCTCAGACTCCCAACGGCTGAGTTGCTCGCCGCTGGCGCCCTCTAGCAGATCCAGTAATGGAGACCAGGCGTCCTGTGCGTGCTGGCTACGATTGGCTTCAGTCGACACATTTACATCCTTGATTACCAGCGAAATCCAACACCGATCGGTTTGAATTGGCACTTAACACCGGGCCAAAACCCGAGTATTATCCGCGCCGATCGGAGTATAGCGCAGCTTGGTAGCGCGTGTCGTTCGGGACGACAAGGTCGGGGGTTCGAATCCCTCTACTCCGACCACTTCAACACTTCTGCCACACCTCAAAGCCTTTACCCCCTATCGGATCGCCCAGCCCGTCTTGTCGGGGTGTACTGATGTACAATTTTTACCGGAACTGTTTCTCGCTCTAGATGCCAAATAGTTTTCCACTTTGCCTGTGGATAAAACTGTGGGAAGTTTCTGGGAGAGGTGCCACAACCCCCCAAAAATCAAGCACCACAGTCAGATTGATCAAAATTTGACCATTTAAATAGCCATTAAAATCATGCACTTACGAAAGTCAACGATTGAAACTGGCGTTTCGGTAATTTTAGTACGCACCAACGTCGAGGCTGACGTAGCTGTTGATAAGCCTGTCAAGTCCAATTCCATAAATTTCTTCGGATTTATTGCTTGCGCAAGAAAAATGATTCTTGTATCGCGTCATGAACCAGCTCCATCCGACTCTGAAACCCATCGACGAATTCAGATAACTGTTCCGAATCCATGCTCTGAACCGGGCTGTTTTCCACCCACTGCCGGATCTGGCGGACGTCTCGGGGCAATTGCGCCGCAATGGGCAATCCCAAAAGACCGCTTTCCACTTCGCCCAACACATGAATCAGGCTGCGCGGGAAGGATCGGTTAGAGACTAGAAAGTTCAGGGCATCACGTCCGCGGACTCGGTTATTAACGCTGTGACGGTACATCTCATACCCATCTTGAGCCTGCAGCACGGCCATCCAACCCAGGCGGGTGTCTGATTCATGAATCCAATCACTATCGGGCAAAATCGACGTCGCACGGAAATCCAACAACCGGCTGGCCATGTCAGCGCGCTCTAACTGCAAACCTAAACGCAAGAACTGCCAAGCCTCATCCCGGGACATAGAGCCATGTGTGACACCGGAAATATGTCGACAGCCCCAGGTGACCTCGCGTAACAACTCGCTTCGTTTAGAGCGACTCAGCGCCGCCTGGGCACGATCGCGCAGGCTTATGTCCAAGCGATTGAGGCTTTCCCACGCATCACGGGGCAATTGATCCCGCACGATCCGACCATTTTCCCGAGCGGAATGAATACAGCTGCGCACCGAGCTAGGATTCTTTAGGTCCAACAATAGCCAGCGACTGACTCGGGCTTCGGTGGTTTCAGATTCGATCGCCTCGGCACTGATGGCCTCGACCAAGCCGTTCCAATTGATCGGCGAGTTTTGCGGCAAATCTAGAATGAGGTTGGCGGTTGCATCAAACAGTCGCGCTGTATCCTCGGCACGCTCGATGTAGCGGCCTAACCAATAAAGATGCTCAGCAACACGTGACAGCATTATCGGCTCTCCTGTTCATCATCAATCACCCACATATCCTTGCTGCCACCACCCTGACTGGAGTTCACCACCAGCGAGCCTTCGACCAGTGCCACTCGGCACAGTCCACCGGTCGTGCATTGAGTTTGCTCACCCTGTAAAACGAACGGCCGTAAATCAACATGTCGTGGCGCAACGGTATCGCCACACAGGGTGGGGACGGTGGATAGATTCAACATTGGCTGGGCAATCCAGTTCCGGGGGTTTTCGCGAATTGCGTCGGCGCACACCTGCAGCTCTTGTTCACTGGCATGCGGCCCAATCGTCAGGCCGTAACCGCCCGACTCATTGACGGGCTTGACGACCAACTGATCCAGATTGGACAGCACGTACTCGCGCTCATCCGGACGCTGGCATAAATAGGTTGGTACGTTTCCTATTAGAGGCTCTTCGTTTAAGTAGTAGCGAATCAGCTCGGGCACATAGGCATAGACCGCTTTGTCATCTGCCACGCCAGCCCCAGGCGCATTAGCGATGGCAACATTACCCGCACGCCAGGCACGCATCAGCCCCGGTACGCCCAACGCAGAGTCCTTGCGGAACACCTCGGGATCCATAAAGGCGTCATCAATACGCCGGTAGATCACATCGACCCGCTCCGCCCCGTAAATAGTGCGCATGTAGACGCAATCATCGGTATCCACGAACAAGTCGGCGCCTTCGACCAATTCGGCGCCCATCTGCTGGGCTAAATAGCAGTGTTCGAAATACGCGCTGTTGAAAATACCCGGCGTCAGAACTGCAACGGTCGGCTGCGAACCTGATCTAGGCGATAGCGACTCGAGCGTCTCTAATAAAGCATTGGGATAATTCTGGACCGGCAACAAATCAATCGACTCGAACAGCTCGGGCAGGACGCGCTTCATTAGGTTGCGGTTCTCGAGCATATACGAGACGCCTGAAGGAACTCGCAGGTTGTCCTCTAACACCAGCAACTGGCCTCGCGCATCGCGCACCAAATCACTGCCACACACATGCGCCCAGACGCCATAAGCCGGCTGCACACCCAAGCATTCCGGGCGAAAGTTACCGCTTTTCAAAATCAAATCACTGGGAACAATGCGGTCTTTAAGAACCTGCTGATCGTTGTATAGATCGTTAATAAACAGGTTCAGCACCTTTAATCGTTGTTCCAGCCCAGCCTGCGTCGTATTCCACTCACGCGAACCGATCATGCGCGGCAACAAATCTAGCGGCCAAGCACGATCAATGTTTTCGCTGTCCGAGTAGACCGTAAACGAGATGCCTTGAGCACGAATTTCGGCCTCTAGCTTGGCTTGCCGTTCGGCTAAGTCCTGCGCACTAAACTGTGAAAACTGCTGCCAAATGGATTTAGCAATCTGACGAGGCTGACCATCCGGGCCAATCACTTCGTCAAAATACCCTTCTAAAGCGGGATAACGATCAAACACCTTGAGATTCCTTTACAACTTGGGCTTTTGATAGTCTATGCCTGCCCTCACTATCAAGGTAGAGGGATATAGGACTACACAATGCTTGCAATCATTTCACCCGCCAAAAACTTAGACATGGATCGAGCTTTCGACCAGCCAATGAGTCAGCCGGATTTTTCCGAACAGGCGGCCGAGCTCAATCAAGTCATGCGCACCCACAGCCCAGACTCCATCGCCAAAATGATGAAACTGTCTGACAAGCTGGCGCATCTGAATTACGAGCGCTTTAGTGTCTACCAAAGCGAGGGAGGCGTGGGCACCCATGCTTTGGCTGCGTTTAATGGCGATGTCTATCAAGGATTAGATGCACAAACACTCGATGCTGATGCCCTTGGGTACTTAAATCAGCATCTACGGATCCTATCCGGTCTTTACGGCGTGTTACGGCCGCTGGATCAGATGCAGGCGTACCGATTAGAGATGGGCACCAAGCTGGACACGGCCAAAGGCAAAAATCTGTACGAGTTCTGGGGTGATCAAGTGACCGATGCCTTGATTGAACAGGCCAAGAGTCTGGGCACAGATACCCTGATCAATCTGGCCAGTAACGAGTATTCCGGTGTAGTTGATTTGAAAGGCTTGCCGCTGCGAGTTATCACACCGGTGTTTAAGGACGAGAAAAACGGCGCCTTTAAGATCATCAGTTTTTACGCCAAAAAGGCCCGAGGGTTGATGGCTCGTTACATGGCAGATCACCGACTAACGGACCCTGAGTCGCTCAAACACTTCGACACCGATGGTTATCGGTACAACGCCGCCATGTCCGAGGGCGACACCTGGGTATTCACCCGCTCGCCATGATCGATCATTGGGTTGAAGCACTGGGCCCGTGCTCCGGGCAACAGGCCAGCGTTGGCTTCGACATGGCACAAACGCCACGCTGGTCGGATAGCAGCGACCACTGGCCGGCCAGCTACGTTGAACGTCTGGTTATTCGCCTGGGGTCTTTGAACAGCGAGGCCTATCAAGCCTTGGCGCGAGCGCGCAATCTGCATGCGCAACAAATTGCCTTGTGGATTGAGCATCCCGAGGACAAAGATCTGAACCAACTACTAGGCTTAGGGTTCAAACAGCTAGCCGGTCCTAAGGATGTCGCCTGCTATGGCTACGACCTGGCTAGCTACAACCACACCAGGGACTGGAACAATCCACGCTACTGGGCCAACCCTGAACGCTGGGGTAAGGACTACTGGTAATTATCTCGGGAAATACGTATACATGACTTTGAAGTATTCGCGGTTATTGCAGTTTTTGATGTTCACCTTTCTGGTGACCACCGGGTCACTGGCGTCCAGCAAGGTTCAAGCAATTGGACAGGGAGAAGTTTTGGACAACGTCATCGTTAACCCCAGCAGTGATCGCAGCTACCGAGCCATTCGGCTAGCCAATGGCCTGCGCGCAGTTCTTATCAACGATCCTGACACGGACAAAGCAGCCGCCTCGCTGGATATTCAAGTAGGCAGCGGACATGACCCCATTCACCGTCAGGGCATGGCTCACTTTCTAGAGCACATGTTGTTTCTGGGTACCGAACCCTTTCCCGAAGCAGGCGAATACCAAGCCTTCTTAAGCGCCAACGGTGGCAGCTCGAATGCTTACACCACCTTTGACCACACCAATTACTTCTTCGATGTCGATGGTGAGCAACTCAAAGGCGCCCTGGACCGATTTGCCGCCTTCTTCAGCGCCCCGCTATTCACACCCGAGCTGGTCGATCGTGAGCGCAACGCCGTACACAGCGAATACACCGCCAAGATTAAAGACGACTCGCGCCGCTATTTCGATGCGCTCAAACAAATCGTCAACCCAGAGCACCCATTTTCCAAGTTCACGGTCGGTAACCTGACGACGCTGGACGGACAAAACCTGGCGCGCGAAGTTCGCCAATTTTGGCAAGACAACTACTCAGCTAACCTAATGGCGTTGGCCGTGATCGGCCCACAGCCCTTGGATCAGCTAGAGAAATGGGTCAGCGAGCGATTCGCCGGGATTGCGAACTACAACTATGAACTCAGCGCTCCTTTGGGCCCGATGTTTGAGGACGAGGATCTACCCTCTGTGCTCGAGGTCAACGCCCTGCGTGATCGTCGCTCGCTGTCGTTGATGTTTCCGATTCCTGAAGTTGACAGCCTGTACCGCATCAAACCGACTTCCTATTTAGGCAGTCTGCTGGGGCACGAAGGCGAAGGCAGCTGGTTTGCGACCCTACGCGAGCGAGGCTGGGCCGAGAGCCTGAGCGCCGGCTTGGGCATCGCCCAGCGCGACGGAGCTACCTTCATGGTTAACATCGAGTTGACGCCAGAGGGCCGCAAGCACATTGATGAGATCCTAGAAATTGGTTTCTCGCTGATTCATCAGATCGAAACTCAGGGTATCGATGAGTGGCGCCATACCGAGCAAGGCCAGCTGTTACAAAACGAGTTTGTTTTCCTGTCTGACGGCCCGGTTCAGTCGCATGCAACGTCCATGGCCCGTAGCTTGCAGCGCTACCCAGTCGAGGATTTGATCCGCGGCAGCTTTGCGTGGGACAAGTACGATCCTGCACTGCTGGCTCGATTTGTCAGCCTGCTAACTCCGGACAACATGCTGCTGACCTACACCGGTCCCGAGGTGGACAGCGAACAGCTCAGCCCTTGGTACTCGACGCCCTACACGCAGCGCTCGCTGGATGTCCGCCAGCTGATTCGCTATCGCATTGCGCGCACCGGTGGCATTGATCCCGTCACACGCCTGCCTGAACCCAACCCATTTATCGCTGACGACTTCAGCCTAATCAGGGACGGCGAAATCGATGGAACCCCGACGCTGATTCGCGATCAGGACGGTGTCCAGCATTGGCATCTGAGCGATGGTGAATTTGCTAAGCCCCGCGCAGACATCTACCTGCGCCTGACCTCGGTGGCCGCCAACGCATCACCCCAGGCCAGTGTCGCCAGCCGCCTAATCACCACCCTGATCAAGGACCAGTTAAATACCCAGACCTATCCTGCACTGGTGGCAGGGCTGAGCTACGACGCCTATCGCACCCTGTCCGGCATCACCATTTTAGCCAAGGGCTACAGTCAAACTACGCCGAATTTGGCTGAATTGATGGTCAGTGCTGTCACGACACCCAGCATCGACCCTCAGCTATTTGAGCTAATTCGTCAGGACATGATCCGCGACCTTAAGAACCAAGAACTGGATGCACCCTACGAGCGACTGATGCGACTGTTACCCAACGCCATGATTGAGGGCTACTGGTCCAATGCAGATCAGCTCGCGGCAATTGAGTCGCTCAGTATTGAAGACGCATTAGGACATTGGCAGGCCATCCTTGCCGACACCGGTGTCGACATCCTGACCCATGGTAATGTAAGCGAGAAGCAAGCCCGCACGATCGGTCTGCGCTTGACCGACCTGATCACTGCCCAGGCTGCCACGCCGGTCGAGTTGCCGCCGATATCGCGTGACACCTCAGGGATCCGCTTAAGTATGCCCAGTGAGCATCAAGATCAGGCTTGGGTTGGCTATTACACCCAGTCCGACGACTCGCCTGAGCAAGAAGCCCGTCTGCGTGTTTTCGCACAGCTAATCAAAACGCCCTTCTACTCTGAGCTGCGCACCCAGCAGCAGTTGGGTTACATCGTGTTTGCTGGCTACATGCCTCTGCTGAACCAGCCGGGAGTGGTGTTCACCGTGCAAAGCCCCGAGGCCAGCACTCAGACGATTGAAAATGCGGCATTTGAATTTTTCGGCCAGTTTGAAGCTCAGCTACAGACCATGACCGTCGCAGAATTCAACGAATTCAAAGCCTCGGTTCTGACCGGCCTGACTGAAGAAGACCCCAACTTATCTGCTCGCAGCGGCCGCTTTTGGCGTTCAATTGGATTGCAAGATTTAGGCTTTGATCGCAAGGACAAGGTGATCGCTGCGGTGAAGGCCATGGAGCTCTCGGATGCGCGTCGGCTGGCTCGCAATGTAGCCAAGGCTCAGGACTTTATCTTCTTGGAAAGTGAGTCTGAGGCCGAAGTATCGCTAATGCGATCGGCGAACTAACCCCGCAGGCCTTTGGCGATTGCATCGGCGCTGCGCATCGCCAGCGCCGATATGGTCAAAGAGGGGGATTCTCCACCACCGCTAGAGGGAAATACGCTCGCGTCAACAATAAATAGATTGTCGTGATCGTGCGTACGACAATACTCATCGACAACAGAGTCTGTGGCATCCACCCCCATCCGGCACGTCCCGAACACATGGGTTGCGGTCAAGAAATCATAACTGCTAATTTCCTCGACCAGCGTGGCTCCAGTGTGCTTCAACACCGCTCGACACGTGTTCGCCATAAAGCGCATCCGCATTATTTCAGCGTCGGCTAGAAACGAGTGGATACGTGCCACTGGCATCCCATATTGATCGCGCTGTTCTGGATCTAGGTCCACATACGACTGTTCGTTTGGCAGGAACTCGCCAATTGCAGCGATTGCGATCGCACTACCGAACTGCTCACGCATATCCTGTTTTAATTTCTGCCCAAACCCGCCAATCAACCGAGAGGCGTACCCTACAGGTCCGTTTAGTCCGGTTTCCGTTGTCGATGAATGAAAGCGGCAACCTCCTACCACATCGGGGATTGCGTCGGGCGCGTTAAAGTCCCAGCAAATTGCATCAGATTGCAAACCCACGTGGCTATGACTAAGCCCAGGTAATAGACCTGCACTCTGCCAGTACAAGGTCTCCATAAAATTGCGCCCCACCTGATCAGACGACTTTGCCAAGCCATTGGCCAACAGCAGCCGAGGTGTTTGCACAGCACCCGTAGAGACCACAAAAATGGACGCTTCAACCTCGTGCCGCTGCGCCATCTCGATGTATACCACCGACGTTATCCGGCCGTCAGGTGACCGTTTAATCTGTACCACGGGGCAGCTGGATTTTATCTGTAAGTTGCCGGTCTGCTCTGCCTTGCGGATAAAGGTGACGTCGGCAGACCCCTTGTCACCTATCGGGCATCCACGATTACAGTTAGCGCAGTAGTTGCAGCTCGGTCTGCCGTCATAGGGGCGCGAAAGCGCTGCGCGTGAATTGGCCTGCCAATTCATCCCTTGAGCGAACCCTGCCTGAACCAGCTGCTGCGAAGCTGGACTAAAGGGGTGTTCTGGGAGGGGAAAGGGAGTACTGCGAGGGCGCCCAGCCTGCTGAGAGGGGCCCGCTACGCCGATAAGCACCTCGGCCTGCGTGTAATACGGTTCAAGCTGTTGATACGTCAGTGGCCAGTCCGCGCCAACCCCAAATTCAGATTTCAAGCGCAGACTGCGCTCGTGCATCCGATGCGCCTCGCCAACATAATGCAAGGTTGAGCCCCCGACCGCCTGAACATGGGAGTAACCAGGCCCCATGGCACGTCGCCTATCGCCACCCAGTAGACCGCGAGTACGGCTCCACGAGCGCAGGTCAGAGTATTCGTCCGACAGCGCCTGTAGAGGTGCAATTGAGAAGGCGCCTTGGGTGTCGGCACCACTTGGAAATCCACGCTTTTCCCAATCCGGCCGATGCAGATGGTAATCCGACGAGGGGGTCAACCTGGGACCGGCTTCAAGTAATAGCACCTGCAGCCCGTGCGAGCACAAACGCCAAGCCATCGCGGCCCCGCCCGCTCCGGCGCCGATAATGACAACATCAGGCTTCTGACCTAGGTCCACGGAGGCATGAATCCTTGAGGTTGAGGCGGATGATCGATCGCTAGACCATTCCATGCCCGCGCATCGGAATAATAAATCTCAACCGCCAACTGCCGCACCACCATAAAAAATCGACCAGGTAGTTCATTGGGGTTGGCGTCGGACATCCACTGAACTACGGTCAGCTGATCGGCTTGGGGGAGTTGCTCAAATGGAACCGAGCCTGTTTGATTCAACCAGTCCGCCCCAGCATTGATTAGGCTCATCAACTGAGGACTATCGTCGCATAAAGCCAGGATTTCGAGATGCACATCGTAGTCCGTTGCAGATCCACTTAGAAAATCGCGTGGAATCAGGATGTCCACGAATACTGAAAGTTGGGGTAAGTCGGGGCGTGAAGCAGAGCCTGCTAGCGGGAAACCCGCTAGCAAACTCGCGGCGACTTTAAGAAGGTACCGCCTGTTATTCCGCAACACTGGCTGAAGACATCACGTAGGACAAGGACCCGGAGTTACTATTGTCGGGTTATCTGGCTGTGTTGGCTCTTGTACGCATTGGGCAGATCCGACCGTTCCAACATCAAACTTGCCTTGTGAATGAACAGCCCCAAACGGCCTGATCACACCGCCTGAAGACACATCCAAACCCACACTAGCGTGAGTAGTGTTAGCG
>CBFHLC010000018.1:0-35133 GCA_965656605.1 Litorivicinus sp. | reverse complement strand
ACACTGATCGGCGCATCACCGCCGACCTGAACGTTTCCGACCTGAATGGGGCGCGAGACGCGTCGTTTAATGCTGTGTTGGAATCTCATACAACCTCAGGGGAGCTGAATCCGGGCAACGTTTTGACGAGCGCGGCTGGGTAGATCCAGCACTTCGCCATCAAACACCAACTGGGTTGCAGCCACGTTGCCAACCAAAATTTGAAAGGGTCCCGTCCCGACCAGATCGACGGTGTCGGATCCGTTCATTAGATCTGCGACCAAGCGCTCGCCGGCGCCATTACTGATCTCGACCCAACTGTCACCGCTAAAGCGCATCTGCAGGCGATGCTCGTCAGTGGCTAGCTCGACAATCGGCTCGGGCTGTGTCGGCTCGGGCTCGGCCACCTCGGGTTCAACCGGCAACGCGGCAGGCTCTGAAATCTCGGTGGTGGTAGTGGGCTCGGCTACTACCGGTGCCTCGGGCGCTTCGCTGGCTGATTCAACCACGGCGTCAAAGTTCAGCGGCGCAGGCTCGTTGGCCGGCAATCCGGTGCTGGTGATGTCGACACTTGGAGTGACGGCGGCGCCCTCTTCCAGCTGACTGGTATCACGCGCTTCCTGTACCGGGGAGACCCAGGTCACCAGCGACTGCGCACCATCAAAAACGGTGGCCCAAATCACTAAAATCAGCAGCACTACCCCGGCGAACACTTTGCCGGCAATTGGCTGGGGTGGCTTTTGCGCACTGATACTGCCTCTGGTTATGGCGGCCGCGACCGGTGTGGGCCGGCTCTTGCCTCGCCACGCATCAAACGGATCCAGCACCCACTCTTTGGGCAGGCCCAGCTTGCGGTGGTAATTAGTCAGATAGCCACGCACGAACGGCAGGCCCGGCAAGGCGTCGTACTGGTCCGCCTCTAGAGCCTGAACCACCTCGACGCCCAGATTCAGTGACGTTGCCATGTCCTGCACTGACAGGCCCGCATCCTCACGGGCCTTACGCAGAACAGCACCGGGCAGAACAACGGTTTCAGGGGTTTTGTCAGTCACTATTGCCACTCCAACCAGCGGGCATGTTGTTCGGTACCGGCAAACTGCTGGCGCAAGCGCAGCTCGTAGCTGGCTTGGGAATCGATGTCACCGATCGCATCCGCGATACGGATACCAATCCATAGGCTGCGGGCGTCTTGCGGAGCCGCGCGTAGGAACTGGGTGTAATGAAAGGCCGCCTGCTGAACATCGTTTTCCAAGAACCGAATTTCAGATAGGGCTAGGTTCGCCGCCGGTCGCCGAGCATCCAGACGATAGGCGCGCTCGAATGCGGCGGCTGCAGCGGTCGAATCGCCCAAGCGGTTGCGGCATTGACCCAGGTTTTCAAAGGCTTGAGCGCGTGAGGGATACAAGGTATCCGCCACCACGCTTTCGAGTTGCGCGCAGGCCTGTTCAATCTGACCGTTAGAAAACAGAAAGTTGGCGTAGATTTGTCGGCCGCGAGTGAAGTCCGCGTGTTCGTCAAATAAGGATTGGTAGGAGGCAACCGCCTGCGACGTATCGCCCTGACGCTCCAGCATCACGGCTTGGGCCAGCATGGCTTCACGATCGGTCGGGGACAGCGCCAATGCCCGCTGAAGGGGTTCAACCGCCAGATCAAAGGTACCCTGCTCGATGTAGCCCAATGCCAAGGTGGTCAGGGTTCGCACTCGATCGGCGCGCTGTGCATCGCTGATGTCCGGCTCGCTGACTGACACACAGCCTGCCAAGGTCATTGCCACCGCTAGCCACAACGCCCGCATCATTGAACCTGCTGCAGTTTGATGTAGCGCTCGCTGCGGCGGGTTTTATCCATCACGCTGCCCACCAGCTGTCCGCACGCCGCATCGATGTCATCGCCACGGGTCGTGCGCACGGTCGTGATGATGTTGGCCTTGACCAAACGATTTTGGAACGCTTCGATCACCACCCGCGGACTGGTCTTGTAGTCCGTACCCGGGAAAGGGTTGAAGGGGATCAGGTTAACCTTGCAGCGGATGCCGGTACGTTTGATCAACTTGGCCAGCTGCTGAGCGTGCTCTAGCTGGTCGTTGATGCCATCCAGCATGGTGTATTCAAAGGTCACGCTGCGGTTGTCCGGCAGCGCATCCAAGTAACGCTGGGTCGCCTTGAACAGCGTATCGATGTTGTATTTCTTGTTGATCGGCACCAACACGTTGCGCAGCTCGTCGTTCGGCGCATGCAACGAGATCGCCAGGCTGACATCAATGTCACCGCCCAGACGATCCAATGCCGGCACCACACCGCTGGTCGACAGGGTCACCCGTCGTTTGCTGATGCCATAGCCGTCGTCATCGAGCATGGTGCGCATCGAGTCCAGTACCGGCTCGTAATTCAATAGGGGCTCGCCCATTCCCATCATCACCACGTTGGTTACACGGCGCTCGGCGGTGTCCAGAACGGGCAATCCATAGGATTTGGCGGCAATCCAGACCTGACCGATGATCTCGGCCGGGGTCAAATTCTTGTTGAAACCTTGCTTGCCGGTCGAGCAGAAACTGCAATCCAGCGAGCATCCGACTTGAGACGAGACACACAGCGTGCCGCGCTTGCCATCGGGAATGTAGACCGTCTCGATGGCGCTGCCACCGTCGACTTTTAGTACCCACTTACGGGTGCCGTCCTTGGAGTCGCCCTGAAATACGATTTCGGGGGCTCGAATTTCGGCCACCTCGACCAAGCGCGCGCGAAGCGGCTTGGCCAAGTTGGTCATGTCATCGAAGTTATCGACGCCATACTGGTGAATCCACTTAAAGATCTGACGCGCACGGAAGGCTTTCTCGCCCAGCGTATCGCGGACAAATTCGACCATTTGTGGCTGAGTCAGACCCAGCAGATTCACTAATGCCATTTAGCGGCTGTGAACTTCGGTTTCAGCAAAGAAATAGCCGATTTCACGTGCAGCGCTGGCAGGGCTGTCAGAGCCGTGAACTGCGTTGGCATCGATGCTTTCAGCAAAATCTGCACGGATGGTGCCAGCGGCCGCTTCTTTGGGGTTAGTTGCGCCCATCAGATCACGGTTAGCTGCGATCGCGCCTTCGCCTTCCAATACTTGAACAACCACCGGACCTGACGTCATGAAGGCCACCAGATCGCCGTAGAAAGGACGTTCTGCGTGCTCAGCGTAAAAACCGCCGGCTTCTTTGTCTGACAGGTGCAGCATTTTTTGAGCAACGATCTTTAGACCGGCTTGCTCGAAGCGAGAAACGATCGCACCGATTGCATTTTTGGCAACGGCGTCGGGCTTGATGATAGATAGCGTGCGTTCTACGGCCATGGTTGGCTCCTGATTTTAATGGGGGAAATTTCGCGCGAGATTATAGAGCAAGCGGCTCGTCAATACAGCTTTAGACTGCAAAAGACTCGCCGCAACCACATTCGCTGACCGCATTGGCGTTAATAAAGCGAAGGCCCTTGTTCAGCCCCTCGGTCACCAGGTCCACCTCGACCGCATCCATCATCGGATACGACAGATCATCGACGAACACCGGCACACCGTGAAAATCCAGTGCCAAGTCCTGATCGGTCGGAGTGGTGACAAAATCGACGACGTACATGTAGCCACTGCAACCACTGGGCTTGACACCCAAACGCACACCCTTGGCATCTGGGTTTTGCTGCAACTGGCGACCCAAGTGGGCCGCGGCTTTTTCGGTAACTTGCAAACTCATTTTCGCTGTCCTAACTGTGTAACGGATCGTCCAAGTTGATCCAGAAAGGCATCCATGTCGGCCAGGGTGCTAAAGCGACCCCAGCTGATTCGAATAGAGGATAACGCACGTTCACGCCCCAGACCCATCCCCATCAATACATGGGATGGGGACACGTCCGCGGAATTACAGGCACTGCCGCTGGACACGCACACATCTGGCAGGCTGGACATCAACACCTCGGCATCACAGCCGGGGAAATGCACGTTAATCAGGGTCGGCACGTCGGATTCACCGTTTAGCACCCCGCCGATCGCGGCCACGCCCGACAAGGCCTTTTGACGCAGTAAGGCGTAGTGCTCGTGATCGCTGGCGTGCAACTCATCAGCCAGTGCGTAGGATGCGCCCATGCCAACGATCTGGTGAGTCGGCAAGGTGCCACTGCGCAGGCCCCGCTCGTGTCCGCCACCAAACTGCAACGGCTGCAGGCGGGCCTCGAGTCCACGACGCATAAACAAAGCACCCATGCCCTTGGGACCATAGGTTTTGTGGGCACTGAAACTGGCCATGTCGACCTGCAAGGACGCCACATCCCACTGGGCTACCTTGCCCTTGGATTGCGCCGCATCCGTGTGCAGCAGCACCGAGTCTGGCAGCACGGCACGGATACCGGCCAAATCATTCACCGCACCGACTTCGTTGTTCAAATGCATCAACGAGACCAGGACTGTGTCGGGGGTAACGGCGTCCGCCACTTGATCGGGCTCGACTCGGCCAGATGTCTGCGGGGATAGGTAGGTGACACTGGCGCCTTCTCGCTCGGCCTGCTTGGCCGCATCCAGAACCGCCTTATGCTCGATCGTGCTGGTAATTAAGTGGGCGGGACCACTCTTTAGCGCATGGCGTATCACACCCAAGACGGCCAAGTTATCGGACTCGGTTGCACCGGATGTCCAGATCACCTCACGAGCCTCGCAACCAATCGCCCGGGCGACTTGCCGTCGCGCTTTCTCGACCGCCTCACGGGCCTGCCACCCCAGCGCATGCACACTGGCGGGATTGGCAAACTGGCCGTTCAGCATCAGCGCCCCACTCATGGCCTGCGCCACTTGCGGATCGACCGGCGTGGTCGAGGCGTAATCCAAATAAATCATTTGCTGTCTAACCCTTTGAACGCGTCGTGATCAATATCTGGGATCCGCTCATCGCAAAAGGAAGGGTCTAGTTTGCACAGTTGTTGGGTCATGGCGTCGATTTTTAGCTGCATCGCCAAATTCTGATCGGCCAGGGCGCGAACACTGCGTGCGACGGGATCCGGCATCTCTTCGGTCACGCCATACATGTCGAACCCGTGGGTCGCCTGCAGGGCCTCGCGCTTGCCCTTTTCATTGGACAGCACACGTCCCGGAATACCAGTCACGGTGGCCCCTTCCGGCACCGGCTTTGTGACGACTGAATTTGATCCGACGCGGGCATTCTTGCCAATCTCGATCGGGCCAAGCACCTTGGCGCCGGCGCCCACGACCACCCCGTCATGCAGGGTTGGGTGACGCTTGCCTTTGTTCCAAGTCGTGCCCCCTAGGGTGACGCCGTGATACAGGGTCACGTCATCGCCGATTTCGGCGGTCTCGCCAATCACGATGCCCATGCCATGGTCGATAAAGAAGCGACGACCGATGGTGGCACCCGGGTGGATCTCGACCCCAGATATAAAGCGTCCGGCACCGGCAAAAAAGCGCGCCAACACCGGCCAGCCGGCACGATAGATCTTGTGGGACAACCGATGCATCCAGATGGCGCGCATCCCCGGATAACAGGTCAGTACCTCCCATCGATTTTTAACGGCAGGGTCGCGTTCAAATACCGCGGCGATGTCTTCTTTTAGCGTTTTAAACATGACGTCAGTTTAATCCTGTGCACGGGCGCGCGTCACCCAACGATCCAGCGTTGATAGCATTCCACGCAGAATATTGACCTCAATTTTATCCAACTCGGCCCGGGCCAGCAGACGCCGAATGCGAGTCATGGCTGCCTTGGGGTTGTTGGGGTCTAAAAATTCCGCGTTCAGGTAGCTTTTCTGCCAGTGCTCGGCCAGGCGCTCGATGTCGATCTGACTGGCTGGAGCCTCATCCCAATCGCGACGGCCAGCGGTTTGACCATCATCGCCCAAGGCGGCCATGCGCAGCTCGTACACCAGTACTTGAACGGCACTGGCAATGTTTAGGCTGGAGTATTCCGAGTTCGCAGGGATCTGAACCTGTGCGTTGCACATCATCATCTGATCGTTGGTCATGCCAATGTCCTCGCGGCCAAACACGACAGCAACCTGCTGATCCGAGGGCAGTGATACCGCATGCTCCGCCATCTCACGCGGGCGATACAACGGCCAGGGAACAGTGCGAGTGCGATCCCCAGTGCCGACCACAAATTGGCAATCACCGATGGCCTGCTCCAGTGTTTCAACCACAACCGCACCATCCAAAATGTCATCGGCATGGCTGGAACGAGCCACCGCAACATCGCTGGGAAAGGTTTTAGGCTTGACCAAATACAGGTGGCGCAGGCCCATAGTTTTCATCGCACGGGCCGTGGCGCCGATGTTCCCGGGATGGGTGGTGTGCAGCATGACCACGCGTACGCGATCCAAAAAGTGAGAGGTATCTGACATGGCGCGCACTTTATCATGGCGGTGATGCTCGCTCGGACAATTTTGTGATGTTAGACTACGGCAATCCCGCGGCGGCCCCGCGGTTCGTTCTTTTAACTCTGCTAATTTCACAGGATTCCCTATGACCCCAGCCGCGAATATTGCCCTGCGGGTCGCCCAACGAGTGGGCGACAAACTGGTCCAAAACTTGGACCGCACATTCCAGAAGAGTGATGATCCGCTAGACAGCGAATCACTGCTGGATCTGAATACGTTCGGAATCAAACTGGCCACGGAGGAGCTTAGCCAAGCCCACCCCAACGACAGCGTGATTACAGAGTTAGATGCCAATGGCCTGCCCGGCGCCGATTACGCCTGGCTAGTGACCTACAGCGGCGTAGAAGCACAGCGCCGCTTTTTACCCGAATTCAGCATTTGCGTGACCCGCTTTGAGAAAAACGTAGCAACCGCCTGTGCGATCTATAGCCCAATGCGCCAAGAAGAATTTACTGCCGCCAAAGGCAAAGGCGTCGGATACAACGGCCGACGTGTCCGTGGCACCGGCGTCAAAACCATCGAAGGCGCCAGCGCTGCTGTGGTGGGCACTAGCACACCAGCATTCATTGCAGGCTCAATTGCGACCGGCGACACTCTGCGTGATCTGGCCTGGGCCACAACCTCACGGATCGATGTGGCCATTAGCTTGGATTTGCCCATTGAATACAAGCCCACACTGAATTTGCTGTTCACCGAAGCCGGCCACCTGGTAGGCGATCGCAACGGCGGCCCAGTGGCATCCAGCACAACGGATTTGGTCGCAGCACCCCCTAAAGCCTTTAAATTATTGATCCCAGCCCTGCGTCAGCACCTTGCGGAGGAAAAATGATTCGAGCCCTAACCCTTTCAGTTTTAGCCGCAGGCGTTTTAGCCGGCTGCAGCAGCACCGATGTTCGTGATGCCTACGCCGGCCTGCCCGTGGCCAGCGATCCAGCCGGCGCGACGGTTTATGCCGGACGTCACCGTGTCGGCATCACCCCACTGAATATTCCTGACAGTGCCTGGGAACGCGCCGGTGGACGTGTGGGTAACGTGGGTATTCTGCGCGTCGTTGCACCGGGATGCGGCCTGAAGACCATTCCTGTGGATTTGGCACGTGAGGGTGAAGAGGCCTTTGCAGGACTGAATTGCAATGGGGACGAGAGTTATCAGCCCAGTGACTTGGGTTTCTTGGAAGAGCGTTCGATTAGCCAGTTACTAGCCGCGGTTGATGAGCGTCTAGACGATGAAGCACTGGAAGACATTCGCCGGGACGAGCTGCATGTTGTGTATGGCGAGGGTCGTCTGAGCGATGCTGAGTTTCGTGAGCTGATTCAGCGATAGCGAATCGAAGAAAGCAAAAGGCGGCCATGGGCCGCCTTTTTATTGTCCGCAGAAAATAGCAGACAAAGAAAAGGCCCCCGAGGGAGCCTTTTCAGCAATCACTAACTAATCGTCAGATTAGAAAGAGAAAGAGATACCTACAGTGTTCTCGTCAGCTGCGGTCTTCTTGTCGTAAGAAGTGCTCGCTGCGTAAACCGAAGCACCACCGCCCAGGTTGTATGAGGCAGATACAGTTTGCGCTTCCTCAGTTACGACATTAGCAACTTCAGTGTCAGTCGTGTTCAGCGCCAAGCTCAGGTTGCCGGTAGTGTAACCAACCGAGAACCCGTCGAGCTCGGTACCTTGAGCCGCCTGACGAGTAGCGTCGTCATACTCTTTTTCTGAAGCGTTGTAGCCAACAGTGAAACCAGCAACGCTGTATGCAACACCGTAACCGGTTACGTCGTAGTCTGACTTGTTCTGGTCGGTTACCTCGACAGCTGTTGGAGTGGCGTCATCCTGTATAGTAGCGGCCGCAGTTGCTGTTTCAGTACCAGCAAACACGCTAAAACCAGCGACTGAGTAGCTTGCACCGAAACCAGTCGCATCGCTCTGAACTCCAGCGTCACCGCCGTTCTCAGCAGACATGCCTACGTGCAGGGTCAAGCCCTCTACCAATTCAGGTAGGTCATAGCGCAAAGACATGTCATTGCCCAAGTTTGCAGCCAAGTCGTTCTCAGCGGTTGCAACAGCAGGGCCATCTAGCGCGTCTAGAGGACCAGCGACGTCACCAACGCTCAACGAACCAAACGAGCCCGCGATAGTGATAGCACCTTCGCCACCGTCGTTGTTCAGTGCGTTGCCTGAGTTCCACAGAGTGATGCCTGTAGAAATGGTCATGCCGTTATCTAACTCGCCAGAAGCGTTGACGTTGATGGCAACTTTCTCGGTAGCCAATGTAGTAGTCGCAGCCTGATCAACCGACAAACCAGTGTTTGCAGCCAAAGTTGCGTCTTTGTCGCTGTAAGAAACTTCAGTAGTACCAGAGATGGTTACTGCAGCCATTGCAGGTACAGAAGCCGCAGCTACTGCCAATGCGATTAGTTTTTTCATTAGATTTCCCTCTTAGGAATTAACCCTAGTTTTTTATGTGGCACCTCAAGAGCGCCCTCTAGTTACGTTTGACCCAGCCGAAACCGGTTCAAACATGGCCAGATGGCGCTCAGGGCACCTACGGTAAGCAAGCTTACCAAGGCCTTGGAAAGGTCACTGACCTCTCACGACAACGAAAACTAGGGAAAGTTCAAACGACTTGCAAGCTTTTGGGGGAAGTTTTTTTAATTTTTTTTGTGGGCGGCGCACAAATATCTTAAATCAATGACTTACGAGCGCTACTTAAAGTGACCGATTAAATCTTAAGGTAACACACCCCAAAACCCCGTAAAAAGCGCCCTGATTAGGGCGCTACAGGCCTAGGGACGGCCATCGTCCTCGTCTACCACCGGGGGTAGCAGGTCAACACGATCGATGTTTAGCGCCACCAGCGTGTTGGCCGCCACGTAGATCGAGGAATAAGTACCTACCAACACACCGATCAACAATGCGGTCGCAAATCCATGAATCAGATCGCCACCCAGCACAAACAGGGCAATCAATACCAGAATCGTCGTCAAGCTGGTCACCAAGGTACGGCCCAGCGTCTGATTAATCGACATATTGATAATGTCTAACGAGGTACCCGTGCGCACCATGCGAAAGTTCTCTCGGATGCGATCTGACACCACGATGGTGTCGTTCAGGGAATAACCGATCACCGCCAGCACCGCGGCCAACACCGTCAAATCAAAATCCCAACCCATCAGACTGAATGCACCCAGCACCAACACCACATCGTGGGCTAAGGCAGACACCGCACCCAGCGAGAACTTGTACTGGAATCGAACGGTCACGTAGGCCATCACTACAATCAGGGCGAACAACATACCCAGACCGCCTTGATCACGCAGCTCGTCACCCACCTGGGCGCCAACGAACTCCGAGCGCTGTAGCTCAACCACCTGCCCTGCCTCGACTAAGGACGCCACAATCTCGTCACCCAAGGTTGGTGAGCTGTCCTGTTGCAAACGAATCAACACATCACGATCGGTGCCAAAGTTCTGCACGACCGGATCATCAAAACCCGCTTCGCGCAGGATGTTGCGGGTGGCATTCAGATCGGCGCTTTGCTGATAGGTCACCTCAACCAAGGCACCCCCAGTGAAGTCCAAACCGAAATTCAAACCACGCACCGCTAGCGAGCCCAGCGATACCACCAGCAGGATGACCGAGAAGATGGCGGCGACTTTGCGCTGCGCCATGAAATCTATAGTAGGTACTTTCATGTCAGATCCTTAAATCGCCAGCTTTTTCAAATCACGGCGACGGCCGTAGACCAGGTTAACCAGTCCACGGGTGACCAGAATTGCAGTAAACATCGAGGTACAAATTCCCACCGCCAGTGTGACAGCAAAGCCCTGCACCGGACCGGTACCGACCGCGTACAAAATTACAGCGACAATCAGAGTGGTGATGTTGGCATCCAAAATCGCCACAAACGCCCGATCGAATCCGGCGGCAATGGCTTGCTGAGCATGAATTCCTCGCGCTAATTCTTCTTTGATGCGGCTAAAAATCAGAACGTTCGCATCGACCGCCATACCGACCGTCAACACGATGCCGGCAATACCGGGCAAGGTTAGCGTTGCCGACAGCATCGACATGATCGACACCAGCATGACTAGGTTCAGGCCCAAGGCCACATTGGCAATGACGCCAAACACCTTGTAGTAAACCAGCATGAACAGCAGCACCAGCGCGAGGCCCGCGATCACGGACAGCGTGCCGGCTTTGATGTTGGCCGCACCCAATGATGGGCCGACGGTACGCTCTTCAACAAAGTAGATTGGGGCTGCCAAGGCACCGGCGCGCAATAACAACGCCAACTCGCTGGCCTCGGCCGGGCTATCCAGACCCGTGATACGGAAGCTGTTACCCAAGGCGCTTTGAATGGTGGCCAAGCTGATGATGGATTTTTCGACTTTACGCTCACGGATGGTTTCAACCGTGCCATCGGCCGCTTCTTCGTAGCGATTGACCACGCGGTACTCGATGAACAACACCGCCATGCGTCGACCGATTGCATCGCGCGTGATTCGGTTCATTGCACGACCACCCGGGCCGTCCAAGTCAATATTGACCTGGGGGCGTGAGTTTTCATCAAAGGCCGCGGTCGCACCTGCAACCTGCGAGCCGGTCACGATGATTTCCCGTTGAATAATCGCCTGACGCGGTGCATCGCGGAAACGGAAGGTCTCCGTCTCGCTGCGACTGGCATCCGGCACGGCTTCTAGGCGGAATTCCAGATTCGCCGTGGCGCCCAAGACCCGCTTGGCGGCGGCCGTGTCCTGCACACCGGGCAGCTGAATCAAGATACGACCCTTGCCCTGACGCTGAACCAAGGGTTCAGAGACACCCAATTCATTGACTCGGTTACGCAGCGTGGTCAGGTTTTGCTCGACCGCGTTGGATTCCAACTCGCTGATGCGGGTCTCTGACAAATTCAGGCGTACGAAATTGCCCTGATCGGTGTCATCACTTCGAAAGGTGAATTCCCCGGCCGGGTATTCCTGACGTATGCGGCTGGCACCGGCGTCGCGGGTCTCGCTGTCACGAAAACGAACCGACAAGGTGCCGTCCTCACTAACAGTAACTGCGCGATACCGGATGCGATCCTCGCGTAGGAATCGTTTGATCTCGCTCGAGTAGACCTCTAGCCGCTGTTGAATCGCCGTGTCCAGATCCACTTCCATCAAAAAGTGAACACCGCCACGCAAATCCAAACCCAGCTTCATGGGACCCGCGCCCAGCGACACCAACCAATCCGGCGTGGTTTCAGCCAAGTTCAAGGCCACCAAATAATCGTCACCCAACGCCTGCTGAACCACGGCCTTGGCGCGCAATTGTGCATCGGATGAATTCAGACGGATGATCGGCAATTTACCCTCAAAGCTGGCTGACTTGGTGTCGATACCCGCCTCATCCAAGGCGTTGATCGCCCGATCCAGGATCGGCTGATCCACCACCACGCTGCTGCGACTGCCGGCTAACTGAATAGCAGGATCATCGGGAAACAGGTTGGGGGAGGCATACAAAAAGCCGACGGCCAGAATGACCAAGATCAGCGCGTTCTTCCAAAGGGGGAAACGATTCATGGGGACCCAAAACGGGGGCCTAGGCCCCCTTTTCTTTATTTAGTTGCGGATGTCTTTCAGTGTGCCTTTAGGCAGCGTGGTCGCGATCGCTTGCTTTTGCACGACCACTTCGTTGCCAGCACTGATCTCAACCAACGCGTAATCATCAGTCACCTTGGTGACGACGCCTGCGACACCACCACCGGTGATCACTTCGTCGCCCTTGCCTAGGGTGCCGACCAATTCACGGTGCTCTTTGGCGCGCTTTTGCTGGGGACGCCACAGCAGGAAGTAAAAGATGGCAATGAAGATAACCAGCATACCAATGTTTACCAGCGGGCTGGGGCCTGCGGGTGCGTCGGCGGCGTGCGCCATGGGGATTAGAAAGTCCATTTAAGGCTCCTTAAGTTAGCGGCGGGACATCCAGATCCCGCTTCGCATAAAAGTCAGTAACAAAGTCGGCGAGGCTACCTGTCTCAATCGCGCCCCGCAATCCCGCCATTAGCGTCTGGTAATGGTGGATGTTGTGCAGGGTGCCCAGGGTCGAGGCCAAAATCTCGCCACACTTATACAGGTGATACAGGTATCCGACACTGTAATTTGTGCAGGTGTAGCAATCGCAGGTGCTGTCCAAGGGCTCGGTGGAGCCGCGCCATTTGGCGTTTTTAATCTTGACCACACCGGTGTCGACGAACAAATGCCCGTTACGTGCGTTACGGCTGGGCATTACACAATCGAACATGTCTACGCCGCGGCGCACACCTTCGACCAGATCCTCGGGCTTGCCAACGCCCATCACATAGCGCGGATGGTCCGCGGGTAATTTAGGGGCGGAATGGGACATCACCTTGAACATTTCGTCCTTGGGCTCGCCGACCGACAGACCGCCAATGGCGTATCCATCAAAGCCCATGTCCACCAGCGCATCCATACTTTGATCACGCAGATCCTCGTACATGCCGCCCTGAACAATGCCAAACAAGGCCGCCGGCGAGTCGCCATGGGCATCCAGCGAGCGCTTGGCCCAACGCAGGCTGAGCTCCATCGAGTCGCGCGCCTCGGCATAGGTCGCCGGATACGGGGTGCACTCATCGAAAATCATCACGATGTCACTGCCCAGGCTGCGCTGCATCTGCATGCTATTTTCGGGATCCATAAACACCGGCGATCCATCCACCGGGTTTTGAAACTTGACCCCTTCCTCGGTGATCTTGCGGGTCGCCCCCAGGCTGAACACTTGGAATCCGCCCGAGTCGGTCAGAATCGGTTTGTCCCAATTCATAAAGCCGTGCAGACCGCCGTGCTGTTCCATGATCTCGGGGCCGGGGCGCAGCATTAAATGAAACGTATTACCCAGCAAAATTTGCGCACCCGTGCTCTCGACCTGCTCGGGCGTCAGGCCCTTTACCGTGCCGTAGGTGCCCACCGGCATAAAGGCCGGGGTATCGACCTGCCCACGGGGAAAGGTCAGACGGCCACGACGGGCGGCGCCATCGGTACCTAAAAGTTCGAACTGCATCGTGCAATCAGCGCGGGCCATAGGGGTGTCCGTTAAAAAGGGGCGCGCAGTCTAGCGCGGATGACGCGTTAAAAACATCGCGTCGCCGTAGCTAAAGAAGCGATAGCGTTGCTCGACCGCCTGCTGATAGGCATCCAAAATCCGCGACTGTCCGGCAAAGGCACTGACCAGCATCAACAGCGTGCTCTCGGGCAAATGGAAATTAGTGATCATGGCATCCACCACGCCAAACTCGAATCCGGGATAGATAAAGATCTCGGTGTCATCCTCAAAGGCCTGCACCGATTGCGTCTGCTGCCACATGGTCTCGAGGGTGCGCACCACCGTGGTGCCCACCGCGACCACTCGCCCACCCGCGGCTCGCGTCTGATTAATCAGATCTGCGGTGGATTCAGGGACCTGACACCACTCGCTGTGCATCTTGTGCTCGGACACATCATCTGCGCGCATGGGCAAGAAAGTGCCAGCGCCGACATGCAAGGTGACCTCGGCCGTGTTTACACCCTTAGCACGGATCTGATCCAACAATTCTGGTGTGAAGTGCAAACCCGCTGTCGGCGCGGCCACCGCCCCTTCGTTTTTGGCGTAAACCGTCTGGTAACGCTCCCGATCGGACTCATCATCCTCGCGCTTGATATACGGCGGCAGGGGCATGTGGCCGTGCTGGTGCAGCGCCTGCATGGGATCCTCGCCTAGCAGCTGCAATACGAACAGATCCCCATCCCGCGCTAGCAATTCGATTTTCAAATCATCAGACACCGTCAGGATGGCGCCGGGCTTAGGTGTTTTAGAGCTTTTTACAAAAGCGCGCCAACGACCATCGGCCAGGCGTCGCTCGAGCATGACCTCGGCCTTGCCGCCGGTCTGCTTGGTCGCAAAGATCCGAGCCGGCAACACGCGCGTATTGTTCATGACCAGCAAATCACCGGGATTTAACAGCGCCAGCACGTCTGTAAATTGGCGATGGCTGATGCCCTGCTCATCCAGCGCCAGCAGTCGGCTATCCGAGCGATTTTCCAACGGGGCGGGTGCTATAAGTTCGTCCGGTAACTCGAACGTAAAATCTTGTCTTCGCATTAATTTGACCTAGGTTTACGGGGCAATTCAGCAGTATTTGAGGTTTCCCCGAATGTTACGGATTATTTCCGCCCTTGTGTTCATATTTGTCAGTGCATCGCACGTCACTATCGCAAAGGCTGACGTCAGCCTGAGCACCAAAATGCAGCTCCAAGCAGACATGCAACGCCACATTGACGATCGCATGGTCAATGGGACCTACCCCTCGATCGATTTGACCACCGGGCAATTGCAGACGTTCTATCCTGCCTCTGGCCATCCCATGATCCTAGAGATGACAGATCAGCCGCTGTTCGTGTTGTGTTCTGAGTTTCGCGATGCCGCGGGCAACAGCCACAACGTGGATTTCTACTTGAAGGCCGATGGCGCAGGATACAAGGTGATCCGGACAGAGATCGGCAACCGCGATCGGCTCAAAGCCTTAATGCAAAAAGGATTGGTCGCCAAAGTCGACTGACATGCGGCTGTACCCCAAGTTCCTGCTGGTACTGGTGCCCTGCTTTTTACTCTTAGCAGGCGTCGCCCTGTGGGTAGAACGGGCCTATTTGACTGACAGCCAAACCGACGATCTGGCCCAGCGCGTCGGCTTCTTGGCCGGCAAGGTGGCCAGTTCAATGCGTCGCCATGATGCGGCCAACTCCCCGGCCCTGGCCCAGGACTTATTGGCGCCGTTGGGTCACGAGCCCAGCGTCGTGTGCGCCGAATTCCAAGTCGCAGGCGTTCTGACCGCCAGCTACCCCAACGGTCTGGGGTGCAAGAACGCCACATTCGATGAATCCATGGACTTATCCTTAGGGGATCAGCAACAGCTGCGTGTTGCACTCACCGAGTCCAACATCAATGCCGTGGCTAACGCACAGCTGCAGCGTGGCGGCGCCACCTTGGGCATGGCCTTTTTGTTGACGCTGCTAAGCGCCTCGATTGGATTCCACTACATCGTCAATCGGCGGTTACGTAATCTGAATACCGCAATTTCTGCCGCTGTCAGCCAACGCACACGGATGGAGCTGTGCGACCGATCCAGTGACGAGATTGGATCGCTGGTGGCCAGCTACAACCGCCTGGTCAGCGTCGAGAACCAACTGGAAAACGAGCTGCGCAAGAAGAACCGCCAAATTACCGAGGCCAGCCACCTAGATCCACTAACCGGATTGTTTAACCGGCTGTATTGCCAGCGCCACCTGGAACCCCTGCCACCCACACGCGCCGGGCTGACAGGCTTTCTGGCCCTGATCGATATTGACCATTTCAAAAGCGTCAACGATACCTACGGTCATGAAGTAGGCGATCAAGTGTTACGCATCCTGGGGGCTCGACTCAAAGAGAACCTGCGCGATGACAGCCTAGCCATCCGCTGGGGCGGCGAAGAATTCGTTGTGGTGTTTAACGAAGTATCTGCTGAATTGGGACCCACCCTGGTCAAACGGATTTTGGACTGTGTCCGCACCGCCCCCTTTGTGACGGACGCCGGGCCGTTGGACATCACCGCCTCTGTTGGCATGTGTCCCTCTGACATCTGTTCGTCCAAAGAATTGAAGTCCGTCATGAACTGGGCAGATCGAGTGCTGTATGTCGCCAAAGACCGCGGCCGCAACCGTGCAGGAATTCTGTCCAGCCCCGTCGATGTTCACGGCCAACCACTAGGCAAGTGCTTAACCGGCGGCGACTTAGTGTGGGTGGGCGTTCAGAATCATCACGTCGCACCGCAACTAGCCGAGCACGCCCTAGAAGCCTAGTTCTTGTTAGACTGGCGTTTTTAACGTTGTCCTAGGTTTTTATGCTGACCCGTCTGAACAAATACATTAGCGAAAGCGGCATTTGCTCGCGCCGCGATGCCGACCGATTTATTGAACAGGGCAACGTGTTCATCAACGGCAAACGCGCCGATGTGGGTCAAAAAGTCGGACCCGGCGATGTGGTTCGGGTCAACGGTCAGGAACTTGACCCACCGGATCGCGAAGACTTTCAATTTATCGCCTTGAACAAGCCGGTCGGCGTGGTCAGCACGACCGAGGCCAGCGAGCCCAATAACATCGTCAACTTCGTCAACCATGGCGTTCGAATCTTTCCGATTGGGCGCCTGGATAAAGACTCCCAGGGCCTGATCTTTTTGACCAACAACGGGGATCTGGTCAACAAGGTCCTGCGCGCTGGCAACAACCACGAAAAAGAATATCTGGTCACGGTTAACAAACCGATCACCGAGGCCTTTATCGAGGGCATGGCCGGCGGTGTGCCGATGCTGGGCACCCGAACCAAAAAGTGCAAAGTCGTTAAAGAATCGCCCACCGTGTTCAGAATCATCTTGGTTCAGGGTTTAAACCGGCAGATTCGCCGCATGTGCGAGCACTTCAACTATCAGGTCACCAAGCTCGAACGGGTTCGCATCATGAACGTGAACCTAAAGGGCTTGGCTGTGGGTGACTGGCGGGATCTGACACCAAAAGAGCTCACCACCCTGCTAGAGGCAGTCGAGGACTCCAGCTCTGAAGGCACGGGGAAGTCTCGCACCCGTCGGCCTGCCAGCAGTAAACATCGCACGGCTGGAAAACCTGCACAGGGCGGCGATCGACGCAAAGGCGGTGAGCGCGCCGGAGCTGGCACTCGGGGCAAACCGGCCGGACGTGGCGGACGCGGCGGCAGTGCCAAGCCACAGGGGCGCAAACCTAAGAGGCGGTAAAACACCTTTCTAACAGACACAAAAAAGCCCGCAATTGCGGGCTTTTTCAATGTTTGGTACCAGAGGCCGGACTCGAACCGGCACGCTTTTAAGGGCGCGGGATTTTGAATCCCGTGTGTCTACCAATTTCACCACTCTGGCATTGGGCGCGGATAATATAGATAACACCCGAGGGTGGCAACCATCTTTGCATGGGTATTTGCATTCAACCGTCCTAGTAAATCGTATACCCTGCGCCACATCGATCAGCTTCAGGAACCCCCATGTCCCAACCGCCATCGCCCATCGACCCCCAACGCCCCACCCTGGGCCCCGCCCCATCGTTTAACCGCGCGGCAGCCGGGTTCTACGATGCCTTTATTCTGCTAGCACTATGGTTGCTGACCGGCTCACTGGTCGCCATCGCCAGTGGTGGCTTTGCCCATCCGCAAGTCGTGCAGTTAGTGCTGTTGGGCTTGGCCTGGGCGTTCTTTGGTTATTTGTGGACCAAATCAGGCCGCACCATTGGAATGCAGGCCTGGCACCTGCGAGTCGAGAGTCAAACCGGCACGTTGATGACCTGGAAGCAGGCCACGGCCCGTTTTGCCTGGTGCGCACTGTTTATCGGCGGATTCTGGCTGGGGCTAATATTGCTGGCAAGCGGACAGATCACACTGGGCGGCGCCTTGATGGTAGCAGGCGCGGCCGCCTATCTAAGCGCCTACGGCGAGCCGGATCGCCGCACTTGGTATGACCGAGCCAGCGGAACCCGAGTGGTTGAGGTACCCAAAATAAAGAGCGCCTAAACACGCCTGAACATGGCCGCCGCCAGAATCAACGCCAAAGCCGCCGGTAACCCCACCGCCAACGAGGGGTGAGTGCCGTACACCAAGGCGACTGGGCCGGCCACGTCCTGAACCAGCTTAAATCCCAGACCGACCAGCACACCGATAAACAAGCGTGTGCCAATCGGGGATGAGCGCAGCGGCCCCAGCACGAACCCCACCGCCGCTAGCACCAAACACACCACCGACAACGGCAAAAAGACAGTTTGATACAAATACAGCTGCGGCCGCTGGGCATTCAGCCCGTCCGCCTTTAACTGCTGGGACAGCTTCCACAATGACAAGGGCGGCAGAAAGCTGGGATCAACCTGCGCCAAGGACAACTCGGACGCCCCTAATTCGACCGGAAACACCCGCGTGTCCTGAACTCGCTGGCGGATTTGATTTTGCTCGACCTGCACACGGGTGGAATCCAGCGCCCGCCAATTCAGGCTAGCAATCTCGCCACGCGGGGCCTCACCGGCCTCGACCAGCTCATGCTCGGGGGTGAACTCAAACCAATTCAGGCGGCTAGCCTCGCCCCGGGAATTGACCGAGCCCAGACTCATGTAGCCATCCGGCAGTCGGTGCCATAGCCCCCGAACCGACTCGTTCAGCTCGCCACGCCCCTGGGCGAGCGATTTGTAATTCTCGGCCGTCACACTCGAGAACGGCACAATGAATTGCGCAACTGCCACACCGACTAGGCCCAGCACAAATCCGGGCACCGCGGTTAGGGCAACAATACGTGTCAACGACCAGCCGGCGGCACGGGCTGCAATAATCTCGCTGGACGAGGCCAAGCTGCCTAACCCCACCAGTGCACCAATCAGCCCCATCAGCGGCAAGTCGCGAACCAAGGCTTCTGGCGCTTGCATTGCGGAATACACCAACGCCTGGGCAAACCCATAGCCGCCCGAGCTGTTGCCAATCTCGTCGATCAGCTCGAAGGTAAAGGACAATCCCAGCAACACGACCATTACCACCAGGGTGGCGGCGGCAATTCGTTGTTGAAAATACAGCGCCAGCTTCATGCCAGACCCCGCTGGCGATTGCGCCATCCGATGCCCTGCGCGATTGCCAGCATCAGCAGATGCGCCGGCCAAATCGCAGGCAGCAGCGGAAGTTTGCCGTCAATCATTTGCGCATGAAGGTAGTTAACCAAGCCGAAATAGCCGATGAACAGCAACACCCCGGGCAGGAATCGGGTCCAGCGACCGCTGCGCGGCGGTGTCGGGCCTAGGGCCATTGCCAGCAGTGCGCCGACCGGCACCATCAAACCCAAGGCCAAGCGCCACTGCAGTTGCGCCTGCGCTCGACGATCGCCAGCCATTAAGGTTGCACTGTCCATGGCCTCAACTTTCAATGGCCCTCGGTTTTGATCGGGCAGTTCTAACTTGACCAGATACTCCTCAAATGCCAGCGCTTCCCAATCCAAGCGCTGCGGGGTCCCGCTCCAACGTTGACCGTCCTGCAACACCAAAAACCGCTGTGCGGTATCGGGATCCAATCGCTGGTAAGCAAAGCTGGCTTTGAAGACCGTGTCCAACTCGCCCGGCTGATGGACAAACACATCCGCCATACGCCCGTCGTCCATGGCCTGCGCCGCATAGAACACGGCCTGGCCGCCGATCGACTGAAACTGCTGCGGATTCAAGCCAGCAATGCCTGCCACCTGGCGGCCCTGCTCGACCTGACGCTGAACCCAGGCGGCGGTTTGCGGTGCGATGAACAATGAAATTGAGAGGGTTGCGATCAGGATAAAACTGATCGGGGCCAGCAGGGCGCGAGTCATGTGACGACGTCCAAAGCCTGAGGCGCGCAGAGCGGCGGCCTCATGATCGGCATACAGACGCCCGACCATCAGCAGCACCCCTAAAAAGAACGACAACGGCAACACAATCTGCAAGATTCCCGGGATCCGGCCTGCAACGATGGCGAACACCAAATCCGGTGCCAGCGTGCCGTTGGCCGCTTCTTCTAAATAGCGCACCAAGCGGCCGGTCAACCCCAGAAAGGTCAACACCAACGCAGCGGCCATTGCACCCGCCAGGGCTTCCCGCCCTAGGTACCGACTGAGTATGCTCACAGACACCCGAGAATGAATAAAAACCGGTATCCTACCGGAAAACCTACAACGGAGCGCCCCATGTTATTTGATCTAAGCCCTGCCGCCCTCAGCGATCACGCCACCGATCTGCTGATCATGACCCTGCATACCGATCAGACCGCCCCTTTTGCTAGCAATGCAGTCGCAGCCGTCACAGCGCAGGGCGATTTTACCGGTAAGGCCGGGGATAGCCTGATGATTCCCGCCCCCGCAGGACTGACCGCCAAGCGCTTGCTGCTGATCGGTCTAGGCGACGCAGACAAACTCAGCGCAAAGACACTGGATAAAGCAGCCAAGGCCATCGCCACGGCAGCAGTCAAAAAAGGTATTGAGCGTGCAACCCTAGCCCCGCAAGGCAGCTTAGATGGCACCTTTGCTCGCCAACTGGGCCTGCACATCGGCCTTAGCAGTTATCAGTACCGCGAAACCTTTGGCACCAAAGAGCTGCCCGAGGCTAGCGTGCTGGCCAAATTCGACGTGCCCGCTGATATAGAGGCGGCCAAAACCGGCTACCAAATCGCCCAAGGCGCGAATCTGACCCGCCAGCTGGGTAACCTGCCGGCGAACTTTTGCACCCCAACCTATTTGGCTGGCCATGCACGCAAGCTTGAACACCCCAAGCTGCAGGTCGAGATCCTGGGCGAGGACGAGATGCGTCAACTGGGCATGCACAGCCTGTTGTCGGTGGGTCACGGCTCGGATCAGGAAAGCCAGCTGGCGGTCATGCGCTTTAACAATGGTGGTGACGAGGCCCCGATCGCCCTAGTCGGCAAAGGCATTACCTTTGATACCGGCGGTATCAGTCTAAAACCCGGCGCGGGCATGGACGAAATGAAATACGACATGGGTGGAGCCGCCACCGTGATGGGCGTCATGCACGCGGTCACGCAGCTAGACATCCCGTTGAACATCGTCGCGGTGGTCGCCTGTGCTGAAAACATGCCCTCGGGCCGGGCCACCAAACCCGGTGACGTCGTGACCAGCATGTCAGGCCAAACCATCGAGATCCTAAACACCGACGCCGAAGGCCGCTTGGTGCTGTGCGACGCATTGACCTACGTTCAGCAAGAAAAACCCAGCTGCATCGTCGACATGGCGACGCTAACCGGCGCCTGCATCATCGCGCTGGGCCATCACAACACAGGATTGCTGGGTAACGATGACGACTTGGCGGACGAGCTACTATCGGCCGGTCGAGATGCGATGGACACCGCATGGCGACTACCCATCAGCGAGGAATACGACAAGCAGCTGGATTCCAATTTTGCCGACATGGGCAACATCGGCGGACGTGATGCCGGCACTATCACAGCAGCCTGCTTCTTGGCGCGCTTTGTCAAAGACACGCCCTGGGCGCACTTGGATATCGCCGGCACCGCCTGGACCAGTGGCAAAGCCAAGGGTGCGACCGGACGTCCGGTACCCCTGTTGATGAACTGGCTGTTGAAGCGCGCTGGATGACCGGCGTTCGCTTTTATATCTGCCCGGAAAGCGAATTTACCGACTCGGCAAAGTTTGCGATTCGCCTGGCTCGGATGCTGGTCAGAAAAGGACACACCGTGTTGTTTCTAGCCGGCTCTGCCGAGCGCCAATCCGAGCTATCTAGCCTGCTGTGGTCCTACCCCGCGGATGGGTTTTTGCCCCACCGCACCGACCCCAGCCAGCCAGATACCAAACTGGACATTGCTGCGGATGAGGAATGGCCTCAGCACCATGACGTGCTGATTAATCTGACCGAACAGGTGCCAAAACACTACGCACGCTTCGAACATCTCTGTGAAGTGGTGACCAGTACGGATACACTATTGGCCGCCGCGCGCACCCGCTGGACGCACTACAAAGACCGCGGGCACCCGCTCCAACGCTACGAAACCGACAAAATCTGAGACGACCAACATCATGGAAAAGGCATTCGACCCTTCGCTGATCGAGAAAGACCTGTACGCCAAATGGGAAGCTGACGGCTGCTTTAAGCCCAGCGGATCTGGCGACCCCTACTGCATCATGATTCCGCCGCCTAACGTCACAGGCAGCCTGCACATGGGACATGCCTTCAACAACACCATCATGGATGCCTTGGTGCGGTATCACCGCATGAAGGGGCACGACACCCTATGGCAAGTCGGCACCGATCACGCGGGTATTGCGACCCAGATGCTGGTTGAGCGCCAACTCGAGGCCCAAGGCGTCAGCCGTCACGATTTAGGCCGCGATGGATTCATCGACAAGGTCTGGGACTGGAAAGCCGAATCCGGTGGCAACATCACCGGCCAGCTGCGTCGCCTAGGCTCGTCCGTTGATTGGAGCCGTGAGCGCTTCACCATGGATCCCGATCTGTCTCGCGCAGTCCAAGAAGTCTTTGTGCAACTGCACGAGGAAGGCCTGATCTACCGTGGCAAGCGACTGGTGAACTGGGATCCGGTCCTGAAAACGGCGGTCTCGGATCTAGAAGTTGAGAACGAAGAAGAAAACGGACACATCTGGCATCTGCGCTACCCCCTAAGCGATGGATCCGGCGAGCTGATTGTCGCAACGACCCGTCCTGAAACCATGCTAGGCGATAGCGCCGTTGCGGTTCACCCCGAGGACGAGCGCTACGCCGACCTGGTTGGCAAAACCATCACCCTGCCGCTGGTAGGCCGGGAGATCCCGATCATTGCGGATGACTACGTCGATCCCGAGTTCGGTACCGGCTGCGTAAAAATCACGCCTGCGCACGATTTCAACGACTACGAGATGGGCAAGCGTCACTCGCTACCCATGATCAATGTGCTGCGCGATGATGCCAGCATCAACAACGAAGCCCCCGAAAAGTATCGCGGGATGGATCGTTTTGAAGCACGCAAGGCGATCGTGGCTGACTTTGATGCGGCCGGACTGCTGGTTGAGGTCAAAGACCACCGCCTGCCGGTACCGCGGGGCGATCGTTCCGGTGCCATCCTAGAGCCCTACCTGACCGATCAGTGGTACGTCGCCGTCGAAGAGCTGGCCAAACCCGCCATTGCTGCGGTCGAAAATGGTGACATCGAATTTGTTCCCAAGCAGTGGGAGAACACCTACTTTGCCTGGATGCGCGACTTGCAAGACTGGTGCATCAGCCGCCAGCTGTGGTGGGGCCATCGCATCCCGGCGTGGTACGACCTGGACGGCAACGTATTTGTCGGCCGCAACGAAGCCGAGGTGCGTGAAAAGCACAACCTGGGCGATCGTGAACTGACCCAGGACAACGACGTGTTGGATACCTGGTTCAGCTCTGCGTTGTGGACCTTCTCGACCTTGGGCTGGCCGGATGAAACGCCGGAGTTGGCCAAGTTCCACCCCACCGACGTGCTGGTGACTGGCTTTGACATTATCTTCTTCTGGGTCGCCCGGATGATCATGATGACGCTTAAGTTCCGCGGCGAAGTGCCTTTCAAAAAGGTCTACGTGCATGGACTGGTACGCGATGGTGAGGGCAAGAAAATGTCCAAGTCCAAAGGGAACGTGCTGGATCCCATCGATCTGATCGATGGCATCGATCTGGAAACCTTGGTCGCCAAGCGCACCGGCAACATGATGCAGCCGCAGATGGCTAAAAAGATTGAAAAGGCCACCCGCAAAGAGTTCCCCGAGGGCATCGACGCCTTTGGTACGGACGCCTTGCGCTTCACCTTTGCCGCCATGGCCTCGACCGGTCGTGACATCAACTTCAGTCTGGAACGCGTCGCAGGCTACCGAAACTTCTGTAACAAGCTGTGGAACGCCACTCGCTTTGTGCTGATGAATGTTGAGGACTGCGATCTGATGCAGGATCAGCCGCTGAAACCCAGCTTGGCCGATCGCTGGATCGTCAGTCGCCTGCAGGCCTGTGAGGCCGAAGTCGAGCGCTCGCTTGGCAATCTGCGTCTGGACATGGCTGCCCAGGCAATTTACGAGTTCATCTGGAACGAGTATTGCGACTGGTACCTAGAGCTGACCAAGCCCGTGCTGAACGGCGATGCCAGCGAAGCGGAAAAAGCCGCCACCCGCCGCACATTGATGAGCGTTTTAGAAGCCGCCCTGCGCCTGGCGCACCCCATTATTCCTTTTATCACGGAAGAGATCTGGCAGACCGTGGCACCGCGCATCGGTAAAGGCGGTCCCAGCATTTCGCAGGCGCCCTACCCCAATGCGGAGGCCGACAAAGTCGATAGTGAGGCGGATGCGGCGATCGATTGGTTAAAAGCAACCGTGGTGGCCGTGCGTACCATCCGCGGCGAGATGAACATTCCGCCGTCCAAAAAGCTCAGTGTGATCTTGAATGCCGGCGAGTCGCGCGATCGGGATCTGGCCGACACCTGCGATGTGTTCTTAAAAAGCATGGCAGGCATCAGCGATCTGACTTGGCTGGATGGCGGCGAAGCCCCTGTGGCCAGTATGGGCGTGGTCGGCGAGATGGAAGTGTTGGTTCCGATGGCAGGCCTGATCGACAAAGATGCCGAGATCGCCCGTCTGGACAAAGAAGTCACACGCCTGGAGCAAGACATCAAACGCCTGTCCGGCAAGTTGTCCAACGAGAAGTTCGTGGCCAAAGCACCCGCTGACGTGGTCGACAAAGAAAAGGCCAAAATGGCGGACTCGCAGGCGACGCTTGAGCGTTTGCAAAGCCAGATTGTGAAGCTGAACACACTCTAATCATTCACCCCCCACGCGTTAGGTAAATGCGCCTAGTGTGGGGGTGTGGAATGTATTTTTGTTGTAGGAGGCTTCCCATGAGTGCACGCGAAACTGGCACGGTTAAATGGTTCAATGACGCAAAAGGGTTCGGGTTCATCAAACGTTACGATGGCGCGGATGTTTTTGTTCACTATCGAAATATTCGTGGGGATGGGCACAAAAGCCTGCTGGACGGCCAGATGGTCGAATACAGCATCTCTGAGACGCAAAAAGGCTTCCAAGCCGAGGACGTCTTAGCGATCTAATCAGATCGGGAGTGGGCGCGCGTCAATTTATTGGAGTCGCGTAGCTCGCCACCCGTGAAGTCCCTCACAAGTTTTATCCCCCATCACTGCTTCACTTAGAACTCCCCCCAATGAGTTCGCGCCATGAATCTTGACACCCTTGCGACCCAATTTAACGAAGCACTCGACGCTGGCCGCGTGCGCCTGCCAGTTCTGCCGGATTTAGCCTTTAAGATTCATGACTTGATGGCCGAGGAAGACTACGATCCGGGCTTGGTCAGCCAAGCTCTGTCCCAAGATGCTGGGGTCGTCGCCCAGCTGGTCAAGGCTGCCAATTCCGTATTGAATCGAGGCCGAGTGCCCATCGCCACCCTGGACATGGCCATCATGCGACTGGGTAAAGAGCGCACCCATGCCCTGGCCAATGCCCACCTGTTGAAACAGCTATTCCACGGGAGCCCCACCGGCAAACGATTGCTGCACAACGTGTGGGAGCGCACTCAAAACACCGCCGCGCGCGCCGTCTTTCTGGCCGACCAAACCGATCACCTCGAACCCTCTGAGCCGCTGTTGTTGGTGCTTCTGCAGAATTTAGGCGCCCTACCCTTGGTGGCCTGGGTCGAACAACACGAGCGACGCGACGAGCTGGGCACACAAATCCGATTCGATGCGCTTGAGGCCACCTGCGGACCCAGCGCCGCGGCGATTTTATTATCGCAGTGGGACTTTCAAGCCGACCAAGTCAGCGACGTGGCACAACGGGACCATTGGCAACGCGCCAGCAGCGGCGAGTTGAACAGCGCAGACATTGCCCAACTGGCACATTGGTCGATCCTAGAAGACGGCCTGCGTCCTGGGCCGGCGTTAAGCAGTGTGGCGGCCGTTGCAAAATGGCAGCAGGCTCAGCTGCCGATCGAACCTGGTATCGGTGCAATGGGGGATCCGGATCAGGAATCACGCATCCGCGAACTAACCCAACTTTTATCCGGCTAGTACTAGGTTTTTCTTCGCGCTAAAGATTGAACTTTAGGCTTGCATTTTCTGGATCGCACTCGCGACGGGGGATAGCAAGCCGCACCATTTTTATCCACAAGCACCCCCAGCTTTTCCACAGCTTAGGAACAACAAAAAACACTATATAAAGGGTTGGCTTGCCCTGCCAACCACTATATCTTGTGTCTCAACAAGAATGACATTCGCCAGACGGACCCACAGGGCCAAGGATACAAGATGGATTTGGGCACCCAAACCAGCGCCAGCACTGCCACACCAGTCGACGGTAGCCACACACAAATTGACCAAAGCACAGAAATCCGCCCCGGCGCTTTTCGCGTTATCAAGCGAAACGGCGTTGTAGTACCGTTTGACCGTAGCAAAGTCACCGTTGCCATCACCAAAGCGTTTCTGGCCGTAGAAGGCGGACAAGCCTCCGGCAGCGCGCGTGTGCGTGAAATGTGCGAACGCTTCACCGACATGGTTGAGGCCACCTACCTACGCCGCATGCCCTCGGGCGGCACCTTGCACATTGAAGACATCCAAGACCAAGTCGAATTGGTATTGATGCGTGCTGGCGAGCACAAAACGGCTAAGGCCTTCGTATTGTATCGCGCCGCCCAAGCTGAAAAGCGCGCGGCTGAAGCGCCGGCTCACGAAGAAGAATTGCACCCCACCATTAACGTCACCCTAGCCGACGGCAGCAAGACTGCGTTGGATGTGGGCCGTTTGCGTTTCATCGTCGAGGAAGCCACTGCCGGTCTAGAGAACGTCGACGGCGAGCGCATCCTAGAAGACACCTTGCGCAACCTATACGACGGAATCCCCACCAAAGAAGTCAGCACCGGCCTGGTCATGACCGCCCGCGTATTGGTCGAGGAAGAACCCAACTACAGCCAGGTCACTGCGCGTTTGTTGATGGACATCATCCGTGCCGAGGGCCTCAGCTTTATGGGCCTGGCAGAGAACGCCACCCACAGCGACATGCACGCCCTGTATCCGCAAGCACTGGCCGCCTACATCAAAAAGGCTGCCGAGCTGGAATTGGTATCTGACGAGCTAAACAACTACGACCTAGAGAAACTGGGCGCTGCGATCGAAGTCGACCGCGACCTGCAGTTTGGCTATCTGGGTCTGCAGACCTTATATGACCGCTACTTCATCCATTCGAACGAGACCCGTTTCGAGCTGCCGCAGGTATTTTTCATGCGTGTGGCGATGGGCTTGGCCCTGGAAGAAGAAAACCGCGAAGACCGCGCTATCGAGTTCTACAAGCTGCTGTCCAGCTTTGACTACATGAGTTCTACGCCCACCCTATTTAACGCAGGCACCCTGCGCAGCCAGCTATCTAGCTGCTACCTGACCACCATCCCGGATGATCTGTCCGAGATCTACGGCGCAATCCGTGACAACGCCTTGCTGTCGAAATTTGCCGGTGGCTTGGGTAACGACTGGACGCCTGTGCGCTCGTTGGGTTCACGCATCAAAGGCACCAACGGCAAAAGCCAAGGCGTCGTGCCGTTCTTGAAGGTGGCTAACGATACAGCGGTTGCGGTTAACCAAGGCGGCAAGCGGAAAGGTGCGGTGTGTGCCTATTTAGAATCTTGGCACCTGGACATCGAAGAGTTCCTAGAGCTGCGCAAGAACACCGGTGATGATCGTCGTCGTACCCACGACATGAACACCGCCAACTGGGTGCCTGACTTGTTCATGAAGCGCGTCTTCAATGACGAAGAATGGACGTTGTTCAGCCCCAGCGACTGCCCGGATCTGCACGATCTATATGGCGAGGCCTTCGAGACCCGTTACAACGAATACGAAGAGATGACCCGCAACGGTCAGATGACCTTGTTCCGTCGCATCAAGGCTGCGGATCTGTGGCGCAAGATGCTGAGTATGTTGTTTGAAACTGGCCATCCTTGGGTCACCTTCAAGGACAGCTGCAACCTGCGCTCGCCCCAGCAACACGTTGGCGTGATTCACAGCTCAAACCTGTGCACCGAGATTACCCTGAACACCTCGATCGACGAGATCGCCGTGTGCAACCTAGGCTCAGTCAACCTAAAGGCTCACGTCAGCCGTGACGGTGGTCTGGATCATGCCAAGTTGAAAGAGACGATCACCACCGCGATCCGCATGTTGGATAACGTGATCGACATCAACTACTACTCGGTCCCACAAGCCAAGAACTCAAACATGAAGCACCGTCCGATCGGTCTGGGCTTGATGGGCTTCCAGGACGCACTGTACGAGCTAGGTTTTGCCTACGGCAGTGATGAAGCGGTTCGTTTCGCAGACGAGTCAATGGAAGCGATCAGCTACTACGCGATCGAAGCCAGCAGTGACTTGGCCGCCGAACGTGGCGCCTACCAAACCTACAAAGGATCACTGTGGGATCAGGGCATCTTCCCGCTGGACAGCTTGGATATCCTTGAGAAGCAGCGCGGCAGCGATTACATCGAAGTCGACCGTAGCAACACGATGGACTGGACTCCGATCCGTAACAAGGTCGCAGCCCAAGGCATGCGTAACTCGAACGTCATGGCGATCGCACCGACCGCGACCATCGCGAACATTACCGGTGTCAGCCAGTCGATCGAACCGACCTACCAGAACCTGTACGTCAAATCGAACCTGTCAGGCGAGTTCACCGTAGTGAATCCCTACTTGGTCAAAGAACTAAAAGCACGCGGCCTGTGGGACAGCGTGATGGTTAACGATTTGAAATACTTCGACGGCAGCGTCCAGCAGATCGACCGCATCCCCGAAGATCTGAAGCATAGATTTGCAACGGCCTTCGAGATCGAGCCCCGTTGGATTGTTGATGCCGCCAGCCGCCGCCAGAAGTGGTTGGACCAGGCGCAATCGCTGAACCTGTACATTTCGGGCGTCAGCGGAAAGAAATTGGATGTGACCTATCGTATGGCATGGTTCCGTGGCCTAAAAACCACCTATTACCTACGTGCAATGGGCGCAAGCAGCACCGAGAAATCCACTGTGAAATCTCGACCTGCTGCTGAACCAGCTCCAGCGGCAGCACCTGCGGCGGTACAGGCGGCTCCAGCCGCTGCGCCGACCAAGCCGGCCACTGATTTCGAGTTGGGCGAAGGACAAGCCGTGCCACAGGCCTGCTCTCTGGACGATCCAGATTGCGAAGCCTGCCAATAATAGATACTGTATAAAACGACAGATTGGAGACAGACACATGCTAAGTTGGGACGATTACAACGAAGACGATCAGGTCGCAGCACCCGCTGCTGCGCCTGCAGCCGCGCCGGTAAAAGCCGAAGCGCCCAAACCTGCGCCGGCACCGATCAAGGCAGAAGCCCCCAAGCCCGCTCCGGCCGTGACGGCCGAGCCGCCGGCTGGCGCCTCGATTAGCCCGATCAAGCCAGTCCAACGCGTGGAGGGTGCGGTCAGCTACCAAAGCGTCCAGACCCACATCGACGCATTGAACACGGCCGAGGCCGAGGAAGAAATTCTGCAGGGCGCCGAAAGCCGCATCAAAATTTCAGACAAGGCCATGATCAACTGCCGCGCTGACGTGAACCAGCTGGTTCCGTTCAAGTACGACTGGGCGTGGCAAAAGTATCTAGATGGTTGTGCAAACCACTGGATGCCTCAGGAAATCAACATGACCACAGACGTTGCGCTATGGAAAAGTGAAGACGGCCTGACCGATGACGAGCGCATGATCGTTAAGCGCTCACTGGGCTTCTTCTCGATGGCCGATACCGTGGTGGCAAACAACCTGGTGCTAGGTATCTACCGTCACATCACCAACCCTGAGTGCCGTCAGTACTTGCTGCGTCAAGCATTCGAAGAGGCGGTTCACAGCCACACCTACCAGCACGTGGTGCAATCACTCGGTATGGACGAGAGCGAGATCTTTAACATGTACCACGAAGTGCCTTCGGTCTCGAAGAAAGCACAGTGGGGCCTGGAGAAGACTTTTGAAATCTCGAACCCTGACTTCAAAACCGGCACCGAAGAAGCGGATCGTGCATTCTTGCGCAACCTGATCTCGTACTACTGTGTCATGGAAGGCATGTTCTTCTACTGCGGTTTCAGCCAAGTGCTATCACTGGGCCGTCGCAACAAGATGACCGGTACTGCCGAGCAGTTCCAATACATCATGCGTGACGAATCAACCCACGTGGCGTTTGGTATTGAAGTCATCAACAGCATCATCTCTGAAAACCCCAACCTGTGGGACGAGCAGATGCAGGCTGACGCTCGCCAGATCATCCTTGAGGGTCTATACCTAGAAGTGCTGTATGCGCGTGACACCATGCCAACAGGCGTGTTGGGCATGAATCACGGCATGATGGAAGAGTACCTGCAGTTCATCGCCAACCGCCGTCTGACTCAGATCGGCCTAAGCGAAGAGTTCCCTGCAGTGAACAACCCCTTCCCTTGGATGAGCGAAATCATCGACATGAAGAAAGAGAAAAACTTCTTCGAGACTCGTGTGATCGAATACCAAGTCGGTGGCGCACTCAGCTGGGACTAACCAAACCCCACGCACCACAAAAAAGGCCGCGATACTCTCGCGGCCTTTTTGTTTGCTATCAAGCCGTCGCGACCGGCCTTAATCGTGCCTGTTCCGCGGCACGAGTCTTTTTCCAGGGTTAACCCCGCGTGATGGACCGATCATTTCTCGAGGACAGCTCGCCTGCGATCTCACGCCAATCGGGCACCAACGCCGACTACCACAATGTCGGCCTGAATATCCGCCGTCAGCGGATCATAGGTAGGGAAATCGAGCTCAGCCGTCCAGCCGCTCGATGGGGCCCGAGGTAATAATTGCATCGGGGTTGTACACCACGGGTTCCAACTGATGACGATACAGCGCGACCTGACTGGGCCCGGCGTTTTTCGCTGCGTACATGGCTGTGGTGGACTGCTCCATGTACAGCTCAAAGTCCCGAGCCCGCGCGCGCTCGCACGCGATCCCAACACTCAGACTGAGTTGACCTTGTTGGCTTGAGGGCGTCAGGACACGCAAATCCTTAAAGGTTTGGTGAATCGACTCAGCTATCCGGCGTGCACCGGGTACATCGGTGTCAGGTAGGCAGACTAAAAACTCGTCCTCGCCCATCCGAGCGGCTAGATCCGAATTACGCTCAAGGCTATACCGCACCGCACCGGCGGCGGTCTGGATCGCCACATCACCTGCCGTGTTGCCGTGGAACTCGTTAAAGGATTTCAGGCCGTCGATGCTCACGCACAGCACACTGACCAGTTGTTTCGAGATCTCAGACACCTTAAGGGTTTCATTTACCGCGACACCTAGACCACGCCGATTCCACAAACCCGTCAGTAAATCCAAGTTGGCTTCGTGGCGCAGATCACGCTGCTCGTCCAGCAGTTTTTGACGCTGGTCGATTAGCCGCTTGAAGGCTTGTAGCTGCGCCATAAACAGCGAAGGCATCAGAGGCTTGGTCAGCACCGCATCCCCACCGCGCAACAAGGATTCTGCTTGGCGCTCGGCATCGGCCCCGGTCAAGAAGATCGTCGGCAACCAAGAGTTTGATTCAGTCGCACGCAGCCGCGTGACCAACTCCAATCCACTCATCTTGGGGATGTTGATATCACACACCAGCACATCCACTTCCCCCGCGACCGCTTTACGCAATGCGATCTCTGGATCTTGCAGATATATGGCGTCAAGGTTCGGCATGGTCGATAGAACCCGGCGAACCTGGCGTAGATCATCTAAGTTGTCGTCAAGGACTAGCACTCTCATACCGGCAGTATAAGCATTTCGGAAACTACTTATACATAAATATTACCCCGCGACAGTACACCTATACCCCGCTAAACTAACGTCGTAGAAGAAAGCCTACGAGGGGCGATGTTTACATGGGCAATATGAAGCCAGCACCAGAACTATTCGGTTACAAAAAACACTGGGCGCACAAGTTCGGTCCGGCACCCTTTTTGCCCATGTCCCGTGCCGAAATGGACGAGCTCGGCTGGGACAGTTGTGACGTCATCATCGTCACCGGCGATGCCTACGTAGACCACCCCAGTTTCGGCATGGCCGTGATTGGCCGCACGCTCGAAGCCCAGGGCTTTCGCGTCGGCATCATCGCCCAACCCGACTGGAACAGCGCAGATGACTTTATGCGTCTGGGCAAGCCGAACCTGTATTACGGCGTTACCGGCGGCAACATGGACTCGATGGTCAACCGCTACACCTCGGATCGCAAAATTCGCTCTGACGACGCCTACACCGCTGGCGGCATGGCCGGTAAGCGCCCGGATCGCGCCACGCTGATCTATACCCAGCGCTGCCGCGAAGCCTATAAAGATGTGCCGGTCGTGATCGGTGGCATCGAGGCCAGCCTGCGACGCGCTGCCCAATTCGACTACTGGCAGGAAAAAGTCCGCCGCAGCGTGTTGCTCGACTCCAAGGCCGACATCTTGTTGTACGGCAACGCCGAACGCGCGTTGGTTGAGCTGACACACGGTCTGGCCAATGGCAAAACCATCGATGACATGCGCCACCTTCGCGGCACCGCGGTGCCGGCCAAGGGCATCCCTGCCGGCTGGTATCAGGTCGACAGCTCCGAGGTTGACATGCCCGGACAGATCACCCAGGAACCCGATCCCTATCAGGACACCACGCAAACCCCTGACTGCAAGATCAACGACGAAGTGCCGCCGGCCGATGCGCCCCAAGCCATCAAATTTGTTCCGCGCACCCAAAAGATCCCACGCGAAAAAACTGTGATCCGCCTGCCCAGCTATGAGCAGGTCAAAAGCGACCCGGTGTTGTACAGCCACGCCTCACGGGTCTTGCACCTAGAATCCAACCCCGGCAACGCGCGGGCCCTGATTCAGCAACACGGCAAGCGTTACGTCTGGATCAATCCACCGCCGATCCCACTAGAAACACCCGAGATGGATGGCGTGTTCGAGCTGCCCTACCAGCGCGTGCCACATCCGGTCTATGGCGATGCCAAGATTCCGGCTTACGACATGATTAAGTTCAGCGTCAATATCATGCGCGGCTGCTTTGGCGGCTGCACGTTCTGCTCAATCACTGAACACGAAGGCCGAATCATTCAGAACCGCTCTGAAAAATCGATCCTGAACGAGATCGAAGCGATTCGTGATAGCACACCGGGCTTTACCGGCACCATTAGCGACTTGGGTGGTCCGACCGCCAACATGTGGCGTCTGGCGTGCAAAGACCCCGAGATCGAAAAGAACTGCCGCAAACTATCCTGCGTCTATCCGGGCATCTGCGAGAACCTGAACACGGATCAAATGCCGCTGGTTAAGCTGTACCGCAAGGCACGCAAGATCAATGGCATTAAACGGGTTCTAATCGCCTCGGGATTGCGCTATGACATCGCGGTAGAGACACCCGAATACGTCAAAGAGTTGGTCCAGCATCACGTCGGCGGCTATCTAAAGATTGCCCCCGAGCACACCGAGTCCAATGCGCTCTCGAAAATGATGAAGCCTGGCATCGGCACCTATGACCGTTTTAAGCAGATGTTCGATAAGTACTCTGCCGAGGCCGGAAAAGAGCAGTACCTGATTCCCTATTTCATCGCAGCCCACCCAGGCACCACCGATGAAGACATGATGAATCTGGCACTGTGGCTAAAGCGTAATGGCTTCCGAGCCGATCAGGTTCAGGCATTCCTACCCAGCCCGATGGCACTGGCCACGGCGATGTGGCACGGCGGCAAGAACCCGTTAAAACGCGTCAAACGTGACTCAGAAGATGTGGTCAGCCCCAAAGGGATGAAGCAGCGTCGTCTGCACAAAGCGTTCCTGCGTTATCACGATGCCAACAACTGGCCACTGTTACGCCAAGCCCTTAAAGACATGGGCCGTGCCGATTTGATCGGCAATGGCAAAAAGCATTTGATTCCGACCTATCAGCCAGCTGGCACCGGCACGGTTCCCGAAGGCGCACGGCGCAAAAAGACTGGGGCCAAACCCCAGGTCTTCCGCACCCAACGCACGATGGATGACCGACCCAGCAATCGGCCAAAGAAACGCCGCCGCTAGGCCGTCACAGCCCTACTCTCGTAGGGCTTTTCTTTAATAGGCAGGTGAACAATCGCCGACAACACGCCCACGCCAATGCCAACCCACCAAACAATATCGTAGCCGCCAAACTGATCGTACAGCTTGCCCCCCAGCCACACGCCCATGAATGAGCCCAGCTGGTGCGAGAAAAACACGATGCCATACAGCGTGCCCATATAGCGAAGGCCGTAAATATGCGCGACCAAGCCACTGGTCAGCGGCACGGTGGCCAGCCACAATGCACCCATCACCAGCGAGAACACCACGACGGTGTTGACCGTCATGGGCACCAGAATGAACCAAGCAGAGATCAGCACCCGTGCTGCATAAATACCACTGAGCAAATATTTTTTGCTGTATTTCTTGCCCAGTGCGCCGGCCGCCAACGTGCCTGCGATATTGGCCGCTCCGATAATGGCAATCGCTGCTGCCCCAAGGGTTGCCGCGCTATCGATGCCCAAGGAGGCCGCCATTGAATCCGGCGAGATCGCAGCACAGGCCTCGGTAATAAACGCGGGGAAATGCGCGGTGACGAAACCCAGCTGAAAACCGCAGCTGAAAAATCCGATAAAGATCATCGCGTAGCTAGGATCCTTGGCCGCCCGCCACAGCACGGCACTCATGGCTTCTTCAAGCTCGGCCTTGCTGGCGGTTTGGCTTTTGCCCAGAAACGGCAAGCACAACAATGCGGCAAACACGATCATCGACATGACGATAAACACGTCCTGCCAGCTCATCACGTCCAGCAGCTGAGCGACCAGCAACGGTCCAACCACCTGACCTAAGCTGCCTGCTGCGGTGGCGATACCCATGGCCATACTGCGATTCTCAGGCAAGGCTGCTCGGCCCACAATGGCCAGCACCACGCCAAAGCCCAAACCTGCGATACCGAAGCCAACCAGCACTTCTAACCACTGCATCTCTAGCGGCGTAGTCGCATAGGCGGTAAAGAACAGCCCTACCGCATAACACACCACTCCGAGCACAATCGCCTTGCGGTCGCCGAACTTCTCAGCAATCGCACCAAAGATCGGCTGACCAATGCCCCACGCCAAGTTTT